>CAYFYY010000024.1:0-46844 GCA_964347475.1 uncultured Flavobacteriales bacterium
TCATCGCGTCCGCCGCCCGCACGCCGATGGGCGGCTTCCAGGGCGAGCTCGCGCCCCTAACCGCGCCCCAGCTCGGCAGCGCCGCCATTGCCGCCGCGCTGGAGCGCGCGCAGGTGAACGGCGAGGAGGTGAGCGAGGTCGTCATGGGCTGCGTGCTGCCGGCCGGCATGGGCCAGGCCCCGGCGCGCCAGGCCTCGTTCGGCGCCGGCATCCCGCAGGCGGTCGGCTGCACGACGATCAACAAGATGTGCGGCTCCGGCATGAAGGCGGCGATGTTCGGGCACGACCTGATCGCCGCCGGCTCGGCCGACATCGTCGTCGCCGGCGGGCTCGAGAGCATGTCGAACGCGCCCTACCTTCTCGACAAGGCGCGCGGCGGCTACCGCCTCGGCAACGGGCGGATCTACGACCACATGTTCATCGACGGGCTCGAGGATGCGTACGACAAGGGCAAGCTGATGGGCGCCTTCGCCGAGGACACGGCGGAGCACTACCAGTTCACCCGCGAGGCCCAGGACGAGTTCGCCATCACCTCGCTCAAGCGGGCGCAGGCGGCGACCGAGGACGGCTCGTTTGCTTCCGAGATCACGCCGGTGACGGTGAAGACCCGCAACGGCGAGGCGACGGTGGCGACCGACGAGCAGCCGCGCACGGCGAATCTCGACAAGATCCCGACGCTCAAGCCCGCCTTCCGCGAGGGCGGCACCGTGACCCCGGCCAATTCGAGCTCGATCTCCGACGGCGCCGCGGCGCTGGTGATGATGCGCCTGTCCGAGGCGGAGAGGCGCGGTATCGCGCCGCTCGCCATCCTGCGCGGCCATGCGACCCACGCCCAGGCGCCGGCCTGGTTCACCACCGCGCCGATCGACGCCGTGCGCAAGGTGTTGGCGCGGGTCGGCTGGGACAAGGACGGGGTCGGCCTCTTCGAGGTCAACGAGGCCTTCGCCGTCGTCACCATGGCGGCGATGCGCGACCTCGACATCCCGCACGACAAGATGAACGTCCATGGCGGCGCCTGCGCGCTCGGCCATCCGGTCGGCGCGTCCGGCGCGCGCATCGTGGCGACGCTGATGGCGGCGATGCACAAATACGACGTCGACAAGGGCGTCGCCGCGCTGTGCAGCGGCGGCGGCGAGGCCACCGCGGTCGCGCTGGAACGGGTGCACTAGGGAGCGCCGCAATGGGTGCGCTCATCGAAATCCCGGCCCGCGGCGGCACGGCGGTGCATCTCGACCGCGGCCGCTCTATCAAGGTCATCAACACGCATGGCACCCAGGTCGTCGACACCTGGGCCTTCAACCGCGACGAGCCGGCGGAGTTCCTGTCGATGGAGCACCTTCGCGTCGCGATCGGCGGCATCTTCCCGAAGCCGGGCGACGCGCTCGTCACCAACCGGCGCCGCCCGATCGTCACCCTGATCGAGGACACCTCCCCGGGTATCCATGATACGTTGCTTGCGGCCTGCGATGCGCATCGCTATCGCCTCCTCGGGTGCCCCGAGGGGCATGCGAACTGCACCGACAACCTGCACGCGGCGCTCGGCCGGATCGGCTTCGCGGCGCCGGAGACCCCGTCGCCCTTGAACCTGTGGATGAACATCCCGGTCGGCGCGGACGGGACGGTCGACTACCTGCCGCCGGTCGCGAGGCCGGGCGATTACGTGGTGCTGCGCGCCGAAATCGACGCCGTCATCGCGTTCTCCGCCTGCCCGCAGGACATGGTGCCGATCAACGGCGAGGCTTGCATCCCGGTGGAGGCGCATTTTACGTTTATTTGATGCGATAGTGGCGCCCGGGTTAAGCAGTTGGTTCGCATTGGCCAACATAATCGGCGAAATCCACGGTGAGGAACCCGCACATTTGCGATTGACGACAGACATAGCCAAAGGTTTGGTGCTGGCCGCGATGGCCGCCGCGGTGACCGTCGCCCTGCATCCGGAAGCCGGCGTCGCCGCGGGCCTGAAGATGGCGCCGGTCGACCAGGCGGCGCAGGATCCGTCGTTCGTCGCGTACCGGGACGAACTGCTGCAGGCGGTGCGCGCGCGGGACTCGGCGACCGTGGTCAACCTCGCCGCAATCGACGTCATGCTGTCGTTCGGCGGCAACGCGGGCCGCGAGTCCTTGCGGCGGAACCTCGAAGGCTTCGAGGGCTGGCAGGGAGAGGCGTATTGGCTGGAACTGCAGCGGGTGCTGGAGCTGGGCGGCGTGTTCCTCGAGGATGGGGCGTTCTGCTCGCCCTATCTGGCCTGTCTGGACATTCCCGGCTGCCCGGAGTGCGATCCGTTCGAAACGGTGTTCGTCACCGGAAACGACGTGGCGGCGCGGGCCGAGCCGGATGCCGGCGCGGCAATTGTCGCCCGCTTCTCCTATGACGTGCTGCAGATGGACGCCGACGCGTATTCGGGCGAGGACTGGTATCCGGTGCACCTGCCGGGCGGCGGCCGGGGGTTCCTGTCGCACTGGGATGCGCGCATGGCTGTCGACTATCGCGCCAGGTTCGAGAAGATCGGCGGCCGGTGGCGGATGACCGTTTTCATCGCGGGGGACTGAGGGGCGGAGACGACGCAGCATGCCGACGGTCCTCATCACCGGCGCCAGCCGCGGAATCGGGCGCGAGTTCGCCCGCCAGTACCTTGCCGACGGCTGGCGCGTCATTGCCACCTGCCGGGATCCCGCGAAATACGAGCTGGACGGCGCGGCCTATCCGCTGGACGTCACCGATCCGGCGGCAGTCGCCGCACTGCGCCGCGAGCTCGACGGTGAGGCCATCGACATTCTGGTCAACAATGCGGGCGTCTACGGGCCCCGCGGCACGGCGCTGGGGGCGATCGACTACGACGCCTGGGAAGATGTCTTGCGTGCCAACCTGTTCGGGCCGGTGCGCATGGCCGAGGCGTTCGCGGACCTGGTCGAACGGTCCGACAAGAAAAAGATGGTTTTTATTTCAAGCACGATGGGTAGTATTGGTGAAAACACGAGCGGCGGTGGATATATATATCGTACATCGAAGGCCGCCCTGAATATGGCGGTCGCAAGTCTTGCGGTTGATCTTTCGGGGCGCGCCATTATCTGTCTTCTGTTCCATCCCGGATGGGTCAAGACGGACATGGGGGGCACATCCGCCCCGATCGATGCGGCGGCCAGCGTCGCCGGCATGCGCGCGGTCATGGACCGGGCCACGGCGGCCGACAGCGGCCGGTTCTTCAACTACGACGGACAACGACTGCCGTGGTAGGCGGCCCGGGTTCCGCTATTCGTTTGGAGATTTATCGGTGTTAGGTGATCCAGTGATTCTAAAGGCCTTGATGGCCCTTGGGGGCGTTGGCGCGACAACCGCGGGAGCCTGGGGATTCCTGGTCGAGCCGCGGCTCGTCCGGCAGCGCGAGCTGCGCCTCGAATCGAAGCGTTGGCCGGGACATTGCCGTGAGCTACGCGTGGCGGTGCTCGGCGATTTCCAGGTCGGTGCGCCATGGTTCAAGATCAAGCATCTCGATCGGGTCGTGGCGCGCGTCAACGCAATGCGGCCTGACATGGTCGTTCTGCTCGGCGACTACGTGATCGAAGGCGTGCTGTTCGGCCGCTTCGTCGAGCCGCAGGCGATCGCGCGCAGCCTGTCGAAACTCGACGCGCCGTTCGGTGTCTATTCGGTGCTGGGCAATCACGACTGGTGGCACGACGGCGAGGCGATCTGGCGCGAGCTGGAAGTCGCGGGCATCACGGTGCTCGAGAACGAGGCGGTGCCGGTGGAGCTGCCGGAAGGGCGCATCTGGGTGGCGGGCCTCGCCGACGAGTCGACCCGCTCGCCCTGCGTCGAGACCACGTTCGGCCCGGTGCCGGAGGACGAACCGGTGATCGCGCTGGCGCACGATCCTGTGACGTTCTTCGACATTCCCGAGCGGACGGTGGTCACCTTCGCCGGCCATACCCATGGCGGCCAGATCTCGCTGCCCTGGGTCGGCACGCCGTACCGCTTCGGCGGGATTTCGCGGCGCATGATGTACGGTCTCGTCGAGGAGGGCGGCAAGCACATGTACGTAACGTCCGGCCTCGGCACCAGCGCCGTGCCGATGCGCATCAACATGCCGCCGGAATTCGCACTGATTACGCTTGCCACCGGCTGAGCCGGCGGCCCCAAGATACAAAGATAAGACTGGAAGGATCGGGTATGCAGGTGTTCGTCGAGCTGGTGGCCGCGACGTTCGGCCTCCTGTTCAAGCTGATATTCGCGGTGGCTGTGATGGCCATCGTGTTCCTGTCCTGGGGCGTCGGGATCGAACCCGGGCTGTTGCGCGTAACGGCAACGGAAATCCGCACGACGAACTGGGAAACCTATTGGAACCCCCTGCGGATTGCCGTGCTGTCGGACCTGCATGTCGGCTCGCCCCATATCGACACCCAGCATCTGGAATTCATCGTCGAGACGGTGAACGCGCAGGAGCCCGACGTCGTGCTGCTGCTCGGCGACTTCATGGCTGACGGGTTTTACGAAGCGGTGCCGCCGACCACCTTCGCGCCGATCCTGGGCCGCCTGTCGGCCCGGCACGGCGTGTTCGCAGTTCTTGGCGAGCACGACTGGCGGACCGGCGACACCTCGGTGCAGGACGCCCTGCAGCGGGCCGGCATCCGGGTGCTCAACAATCAGGCGGCGGCGGTCCGGACGGGCAAGGCCCGGCGCTTCTGGATCGTCGGGCTGAGCGATCCGAGCTCCGGGGTCCGGCCCGATTACGGCAAGGCGGCAGGTGCCGTGCGCCGCGGCGAAGCGGTGTTCGTGATGATGCACAATCCCATCCATATCGACCGGATTCCACCCACTGTAACGGCCTCCTTCGCCGGGCACACCCATGGCGGCCTGTTCAATATCCCCTATGCCGACCACGTCAAGCTGGTGCCCGCGGATACCGACAAGCGCCTGGCCCGCGGCCTCATAAGGACGGCGGGCAAGACCCTGTTCGTATCTTCGGGCATCGGCTCCAACAGCATTCCCCTGCGGGTCAACCTGCGGCCCGAGATCGCCATCGTGACCATCAGGGGCGGCGAGTAACCCCGATATCGCGCAGCGAGGACCCGATGCCCGAGCCGATCGACTTCTATTTCGATTTCTCCAGCCCCTACGGGTACCTCGCCGCCAAACAGATCGACGAGGTTGCGGCGCGGCACGGGCGCGGCGTCACCTGGCGGCCGCACCTGATCGGCGCCGTGTTCCCGACCACCGGCTCCAAGCCGCTGCTCGACATCCCGCTGAAGGGCGACTACGCGCGGCGCGAGCTGCCGCGCACCGCGCGCCGGCTTGGCATTCCGTTCCAGCTGCCGAAGCCGTTCCCGTTCCTGTCGGTGGCGGCGGCGCGGGCCTTCTACTGGCTGTCCGACAGCGATCCCGCCAAGGCGCGGCGGCTGGCGATCGCGCTGTACGACAAGGCGTTCGGCGCGGGCGAGGACGTCTCAGGCGCCGAGGCGGTGATTGCGGTCGCCGCCGGGCTCGGCGTCGATGCCGAATCCCTGCGCGCGGCGCTCAACGACCCGGCCGTCAAGGCGCGGCTGAAGGCGGAGGTTGACGCCGCGATCGCGCGCGGCGTGTTCGGCTCGCCCTACATCGTGATCGACGGCGAGCCGTTCTGGGGCCACGACAAGCTCGCGGAGATCGACGCTTGGCTGGAAACCGGCGGCTGGTAGGATCGCGCCGATGACGGTGCTGAAATCATCGATCGATCCCCGGGCCGAGGGGTTCGTGGCCAACGATGAGGCCATGCGGGCGCTGGTCGATGATCTCCGCGCCAGGGTCGAGCAGGTCCGGGGTGGCGGCGGCGAGGCGGCCCGCAAGCGCCACACGGACCGCGGCAAGATGCTGCCACGCGAGCGGGTGCGCGCCCTGCTCGATCCCGGCTCGCCCTTTCTCGAACTCTCGCAGCTGGCGGCGTACGGCATGTACGACGCCGACATCGCGGCCGCCGGCATCATCACCGGCGTCGGTCGCATCGCCGGCTGCGAATGCGTCGTCGTCTGCAACGATGCCACGGTCAAGGGCGGCACCTACTACCCGGTGACCGTCAAGAAACACCTGCGGGCGCAGGAGATCGCCCGCGAGAACAACCTGCCCTGCGTCTACCTCGTCGATTCCGGCGGCGCCAACCTGCCGAACCAGGAGGAGGTGTTCCCGGACCGCGACCATTTCGGCCGCATCTTTTACAACCAGGCGACGCTGTCGGCCGCCGGCATCCCGCAGGTCGCCGTGGTCATGGGCTCGTGCACCGCGGGCGGGGCCTACGTGCCGGCAATGTCGGACGAGTCGATCATCGTCAAGAACCAGGGCACGATCTTTCTCGGCGGCCCGCCGCTGGTCAAGGCGGCGACCGGCGAGGTGGTGAGCGCCGAGGCGCTCGGCGGCGCCGACGTGCATGCACGTACCTCCGGCGTCACCGACCATATGGCCGACAGCGACGCCCATGCGCTGGCGATCGCCCGGCGCATCGTCGGCCATCTCAACCGCCGCAAGCAGGTGACGCTGGACCTCGCGGAGCCGCGCGAGCCGCTGTACGACGCGGCCGAGCTGTACGGGATCGTACCGCAGGACCTGCGCAAGCCCTACGACGTGCGCGAGGTGATCGCCCGCATCGTCGACGGCAGCGAGTTCGACGAGTTCAAGCGGCTCTACGGCGAGACGCTGGTCGCCGGATTCGCGCGCATCCATGGCTATCCGGTCGGGATCCTCGCCAACAACGGCATCCTGTTCTCGGAATCGGCGCTCAAGGGCACGCATTTCATCGAGCTGTGCGCCCAGCGCGGCGTCCCGCTGGTCTTCCTGCAGAACATCGCCGGCTTCATGGTCGGCAGCAAGTACGAGGCCGGCGGCATCGCCAAGGACGGAGCCAAGATGGTCACCGCCGTCGCCTGCGCCAAGGTGCCGAAATTCACCGTGATCATCGGCGGATCCTTCGGGGCCGGCAATTACGGCATGTGCGGCCGCGCCTTCGGCCCGCGCTTCCTGTTCATGTGGCCGAACGCGCGCATCTCGGTGATGGGCGGCGAGCAGGCGGCGAGCGTGCTCGCCCAGGTGCGCCGCGACAACATCGAGGCCGCCGGCAAATCATGGAGCGCGAAGGACGAGGCCGAGTTCAAGGCGCCGATCCTGGAGCAGTATGAGCGCGAGGGCCACCCCTACTACGCGACGGCGCGGCTGTGGGACGACGGGATTATCGATCCGGCCGATACCCGCATGGTGCTGTCCCTGGCGATCTCGGCGGCCCTGAATGCGCCGATCGAGCCGACGCGCTTCGGCGTGTTCCGGATGTGAAGGGAGGGATCGCATGGTCCAGGAGATGCTGACGGTCGAGACCGACGAGCGGGGCGTTGCCACGGTGACCCTGAACCGGCCCGACAAGCACAACGCCTTCAACGAGGCCCTGGTCGCCGACCTCGCCGAGGCGTTCGGCCACCTTGCGCGCAATCCGTTCGTGCGCGTCGTCGTGCTGACCGGCGCCGGCAAGAGCTTCTCCGCCGGCGCCGACCTCAACTGGATGCAGGAGATCGCCAATTACTCTGTGGAGTCCAACCTGGCCGACGCCGGTCGGCTGGCGGCGATGCTGCACGCGCTGGACACCATGCCGCAGCCGACCTTGGCCCGGGTCAACGGCGCTGCCTATGGCGGCGCGGTCGGGCTGATCGGCGCCTGCGACATCGCCGTGGCGTCCGATGATGCCATGTTCGGCATCACCGAGGTGCGGCTCGGCCTGATCCCGTCGGTGATCTCGCCCTACGTCTTGCGTGCCATCGGGCCGCGCCAGGCCCGCCGCTACGCGCTGACCGGCGAGCGCTTCGCCGCGGCGGAGGCGCTGCGCCTTGGCCTCGTGCACGAGGTCGTCAAAACGAAGGCGCTCGACGCCACGGTGGCCAAGCTCGTCGAGGTGCTGCTGGCCGGCGCGCCGGGCGCGCAGGCGGAGATCAAGATGCTGTTCCGCGATCTCTGGGATCTCGACCGCACCGGCGAGTCCGCGAGGCAGACGAGCGCCGAGCGCATCGCCCGGCGCCGCGCCAGCGACGAGGCACGCAAGGGCATGGCCGCCTTCTTCGAGAAGCGCAAGCCGGACTGGTCGGCCGATTAGATGTTCCGCAAGATCCTGATCGCCAATCGCGGGGAGATCGCACGGCGCATTATCCGCACCGCGAAGTGGATGGGCATCCGCAGCGTCGCCGTCTATTCCGCCGCCGACCGCGACGCGCAATTCGTCAGCGAAGCCGATGAGGCGCACCCGATCGGCCCCGCGCCCGCCGCCGACAGCTACCTCAAGATTGAGGCGATCGTTTCGGTCGCGAAAGAGTCCGGAGCCGAGGCGGTCCATCCGGGCTACGGGTTCCTCGCCGAGAATGCGGACTTCGCGGAGGGCTGTGCTGCGGCGGGCCTCGTCTTCATCGGCCCGCCGGCGGCGGCGATCCGCGCGATGGGCGACAAGGCCGCCGCCAAGGCGATCATGGAGAAGGCGGGCGTGCCGGTTGTGCCCGGCTATCACGGCAAGGCGCAGGACAAGTCGACGCTGCAGAAGGCGGCCGAGCGCATCGGCTTTCCGGTGCTGCTCAAGCCGGCGGCGGGCGGCGGCGGCAAGGGCATGCGCGTCGTGCGCGCGAAAAACGACCTCGCCGACGCGCTGGCCGGCGCGAAACGAGAGGCAAAAGCCGCCTTCGGCAATGACCGCATGCTGGTCGAAAAGCTGATCGAGCGCCCGCGTCATATCGAGGTGCAGGTGTTCGGCGATAGCCATGGCAATGTCGTCCACCTGTTCGAGCGCGACTGCTCGGTGCAGCGCCGGCACCAGAAGGTGATCGAGGAGGCGCCGGCGCCCGGCGTCGACGAGGCCTGGCGCGCCCGCATCTGCGAGGCCGCGGTGGCGGCGGCGCGGGCGGTGGATTACGTGGGCGCCGGGACGGTCGAGTTCATCGTCGAGAGCGGACCGAAGGGCGGGGCCGGCGATTTCTACTTCATGGAGATGAACACGCGGCTGCAGGTCGAGCACCCGGTGACCGAGATGATCACCGGCACCAATCTCGTCGAATGGCAGCTGCGCGTCGCGGCGGGCGAGGCGCTGCCGATGGTCCAGAATGACATCGCCATCGCCGGCCACGCGGTGGAGGCCCGGCTCTACGCGGAGGACCCGGACAACGGCTTCCTGCCGTCGCCGGGCCGGGTGCGCTATTTCGCCATGCCATCCTTTGCGGCAAATCTGCGGATCGACAGCGCCTTCGACGCCGGGCAGGGTTTCGTGCCGCCCGACTACGACCCGATGATCGCAAAGCTGATCCGATGGGGAGAGACCCGCGAGGAGGCCGTCCAGGGCCTGCGCGACGCCCTGGCCGACGTCAAGGCGGTCGGCGTGCACACGAACGCCGCCTTCCTCGGCGCCGTCCTCGGCCATCGCGATTTCCAGGCCGGCGCGGTCGATACGGGGTTCATCGAGCGCCATCTCGCCGACCTCGTGCCGGCGCGCGAACCGGCGCCGCCGCGCGTCCTGGCGCTGGCCTGCCTGGGGCTGCTGCTGGCCGCGCGGCGGCGCAGCCGGCACGCCGGCGCCGGCGATTCCGACGATCGCTGGTCACCCTGGCGGCGCGACGATGGCTGGCGGCTGCACGGCGTCGGCCACACCGTGCTGCGCCTCCTCGACGACGGGAAGGAGATCGATGTCGCTTGCAGCGCCGATGGCGAGGGCTGGCGGCTCGACCTGCCGGGCGGCGCGATGCGGGTGGCGGCCCCGCTGGTGATCGATTCGAGCTTCCCGGACGATATGGACCTGTTCGGCGGCACCGTTCGCGTCGAGCTTGACGGGCAGCGCCTTGCGGCCAAGGTCATCCGCGACGGCGATGCGCTGCACGTCTTCCACGAGGGTGGCCACTGGCGGCTCGGCATTCACGACCCGCTGGCGGCGGCCGAGGCGCATGAGGGCGCCTCCGGCGGGCTGACCGCGCCGATGCCGGGCCGCATCGCGGCAGTGCACGTCAAGAAAGGCCAGACGATCGCGGCCGGGCAGCCGCTGATCGTCGTCGAGGCGATGAAGATGGAGCACACGATCCCGGCCCCGGCCGCCGGCAAGGTCAGCGAGGTCCGCTTCAAGGCCGGCGACCAGGTCCGCGAAGGCGAAGTGCTGCTGGTGGTGGAGGAGGCGGAGTAACGGCTTATCCGTCCGGCGCCTCCAGGATCATCTCCGCCGCTTCGGCGATATCGGCGGCGACCTGCGCACCCGGCAGGAGCTTCTCGTCATCGCCGTCGCGGTATTTGCCCGTCCTCACGAGGATACCGCCGAGGCCCGCGTCCATCGCGCCGTTGACATCCGATTCCCAGTCGTCGCCGACCATCACCGCCTCGGCCGGCGCGCAATCCATGGTGGCCAGCGCCGCGTCGAAGAACCCGCGCGTGGGCTTGCCGAGCACCGTCGCCTCGACCTCGGCCGCGTATTCCAGCGCCGCGACGAAGGCGCCGGCATCGAGGGTCAGGCCGTCCGGCTGCCTGAAGTAGCGGTTCCTCGCGAGCGCGATCAGCGGCGCGCCGTCCATGATCAGGCGGAAGGCCTCGTTGAGGCGCTCGTAGGTAAAGCCGGGGCCGGCATCGCCGACCACCACGGCATTCGGCGGCGCGCCGGTTTCGGGGAAGTCTTCGAGAAGCGGTTCGGCCACCAGGAGCCAGGGCACGAGGCGGCGCGCCGCCAGCCAGTCCCGCGCCGCGTCGGCCGGGGTGAACAGCTCCGCCGCTTCGACCGCGAAGCCCATCCGGGCGAGCTTCCCCAGCACCCGTCGTTTCGGGCTGCTGGTGGTGTTGGTGATAAAGCGCAGCTTGAGGTCCGTGTCGCGCAGCCGTTCCAGCGCTTCGAGCGCGCCGGCGATCGGCGTGTCTCCGACATAGAAGACGCCGCCGATGTCGAGAAGCGCTCCGCGAATCGTCATCGCCTGCGGCTCCTCTTGTCTTCCATCCTGTGCCATCATAGCAGAATGAAGGACATGCAGGACGCGGTAAGGCATTCCGCGGCGGTATTCGAAGCGGCGTTCCTGGCCGGGCCGCGGGCGCTGGCCGAGGCGATCTGCGAGGCCGGTGATGCCGATGCGGCTTCGCTGCCGCTGCTCGACGCCGCGTCGTGCGCACGCCTCGCAGGCGAGGCGCGGCGGCTGGAGTTTCACGCGGCGCGGGCGGTCGTGGGCGTCGGCGAGACCGCGGTCTACCAGGATTTCGACCTGGCGACCGAACTTCCGGAGGGCGGGGACCTCTTGGCGCTGGCCCGGGCGGTGGACCGGCACATAGCGCGGGCCCTCGATTCCATGGCGCGCAATCCACTGCCTGACGGGTTCGCGATCAACGACCTGATCGTGCAGCGCTACGCGGCGGGCAGCGCCGGCATCTCGCCGCACCGAGACCACATCCGCTATGTCGGGCTGGTCGCCATCGTGGTGCTGGCCGGTGCGGGTCGGTTCCTGGTATCGCAGGATCGCGCCGGCCGCGATGCCCGCGAGATCCCAGCGCCGCCGGGGCACCTTCTGCTGATGCGTGCGCCCGGCTACCAGGGGCGCAACGACCGTCCGTTCCACGCCGTCCGCGACATCACGGCGGAGCGCTACATCCTCGGCCTGCGCCACGACAGCCGGCCGGAGCGGTGGGATGGCTAGCGCACCCTCCGACGGGCTCGATTGCCGTTTTTTCGCCAACGGCGCGACAGCATGCTTCGAGACGCGGCTCCGCCGCTCCTCAGCATGAGGCCTGGAGCGTCGAGACATTGGAGCCTCATGCTGAGGAGGGCCGAAGGCCCGTCTCGAAGTATGAGGTCGCTTGGTACCGACGTCGAACAATCGTGAATGGCTCGACCCCGCGGCATTTGCCACCGGGGCAGGAAAAGGCATTCTGCTCCAGTCTTGTCGGTTAAACCGACACGCTCACCTCGCACACACGCGGTCGGCCAGGCGGGCCATGAAGGCCTGGCCGGCCGCGAGCTGGTCGAGGCTGAGATACTCGTCCGGCTTGTGCGCCTGGGCGATGCTTCCCGGGCCGCAGATCACGCAGGGGATCTGCGCGTCCCGCTGGAACAGCCCGGCCTCGGTGCCGAAGGCGACCTTGGCGTGGTCGTTCTGCCCGGCGAGCGCCTTGACCAGGGTCACCGCCTCGTCGTCCGGCCGCATGTCGAGGCCGGGATACTGCACGCCCTGGTCGAAGTCGAAGCCGGCATCGGGATGCACCGCTTTCATCCGCGGCTCCAGCTCGTCGCGTGCGAAGCGGTAGATCTCGTCGAGCAGCGGCTGCGGATCCTGCTGCGGCAGGTTGCGGAGCTCGAACTCGAAGCGGCAGTCCTTGGGCACGATGTTGAGCGCCGTGCCGCCACGGATGAGCCCGGTGTGGAGGGTGCTGTGGGCGACGTCGAACTCGTCGTCGAACGGACCGTCGACGGCGACCCGCCTCGCCATCTCGGCGATGTGGCTGATCAGCTCGGCCGCGTACTGGACGGCGTTGACGCCATCCGGCGCCAGGGCCGAATGGCATTCGAAGCCGTGCACATGGACGTTGATGTCCGTCTTGCCCTTGTGGGCGACGATGACCTGCATTTCGGTCGGCTCGCCGATGATCGCCATGCGCGGCCTGATCGGCAGCGCGTTGATCACATCGATCAGGTGCCGCACGCCGAGGCAGCCGACCTCCTCGTCGTAGGAGAACGCGAGATGGATCGGGGTGTCCAGCCCGCGCTCGAGAAACACCGGCACGTGGGCCAGGGCGATCGCGATGAAGCCCTTCATGTCGCAGGTGCCGCGACCGTAGAGCCGGCCGTCCTTCTCGGTCACGCGGAACGGCTCGCTGTGCCAGTCCTGGCCGTCGACCGGCACCACGTCGGTATGGCCCGAGAGCATGATGCCCGGCCGGTCCTTCGGGCCGAGCGTGGCATAGAGGTTCGCCTTGGGCTCGTCGCGGTCGCGGATCAGCGTGCTCTCGATGCCATGGCCCGAAAGGTAGTCGCGCACGAAGTGGATGAGGTCGATGTTGGAGTCGCGGCTCGTCGTATCGAACGCGACGAGCGTATCCATCAGCTCTCGGGTCGTGGCCGTAAGGGCGCTCATGCGGGATGGTCCGGGTTTTGTTGGCGGGAAGGGCTGTAGAAGACTATAATGATCCTTTCGGCGCGTGCCAGTCCCGGCGGATAACGGCGCGCGGCACGCCCCGACAGGCGGGAGAGGATGAGACAGGACAGACCAGGCGTGTTCGAACTGTGGCTGCCGGCCCGGCCGTCGGCGCCCGTCGTGTTCGATTCCCCGCACAGCGGCGCGGATTATCCCGCCGATTTCGAGACCATCGCGCCGCAGGCGCGACTGCGCCGGGCCGAGGATATGTTCGTCGAAGACCTGTTCGGCACGGCGCCGGAACGGGGCGCCGTGCTCCTGGCGGCCAAATTCCCACGCAGCTACATCGACCCGAACCGCTCGGAATACGACATCGACCGGCGGCTGATCGACGGCAACTGGCCGGGGCCGGTGTCCGTTACCGAGAAATCCCGCCTCGGCCACGGGCTGATCTGGCGGCTGTGCCCGCCCGACGTGCCGATCTACGACCGCAAGCTGACGATCGACGAGGTGCAGGCGCGGATCGACGATTACTACCGTCCGTACCACCAGGCGCTCGCCGGCGCCATCGACCGGGTGCGCGATCGGTTCGGGGTCGTCTACCACCTGAACTGCCATTCGATGCCGACGGTCAGCGCGTCGACGGTGGTCGACGCGCGGGCCGGGCGCCGCCGTGCTGATTTCGTGCTCGGCGACCGCGAGGGCACGAGCTGCGCAACCGACTTCCGCGACATGGTGCGCGGTACGCTGGAGGGCATGGGCTATGCCGTGGCCCTCAACGATCCCTACAAGGGGGTCGAGCTGATCGACGCCTATTCCAACCCGGCGAACGGCCGCCACTCGCTGCAGATAGAGATCAACCGCTCGCTGTACATGGACGAGGAGCGGTTCGAGCGTGGCCCCGGCTACGACGGGCTGAAGGCCGATCTCGACACGCTGATCGCCGCCATCTGCGATTTCGCCGTCGGCGACCGCGCCGCCGAGGCGGCGGAGTAGGGGCGTCAAGCGTTTAGCCTTCGGCCTACGGCTCGAACTGCTCCTTGAGGATCCGCTCCTCGAAATTGTGCTCGGGATCGCACAGCAGGATCACCGACAGATCGTCGACCTGCAAGACCTCGACGCGCACGACATCGCGAATCTCGGTGTGGCCGGCGGTGGCGCTCACCGGGCGCTTGGCCGGCTCAAGGACCTCCAGCCCGACCTGTGCGGTCTGCGGCAGCAGCGCGCCGCGCCAGCGCCGCGGGCGGAAGGCGCTGATCGGGGTGAGCGCCAGCAGGCCCGCACCCATCGGAATGATCGGGCCGTGCGCGGACAGGTTGTAGGCGGTGCTGCCGGCCGGCGTCGCCACCAGGATACCGTCGCAGATCAGTTCCTCCAGCCGGACCCTCCCGTCGATGCTGATGCGCAGCTTGGCCGCTTGCCGGGTCTGGCGCAGCAGCGAGACCTCGTTGATCGCCAGCGCCTCCTGCTGCGCGCCAGACGCCGATGTCGCCGTCATGCGCAAGGGGTGCAGCCGGACCGGCTCGGCGCGCTTAAGGCGGGCCGGCAGATCCTCCTCGTCGTAGCGGTTCATCAGAAAGCCGATCGAGCCGCGGTTCATGCCGTAGATCGGAACGTCGCCGTCGATATGCGCGTGCAGCGTCTGCAGCATGAAGCCGTCGCCGCCGAGCGCGACGATGATCTCCGCCTCGGCCGGCGGGACGTTGCCGTAGCGTGAGGACAGGCGGGCAAGCGCCTCCTGCGCTTCGCTGTCCTCGGCGGCGAGGAAGGCGATTCTCGATTGCGTCATCGGCCCCAATGCGTCTCCCGCGGCGGTCGCGGCAGTATACCCGACGGGGACGCCCGCGCCAGCGTTGCGACGCGGGTCGCTACCTGTAGCGTTAACGACGGCGGGGCAGTATAAGGGGCAGCATGGTGGCGGGCGCCGTCAGGCGCGTCCGTTCGAGACATCGAGGAGGTCGAAATGGACGATATCGCAAGGGCGATCGTGGCGGACGGCAAGGGGATCCTCGCCGCCGACGAGAGCACCGGGACCATCAAGAAGCGCTTCGATTCGATCAATGTCGAATCGGTCGAGGAGACGCGCCGCGCCTATCGCGAGATGCTGTTCACGACCGCCGGCGCCGAGGAGGCGATCAGCGGCGTGATCCTCTATGACGAAACGATCCGCCAGAATGCTGCCGACGGTACGCCCCTGGTCAAGGTGCTGGAGGTTGCCGGCATCATCCCCGGCATCAAGGTCGATACCGGGGCCAAGAAGCTGGCCGGCTCGTCCGACGAGAAGGTCACCGAGGGGCTGGACGGGCTGCGCGAGCGCTGCCAGGAGTATTACGGGCTCGGGGCCCGCTTCGCCAAGTGGCGCGCCGTGATCACCATCGCCGGCGACAGGCATCCGAGCGCGGCCTGCATCTCGGCCAACGCCCATGCGCTGGCGCGCTATGCCGCGCTGTGCCAGGAGGCGAAGCTGGTGCTGATGGACGGCGACCACGACATCGACCGCTGCGCCGAGGTCACCGAGGCGACGCTGGCCGAGACCTACCACCAGTTGCGCATCCAGAACGTGCGGCTGGAGGCGACGCTCTTGAAGCCCAACATGGTGCTGTCGGGCACCGACTGCCCGAAGCAGGCCGGCGTCGACGAGGTCGCACGGCGCACCGTCGAGGTCCTGAAGCGCGCGGTGCCGGCGGCGGTGCCGGGCATCGTCTTCCTCTCGGGCGGCCAGTCCGACGTGCTCGCGACCGAGCATCTGAATGCGATGAACGCGCTCGGCGAGACCCTGCCCTGGAAGCTCAGCTTCTCGTACGGGCGGGCGCTGCAGGCGGCGGCGCTGAAGGCGTGGGGCGGCAAGGCGGAGAACCTGAAGGCGGCGCAGCAGGCGTTCCTGCACCGCGCGCTGGCCAACGGTGCCGCCGCCCGCGGCGCCTGGTCGATGAAGATGGAAAAGGCGGCCTGAGCGACCGCGCCGACTGGGAGACGCCGGATGTCCGACCGCGACGCCGTCCTGTTCGCCAACGAGGCATTCTACGCCGCCTTCAACGGCCGGGATTTCTCCACCATGGCGCAGCTGTGGGCGAGCGAATCGCCGGTCAGCTGCATCCATCCCGGCGGCGGGCCGATCTTCGACCGCGAGGCGGTGCTGGCGAGCTGGAAGGGCATCCTCGGCCACGAGTCCTCGGCGCAGATCAGGTTCCTCGGGCCGCGCGTGCACCTGTTCGGCGACTATGCGGCGGTGGTCTGCTTCGAGCAGATCGGCGGCAACAACCTGATCGCGACCAATGTCTTCGTGCGTGAGGACCGGGCCTGGAAGATCGTCCACCACCAGTCCGGTCCGACCGCCGAGGACCCGCCCCGCGCGATGCAGGGCGAGAAGGGGCCGGTGCGGATCAACTGACTCTGATTGCAATCTTCCGGAGGGGAAGCAGGCGTTGAGATCGGCCAAAAAAGTGGTAATGCGCGCGCAAATCGATCGGTGTCGCAAACTATGGAACGAATTCGATCCGATCGGGGTTCTGGCCGGGGGAGAGGGCCCACGCGATGAATACGATTCCTATCTTACGCAGACGATCAAATACGCGCTGTCGGATCCGGACCAATTGACCGCCTATGTGCGGAACGCCGTGCGGGTACAAATGGGAATGATCAGTTATCCCGAAAGGGAAATCGAGAGATTCGCTAATCGGGTCCGGGCTGAGCTAAGTGCGTAGCCAGCCGCCAGCGCTTCACCCCCCCGTCACGCTCATGTGGCGGCTGACGGCGGGTTTGTGGCTGCGGCGGTCGATCACGAAGTCGTGACCCTTGGGCTTGCGATCGATCGCCTCGAGGATGGCGCGCTCGACCGCCGCATCCGACTCGCTGGCGCGCAGCGGCGCCCGCAGGTCGGCCGCGTCCTCCTGGCCGAGGCACATGTAGAGCGTGCCCGTGCAGGTCAGCCGCACGCGGTTGCAGGATTCACAGAAATTGTGGGTCATCGGCGTGATGAAACCGAGCCGGCCGCCGGTCTCGTTGACCCGCACGTAGCGGGCCGGTCCGCCGGTATTGAGGTCGATCTCGTCCAGCGTCCAGCGCTCGCGCAACCGGGCGCGCACCATCGACAGCGGCAGGTACTGGTCGACGCGCTGGTGCTCGCCCATGTCGCCCATCGGCATGACCTCGATGAAGGTGAGGTCGTAGCCGCGCTCGCCGGCCCAGGCGACGAGGTCGTGAAACTCGTCGTCGTTGACGCCCTTGAGCGCCACCGCGTTGATCTTGATCTGGAGGCCCGCCCGTTCCGCCGCCGCAAGGCCGTCGAGCACTTGGTCGAGCTTGCCCCAGCGGGTGATGGCGGCGAACTTTTCCGGATCCAGCGTGTCCATCGAGACATTGATGCGGCGCACGCCGGCGGCGTAGAGCTGGTCGGAGAGCTTGGCGAGCTGGCTGCCGTTGGTGGTCACCGTCAGCTCGTCCAGGGCGCCGGTCTTCAGATGCTCGCCGAGCCGCTCGATCAGCCACATGATGTTGCGGCGCACCAGCGGCTCGCCGCCGGTCAGCCGCAGCTTGCGCACGCCGAGGCGCACGAAGGCGCCGCACAGCCGGTCCAGCTCCTCCAGCGAGAGCACGTCCTTCTTGGGCAGGAACGTCATGTCCTCGGCCATGCAGTAGACGCAGCGGAAGTCGCAGCGGTCGGTGACCGACACGCGCAGATAGGTGATATGTCGCCCGAAGGGATCTCTCATTACCCTGCCTCTCCTGCACCGACGGCGCATTCTAGAACATGCCCGCCATACAATCTACCCGCTGAGATATCTGGTATTCGGCGGCTCTGCGTCAATATCGGGTGAACCCGCAGGCGCCGTGCCCGCCTGCCGGCGGCCTTGCCGGAACCGGCGGGCGCACGCATATTGCTCCCCATGAGCGATTACATTCTCAAGCCCGACCCGGAGGACAAGCGCCTGACGCAGGCGGTGAGCGGCGTCGACCAGGACGGCAATCCGATCGAGACGCGCGTCGTCGTCGAGCGGCCGCTCACCCTGTTCCTCAACGGCCAGGAGATCGTCACCATGATGACGATCGGCGACCACCCCGAGTATCTCGCGGTCGGCTACCTGATCAACCAGAACATGCTGCGGCCCGACGACGAGATCACCGCCGTCGAGTACGAGGACGACATCGAAACCGTGGTTGTGCGCACGAAGAAGCGCACCAATTTCGAGGAGAAGCTGCGCAAGAAGACGCTGACCTCCGGCTGCGCCCAGGGCACGGTGTTCGGGGACCTGATGGAGCGCTTCGACGAGGTGCGGCTGCCCGGCGATGCCATCCTCAAGACGTCGTGGCTTTATGCCCTGACCAAGAAGATCAACACCTCGCCCAGCCTCTACCTGGCTGCCGGCGCCATCCACGGCTGCGTCTTGTGCGAGGCGGACCGGGCGCTGATCTACATGGAGGATGTCGGGCGCCACAACGCGATCGACAAGATCGCCGGTTTCATGGCGATGAACGGGATCGGCAAGGACGGGAAGATCTTCTATACCACCGGGCGGCTGACGTCGGAGATGGTGATCAAGACCGTCCAGATGGGGATTCCGATCCTCATTTCGCGCTCAGGCTTCACCGCTTGGGGTGTTGAGCTGGCGCGCAAGGCCAATCTGACGTTGATCGGGCGGGCCAAGGGCAAGCGGTTCATTGCCCTGTCAGGCGAGAGCCGGATCGTCTACGACGCCGATCCGGCGACGGTGCGCCGCGACTCCGCATCCAAGGCCGAGCGGGCGGCGACCTAGGACGCTGTTGGCGCAGCTATGATCGCGCCCCCTGCGCTTAACCATGGATTTTCATAAATTGTTGATCAAATGGTGGTCCAATGGTCGGCAATGTTCCATTGCCGGAGACATAACCTGCGATGATTGGACGTGGATTACACATGCTCGGACTGAGGGGCACCAAGCGTTACATGGTCAGCGACGGGTCCGGCAGCGGCCTGCCGCCGCTGCCGATCGTCGACGACACGACCGCAATGATGCGGGATCTCGAAAAAGAGCTGGGACGGGTGTCCCGTGTCGGGGAGTCCTACTGCGTTATCCTTGTTCGCCTCGATAACCTCAAGGGCAACGAATTGGCACCGCAGATCGTGAACGGTGTCGGCAAACGGTTCGCGGTCGGCCTGCGGCCGTATGACTCGATCTATCGCTTCGGGCCGGACATGTTCCTGATCGGTGTCTCGCACCTCAAGCAGGAGGACGCGACCACCGTCATGGACCGACTGCGCAAGGTCGTCTCGAGCCGCCTGCTTACGATGGAGGACGGCAGCGTCGTGCCGGCGACGGCCTCGCTGGGCGCGATCATGCTTGACGGCACGACCTCGGTGGAGGAGAACCTGGCCCGCGCGGGGCGGGCGCTTCATGCCGCCGTGCAGAACGGCGGCGATGCGATCCGTCTCTGGTCGCCCGATCTCGACGCTGCATGATCGCTTGAGCGGGCCGGACCCGTAACGCCCGGTACCAGGGAGTACGGCATGACAGGCAACGGCGGAGCGTCTGTCGACAAAGCGGGATCGCGCGATATTTCGGTATCCGTCGCGCAGGCCCTTGCCGAACATGAACGCTTGCTCGAAAGCCTGCGCCGCGCCCTCATCTGCGGCCTCAAGCCGGAGTCCCCGATCGCCGACGAGGACGCCCACCGGCGCTGTCGGTTCGGCCAGTGGCTGGAGCGGCACAGCCAGTCGGGCATCCTCGAGGGCAACCTGTTCGTCGAGATCGGCCGGGCCCACAGGGAGGTGCACGAGGCTGCGCGCTATCTCGCGGGGAAGGCGGCAGGCGAACGGATACCGTTGGACGAATACGATGCCCTGATCAGCGCATTCGACGGGTTCAGGAATGTCGCCGCACGGATCCAGGAAGTCCACGGCCGGCCGGAGGACATTCTGGTGGCCGAGGACGAGGCCGTCGCGGAACTTCAGGGGAGGATGACCATGCTTGCCGAGCTCGAACGCGAATCGGAGCGGGCGGCGCGCACCAACCTGCCGATGTGCCTCGTGATGGTGCGTCCCAACGAACTCGCCGAAATCGAGGAAAAATTCGGCAATCTCGGCATCGATCGCCTGGTGGCTGGTCTGGCGGCCCGGCTGTATGCGAATTTGCGCCCCTACGATGCGGTCTATCGCTATGGGCGGTCCGAATTCCTGATCTGCCTGCCGGGGACCGATACGGGCCAGGCGAGCGCGGTGACGAAACGTCTTTGCGAGGCCGTGGACAAGAGTCCGTTTGCACTGTCCGGGACGGTGGAAACGGCGGTGTCCGCGAGGTTCGGCATTGCCTCGTCCGATCCTCGCGCGTCGGTGCAGGAAATCCTCGACCGGGCGTCGCGAGCCGCAAACATGGCCGGGACGGGCGCCGGCGAGCGCATTGTCGTGTGGTCTGCCGAGCTCGAGCACTAGGCATCTGACCCACGAACGCCCGCAGCACGTTTTTTTGGACGTGAAAACCTATCCTTTACCAATTGCCGGCCAATATGCCCCGCGATTTTGGCGTGCAGCGCGCTGCCGAGTGTGGTCGTCGCCGGTCTGTGCGCCCGGGTCGGAGACGCATGCGACGTGAACGAGGAGGGCTGGTTCATGGGCTTGTTCGGCAACCCGAAATCTTCTAATGCCGCAAACACATCCACCGAATTCGACTTCGGTGAACGCAAGGAAATGGCCGGCCCGCTGCCGGTGGTCGACAACCTGATGGAGACCGCCCAGTGGCTGGAAAACGCGCGCCAGAAGGTGTCGACGAGCAAGTCGACCTGCTGTCTCGTTGTCTGTGCCCCCAACCCGATCGAGGGCGCCGCAATGGAGCTGACCGTGGGCGAGATCGCAAACCGATTCGCGCACAGCCTGCGTTCGTACGATGCGATCTTCCGGCACGGCCGGGAGAAGCTCCTGGTCGCGCTGCCCCATGTCAAGCCGTCGGATGCGACCGCGGTCCTGCAGCGGCTTAACGGGATCATCGCCCGCCTGCCGTTCAAGATGCCCGACAACGGGCTGGATATTTCCGTTACGGTCTCGCTCGGCGGTGTCATGATGGATTCCAGCCCGGTGCAGGAAATGATCAACCGCGCCGATAAGGCCATGGAGGCCGCCCGGATCAGCGGCAACCACACCTGCATGTGGACGCCCGACCTGCACTAGAATCCCCGTGATCGCGGCGGGACAGGCCGTCGCGCCCAAATCGATCAGAGGGTCCGGTCCGTTCCCGACTGGACCCGCAGCTCGCCACGCGGTATTGCCATACGGTCCCCCACCGACCGGCGTGGTCGGCGGGAGACGGACCCGGGCAGGACGGACTGCCCGGTCGCGGAGGAGCGATCTGGTCGGAGCGATGTCGGGATCATGAACGGGGCCGTTGTCGGTGTGCTGCTCGCCGGCGGCCTGTCGCGCCGTATGGGCGGCGGCGACAAGATGCTGCGCCGGATCGGCGGCGAGACCATCCTGGCCCGGGTCATCGCCCGGATGACACCGCAGACCAGCCGCCTGATCCTGAATGCGAACGGTGACCCCGACCGCTTCGCCGAATTTGGCCTGCCGGTCGTGGCCGATTCCGTAGCCGGCCACGCCGGCCCCCTGGCAGGCGTCCTGACCGGCATGGAGTGGGCGGCGGCGAACGCCACGAACTGTCCCTGGGTGCTGACGGTGCCCACCGATGCGCCGTTCCTTCCGGAAGATCTTGCCGCACGGATGCTGGCAGCGGTCGAATCGGCCGGTGCCGAAATGGCGTGCGCGGCCTCTGGCGGGCGCGCCCACCCGGTTTGCGGACTGTGGCCGGCCCGCCTTGCTGCCGAGTTGCGCCAGGCGATGACGGAGGCGGACATCCGCAAGGTCGACGTGTGGACCGCGCGCTACCGGCTGATCGCCGTGAACTGGCCGACGGATCCCATCGACCCGTTCTTCAACGCCAACAGGCCGGATGATATTGCCGAAGCAGAGCGCCTGTTGAGCCGCGACGACCGCTGACCGTCACCCGGCATCTGCCCGGCCGGCATAGCGGGCCGCGTCATCGGGCCGGTCGAAGATAAGGCGACCGTTCTCGATGCGGTACCGTCCCTCGGCGTCCAGCAGCACTTCCAGGGAGCGTCGCATCGCGCGCAGGGCCTCGCGCTCCTGCCTCACCGCTGCGGCCGTCGCCGCGACGAACGATTCGCGCGTGGCGCGAAGGTCATCTGCGTAGGCCGCCCGCGTTTCCGCGTCGACATCCAGCAGGTTTACGGTCAGCAGGAGATCGGAAATGTCCGGTCGCGCCGCCTCAACTCGCTGGAGACGCACTTGCAGGTCGTCGATCTGGAAGATCGAACGCCACAAATCGCTCCGAGTCGTCAGGCGGGCGGCGTCGAGAAACGTGCCTTCCGCCGTATAATCCTCATAATACGAGCGATAGCGTGACATCGCGTCATCGGAACGAAGATACAACTCCCAATAGACGTCCCTCATGACCACATATGCCTCGACATAAGGGTCGGCGAGCTCTGCCCGCGTCAAGGTCTCGACGTTGCGCGACCCGGACTCGAGCTGATGCAGCGTGCGGTTTGCAGGGGCCCGGGCCCGGTCCACCCACCAAGCCGAACCGGTTTCGTGGACGAGAAGGCTGACGGCGCCGACTCCGAGAACCAGTACGCGGGAAACGGAGCGCCGGTGACTGAGCACTGCCCACAGCGAAAGTCCGACCAGTGCGACGCTGATACCACGAAGCGCGGCGCGCTCGGCCCAGTGGCCGAAGCCGTGGAGCGAATCCGTCACCACCCACGCGCTGACGGTGGCAAGGCCGGCCGCACTTATGGCAAGCAAGACGATCCCGACGCGCCGTTGCAGCGGAATCGTCATCGACGTCCAGGCATCGAACACTAGGTCATGCAGCCAATTCGATCGGTCCGACGCGGCGCCCGCCGGCCTTCTGCCGGATGTCGATTTCGACGCCGGCGGCTTTGCCCGCGCGGCCGCGACGGGTGGCGCGGCGGATTTGTGGCGCCGTGCCGGCTTGGTGGCGGTCGCCTTGCCCGTGCCCTTGCGCTTCGACTTGCGGGTCCCGGCCACGGATCGGATCCGCCTATTCGGCTGCAGCCGGCTCCCTGGCCGGATCCACGCGCGCCGCGCAGAACTTGAACTCGGGAATCTTGCCGAACGGATCCAGCTGCGGATTGGTCAGGAAGTTGGCCGCGGCCTCGGCGAAGCAGAACGGGATGAAGACCATTCCGGGCGGCACGTCGCCGCTCTGGCGCGTCTTCATCCGCACCGTGCCGCGGCGTGTCGCGACGGTCACGAAATCGCCGGGCTGCAGGCCGAGCCGTGCGAGGTCTGTCGGCGACAGACAGGCGACTGCCTCGGGCTCAAGATCGTCGAGCACCGTCGCTCGCCGCGTCATGGCGCCGGTGTGCCAATGTTCGAGCATGCGTCCGGTCGTCAGCACCATCGGGAAGGCATCGTCCGGCATCTCGTCCGGGTCGACGAGCTGCGTCGGCACGATGCGTCCGCGCCCGCTTTCCGTCGGGAAGCCGCTGGCGAACAGCACTTCGCTGCCCGGCTTATCGGGCGCTTCGCACGGATAGGTCACCGAGTCCTCGCGCTCAAGTCGCTCCCAGGTGATGTTGTCCAGCGATGGCATGACCTGCGCCATTTCCGCGAACACGTCGCTCACCGAGCGGTACGACCAGTCGAGGCCGATCCGGCGCGCGATTTCCTGGATCAGTTCCCAGTCCTGGCGCGCCTCGCCTGGCGGGTCGATCACCTGGCGGCCGAGCTGAACCTGCCTGTTGGTGTTGGTGAAGGTACCGGTCTTTTCCGCATGGGCCGAGGCCGGAAGCACGACGTCGGCATGGAACGCGGTTTCGGTAAGGAAGATGTCCTGGACGACGAGGCATTCGAGCGTGGCCAGGGCCTCGCGCGCGTGCGCCTGGTCCGGGTCCGACATCGCCGGGTTTTCACCGAGAATGTACATGCCCTTTATGCTGCCGGCATGGATGGCGTTGACGATCTCGACGACCGTCAGGCCACGTTTGGGGTCGAGTCCCATGTTCCAGAACGACTCGAATCGCTCCCTGATTGCGGTGTCCTCCACCGACTGGTAGTCCGGGTAGACCATCGGGATGAGCCCGGCGTCCGATGCGCCCTGCACGTTATTCTGGCCGCGCAACGGGTGCAGGCCGGTGCCGGGCCGGCCCACCTGGCCGGTAATCAGCGACAGGGCGATCAGCGAGCGCACGTTGTCGGTGCCATGGACGTGCTGTGAGACGCCCATGCCCCAAAAGATGATCGAAGCCCGCGAGGTCGCGTAGATGCGGGCCACCGTGCGGATCGTCTCGGCGTCGATACCGCAGATATCGGCCATCTTCTCAGGTGTGAAGCTGGCAATACCGCTCTTGAGCGCCTCGAATCCTTCGGTGTGTGCCTCGACATACTGCCGGTCGTACAGCTTTTCTTCGACAATCACGTTCAGCATCGCATTGATCAACGCGACGTCGCGGCCGGGCTTGAACTGAAGATTGTAGGTGGCGTGACGCGACAGTTCCTGGCGCCGCGGATCCATGACGATCAACGTCTTTCCCAGTTTGGCCGCCTGTTTGAGGTAGGTCGCGGCGACCGGGTGGTTGTCCGTAGGCCGTGCCCCGATGACGACGATGCAATCGGCATCCGCGGCCGCGGTGAACGGCGCAGTCACTGCGCCGGAGCCGATGCCCTCCATCAGTGCCGCCACGGACGAGGCATGGCACAGCCGTGTGCAGTGGTCGACATTGTTTGTCCCGAACCCCGTGCGGATCAGTTTCTGGAACAGGTACGCTTCCTCGTTCGAGCCCTTGGCCGATCCGAACCCCGCCAGCGCACCGCCGCCGTCGCGATCCAGTATCGTCTTGAGGCCCGCAGCGGCGCGATCCAGAGCCTCTTCCCAGCTGGCCTCGCGGAAATGCGTCCACGGATTCGCCGGATCGATCTCGTCGTCCCACTGTTTGGGCGCATCGTCACGCCGGATCATGGGCTTGGTCAGCCGATGCGGATGGTGGACGTAGTCGTAGCCGAACCGTCCCTTGACGCACAGGCGGTTCTCGTTGGCCGGCCCGTCCCGGCCGTCGACCTGCACGATGCGCCCGTCCTTCACATGGACCCTGGTCTGGCATCCGACGCCGCAGAACGGGCACACCGAATCGACGCTGCGATCGGCAAACACGGTGCGCACGCCGGCCTCGTCGACAAGCGACGCCTCCATCAGGGCGCCGGTCGGACAGGCCTGCACGCATTCGCCGCAGGCAACGCAGGTCGACTGGCCCATCGGGTCGTCGAGATCGAACACCACCTTGGTGCCGTGCCCGCGGTAGGCCATGCCGATCACATCGTTGACCTGAACCTCGCGACAGGCCCGCACGCACAGGCCGCACTGGATGCAGGCGTCCAGATTGACGCGCATAGCCGGGTGGCTGTCATCCTGGGGCGGCCCGGCGCGGCAGGGAAAACGGCTCGACGACAGGCCGACGGCGTCGGCCCAGCGCCAGAACTTGGATTCCGGATCGTGCGCGACGTCGCGCTTCGGCTGGTCGGCGATCAGCAGCTCGAACACCATTTTGCGCGCTGACCTGGCCCGTTCCGACGCGGTCTTGACCTTCATGCCCTCGGTCGGTTTTCGGATGCACGATGCGGCCAGGACACGCTCGCCCTCGATTTCCACCATGCAGGCGCGGCAATTGCCGTCCGGGCGGTAACCCGGCTCGGCGGAGTGGCACAGATGCGGGATCTCCACTCCCGAGCGCGTTGCGGCCTGCCAAATCGTCTCGTCGCGGGCTGCCTCGACGCTGCGCCCATCCAACTGAAATCGAACCTTCTTTGCCATCGTAATCGCTCTTGCCCTCTATACCCGCGGTGCCGCACGGCACATCCGTCCGCCGCGGCCGGGGCATATTACACAAAAACCGCGGCCCCGTGACAACATAGACCATTGTCCGGCGGGGCAGCGTCGGCAACCCCCGTTAACTACACCTTAACCTATGCATATTGGGCAATGCTGCAATGCACAAAAACCGGTTTCGGCAAGGCTGAAAAAGCTGGATACTTTGTCCTATACAAGTATCGAAGCATTTTTCTGTTCAGATGGATTATGGCCATGAACTTACAGATTTTCGAGAGCCTTTCCCGCATTGGTGCCGCCATCCATGAAAGCCGTCAGCGTGCCCGCACGCGGGCGGAACTGTCGCGTCTGACCGATCGCCAGCTTGCCGATATCGGTATCAGCCGCAGCGACATTCCCGCCGTCGCAGCGCGCGGGCGCCGTTACTGAATCTGCGAGTCAGCTGACCCTTCAGGTACCCTGGCCGGCGGCCTACCGCCGGGCGCAGGCGTCGTCTATCTTCTGCAGCAGCCGATTGAAGTCGATCGGCTTGGTATCGAAATCATCGCAGCCGGCCGCCAGCGCCTTCTCCTTGTCGGTGCTCATCGCGTGTGCGGTCAGCGCAATGATGGGTATCGCGCTGGTCGTCGCGTCCGCTTTCAGGCGCCGTGATGCTTCCCAGCCGTCGACAATGGGCAGGCTCAGGTCCATGATGATCAGGTCCGGCGTTTCGCTGCGGGCGACCGACATTCCCTCGACCCCGTCCTGTGCCACCAGGACGGAATAGCCTTTGCGCGACAGCCGACGGTACAACATGTCGCGGTTCATTTCATTGTCTTCGACGATCAGGATCGTAGGCATCGCGTCATTCTCCGGCCAACTCGGCTCGTTCGGCGGTGCGTGGCTCGATGGAACTGATCACCACGCGTACCATTTCACTCCACCCGCTCATCTCTTTGTCGATAACGGCATCCGCCAGACGGTACAGCTCGCGGCGTTCGGAATCCGAGAGCCGCTTGGCTGTGACCACGATGATCGGCACGGCCGCCGTCGATTCGTTCGACTTGAAGGCGCGTAGGAACGTCTTCCCTTCCTTTTCCGGGCTCGTCAGATCGAGAACTATGATGTCGGCGGTGTGGTTCTGGATCCACTCCAAGCCCTCGTCGCCGCTCGCTGCGCTGGCCACCGTCCAGCCCGCAGTCGAAAGTGCGCGGCCAAGGGAATTGCGCGACACCGGATCCTGATCGACGACCAGGACCGTCTGCCCATCACCACGCGGCAGCTGGTCCGCAAGCGTGCGAAACAGGCGGGTCCAGTCGATCGGCCGTACCATGAAGTCAACGGCACCGAATGCATGGCCGCGGTCCGACTCGTCGATCGTCGAGGACACGATGACCGGAACGCTCTGCAGAACCGGATCCTTCTTGAGCCTCTTCAGCACGGTCCACCCGTCCATGTCGCCGAGGGCGATATCGAGCAGGATGGCGAACGGCTGGACATCCCGCGCCAGGCGCAGTGCTTCGCCACCGCGACTCGCCGTCACCGCGCGGAATCCCCAGCGCGTCAGATGCCATGCCGTCAGCTCGAGGAAATCGATATCGCCGTCGATCACGAGAACGACCCGCCCGGTATCGGCCATCTGGCTCGGCGCCATAGCGCGCGACATTCCCGTGGCCGCTTCGGCGGAATCGCTGATCAGGGGCATGCGGTCGGGCAGGCGCACGATGAACGTCGACCCTTCGCCAAGCGCACTCGTCACCGAGATATCGCCACCGAGCATGCGCGCCATGCGCCGGCTGATCGCCAACCCAAGACCGGTGCCGCCATATTCGCGGGTGGTCGATGAATCCGCCTGGAGAAACTCGCCGAACACCTTATCGATCTGCTCTTGGGTCATGCCGATACCGGTATCGGTGGTGATGAATTCGATCCAGGTTCCGTCCGGCTCCTTGACCGGGCGCACCGCAAACCGGATCTGCCCTTCGTGTGTGAACTTCGCCGCGTTCGTCAGAATATTGAACAGGATCTGGCGGACCTTAAGCTGGTCCGAATACATCGGCTGCAGGTCCGGCGCGACGTCGACCGTCAGGCGATTGCTGCGATCCTCGACAATGTGCTGGATCGTGGCCACGACGTCGTCGACGACGCTCGAGACAACAAAGTTCTCCGGTGTCACCTCCATCTTGCCGGCCTCGATCTTCGAGAGGTCGAGCACATCGTTGATCAGTCCGAGCAGATGTTGGCCGGCACCATTGATCCGGCGCAAATCGCCCACGAGGTCGGAACGCCCTGCCTCACTGGCCTCCTCCAGGAGCATCTCGCTGTAACCGATGATGGCGTTGAGCGGCGTCCGGAGCTCATGGCTCATATTGGCAAGGAACTGGGACTTCGCCCGATTGGCCCGCTCGGCTTCGCGCATCGCGGTAATGAGCGCATTCTGCGTCGTTTTGAGGCGTGTGATGTCGCGAAACAACCAGACACTGGAAACCTCGTCGCCGGGCTGTCCCGGCAGCTCTGCGCTCGAAACCAGCACCGGAAGCCAGCCGCCGCTTCGCGTCCTGGCCGTGCCCTCGCGCGGCCGGCCGGCCGTTGCCGGCGAATGGCCCTGCATTGGCGCGAGCAGAAAGGCCGACACCGGCTGGCCCAGAAGTTCGCGCTCGGTATAGCCGAGGAGCCGGCAACACGCCGCATTGACCGTGCGGATCGAACCGTCGGGGCCGACCACCAGCAGGCCGTCGAGCATGCTGTGCAGGATATTGTCGACATACGTCTTGCTGAACGTGGTCTGGCGCAGGTCCCGGGCCATGGAGACAAACGACTCGACCAGATCGCGGATTTCCGCCCCGGCTCCGATATCGCTCGGCATCTCGTAATTGCCCTGGCCGATCTGCCGGGCCAGTTGCGACAACAGGCGGATCGGACGACTCAGGCGGTTTGCGACCACGATGGCGAGCACGATGCCGATCCCGCCAAAGGTCACCGTTATACCCAGCGACGTCCACAGGCTCCGGTTCTGGCTATCGCCGACCAGCTGGTTCTGTTCGTCGCGCAGCAGGGCGATCTGCTCGGTGATCGGTTTCAGCGTCATGTTGACCATCACGTGGCCGACGATGTCCTCCGCGAGGACAATCGGGACGCTGGCGGTGATGCTGTCGGCCAGGAACGCAGTGACGATGGCGTGGTCCGCGAAGTGCTCCGGCCTGGCGAAATGCTCCTCGACCTGGCCCGCGGTCATGCCCGGAATCGTGCCGACCTGATACAGCGGACCCTGCGTATCGAAAACGATGATGGCGCTGACATCGGGGGCGTTGGACAGATCGTCGACGAGATGCTGGATATCGTCGACGTCGAGCAGGTAGACTTCGTCGCCGATGCTCGTGCCCAGCGCGCGGGCGAGGTCGGTGGCGCGCCGCTCGTACTGCCGAAGAAGGGCCTGTTCCATCGACTCGACCGTCGAATTGCGGAGCTCGAGGGAGGTGACCCCGAATCCGGTGAGCAGCGCGGCGGAAAGGCTCAGCACGGTGGCGAGCGTCAGGCCGAGGACGACGAGCGCATAGCGCGCCTTCAGGGTCAGCGACATCAGTTAGACTGCCTGCCGGCCCGAAGCCAGACCCTGCGAGCCGCCTCGAATCCCTTTGCGGCATCGCCTTCAAGCCTGTCGTACCGGGCGACGTTGAAATAGTCCTTCAGTGTTGCCCGCCCGTCGGGGGTCTTGTGCATCGTTTCCAGAATTTCCGTAATCCGTTCGCTCAGCGCCGCATCGAGGGACTCGCGCACGAGAAACAGCGAGCGAATGACCGGTTCCGTTTCGTGGATGATCCGCAGCGAGCTTTTCAGTCCGGGCGGCGCGGCCTCCGGATCGGCCCAGTCGAGGTTGCTGATTGCGCCGGCGTCCGCGAGGCCGCGGTTGACCCAGGCGACGACATTGATTTCGCCGTTCGCAAAACTGTAGCCCACCACCCCGGCCGGGACCGGGTTGCGCGGGTCGGGCAGCTGCCACAGCGTGAGTCCTGCATCCTCCAGCGCGACGCGTGGAATCAGATAACCCGATGTCGAGCCGGGATCCTCGAAGGCGAATTTGCGCCCGTCGAGGTCGGCGAGCGATCGCACGCCGCTGTTGCTACGGGCAATGATTACCGTGTGGTACTCTGCGACGCCCTTCTTCCACTCCCGGAGCAAAGGCGTGGCGGTGCCGTCATCCATGAAGTCGAGCGCCGTGAACGCCGTCTCGGACAGCAGGTCGACCTTGCCCTGGCGGAGCAGGCTACGCATGCGCTCCGCGGACTCGGCGATGACAACGTCGACGCCGGCAATCCCGTCCTTGGCGAGCTGGCTGGCCAGATAGCCGGCCATGGCCCGCAGCCGATCGAGATGCTTGTGCGGTTCGTCAGAGATCCGGCCGAGAACGAGACGTTGCCCCGGCTCCGCCGCAGAGTTCGGCGCAAGGGCGAGGCCGAGCAGCATGACGGTTGTCAGGCCGGCGAGGAGTCGAAATGCATTCCGCAACATGGTGCTGGCAATCTTGCCTGCAAATTATTGAGCCACGGTAAACGCCGTTCCCGTTTCGCCGAACGAACCACTCTGCCGTGCCTGTGCATGGCCCGGCATATTTCGGTCACGACCACGCGACGCGTCGCTGAGCCGCGTCAAAGGCAACGGCGGGGTCAACGGGGCACGTCATCCGGAAAATACCGCAGCACCGAGAGCAGCGGATTCGGGGCCGCCTGGCCCAGCCCGCAGATCGATGCGTCCATCATCGCCTGCGAGAGTTCCTCCAGCAGCGCGACATCCCATGGATCCGCACCCATCAGCCTGACCGCCTTTTCGGTGCCAACCCGGCACGGGGTGCACTGGCCGCACGACTCGTCCTCGAAGAAACGCATCAGGTTACGCGCCGCGTCGATCACGCTGTCCTTGTCCGAGAGGACGATAACAGCGGCCGAGCCAATGAAACAGCCGTGCTCCTGCAACGTGTCGAAGTCGAGCGGCACGTTGTCGAGGCTTGCGGGCAGAATCCCCCCGGACGCGCCGCCCGGCAGATAAGCCTTCAGCGTATGACCGTCCGCCATCCCGCCACAGTATTCGTCGATCAGCTCGCGGATCGTGATTCCGGCGGGGGCGAGCTTGACACCTGGCGCCTTCACGCGACCGGACACCGAGAAGCTGCGCAGGCCGTGTCGCCCGTTGCGCCCCTGCGCGGTGAACCAGTCCGCTCCGCGCTCGACGATCTCGCGCACCCAGTACAGCGTCTCGACATTGTGGATGAGTGTGGGCCGGCCGAATAGTCCCACCTGGCTCGGGAACGGCGGTTTGTGCCGCGGCAGGCCGCGTTTGCCCTCGATACTCTCCAGCATTGCCGACTCTTCGCCGCAGATATAAGCGCCTGCGCCGCGTCGCAAGTGGACGCACCGCCCGGCAGCGAGGCCTGCCGACTGCAGGGCGGCGATCTCCTGCTGCAGGACGGCCCGGATATCCGGATACTCGTCGCGCAGATAGATGAAGATGTCATCGGCTTCGGTGGCCCACGCACCGATCAGCATGCCCTCCAGAAAGCGGTGCGGGTCACGAGCCAGGTAGTAATGATCCTTGAACGTGCCGGGCTCGCCCTCATCGGCGTTGACGGCCAGCAGCCGCGGGCCGGCCTCGGCGCGCACGAATCGCCATTTCCTGCCCGCCGGAAATCCCGCGCCGCCGAGCCCGCGCAGTCCCGATTTCTCGAGAATGTCGATGACGTCATCGACGGTCCGGGTGCCCGCTTCGCATGCCCGCAGCAGCGCATAACCCCCATCCGCCACATAGGCGCCGAAATCGATATGGTTCGGCGGGACCGGCTCCGTGTGCCCGGCACCGGCCGCCTCGCGGACGTCTGCGGCAATGGCCGGCGCAACGTGATGCTGTCCGACCGCGACCACAGGTGCCTTGTCGCACCGTCCCATACAGGGTGCGTGGACAACGCGGAAATCGGCGTTTGTCGTAGCCGACAGCGACGCGTAAAGCTCCTCGGCACCGGCCAGCGCGCAGCTCAGGCTGTCGCAGACGCGCACCGTGACCGGAGCCGGCGCTTCCTCGTCATCGTCGACAATGTCGAAATGCGCATAAAAACTTGCCACTTCAAACACTTCAGACATGCCGAGCCGCATGATCTGCGCCAATGCAACGAGATGTCGGACGTGCAGACAACCGAACGAATCCTGCAGGGCATGCAGCAGTTCGATCAGCTGGTCCCGATCGCGCGATCTGCCTGAGAGCGCGCGCTCTGTCTCGGCCAGTGCATCAGGATCGGCTTGTCGTCCCTTCGGGTAAGGCAGCGCCTGCCGCCGGCCTGCGCCGGGGTGTCCGAACCGGCGCACCGTCCTGCCTTTTTTCTTCATCCGAACCGATCCTCCCAGTGTTCCGCTCTGGCCTACGCCACGATACGATTGTTAATTGCCGCGGCGCGGACCTCCGGTCTGCCCGCCCGCCTTATCTTCGGCGGGTTCGGCGGCAACCAGGGTTACTCTCGCAAGTACGATAGTCCGCTTTCCCGCATGCTGGAAATTCACTGTGGCGCGGCCGCCAACCACGGATTGGACCTGCCCGATCCCCCAATCCGGCTGATCCGGATGCCTGACGAAATTTCCGGGAACGAGAACTTGGGTCATCGGGGCAGTTCGGTTAAGGTTGGCCTAGCGTGCGACATCGCACGCCAAACGTGTCTGCGCGACGTCGCAAAACTGGGAGAACCTACCTTCAATGCCGGACCTTGTCGATATGCGTGTCGTTGGCCTGCTGTGCTCGCATCTTTGCCATGAACTGGTCAATCCACTGGGCGCGGTGAACAACGGCATCGAACTGCTGCTCGATGTCGGCGATGACATGCGCGACGACGCGCTGTCACTGATCGAAAGCAGTGCCCAGAGGACGACACGGCGCGTCGAATTCTACCGTATGGCATACGGTTTGGCTGGCACGTCGGCGGTCGACGACGTGGCAAAGGCCCGCGCGCTGGCCGATGGTCTGCTCATGGAGGGCCGGTTGTCGCTCGAGTGGCCGGACGCCGACCGTAACCCGACATTGCCGCAAGGTTTGGGACGCTTGCTCCTGAACCTCGCCGCCGCTGCGGCGGATGCCCTGCCGCGTGGCGGCGTACTGCGCATGGAGGTCGACGACTCCGGCGGCACCGTGCATCTTGGCGCAGTTGCCCGGGGTGACCGCGCCCGGCTCGAGGAGTCGACACGGGACGTTCTTACCGGCGATGTCTCGATCGAGCAGCTGACCCCCCAGAACATCCAGAGCTATTTTACGGCCAAACTGGCCGAAAGCCTCGGCGCCCGCATCGAGGTCTCGGAGCACGGTGAATCGGAGATTCGTTTCGACGTCCGCACACGCTGACGGAGTTGCCCTGAGACGCTGAAACTGGCGGTTTTGCGCACTACTCTTTACGGCTTCTTAAACATTGCATGAAAAGCTTTCGGCGTACCGGCATGCCACTCCCGTAGCTGGCATGCCGTGTCGGTTGCGGGGGCCCCGGCGAGAGCCGCGTAAACGGGTGCAGGCTATGGACGACTTGTTGAACGAATTTCTGACCGAGACGGCCGAGAACATGGACGTTCTCGACGTCGAGTTGGTCAAGCTTGAACAAAATCCCAACGACCCAGAGCTTCTGGGCAACATCTTCCGGCTGGTTCACACGGTCAAGGGGACTTGCGGTTTTCTCGGATTGCCGCGACTTGAAAGCGTCGCGCATGCGGCAGAGAGCCTGTTCGCTCGCTTCCGCGACGGGGAGCTCGAAGTCACACCGAAGGCCGTGTCGCTGGTGCTGGAATCGCTGGACAGGATCAAGGCCCTGCTCAGGGAGCTGGAGAAGACGGGCAGCGAACCCGAAGGAGATGACGGCGACCTGATCTCGCGGCTCGAATCCTTCGCCGAGGACGCCGTCATGGAAGCCATGATGGGCAACGAGGATGTCGCGGAGCTCGCCCAGGATTCGCCGGAACTCCAGGCCGCGTTCGACGCGGCGCAGTACAAGGCGGCATCGTCCGGTACCTACGAGACAACCGACGAGCTTGCAGAAGAGGGCGACGATGCGGAAGACGTAATCGACGCGCCCCAGGTTCCGTCCACCTTGCAACAGACCGTGCTGGCCGAAGACGGCAACGCCGCGGCGGCTGATGGCACCGCTTCGGGCGGCGTCGCGAATCAGACCATTCGTGTCAGCGTCGACCTGCTCGAGAGCCTCATGACCATGGTTTCCGAGCTGGTTCTGACGCGCAATCAACTCCTGCAGATCCTCCGGGCACGCGAGGACAGCGAGTTCTCCAGTCCGTTGCAGCGGCTCAGTCACGTCACGACCGAGCTGCAGGAGAGCGTCATGAAGACGCGCATGCAGCCGATCGGTAACGCATGGGCGAAACTGCCTCGCATCGTCCGCGACCTGTCGCTGGAACTGTCGAAGAAGGTCAACCTGCAGATGATCGGTGCGGAGACCGAACTGGACCGGCAGGTCCTGGAGCTGATCCGCGATCCGCTGACCCATATGGTCCGCAACTCATGCGACCACGGCATCGAGCTGCCGGCCGAGCGGCGCACCGCCGGGAAGCCGGAAACCGGCACGATCACGCTGAACGCGTTCCATGAGGGCGGCCACATCATCATCGACATCAGCGACGACGGCAAGGGGCTGTCCGTCGACAAGATCAAGACCAAGGCAATGGCGTTGGGGATCGCCACCGAGAACGAACTTGAAGTGATGTCCGATGAGGCCATCCAGCAGTTCATCATGCGCCCGGGGTTTTCGACCGCAACGAATGTCACGGCGGTTTCGGGTCGCGGCGTCGGCATGGACGTCGTGCGGACCAATATCGAAAAGATCGGCGGCACCATCGAGCTCAAGTCGGTGCAGGGGCGCGGCACGACCTTCGTGATCAAGATTCCGTTGACCCTGGCCATCGTGTCGGCGCTGATTGTCGAGGCTGGCGGAGAGCGCTTTGCGGTGCCGCAAATCAGCGTCGTCGAGCTGGTGAGGACCGGTCGCGGCAGTGAACACAGGATCGAGGACATCCACAACACCCCGGTCCTGCGACTGCGAAATCGCCTGTTGCCGCTGACCTCGCTGCGCGCGCAGCTGAAACTCGGTGCCGACGATATCGGGGACACGGACGACCGCTTCATCATCGTAACGAAGGTCGGGAACTTCTCGTTCGGGATCATCGTGGACAAGGTCTTCGACACCGAGGAAATCGTCGTCAAGCCCGTGTCGTCGTTGCTGCGTAACATCACCCTGTTTTCAGGCAACACGATCCTCGGTGACGGCAGCGTCATCATGATCCTCGATCCCAACGGCATCGCCTCGGATATCGGTGAGATCACCGTGACCGAAACGGCGACGGCCGAATTGACCGCGGCCTCGGACGGCGAGGCCGACGATCGCGTCCCGATGCTGTTGTTCCACGCAGGCGATGATACGCCGATGGCGGTGCCGCTCGCCCTGGTGGCGCGGCTGGAGGAGATCGACCTCGACGACGTCGAGATCTCGAACGGCCAGCTCGTGGTGCAATATCGCGGCGGGCTGATGCCGCTGCTGCCTCTGCGGGCCGATGGCGAGATCGCCAGGACCGGCCGACAGTCCGCCATCGTGTTCGCCGACCGTGACCGTTCGATGGGTCTTCTGGTCGACGAGATCGTCGATATCGTGGAGGACCGGCTGTCGATCGAATTGACGACCGAGCGTCCGGGTATGCTGGGCAGCGCGATCATCGACGGCGACGCCACGGATATCGTCGATACGAGCTACTACCTGACCCAGGCCTATGGCGACTGGTTCGTGCCGCACGGCGGCGATACGACAACGGTCGAACAGAGCCGCCGAAAACGCCGCGTGCTGCTGATCGACGACAGTGCGTTCTTCCGCAACCTCCTGTCACCGCTGCTGTCGGTCGCCGGATATGTGGTGACGACGGTGGAAACGGCCGACCGTGCCATGGAGCTGTACGAGGACGGCCGGGATTTCGACGTCATTCTCAGCGATATCGAGTTGCCGGGCATGAATGGATTCGAATTCGCCCAGGCAGTCCGCTCGAGTGAGCGGTGGGGCGACGTGCCGTTGATCGCGTTGTCGGCCTACACGTCAATCGACCATCTGCAGCGCGGTCATGACGTCGGATTTGACGACTATGTCGGCAAGTTCGACCGCGACACCCTGCTGCGCACCCTTGAAACGACGCTCTATCCGGAGCTTGCCGAGATCGAGGAGGGCTGATCCGGTGCCGGGTACCGTTGTTTGGCAGGTGGCAGATGGCGCTTCGCGTCGGTCAATGAAGCGACAGATCGCGGCGCCGGAGGATGGATCGAAAGAGAGAGATCGTGAAACGTGGGATGAAGATCGGTTTTGGGCCAGGCGCACAAGTGCGGCGCCGCTACACTGAGCGGAGTTGGAAATGAAATCCTGCCTCGTGGTGGACGACTCGCGGGTCATCCGTATGGTCGCCCGTAAGATTCTGGAAGAACTGGAGTTCGAAGTCATCGAAGCCGAGGATGGCCAGGTTGCAATCGATCGGTGCAACCAGACCATGCCGGATGCGGTGCTCCTCGACTGGCATATGCCGGTCATGGATGGCATCGAGTTCCTGAATGCCCTGCGTCAGCTGCCGGGCGGCGACAAGCCGCAGGTCGTGTTCTGCACCACCAAGAACGACCTTTCCCACATTCAGGAAGCGATCAGCGCTGGTGCGAACGAATACATCATGAAGCCGTTCGACAGCGAAATCATTCAGAGCAAGTTCTCGCAGGTGGGCCTCCTTTGATGCCGGTCGAGCCGGCTACAAACGCACCCCTCAGGGTGATGGTCGTTGACGACTCTTCCGTCGTCCGCGGCCTGTTGACCAGACTTCTGGAACAGCAGCCGGACATTGAGGTCGTATCATCTGTCAGTGACGGGCAGATGGCGGTCAACGCGCTTCGCCGTCAGCCGGTCGACGTTATCATCCTCGACATCGAAATGCCGCGCATGGATGGCCTTACCGCCCTCCCGATGCTGCTGGAGGCCCGGCCCGATGTGCAGGTCATCGTGGCCTCCACCCTGACCGAGAAGAACGCCGAAATCTCCCTGCAGGCACTTGAACGCGGTGCCGCCGACTATCTGACGAAGCCGTCGAGCACCCACGGCGGGTCCATGGACACGTTCAATCGGCAGCTGGTCGAGAAGGTCATCGCGCTGGGCTATGCATCGCGCGGCCACCCGAGACCGGCGCTACCCGCAGTGCCGCCGCGCCGTATCACGCCAAGCCCAGAATACAAGCCGTCGGCCCGCCCGTCCGGGCGGCAGTACCGGCCCTCGGTGCGACCGGTCCGCCCAAAGATCAGGGTCGTCGAACGCAAGGTCAAAGAGGCAGAGCGCGAGAAGGTCGCACCGGTCCTCACCAAGCCGGAGCCGCAGGAAATCGTGCTGCGCGCTGCCGGCAAGGCGCGGCCGCGAATCATCGCCATCGGCAGTTCGACAGGGGGTCCGCAGGCCTTGTTCAAAGTGTTTGGCGAGCTGGGCCAGGAGCTCAGCGTGCCGGTCATGGTGACCCAGCATATGCCGCCGACATTCACCAAGATTCTCGCCGAGCATGTCACGAGGGCGTCCGGGCTGCCGTGCAAGGAGGCAGAGGATGGTGACGTTCTCAAAGCCGGCCAGATCTATATCGCGCCGGGCGATTACCACATGACGCTCGGGATCAGAAACGAACGCCCGACGATCCGGGTCGAGCAGGGGCCGCCGGTTAATTTCTGCCGGCCCGCCGTCGACCCGATGTTCAGCAGCATTGCGGAAATCTATGGCTCCAGCACGCTCGCTCTCATCCTGACGGGCATGGGGCAGGACGGGTTGATGGGCGCGCGCGAGATCATCGAAGCGGGTGGGACGCTGATCGCGCAGGACGAAGCGACCAGCGTCGTCTGGGGCATGCCGGGAGCGGTCGCCACGCGTGGCCTGTGCAGCGCCGTGCTGCCGCTCGAGAATATCGCCGGTCATTTGAAGAAATTCATTTTGCGGAGTGCGGCATGATTCATCCGGAAGATTTCGAGCTTCTGCGCCGCATCGTAAAGAGCAGGTCTGGCCTGACGCTGTCGCCCGACAAGGCGTATCTCCTGGAGAATCGCTTGATGGCGGTCGCCAGGAAGTGGGGCATGAACGATATAGAGGGTCTTGCAGCGACGGTTCGCGGCGCACCGAACGAAGAACTGTTGCGCGAGATAACTGAAGCCATGACAACCAACGAAACACTGTTTTTCAGGGATCAATCGCCGTTCGACCAGCTCGAGAAGGTCGTGCTGCCGCGACTCGTCGAGCAGCGCAGCGACACGAAGCAAATTCGCATCTGGAGCGCCGGATGCTCGAGCGGCCAGGAGCCGTATTCCATCGCGATGGTGATCAAGCAGCTCGGGGCCGCGCTCGACGACTGGCGCATCGACATCCTGGCCACCGACATTTCGCGGACCATGCTCGACAAGGCTCGTGCAGGGCTTTACACGCAATTCGAAGTCCAGCGGGGGCTGCCGATCGCCATGCTGATGAAATACTTCACTCAGGCCGGCGACAAGTGGGAGCTCGATGCCGGCATCCGGGCCATGGTCAATTTCGAAGAGTTCAATCTGCTGAACGATCCGACGTCGCTGGGGCGCTTCGATGTCGTGTTCTGCCGGAACGTCCTGATCTATCTGGACCAACCGACGAAGACCAGGGTGCTGGAAAACATCTGCAACCTTATGCCCGACGACGGTGTCCTGTATATGGGGGGGGCCGAAACGGTAATGGGCGTGACCGAAAAATTCCAGCCGGTCAACGAATACAGGGGCATGTACGAGATCTCCAAGGGCCCGCCCGGTGCGTATGGCAGCGCGCCGCAGAACTACGCGTCCAACGCCTGACGACCGCTTGTACCACCCAATGTTCCGTAAACGCCAAACGGCAGATTCTAGCAACCGGCCGTTGTATCGGCGTGCCAGCGAGGCGGCGCTGCCGTCGTCTTGTTCAGGCGATGATCTCGTCTGTGGTCGCGCCGGAATCCTCGCCGCCTGCATTCCTGTCGGATATGCTGCTGGCCGCGGGCTCGCGCAGCACATAGCCGCGCCCCCAGACCGTCTCGATGTAGTTCTCGCCGTTGGTGGCGGCCGACAATTTCTTCCGCAATTTGCAGACGAAGACGTCGATGATCTTGAGTTCCGGCTCGTCGATGCCGCCGTAAAGGTGGTTGAGGAACATCTCCTTGGTCAGCGTCGTCCCCTTACGCAGCGCGAGCAGCTCGAGGATCGCGTATTCCTTGCCCGTCAGGTGCACGGGCTGTCCGTCGATCTCGACGGTCCGCGTATCCAGGTTGACCGACAGGCGGCCCGCTGTGATGACCGACTGCGAGTGCCCCTTGGAGCGGCGGATAATGGCCTGGATGCGTGCGATAAGTTCACTCTTGTGGAAGGGCTTGGTCATATAGTCGTCGGCTCCGATGCCGAGTCCCTTGACTTTGTGCTGCATGTCCGAGAGCCCGGACAGAATAAGTATCGGCGTGTCCACCTTGGCCGAACGCAGCCGATGAAGGACCTCATATCCGTCGATATCAGGCAACATCAGGTCGAGGAGAATGATGTCGTAATCGTATATCTTGCCGATCTCCAAACCGTCTTCTCCGAGATCTGTCGTATCGACGACAAAGCCCTCGGACCGGAGCATCGTTACTATGCTGTTTGCTATCGATGTATCGTCTTCGACGAGAAGGACTCTCATGCTTTTTCTCCAGCGAGAACTGCTCTACGGACGGTTAACCATCTTGAGTAAAAAATGTAAAGGGTTTCTTAATTCTGTGACGGTTCGTCGACTTTTTTTACCGGATGTTAAAGTCTGAGAGCGAAAATCGACTGATATTTCAATCCGGTGCGTGTCTGTCGGCGTCTTCCGGCATCGGTTTCCGCACGGCGTCCGGATCACCCGTCGGGCTCCGCCCGGCGCCATTTGAAACAAAGTTTTTTTGAGGCAACGACATTGTCGGGACTGTGACCGAGATACCGGTGGCTCAAGGTGTTCAGGCATACGGCGCTGTGCCGGCCCCTGGCATCGACAACGGCGTCACCGCGATAATTCCCGGTCGGTTTCCGGTGAAGATTCGAGATGGGGGTTGCGGCAAATGACAGTTCGCGAGCACGAGTTGAAAGCGCATCGGTTCAAGATCGACGAGACGCGACAGAAGCTTCAGGATCTGAATGAGCTGAAGCGGCATCTCCATGCGACACTCGACCGCATGTCGAAAGACGAGAGCACGGTGTCAGATGCCGGTGATGGGGCGTCGGCCGTCACCCGTCGCCGCGACACCTTGTGCAAGTCGCTGGAGGAGATCGACCGGCAGGTCAAGCAGACCGAAGCCGAACTCGCGGCAAGCCAGCAGGCGTTCGACGAGCAGGAGCACGCGCGCGAAGGATACGACCGCGTCCCCGTTGCGGTCGGCAGCCGCCGTGGCCGCGGCCAGGTCGAACATATCAGGATCGTGCGGACGCAGCGCGATTGACGCCGCCGAACGGGCCTTGCGACTTATCCGATTTCAGGAAATCGTCGGCTGGATTGGTACGGCTGCAGCCCAGGGCCGCAACGGTGTCAGTAACCGGGGTCCGGGGAGGCGTCCCGGTACTGCTGCAGCCTCGTCGCGCGCAGACCGCCGATCCCGTGGCGATCGATCAGGCGCTGCCAGGACAGGAATTCCTCGATTGAGAGGTTGTATCGACTGCACGCATCCTCGAGGCTGATCAGCCCCGACCGCACGGCGATCACGACCTGGGCCTTGCGGCGGATCACCCAGCGCTTGGTATTGGGGGATGGCAGGTCGTCAAGCGTCATCGTCATTTATGCCCGGCGTGCAAATGCGCATTTCTTGGAACGCAAACGTTCCGGAAATCGGTTTTGGCAAAATCGAATCGCGCTGCATCCGCTGCGCGTGTCGGCAATATCGGCCGTAAACGCTTAAGAAATGGCTAAGCCCCTGGCGCGATTACAGGTAATTTTCGTCAAGATGATGCAATTGCCGCAACGGGCCGCCGGCAGGCGCCACGAAGATGCCCCGAAACGCCGGGTTTTCCTAGCTTACAGCCCTGTTTACCCGTCTGTTCGCGAATGCTAACATTTATCACGTTTTACGTGTTTTTTTCCAACGGCTGACGGACCCGGCCGCTGCGGCTGGCGATGCGGCAGATTGCGAAAGGCGGCCGGGAGCGGCGAAATGGCGACCAGAGATCCCGTCCTGGTTCCCGCAGAGGACGCAGCCCGAGACCGTGAGCCGGACTCGCAGCGCGAAGAGGCGCATGGTCGCCGGGACGCGGAGCTGGTCCGGCTCGATGCGGACGGTGTCGTCGTCGTCTGGCCGCTCGCTGCCCGCCGCGCGACGGGGCTGACAGAGGAGTCGGTGGTCGGCAAGAAACTCCAGGCGCTTTGCGTCGACGGGACCGTTGACAGGACGCTCGCGACGGTGCGGGGCCGGCCGCTTTTGCTCGAATTATCGCTCGACTGCGGAGTCCGCGGCGCAATTCCGCTGCACGCCGTCGTGTCCGCGAGTCGGGATTCGGGCGGACGGCTGACCGGATTTGACCTTGATCTTCAGGCAGCCGGCGCGGCGCAGTCGGCGGATTTCGCCCTCGCGGAGGCAGTGGCACCCGAGTTCGCGGCGGCCCGCGACCTCGCGATGCAGGAGTCGCCGGCGTTTCTAGTCGACGCTCAGACGCTTCGCATTCTCGAATCGAACGCCGCCGCCGCCACGGCTCTGGGACGATCCGCCCATGACATGGTGGACCGCTCGCTACCGCATGTCCTCGATCCGACCCGCAATCGCGTGCAGCGACAGGTGTCCGGTGATCGCGGCATCGGGATGTCTCATCTCCGGTTGGAAACGCCGGACGGCGCTTCGCGCTGTTACGGTGTGTCGCTGGTGCCGGTCCGGCGGAGCGGTCAAGGACTTGCGCTTTGCGTTCTGCACGAGCTGACGGGTTGGGTCGGCATGCACATGGATCTGGTGGCGTCCAATGAGGAGCTCTCCCAGCTGGCCCGGCACGACCATCTGACCGGCCTGTTCAACAAGGCGATGTTTTACGACACTCTGGCACTGGCCAATTCGCGCGTTGACCGGTCGGACAAGTTGATGGCGGTTCTGTATATCGATCTCGACGGCTTCAAGCCCGTTAACGACCGCTTCGGCCACGATGTCGGTGACCGGCTGCTGGTCGAGGTTGTGCGGCGGCTGCAGTCCGGCCTCCGGGTGAGCGACGTGATGGCGCGTCTCGGCGGGGACGAGTTTGGAGCGATTCTGGAGAATCTGCGGCAGCGTGCCGACGCGCTCAAGGTTGCGCGGAGCCTCATTGCGCGCCTGAAGGATCCTTTCGAGGCAGGAGGAGAGCGGGTCAGCATCTCGGCCAGCATTGGCGCAGTCGTCACGGACCGCAGCGTCGAGGATGCTGCAGCCCTGGTGGCGCAGGCCGATCGCATGATGTACAAGGCGAAATCGCTGGGCCGCGGGCGGGCCGCTCTGGCACCGGTCGGCGCGCTGCCAACACGACCGCGCACCACGCGTCCGTCGTGAGGCTGTTGCTCTGCCCATTCCCGGCGAATATCATCAGCATATTGAAATCAATGAAACTTTTGTGCTTGCCGTGGCAGAGGCTGATACATATACTCCGCCGCACCTTTGATTTTGGTGTAGTAATCAGGGATTAGCCAATGTCACCTCTTCTTCCACCTGACTATCGACCCAGCGAAGATGAGGAGTTCATGAATCCGATGCAGCTTGAGTATTTCCGCCAGAAGCTTTTGAGCTGGCGCGTGGAGCTGCTCGAAGAGTCGAACGGAACGCTCAGCAGCCTGCAGACGGAAAGTTTGGCCGAACCTGATCTGGCCGATCGTGCGACCCGTGAGACGAACAGATCGATCGAGCTGCGAACCCGCGATCGCGAACGAAAGCTCATTTCAAAGATCGACGACGCTCTGCGCCGCATCGACGAGGGCACCTACGGCTATTGCGAGGAGACCAACGAGCCGATCTCGTTGCGCCGCCTGGAGGCGCGCCCGATCGCAACCCTCAGCCTCGAGGCTCAGGAGCGGCACGAGCGGATGGAGCGCACGCACCGCGACGACTGATCGGTCCTGTGCAGAACGCGCCTGCGGTATGGAGCAGGCATTGACGATGGGCACGTCGCGACGCGGCGCGTATTTCGGGCGGTCAGGTATTCCGGCTCCGCAGGGCCGCTGTTTTGCACAGGAACTGGCAGGGAGTTAACCGGGATTTAACCCGATCAGTGTTTCTTTATGAGCCCCGGATTCGATTATTCCTAAAAGCTGTGCAGAGCGGATCGCAGGAGTGGAGTTGAGATGGCCGTCGATTACAATATGCCGATCTTGATAGTCGATGACTACAAGACCATGCTGAAGATCATTCGCAACCTGCTCAAGCAGCTCGGGTTCACGAATGTCGAGGAGGCGACGGACGGCAGCGAAGCCCTGGGCAAGCTGCGTGACGGGGAATTCGACCTTGTGATCTCGGACTGGAATATGGAGCCGATGACGGGGCTTCAGCTCCTCAAGGAGGTGCGGGCCGATGACAGGCTGCGCGCGGTCCCCTTCATCATCATCACCGCCGAAAGCAAGATCGAGAACGTCGTCGCGGCAAAAGAGGCGGGTGTGAGCAACTACATCGTCAAACCGTTTAATGCTGCGACCCTCAAGGCGAAGCTGACGAGCGTTCTCGGGCCGTTCTGACAGTGTCGGCAGCAGTTCGCCGGCACACCGGATCTGGAGTGGTGTTCTTGGCTGATGTCAGATGCATGAATGCCGTGGCGGTCCGGCGGGGCGACGCGCTGGACATGGCGTCGCCCGGCAAGGACCCAGCCTTGCGGCGCGATGGAGCTGCCGATGTCTAGAGTCGCGAAGATTGTGATTGCATTCTGTGCGGCCGCCGTCGTGGCGGCAACGTCCGCCATGGCGCAGGAGGTCGTGCAGGCGCGCGGGTGGGCGAAACCGTCGTATGGCCGGATCGTCTTCGACTGGCCGCGCCCGGTGCAGCATAAGGCGACTCTCAAGGGCGACCGGCTGGTGGTCGAGTTCGATCGGCCGATGCGGTCCGATCTGAACAATGTGGTGCGGGCCCTCGACGACTACGTGACCGCTGCACGAATTTCGGGCGACGGCAGGACCGCGACCTTCACGCTCGCCGGCCGGTATCAGATGGACAGCTTCGCATCCGGTGCCTCGATCATCGTCGATTTGCGGCGGATCGGAACGCCGACGCGTGCCCTCGCGGGACAGGCCGGCGCCGAGGGGCTGCAGGTGCGGGTCGGCCGCCATCCCGGCTTCACGCGTGTTGTGTTCGATTGGGGCGACACCGTGGACTACGCGGTGCGGCGCGAATCGCGAAACGTTTCGATGCGCTTCGACAGGACCGGGGCGATCGATCTGCAGTCGCTCGACAGGGCGCTGCCCAAGCCGGCCTTCGGTTCGCCGACCGTGCGATCGATCAGTGGCGATCTCATTGTCGATCTGGCCGTGCCTGCACGGTCGTATATTCGCCACTTCCGGGACGGCGGGAAGATCGTGCTCGACGTGCAGGATGAGGGCGGCGATTTCGGCGGTCTGGTCGCGGGTGATGCGGTTGGCGGCCGGATGATGGAAACGATATCGCCGACCGGCGAAGTCGTGGCGGTTCCGGCGATGGTGGGCTCGACGGTGGCGGTGGCGCCGGGCGGCCGCATTCCCCTCGTGACGGAGGACGTCGCCGACGTGCCGGCGAAGGCGGTGCCCTATCAGGGCTCCTACACGCCGCTCACCCACTACGATCCCAATGCCTCGGGTCGTCCGCGAAGCCTGCTGCGGTACCAGAACAAGACCGGTGGCGCGAACGTCAATGGCGGTTGAGCAGAGCTCTGCCCTGTGTTGCGCTGCTGGCGCCGGGCATCGCTTTGGCCCCGAAAAACCGGTTTCTTCCAGGCGCTTGGCCAAGTACGGTGTTCGCGGCACCTGACCGATGTGTCACAATAGGCCCGCCCGCCGGATCGGACGGTGTTTTGGCGGGAACGGAGATGGGTTGAATGCCCGACGAACCAGCCGGTAGGCGCGAAAGACGCAGGTGGCGGCTGCAGGCCGCTCTGGTGGGCGCCGCCTTCGTCGGCGCGGCGGCCCTGTTCGCGGCCTCGGTGCTGGACGGTGGCGAGGATTTCGCGTGGCTCGCGGCGGCGGGTTCGCTGGCGCTCGCTGCGATCGGCTACGGTGCGCTGCGACGCCTTCTGGCGGCCGCGGAGCGCGAAGCCGCGGTCGGCGGGAACCTGCGTGCTCTTATCGAGTCCGATCCCGACGCACTGCTGCTCGAAGGTCCCGACGGCGGTGCGCTGGCGATGAACGGCGCGATGCGCTCGCTGCTTCCGGCACAAGATGCCGGTGGGCAGGACGTTGCGGGGACGCAGGCCTTCGCGGCGTGGCTGGGGTCGCTCGGGCAGGCGCCCCGGGCGCTGCACGAAGCGCTGCGGCGCGGCGGGGATGGCACGCTGCAATTCTGGATCGTCGCCGAATGCCCCGCCGACGGCAGGTGCTCGGGCTACGAGATTTCGGTGCGGCCGGCCGGTCCTGCAGGCCGCGTCTGGCGCGTGCATCGGCTGGGCGGTGATGCCGTCGATGGCACGGCCGGCTGGTCCGACAACGCGGAACGGCACGCATTGTCGACCGCGGCCGGGCTGTACAGCCTGAACGAGACGGGCCGGCTCGTCTATCTGAACCCGACCATGGCCGAATGGATCGGCCGCGACACCCAGGACCTTCTCCGCGAGGCTCTGTCGATCCACGACATCGTCGCCGACAATTCGACCGACGATCCGATGCGGCCGGGAATCGGGATCCTCTCGATCGTGCGGCCCGACGGCGGGCACCGGGATTTCCAGACCCTGACTGCCGTGGTCAACGGCCGCGACGGCGTCGAGGTGCACGCCGCCGCCCGGCCGATCGGCCCCGCGGGCAGCAACGCCCAGCGCTTTCAGCGCCTGTTCCAGGAAATCCCGGTCGGCGTCGCACTCGTCGACCTCAGGATGCATATCGGCGACTGCAACGCCGCATTCCGCGAGCTGGTGGCCGACCGGAACGCCCCGGGCAGGCTGTTCACCGATTACGTCGTGGATGCGGAGCGCGAGGCCGTTTCCCGCGAGCTGAAATCGATCCTCGCGGGCCGGTCGCCCGCCCGTTCGCTCGAGGTCGGGTTCAAGGGCGACGGCGAGGTCGTCGCCTCGATCTTCGCCGGCCATCTCGAGGACGACGAGGGCCGCGTCGCCGGCCTCGTGCTGCTGGCGATCGACGCCACCGAACAGAAGAACCTCGAGGCGCAGCTCGCGCAGTCGCAGAAGATGGACGCGGTCGGCCAGCTGGCCGGCGGCATCGCGCACGACTTCAACAACGTGCTGACCGCGATGATCGGGTTCTGCGACCTCTTGCTGCAGCGCCATCGCCCCGGCGACCAGTCCTTCGCCGATATCATGCAGATCAAGCAGAATGCCAACCGCGCGGCCGCGCTGGTGCGCCAGCTGCTCGCCTTCTCGCGGCAGCAGACGCTGCAGCCGCGCCTCTTGAACGTGACCGAGGTTCTGGCCGAGCTGTCGAACCTGCTGCGCCGCCTGCTCGGCGAGAAGATCGAACTGAGCATGGTGCACGGTCGCGACCTCGGGCTGATCAAGGGAGACCAGGGCCAGCTCGAGCAGGTCATCATCAATCTCGCGGTGAACGCGCGCGACGCGATGGCCAGCGGCGGCCGGCTGACGATCAAGACCGGCAATGTCGACGTCGATCGTCCCCGGCAGGCGCATGGCGAGGTCATGCCGGCGGGCGAGTACGTGCAGATCAGCATCGCCGACACGGGCATCGGCATCCCGCGCGAGAACTTCAGCCGCATCTTCGAGCCGTTCTTCACGACCAAGGAAGTTGGCTCGGGGACCGGCCTGGGCCTCTCGACCG
>CAYFYY010000024.1:46854-47139 GCA_964347475.1 uncultured Flavobacteriales bacterium
GACCTCGGCCTGGTCAAGGTGGACGCCACCCAGCTCGAGCAGGTGATCATCAACCTCGCGGTCAACGCCCGCGACGCCATGCCGGGCGGCGGCCGGCTGACCATCGAGACCGGCAACGTGCAGAACGAAAAGCCGCGTCAGGCGCATGGCGAGATGATGCCGCCCGGCGAATACGTGCAGATCTCGATCCGCGATACCGGCATGGGCATCCCGCCCGAGAACTTCGCCCGCATCTTCGAGCCGTTGTTCACCACCAAGGAGGTCGGCTCCGGCACCGGGCTCGGC
>CAYFYY010000024.1:47239-54178 GCA_964347475.1 uncultured Flavobacteriales bacterium
ACCGTCTACGGCATCGTCAAGCAGACCGGCGGCTACCTCTTCGTCGACAGCGAGGGCGAGGGCAAGGGCGCGGTCTTCGACATCTATTTCCGGCGCCAGCACGCCGATACCGCGGCGGCCGACCGCGGCGTCCCGGACGAGATCGCCGCGGATCTGACCGGCGGCGGTACGGTGCTGCTGGTCGAGGACGAGGACCCGGTGCGCCTGTTCAGCGCCCGTGCGCTGCGCAACAAGGGCTACAAGGTGATCGAGGCGAAGACCGGCGAGGCGGCGCTGGAGCTGCTGCCCGGCGGCGACTTCGACCTGCTGGTGACCGACATGGTGATGCCGCGGGTCGACGGCAGCCAAGTGATCCGCGAGGCGCGCAAGCAGATCCCCGACCTGCCGGTGATCTGCATCTCCGGCTACACCGAGGAATCGGTCCTCAAGGAGGTCGAATCGCTCGACAACCTGCGCTTCCTGTCCAAGCCCTTCAGCCTCAAGCAGCTCGCCGGCGCGGTCAAGGAATCGATCGGCACCCGCGAGCGCCGCCGCGTCGCCACCGGCGAATAGCCGCCCGCCCGAAAAAGACGCGGGCGCGGCCGGCCATCGGAACGACCCCATGCGCAGGGGTTTTCCGCGCCTTCCAGCGCCCCCTGCCGGACGCCCCGCATGGCGGGATGGCGCCGGGGACCGGGCTTCGGATGTCACGTCCGAGGCCCGTCGCGCCATGCGGCGTGCGTGACCCGAATACGGGGCCGGCCGCCGCGATGCGCTGCGCAGTGAAATCCGCAGCGGCGCTCCCGGGGCCAGCCCGGCGGCCGGCTGGGCGTGGCACGGGCCAGGTCGCTTGAAGGTAGACCCTGCAATCCGTACACTGGCTAAATTCCAGGAGATGTCCGTACGGCCTGGCCGGTTTCCCGCGCCCTCCCCAACCCCTCCCCCCATGGCACGGCCATGCGTGCTCGCAGCCATCCGCGCAAGAAAGAGGGGCGCGTTCGTGCCGCGTGCGCCGACGAAGCCCCTCTCCCTTGCACCGGTGTCCGAAGGTGCGGGCCATCCTCCCATGGGGGGAGGGGTTGGGGAGGGGGCGGACGCGACCCGCTGACAACCGCCGCGGGGTGCTGGCCGCTGACGGCCGGCGGCTGCCAACGGATTTTCGGAAAAAAGGAGAATACCATGACGGCATCGGGACGCCGAACCGCATCGACAGGCGCAGGCGCATCGGCGGGCGACACCCCCTGGGCAGGTCACCCGTCGGCAAGCGGGCTGAACGCGGCCGACCGCGCGGCGGTCGCGGAAAAACTCGCGCTGGCGACCGGCGGCGCGGCGCCGCACCACGCCTGGCGGCTGGTCGGCGAGGTGGCCGCGGCGGCCGGCTTCGATCCGGCGCAAGCGGCCGACGGCGGCGCCGCGGGCGCGCACCGCGACTCGCCCGTGCTCGCGGCGCTGGAGGCGGCGATGGCGCTGGCCCCGCGCGACCCGCTGGAGGGCATGCTGGTGGCGCAGATGACGGCGGTGCACGCCGCCGCCCTGCGCTGCCTCGGCCGCGCCGCCGCAAGCGCCGGCGATGCGCAGCTCGAGGCGCTGTACCTGCGCCTCGCCGCGCGCCTCCTGCACCTGTTCCAGCGCCAGTCCGAGACGCTGGACCGCCGCGCCCGCCGCTTCGGCCCGCCCAAGGCGGCGGCCGATGCGGCAGAGGCGGAGGAGGCGGACGGCGGGGCCGAGGGGCGGGAGCTCCTCGCCCGCGCCGTCGCGGCCGTGCGCGCCGACCTCGACGCCCGTGCGCGCGGGAAGGCGGCAAGGCGGGCCGAAACGCGGGCGCGGCGAGCCGGCCCGGGCGGCGGCGCGCCCCCGGTGCCGGATTCCTGACGCCGCCGGCTCCGGTGCGCGCAGGCAAGCGGAAACACCCCACGCCCGACTCCCGTCCGGGCGGAGTCTCCTGCCGGTGACGCCGGTCTGCCCGCGCGCGGCTTTCCGCCGTCTCAGTTGCCGGCAAGCGTCAGAGTGAACGATCCTTCGTAGAGACTCGCACCGTCCCACGGCTCCTTGAGCGCATCGAAGCGCCCGGTGCCGGTCGCGCCCTTGAACGTTCCGGTCCCGGAGAGAACCTGGTAATCCCCGCCCTCGCGCTTCTGGTCCCATCCGCCGACGAATTTGAGCGTCAGCGACTCGCCGTTCTGGAACGTATAGGTGCTGTAGCCGCTGTAGCTGCCCTCGGCCGAACCGGCGTCCATGATCAGGACGAATTCCTTGTAGGCGATGCGGCCGTCCTCGAACACGGCCACACCGACGTAGTCGCCTGCGCTCACGGCGCGTCCCTCGACGTTGGCGGCCTGGAGGACCGGACCGCTGATCTTCTTGGTCACTAGGCGGAAGCTAAGCGTCTGCTCTTCGGCCGCAACGGACCCGCCGGCCATGCACGCAACGAAAGCCGCTGCGCCGGCGATCTTCCATACTGACATGGCATGTCTCCCTGTTTGCTGGGCCCTCGGGTCCCGAACGAAGCAAACCGGGGCGACCCCGGGGGCCGCATTAACGGGGTAGAGTGCGCCCCTCGCGGCGGCATTGCAATTCGCAAGTTGGTGAGCAGGCTGTCCGATGCCCCTGCGGCAATGCCGGCGTGCATGATGTGAAAAAACCCACAGCCGCGCGCGAGCGCAGGAGCTATGGCAATTCCGGAGAAGCTTCGGGAGACATGTCATGAAACTCTTCGGCCATGAAGCCATGAGCAGGACGGCCATAGCCCAGTTCGTCGATGGCCTCCCGCCCAACCTGAAGTTCATCGAGCCCTTTCTCGCCGAGGATATCGTCCACCACTCCCTCAACCGCGACGTGCTGGACGTTTTCGGCGGGCATTGGAGCGACGCCGGCCAGAGACACCACTTCATGCGCGCCGCGAACGAGACCGAACACCAGGCCTACCGGAACGGGCTGACGTGGATCGAAAAGAACGGCCGGGAGGCAGCCGGTTCCCTGCGGCGTCTGTATGCACACGGGACCACCCGGAATTTCAATGCGGGTCACATCGCGGGCCCGCTGGGTTATGCCTTCCACGCCCTGCAGGATTCCTATGCTCCGATGCACGTCACCCGGAAGACGGTGGGCACCGACCACATCATCACGAAGATCCACGTGTACACGCAGCAGGACAGTGCCGTGCACGGCGCCTCGGACATCTGCGCATCGAAGAATCTGGATACCCCGCTCAACCAGGACGCCATCGCGGCCTGTCGCGAATTCACGAAGATGGTCGTGGTCGCCAGCCTGGAGCGGACGGACCCGGGTTACCTGGCCCGCTGGACGAGCCTGTGGCGGACGTTCGTCTCGATGTGCCTGCGCGAACAGCTGGCCGTTCCGGCGCGATAGACCGGGCCCCGGGCGCCCGGACGGGTGCCGATCGTAGCGCCGCGCAGCGGCGATGGCGCGCCACCGGTCCCCGGCCTGCAGCTCCGCCACGCATGCCTCATGCCGGAGACTATTGGACGGAACACCAAATCGTCACTGCGAGGAGGCCGCAGGCCGACGCGGCAATACGGAAAGCCTCGGAAACGACCGCTTTTCTGGATCGCCGCGGCTGCCCTCATCCTTGCCCGTCGAATCCTGAGCCTGTCGAAGGACGCAGCCTCGCGATGACGATGGTCCGGTTCGCGTAAAGGTCGCCATCCTGAACCTGTCGATGGACGGCGCGATGGATGATGCGCCGCCGGCCGATGCATCGGTGCGTCGCCTATGGTTCGCGCGCTCGCGACATGGTACACAGTGGGCGGCGCCCGCGCTGGGCCGGCGGCCGAATTCGGCCGGTGAACGGACGGTGCCGCGTGGCGGAAACGGTTCGGAAAGGGAGAACACGAATGTTCCTCGTGCGCAGATATTGCAGGGTCCTGGCGCTGCCATTGGCGGCGCTGATGTTTGCCGTATCGATGCCGCTCGGCGCGGTGCAGGCCGCGCTGGTGTCCACCGACCAGGCGCTCGAGACGCGCGCGGTCGAGGCCGACCGCATGCGCATCGTCGCCGTGATGGCGCGCGCCGACGTGCAGCGCCAGCTCGCCGCCCAGGGCGTCGATCCCGACGAGGCGCTGGCCCGCGTCGCCGCCCTGTCGGATGACGAGGTGCGCCGGATCGCCGACCGCATCGACGCCATGCCGGCCGGCCAGGACGCGCTGGGAACGCTCCTCGGCGTGGCGGTGGTGGTCTTCATCATCCTCCTCGCGCTGGACCTCCTGGGCGTCGTCGATATCTTCCCCTTCGTCGAGGGCGCGAAGCGCAAATAGCGCGGGGCCGCGCCGGGCCAAACGGGCAACGGCCGGCGGACACCGCCGATCTGCGGGGTCGGGTCGGTCACGGCGAACCCGGTATCCCGGGTGCGGCCGGACCGGCGTGATCCATCGGCCGGAGCCAAGATCCCCGCTGCGCCGCGCCGCGACGCACGGCTGCGTACAAGGTGCTCTTGCGGGCGCGGGGGCATCTGCCGTTGCCGGGCCGCCGGCGCGACATAACTCTGCATGGCAGCGGGCCGGCTTGGCCCTTGCGGGCGGAGGCGCGGGATGAGAGAGGTGATCACCGGGGCGTTCGTGTCGCTCGACGGCGTGATGCAGGCGCCGGGCGGGCCCGAGGAGGACCCGACGGGCGGCTTCAGGCACGGCGGCTGGGTCGCGCCCCATATCGACGAGGCGTTCGGCGCGGCGGTCGACCGGCTGTTCGGCCGGGAGTTCGACCTGCTGCTGGGGCGGAAGACCTACGAGATCTTCGCGGCGCACTGGCCCTATGCCGAGGGCGGCGAATACGACTCGATCGCGAAGACCTTCAACCGCGTCACCAAATACGTCGCCACGCGCTCCGGCATGGCGCTCGACTGGGCGAACTCGGTGGCGCTCGCGGACGCGGCGGCCGACGTCGCCCGGCTCAAGCGCGGGGACGGCCCGGCGCTGGTCACCCAGGGCAGCAGCGACCTCATCCAGACGCTGCTCGCCGAGGACCTGATCGACGAGATTCACCTGTTCGCCTTCCCGGTCGTGCTCGGCGGCGGCAAGCGGCTGTTCGGCACCGGCGCGGCGCCGGCGGCGTTCACGCTGATCGACAGCGCGGCGTCGACCAAGGGCGTGGTGATCGCCCGCTACCGCCGCGACGGCGAGGTTGCGACCGGCGACTTCGCCATGGACCCGCCGACCGCGGCGGAGCTGGCGCGGCGGGAGAGGGTGCGGCGCGAGGGGTGAGGGGGGCAAGCGATTCAGCGGGCTGCGAACGTGCAGCACCGACCCTGAGCGGTCACCGGCAATCGCGGCTTATTTCTTCTTGTTGTTCCCGTCCCACGCAGTGAACACATCTGCGATGATGACCAAGAACATCATGGCCGGTACGAAGCCGTACCAGAAATAGGTTTCCGGAAGATAAATCCACGCTCCGGCAAAAATGCTCGCTATGACGAGCCCGATCAGCGGGAATAACAAGCACTTTTTCGTTCTCGACGTCATGGCATCCCGCGATGCAGCCACGTTTCACCTGATCCGGGGCTACAATGACTATTTCCCATCGCATTCTTGAGGAAATAGGAATGGCACCCCCTGAAACTTACAACGTACCCGGAGTTTTTAATTTCCGGGACGCCACTAAAATCGGACTGCGTAGTCGTACGGCTTGCTTAGTGGATTCGTGATGTGCTCGATGCTCAAAGAACCGGAGGGCAGTGCGAGAAGATCGAAATTGATGTCCCTGCCTTGAATGGGGTAGGTCGTCAGTCCGGCATCGGTCGGTATGCTGAGATTCCAAGAACTTGAAGACCTTGAATAGTTCAATTCTTTTTCCAGCAACGCGGCTGGCGTGAAGATCAGAACATACCGCTCTGCTGGATTCGCTTCACGATCCACCCTTATGTAAATGTAGAAATGATCATAAGGATCCCAAATATTCCATGGGCTGTAAGACAAAGCTTGCAAAGACGAGAGCCGTGACAACGAGAAATCGTCGTTCAAAATAGCGACCACCGGCAAGACGGCCGCTCTTTGTTTGGTCTGTTCGTCCTCGAATACCACGCTTCGAAGTATGAAATAATGTTTTATCTTCTCATCGGGAAGCCTTATCGCTTTGTAAAAACTGGATCCCGTCTGCAAGCCGATCTTCTCAACATTCTCTTCCATGCTGAATTCGACAAGACTGCTCTCCTGCAGTGGCTCCACGGTCATATTCTGAAGCGCGACACAACAGTCCGCCGACTGGTAGGTGGCCAATCGGTCCGCGAAGCTCTTCGTATCAGTGTCCAGGACAGGCGCCCGTGTACAGCCAGCCATCGCCATGGCCAATAAAGCGAAGTTCAGCCACTTCATATTGCGCCCTTCCCGACCGTCTGTTGCGGAACTCAGGGGCCAGTATATCAGATTCAGACGGCCCGCCCTGACAATTGGCGGCAACGGTAGTCCGGGGTCATAAGAACGAATCCCCGTCGCTTTCCGGACGAGCTGGGTTTCGTGTCCCTTGGGTTCTCCTCCCCTCGCCATCCCGCGGAGCTACCCCGGGGGACCGCCGGGCGCCGTGGGCCGCGCATCGCAGATACGCGGCCCCTCCCGGGGCCAACCCGCCCGACGGTTGAGTTTGGCTCCGCCAGTCATAGAACAAAAAAAGAACTTGCGTTTGGGAACAAAACGGGTACAGTCGCGGGGCAGGCCGGAAATCTTTCGCGATTGCATCGCGTTGGCCGCTATGGAATAACGGAGGCGATTCATGTCACAGACCGCGTTGCGCCTGGTGGATAGGAACTCGATGGACAAGCAGAAGGCTCTCGATGCCGCGCTCGGGCAGATCGAGCGTTCGTTCGGCAAGGGCTCGATCATGCGGCTCGGCCAGCAGGAGCAGGCGGTCGACATCGAGACCATCTCGACCGGCTCGCTCGGGCTCGACATCGCGCTCGGCATCGGCGGGCTGCCGCGCGGCCGCGTCGTCGAGATCTACGGGCCGGAGAGTTCG
>CAYFYY010000025.1:0-19353 GCA_964347475.1 uncultured Flavobacteriales bacterium
AAACAAAGGTCAAGCTGAGGGAATTTTGCGCAGCGAGCCGGCATTCCAGGGGAATTTCGGGTACACTGTGGGCAACAAGAAATCGTGAGTTGCGGGAGTCGACCGGTATGAAACGACGCATCGTCTGGCATTCCGCGGCCAGTTTCGGACTTGCGCTGCTGGTTGCGGGCTGCGCGGCGGGCACAGGGGCGGGCAAGGTGTCGCAACGCCCGACCGAGCCGGCCCGCCCGGATGCGGAGATCGCGGGAGAATCCTTCCGCAAAGCGGTATCGTTGAGCCGCGAGGGCCGGATCGTCGACGCCGTGCGGTGGTTTCGTACGGCGGCCGAGCATGGCCATGTCGATGCGCAATTCCTGCTCGGAACGATGTACCGGACCGGCCGCGGCGTAGGTCAGGACCATGTGGCGGCGGCGTACTGGTACCAGCGTGCCGCGCTGGCCGGACACGCCTGGGCGCAGTTCAGCCTCGGTAACATGCACATCCGCGGCGAGGGGCTGCCGCGCAATCCGCACGAAGGGGTTCGCCTGTACCGGCTGGCGGCTGCCCAAGGTCACCGTGAGGCCCAGTACAACCTCGGTGCCCTGTACTACAACGGGGATGGCGTCGCGCGTGACTACGTCCAGGCGGAAAGCTGGTTCTACAAGGCGGCCCAGAATGGCGACTCGGCGTCCCAGTTCGCCCTGGGGCGGATGTATTCGACACCCCACAATGGCGTGCGTCTCGACAGGGTACGGGCACATGCCTGGTTTACCCTCGCGGCAGATAATGAATATCCGGGCGCCGCCGATGCCGTCCGCCGTCTGGAGGGCAAGATGAGCGCGGCCGAACGGGCGTCCTCTCGTGCCATGGCGCGGCGATTTGCCGCGGAAATCGGCCAGTAATCGTCCTGTGAACACACAAATGTGACGACAACGGGATTGCGTGACCCTATATACCCATCGTCGAGCTTGACCTGCGGATTTCGGCGGCACGCCGAAGAGGAAATTTGCGAAACGGAATGATCGAGCGCGGTTTCAAGACCATCGCCGTGGCGGCCCTTGTCACAATGGCGACGGTGGCCGGATTTGTGTCCGCATCAGCTCAGTCGAACACGGGCGGTGTGCCGCCGCTCACGGCCGTTGCAGGGCTCGAGGAACATCCGGTCGAGATGCGACTGGTTTCGGCGGTCGGCGGCGTAGGAGACCTTTCCGAGCTGCGGCTGGGCCTGCAGTTCCGCATGCAACCAGGCTGGAAGATCTACTGGCGCTCACCCGGAACCGCCGGCTATCCGCCCGACGTGAAGTGGACCGGTTCCACGAACCTCGCCGCGGTGGACGCGGCCTGGCCTGCACCCGCACGGTTTACGATCTTCGGGCTGGAGTCCCTCGGCTACAAGGACGAGGTTGTGCTGCCGCTGACGATCCGGCCGGACACGCCGGGCCAGCCGCTGCATCTGCGCGCCGAGGTCAACTACCTGACCTGCAAGGAATTGTGCGTTCCGGGAGACGGCGTGTTGGCGCTCGATATCCCTGCGGGCCCGGCGATTGCGACGCCTGAAGCGGCGCTGATCGACCGCTATCGGGCGCAAGTTCCGGTGGCCGCGTCGATTCTCGGTGTCGCCGTCGAGGAGGCGGTGCTGAAGCCGGATGCGGACGAGACCGTCCTGCTGCGGCTTGCCATTGCGTCGGAGACGCCCCTCACCGAACCCGATGTCTTCGTCGAGGGCCCGCTGACCGCATTTTTCGAGACGCCGCGCGTTGCGCTGTCCGCCGACGGGAAGCGAGCCGTCGCCACCCTGCGCGGATCTGGCGCCGAGCCGGCGGAACTCGTCACCGAGCCGCTGCTGGTGACGCTGGTCGATGGCAGCCGCGCCGCGGAGCAGGCCATACCTGGCCGGCTGGTTGATGTGTTTCCGGCGGTGCCGCCCGGCTATGCCGCCGCTTCCGCGGCTGGCGGCGTGTCGCTATGGGCCATCCTGGGGCTCGCTCTGCTCGGTGGGTTGATCCTCAACCTCATGCCCTGCGTGCTGCCGGTGCTGTCCTTGAAGTTCCTCAGCGTGCTGGGCCACGGCGGGCGCGAAAACGGGGAAGTGCGGACTGGATTTCTCGCCTCGGTCGCCGGTATTCTCGCCAGTTTCCTCGTGCTGGCGGCGGTCCTTGCCGGACTCAAGGCGGCCGGCGCGTCGATCGGATGGGGCATTCAGTTCCAGCAGCCGGTGTTCCTGGCTGTCATGGTGGTGGTGATCACGCTGTTCGCCAGCAACCTGTTCGGGCTCTTCGAAATCCAGCTGCCGCAGAGGGTGCGCGACCTGCTCGCCGTCGATACCGGCCGGAAGGGCGGCCGCCACCACTCGCTCGGCGGCCATTTCCTGACCGGCGCCTTCGCAACGCTGCTGGCCACGCCGTGCTCGGCGCCCTTCCTAGGTACCGCCGTCGGGTTCGCGCTGAGCCGCGGAACCGGCGAGATCTTCCTGGTGTTCACCGCCCTGGGCCTGGGCCTGTCGGCGCCCTATCTGCTGATCGCGGCGTTCCCCGGCATGGCCACGCGGCTGCCGCGTCCCGGTGCCTGGATGGTCACGATGAAGCGCATCCTCGGCCTGCTTCTCGTGGCGACAGGGGTGTGGCTGGTTACGGTCATCGCCTCCGAGACCGGGGCCGATACGGCTGTCGGCATCGCCGTTCTTGCGGTGACGATGGGGATCGTGCTGTGGCTGCGCCGGATGGAGGGCTCGCGTCTCGGACGGCATGCGGGGAAGGTGACTGGCTTGCTGGCCCTCGCCATCGTCGCGGCGCCGCTGCTCGCGCCCTCGGATGGCGCGGCCGGCGGGCAACGGATCGTCGACGACACCGTCTGGCGGCCGTTCGACGAGGTCGAGATCCAGCGCCTCGTTGCCGAGGGGCAGACCGTGCTGGTCGATGTCACCGCCGACTGGTGCATCACGTGCCAGGTGAACAAGGCCGCGGTGCTGAAGCGCGATCCAATAGCCCGGCTTCTTGAGGACGGCGTGGTCGTGGCGATGCGTGCCGACTGGACCCTGCCGAGCCAGAAGATCGCCGACTATCTCGCGAAGTTCGGGCGCTACGGGATCCCGTTCAATGCCGTTTACGGACCCGATGCGCCAGACGGCGTGATGCTGCCCGAAATCCTGCTGACCGACCGCGTGTTGGCGGCGATCGAACAGGCCGGCGGGGCCGGCGCCGTTGCGCTGCGCTGACCCGAACCCGTCAAGGGCTGGACAAATGTGCCGCCGCGGCTAATTCTCTCCCGGCAGCCGGAGCCGTCACGGCGCGGCACGTCGAACATCCACGCACATCACATCGCATCACATCGAGACAACACGACAGGGGGTATCAATGACCATCACGGTAGGCGATCCGATGCCGCGCGCAACGCTGTTTCGCATGGGCGCCGGCGGGCCCGAGCCGGTCGACACGGAGGAATACTTCAAGGGCCGCAAGGTCATGGTCTTCGGGCTGCCGGGGGCGTACACGCCGACGTGCTCGGCTCAGCATGTGCCGGGTTATCTCAAACATGCCGACGACTTCAAGGCCAAGGGAGTCGATGCGATCGCCTGCATTTCGGTCAACGATGCGTTCGTCATGGACGCCTGGGGCAAGGACCAGGGTGTCGGCGACAAGATCGACATGCTGGCGGACGGCAGCGCCGACCTGGCCAAGGCAACAGGGCTCGATCTCGATCTGTCGGAACGCGGTTTCGGCATCCGCTCGCAGCGCTTCGCCATGGTCGTCGAGGACGGCGTGGTGAAGGCGCTGGCCGTCGAGGAAAAGCCTGGTCTCGACGTCTCGGCAGCGGAAAAGATGCTCGACAAGGTGTAACCTGCCTGCAACCAAGGGGGCGACAGGAGAACCTGTCGCCCGTGCTGATCGCTACCGGCGCGCGCTGCCGATTCGCCTTTTCGGCTCAGAGGTTCCGGAAGCGATCTGTGGCCTCTAGCAACTCGTGTACGATGCCCGGTTCCGAGAACGCGTGTCCAGCGTCGTCGACGAGGCGGAAATCGGCCTCGGGCCAGGCGCGATGCAAGTCCCAGGCCGAGGTGACCGGAGTCGCCATGTCGTAGCGGCCCTGCACGATCACAGCCGGAATATGGCGGATCCGATCGATGTTCTCCAGCAGCCAGCCATCCCGCTGGAAAAACCCGCCATTGACGAAATAATGGCATTCAATGCGCGCAAAGGCCTCGGCGAACCGTTCGGCGCCGAAGCCCGCGACCCGTCCGGGATTGGGCAACAGAGAAACCGTGGCGCCCTCCCACATGCTCCAAGCCCGGGCAGCGGCGAGACGAACCTCCTTGTCGTCGCCGGTCAGCCGCTGGTAATAGGCGGTGATCATGTCGTTGCGTTCGGCTTCCGGGATCGGGCCGCAGAATTTTTCCCATTCGTCGGGGAACACAGCCGCAGCTCCACCGCCGTAATACCAGTCCAGTTCCTTGCGCCGCAGCAGGAATATCCCGCGCAGCACCAGGTCGATGACACGCTCCGGATGGGTCTCCGCATAGGCGAGCGCCAGTGTGCTTCCCCAGGATCCGCCGAATACCTGCCAGCGCTCGATATCCAGAATCTCGCGGATGCGTTCCATGTCGGCGACAAGATGCCATGTGGTGTTGTTCTCGAGCGAGGCGTGCGGGGTGCTGCGGCCACAGCCGCGCTGGTCGAACAGGACGATGCGATACGCGGACGGATCGAACAGTCGCCTATAGACCGGCATCGCACCGCCGCCAGGGCCGCCGTGCAAGAAAATCACCGGCTTGCCGTCCGGGTTTCCGGATTCCTCGAAATAGACGCGGTGGCCGTCCGCCTCCAGATAGTCGGACCGGTAGCACTCCAGCGCCGGGTATAGCTCCCGTCGGGCGGTCATCCTTGCCCCGTCACCGTTTGGGCATGGCCTGCCGGGCCAGCTGATCGGCGCGTTCGTTCTCCGGATGGCCGGCGTGGCCCCTGACCCAGTGCCAGCGCACGTCGTGGTCGGCGAGGGCCGCCTCAAGCCGCCGCCACAGATCCTGGTTCTTCACCGGTTTCTTCGCCGCGGTCTTCCAGCCATTGGCCTTCCAGGCCGCCAGCCATTTGGTGATGCCGTCGCGCAGATAGGTGCTGTCGGTGTAGAGGTCCACCGGAACCGTACGCTTCAACGATTCAAGCGCGCGGATCGCCGCCATCAGTTCCATTCGATTGTTGGTCGTGTTCCGCGCGCCGCCCGACAGTTCCTTCTCGACGCCCTGCCAGCGCAGCAGCACGCCCCAGCCGCCTGGGCCCGGATTGCCACTGCAGGCACCGTCGGTGAAGATCTTGACACGTTCCATTTCCAAGGCGGTCCCCGTCACGCCAGCCCGTATGCGGCGGGCGTTGTGATACCCCTGTGGAATTGCAGGATCGTCAAATATTCCAACGGGTCCTTGGGCTTGACGAAAGCGCCATCCGGATGATGCAGCCAGTCGTACAACCGGGTCAGCAGGAAGCGCATTGCGGAGCCGCGGGCCAGCACAGGCATCGCGGCGAGTTCGGCGTCGGAGAACTGCCGCACGCCGCGATAGGCGGACAACATGCTGCGAGCCTTGGTGATGTTGAAGCTGCGGTCGCGCTCGAAGCACCACGCATTGAGGCAGGTCGCCAGGTCGTAAGCGAAGAAGTCGTTGCAGGCGAAATAGAAATCGATCAGCCCGGACAGCGAATCGCCCACGAAGAACACATTGTCGGGGAACAGGTCGGCATGGCAGATGCCGGACGGCAAGTCCGCCGGCCAATGCGCTTCTAGGAACGCCAGTTCCTCGAACAGAAAGTCCGCGAGGCCCGGCTGCACCTCGTCAGCACGCGGCGCCGACGCCTCGAGCAGGGGTCGCCAGCTGTCAACCGAAAGGGCATTGCGCCGGGTCATCTCGAAATCCTGACTGGCAACGTGCAACGCGGCGAGTGCGCGGCCGACCTCGTTGCAGTGCTGGGTCCGGATTCGTCGCGGCCACATGCCTGCAAGGAACGTCACGATCACCGCCGGCCGCCCGCATAACCTTCGCAGTGCCCGGCCATCACGGCCGCGTATTGGCGTCGGGCAAGGAATTCCCTTGCCGGCGAGATGCTCCATAAGGCCCAGGAAAAACGGCAGGTCGGCCTCGGCCACACGCTTCTCGTAGAGTGTGAGGATAAAACTGCCGCAGTCGGTCTGGACAAGATAGTTGGTGTTTTCGACACCTTCGGCGATGCCCTTGCACGACAGCACCGCGCCGAGGTCGTACTGCTCAACGAACCGCGCCAGATCCTCATCGCCAACTTCCGTGTAGACGGCCATATGCGCCCTGGGGTCAGGCGCTCAGGGCGCGCGGCAGGTTGAAATGCATCGACTCCTCGCCGACTGAGACCTCCTCGATCGACAGATCGTAGCGCGCCCCGCACGCCGCGATCAGTTCCTCCACCAGGGATTCGGGCGCTGACGCGCCGGCCGTGATGCCGAGCGTGCGGACGCCGTCTAGCTGCCGCCAATCAAGGTCGTCCGCGCACTGCAGCAAGAACGCGGCGGGGCAGCCGGCGCCCCGCGCCACCTCGACGAGCCGCCGGGAGTTTGACGAGTTCGGCGCCCCAACCACGATCAAGGCGTCACACCGTCCGGCAATCGCCTTGACCGCACTCTGCCGATTGGTTGTCGCGTAGCAGATGTCCTCCTTGCCGGGTCCCTCGATGTCGGGGTAGCGCTGTCGGAGCGCGCGCAGGATCGCTGCCGTATCGTCGACGGAGAGGGTGGTCTGCGTGATGTAGGCAAGCGGCTCATCCGGGTCGAAATCGAGCGTTGCAACCGCATCCTCCGTTTCGATCAGCGTAATGGCCCCTGGGGGAAGCTGGCCCATGGTGCCGACGACTTCCGGATGACCCTTGTGGCCGATGAGGATGATCCGCCGTCCCGCCGCATGATGATGTTCGGCTTCGTGGTGGACCTTGCTAACGAGCGGGCAGGTGGCATCGATATACATCATCTCGCGGCGTTGCGCTTCCCGCGGCACGCTTTTCGGTACACCGTGTGCAGAAAACACAACCGGGCGGTCGTCCGGAGCCTCGTCCAACTCCTCCACGAACACAGCTCCTTTCGTCTCCAGCGCGCTCACGACATGGCGATTATGTACGATCTCGTGCCGCACGTAGACAGGTGCTCCGTGCTTCTCCAGCGCCATCTCGACGATCCTGATGGCGCGCGCCACCCCCGCACAAAATCCGCGTGGCGCGGCAAGAAGTATCTTCAGCGAGCGACTCATGGGATTGATGTCCCGCCAGTGATTCCGGATCAGCGGCCGACGCGTCCGGCGTCGATCGCCGGAACCCGCCTCGCGGGCCTTGTACAAGCACCGGCGCATCTTTAGTATCCCCGGCGCTGGCCCGTCAATTGCCGTAAAACCGCAGTTTCAGGGCACCGCCAAAATACCACAGACGCCAACCGGATTGAAACCGAAGGCTGACCGACATGGCTGAACCCGACATGCCCCAAAAAAGAACCCTGTGCGCTCGACGTTGAAGAGGGTCATTCCTATCTGCGGTGCCGGTGCGGGAAGAGCGCCAAGCAGCCGTTCTGCGACTTCAGCCACAATGGCACCGAGTTCAAGCCGGTCAGGTACAAGGCAGAGAAGTCCGAGACCGTGTATTTCTGCGGGTGCAAGCGGAGCGGTAATGCACCGCTGTGCGACGACGCCCACAAATCCCTCTAGGTTCGCCGTGACCGAGGTTCGTTGGTCGGCGATCCGGCTGCTTGCGGCCGGTCTGGCGTTGGCGTTTCTTGCCGGTTGCAGCGGCGATGACGACAAGGATGCGGTGCCCTGCCCGTCGGCGCGGGTGATGGGCGAACCGTCTGAGCTGACACGTTTTCGCGATGGACCCGGGCGCGACCCGACGGATATCCTCTTCGAGGCTTCGTTCGTGCAGGTGGCCGGCAGCTGCAACTACGGTGCCAAAGGCGGTGAAATCGACGTCGAGCTGAATGTCCTCATCGATATTCTTCGGGGGCAGGCGAATGAAAAGGGCGAAGTCGACCTCCGCTATTTCGTCGCCGTCACGGAGTATGGCAGCACCGGCGAGGGCGGGGCACCCCAGCCGACCGTCCATGGGCGCAAGGCTTTCCCTGTCCAGGCAACGTTTCCGCAGGCGCGCCGGAACATCCGCTTTAAAGACGTGCTCGAGATCACGATTCCGCGGCCGGACGCGCGCAGTGCGCGCAACTACGTGCTGTATCTGGGCTTCGAACTGACGCCCGAGGAGCTCACTTACAACAAGAGGAAACTTGGCCTGTAGGGCGCTGCGTTTGACATCGCGCACATGAAGGATAATGTTGCGGGGCGGGGCTGTCCCGCCGGCTGAACGGAGGTTGATGACGATGAGCGATCTTCGGTTTTCCGAGGAGCATGAATGGGTATCCGTTGACGGCGATGTCGCTACGGTGGGGATCAGCAATTTCGCGCAGGAGCAACTGGGCGACGTGGTATTCGTCGAGCTTCCGGACGTCGGCCGGTCGGTCAGCCGAGGCGAAGAGGTGGCGGTCGTCGAATCGGTCAAGGCAGCGAGTGAAATCTATACGCCGCTGTCCGGCGAAATCATCGAGGTCAACTTGGCGCTCGCGGATGAGCCCGCGAAAGTGAACTCATCGCCCGAAGCGGACGGCTGGTTCTTCAAGCTGCGCATGAGTGATGCCTCGGAAATCGGCGAACTCATGGATGCAGCCGCATACAAGACTTTTGCCGACGAACAGGGCTGAGCGCGCGAACCACGCCCGGCTGCGAGATGTAGCGCGGTCGTCCGGCCGGTCGGCCTGCGCAGTGGCGATGCTGGCAGAATGAACATCCGCTGGCCGCCGGACAGGGCGTAACGCAAACGCTCAGTGCAGCTTGTCGGACAGCCCCTTGATCGCTTCGGAAACCGATTTCTCGCCGGCCTTGCCGGCCAGTTTCTTCTCAAGAAGTTTCGCCGTCGCGCTGATCGCCAGCTCCACGGTGCGGCCGCGAAGATCCTCAAGGGCTGCCGCCTCGGCCTGGGCGATCTTCTCCGCCGCCTGCTGCTCGCGGCGCTTGATCGACTCCCCGAGCTCGATTTGCGCGCGCGCGCGTGTGCGCTCCGCTTCCTCGCGGGCATGCTCAATGATCTTCTCGGCTTCCTGCAGCGCCTCGCGCTGCCGCCTCTGATAGCTCGCGAGGGTCGACTGGGCCTCCTCGCGCAATCGTTGCGCCTCTTCGAGCTCCGCGCGGATCTTCGCAATACGCTCATCCAGCGCGCCGGTCAGGATCCGCTTCGCCGGCCGGAAGACCAGCACGACGAAGACGACGAAGGCCACGCCCGCCCAGAAGGTCGTATTGTGCCAAAGGTCTTCCATCAGCGGGATTCCTTCCCGGCACTCTTGACCGCAGACTTGGCGTCGGCCGCCGTCACCTTGACGCCGGCCAGCCTGGCAGCGGCCTGCTGCACAATGTCGGCAGCGACCTCGTCAAGGTTTGCGAGAACCGGCTCCTTGGCCGCCAGGATCCGCGCTTCCGCCGCCTTGGTTTCCTCGGCCAGGCGACGCGCCACCTCGCTGCGCCGTTCGGCGGCTTCAGCGGCAAGGGACTCCGCCAATTCGCGCTGAATGACATGGGCCTGGTCTGCGGCTTCCGCGAGCGCCTTCTCGTACGCTGCCATCACCGCTTCCGCCTCCTCGCGATGGGCCGCCGCCTTGTCGAGGTCATCGTCGATCTTCTGTCGTCGAGCCTCAAGGGCCGCACCGATCTTGGGCAAGGCATTGCCGCGCATGGCGAGAAAGAAGACCACGAGGATGACGGCCAGCCAGAATAGCTGCGGGGGGAATGTCGAAGGGTCGAACTGCGGCAGGCCGCCGCCGTTCTCGGCGGCTGCCAGGGCCGTGCCCGGGACCAGCGCTGCAAGCGTTGCGATCGGTCTGACAAGTGCAACCATCAATTTGGTCCCCGTGCAGGCCCCTGAAAAACTGTGGGGTGCCCAATGCGAGCCGACGTTGTGACGCCGGAGTCGGCCGCGCGCCTCAGGTGAAGAGAATCAGGAACGAGATCAGCAGGGCATACAATGCCACCGCCTCGACGAGCGCGAAGCCCAGCATCGCCATCGGGAAGATCTGCGGGCGCGTCGCCGGATTGCGTGCGATTGATCCGATCAGCGACGAAAAAATGCTTCCGATACCGACGCCCACGCCGGACAGTCCGATCACGGCAAGGCCGGCGCCAATCATCTTTGCGGCATCAAGTTCCATGGTTCTGGTTCCCCGTCTATTGGTCCAAAGAATTCGGCGGCCGCGGTCCCGGGCCGCACTAGTGGAGGTGAAGCGCGTCGTTCAGGTACAGGCAGGTCAACACGGTGAAGACATAAGCCTGCAAAAAGGCGACGAGCAGTTCGAAGCCGGTCAACGCCACGTTCATCGCGATCGGCGCCAGGCCGCCGAGGCCCAGCGTTACCGCGCCGAGCGGCACGACGAAGCCGGCGAATACCTTGATCATGGTGTGGCCGGCCATCATGTTCGCGAACAACCGGATCGACAGGCTGACAGGTCGCGACAGATAGGAGATGATTTCGATCGGGATCATTAGCGGCATCATCAGGAGCGGCACGCCCGACGGCACGAACAGGCTGAAGAAATGCCCCCCGTGCTTGACGATGCCGATGACCGTCACCGCGACGATGACAGTCACCGCCAGAGCGCCCGTCACGATGATGTGGCTGGTGTAGGTGAAACTCCCGGGAATAAGGCCCAGAAGGTTGCCGAACAGGATGAACATGAACAGGGTGAAAATATAGGGAAAATACCGCCGCCCCGCGTCGCCGACATTGTCCCGGATCATGTTCGCAATGAATTCGTAGGCCATCTCGGCCATCAGCTGCATGCGGCCTGGTACGAGGGCCCGCCGGCGTGCGCCAACGGTCAGAAAGAGCGTCGCGGCTCCGGTGGCAAGCACCATCCACAAGGCGGAATTGGTAAACGACAGATCCATTCCGCCGATCTCGATCGGTACGATGGGATGGATCTCGAATTGTTCGATTGGTCCCGCCACCTTCGTCCTCGCCTACCGTTTGCCCTGCCGCTCGCCCGACCGCTTGGCCGATCCCGAGCCCTCCGCTGTCTCGCCGGCGCTGCTGTCCGCGTTGCCGTTCTGGCCCGGCTTCCGATATCCGACAGCCAGGCCATAGCCCATGGCGGCGCGATACACGTTGAGGATCCCAGCCCCCGCGCCGAGCACGAAGAACACCACGAGGAACCACGGGCCCGTGCCGAGCCACCAGTCGATCAGCAAGCCGATACCGACACCCACGGCAAGGGCCGATACCATCTCGACCCCGATCCGGAGGGCCCAGCCGAGCCCGCCCATCCCTGCGGGACCGCCGGAAACCGGGCTCTTGCCTTGCCGATCGGCGTGCTGATGTTCACGTGCAACGCGGAGCCGTTCCCTCAGTTCGTCGAGCGAGGGCGACTTGCGATCCTTGCCCATCCCGATCCCCTGAAACAACGGCGCCGCGCCAAAAAGCGCGGGCACCATACTGACGGCCAAAATCCAAGTCAAGGCGGAATACCGCACTGCGGCATCCTGGGCGAAAGCCCCGGAAAACGGGGGAAATCAGCAAATTGAACGCCGCCTCAGGCAGTGGCCCGCAGGGCCTCCGCACGGGTCAGGTCGACCGAAACAAGCTGGCTGACCCCGGCCTCGCCCATGGTTACGCCGAACAGCCGATCCATGCGGGCCATGGTCATCCGGTGGTGTGTGACCAGCAGGAACCGGGTCTCGCGGCTGTGGGCGAGCTCGTCGACCAGCGTACAGAAACGGTCGACATTGGTATCGTCGAGCGGCGCGTCCACCTCGTCGAGCACGCAGATCGGCGCCGGGTTGGTCAGGAACACCGCGAACAGCAGCGCCACCGCGGTCAGCGCCTGCTCGCCGCCGGACAGCAGCGACATCGTCGTCAGCTTCTTGCCCGGCGGGCTCGCCATAATCTCCAGCCCAGCCTCCAGTGGATCGTCGGCCTCGGTCAGCGCGAGATGTGCCCGTCCGCCACCGAAAAGGCGCGTGAACAGCTCCGCGAAATGCGTGTTGACTTCGTTGAAGGCCGCCATCAGCCGGTCGCGGCCCTCACGGTTCAGCGTGCCAATACCCTGGCGCAACCGGGCAATCGCGGCCAGCAGATCCTCGCGCTCGGCGTGCAAGGTCGAAACCTGTTCACGCAACTCCTCGGCCTCCTGCTCGGCCCGCAGGTTCACTGGGCCCATGCTGTCGCGCTCGCGCAGCAACCGCTCCAGCCGGGCCGCCGCCGCGTTGCCCTCGGGCAGCGACTCGTCCTCGCCGATGCCCGTGGCAGCCAGGACACGTTCCGGCGGCACGTCGAGCTTCTCTCGGATACGGGCTGCCACCGTTGCCTGGTCGCGTTCCGCCTGATCCCGGTGTGCCTCGGCGCGGACCAGGTCCTCGCGTGCCGCGGCCTGCGCCGCTTCCGCCGATCGCAGCGTCGCATCGGCTTCCGACAGGGCGGTTTCGCCCGCGACGAGGCGGTCCGCGGCGACGCCGCGCTTCGATTCGGCCTCGCCGATCTGCGTCATCAGCGCTTTGCGCTGCGTTTCGATCTGCGCCGGGCGCTCGGCGAGTGCCGTGCGCTCCTCCTCCGCCTTGACGCGCCGTTCGTCAAGGTCGGCCAGCCGTGTCGCCGCACCGGCCGCACGCTGTCGCCATGACGTCGCCTCGGCTTCGATCGACAGCAGCCGCTCGCCGCGCCGCTCCGCCTCGCCGATCAGGCGATCGTGGAGACTGCGCTTATCCGCCTCCATGGCGCGCAGCTGGCCAAGTTCCGCACGCATCGCCGCGGTCGATTCGCGCAGCGCGGCCGGATCCGCCAACTGGCTCAACTCCGACTCCGCCGCCGCATGCGCCGACTCCGCCTCCGATAGGTCGCTCTGCGTCGTCTCCAGCGCCTCGATCAGGGCCGACAGCCTCGATTCCTCTCCGACCCGCGCGTTGGTAACCCGGGCATGGGTCTTGCGCGCATCGTCGAGCGCCGCAAACCCGGCGCGCACCGCTTCGCGTGCCGCGCGGTCCGCCGCCACTGCCGCTTCATGTTCGGCGCGTGCGGTTTCAAGAGCGTCACGGGCTGCGCCGACGGCGTGCTCTGCCTGCGTAAGCCGGTCGCGGACCTCGGCAAGGCGATTGCGCTGCGCCAGCCGGGTTGCCGCGGCCGTCGCTGCGCCGGCCGAAACGGTATATCCATCCCAGCGCCAGAAGCCGCCGTCGCGCGATACCAGACGTTGACCGACCGTGAGCAATTCGGCCAGCCGCGCGCCTTCTGAGGCATCTTCGACGACGCCGGTCGCCGCCAGGCGGCGCGTCAGCTCCGCCGGCGCCGTGACGAACCGGGCCAGCGGCAAAGCATCGCCGGGCAGCGGCGACATGCCGATGGGCGGCAGCCGCTTCCAGTGGACTGGTGCCGAGCTATCGGCCGGCGCGTTGAGATCTTCGCCCAGTGCGACGCCCAGCGCCGTCTCGTATCCGCTCTCGACAGCGATCGAATCGATGACCGGCGGGAACAGATGTCCCTCCGTAGGTTCCAGCAGTTCCGCCAGCGCGCGCTCCTCGGCCGAAAGTCCGGCCCGGGTCTCCTGCGTATCCTGCAGCAACGCGCGGGCCGCGACCTCGCGCTCGTCGGCTGCCACGCGCGCCGCCTCAGTGTCTTCTTGTGCGGCCCGCGCCCGGTCCGCCTCGGCCGCTGCGGCTTCAGCTGCCCGCGCCGCCTCGTTCAGCGTTGCATCCTCGCCCAGGGCCGCGGCACGTTCGCTGCGTTCCGCCTCGAGTTCCGTTTGCCGTGCAGACAGCCGGGCGATCTGCTCCGACAGCTCCGTCATGCGCCGCGACAGCGCGGCGCGGCGCGCCTCGCTCTCGGCCAGTTGGGCGGTCGCCGCCTGCAGTTCAGCCTCGCGCTCGGCGGTCTCGCGCGTCGCCATTTCCAGTGCGGCGGCTGCGGCCTCGCGCTGCGCCGCATCGCCGTCCTGCGCTGCGACGAGCCTTTCCTGCTCGACCTCGAGGCGTTGAAGTGCTTCTGTCGCATCCGCCTCCAGCGTCCGCTCCCGTTCGATATCGCTGCCGATTTGTTGCAGCCGCCGTTCGATCTCGTCCTGCGCGGCCGTTACCCGGTCCGCCTCGCCGTCGAGCTCGCGGCGCGCCAGTTGCAGATGCTGAAGCGCCGCAGCCGCAGTGACCTCCGCATCGCGCAGCGACGGCAGAACGGCAGCGGCCTCTGCCTGAACCTTTGCCGCTTCGGCGGCTGCGGCGGTGCGTTCGGTGACGTTTCGCCGGGCGCTTTGCAGCGTTTCCTCGGCTTCCGTCACCGTTTGCGTTGCCGCCTTCCAGGCGTGATGCAGCAGGATCGCGTCGAATTGGCGGATCTGCTCCGAAAGACGGCGGTAGCGGGCGGCCTGCCTTGCCTGGCGCTGTAGTCCCTGATGCTGTCCCTCGAGCGCCACGATCACGTCCTCGAGCCGCTCGAGGTTGCTTTCCGCCGCGCGCAGGCGCAGCTCGGCTTCGTGACGGCGGGTGTGCAGCCCCTTAATGCCCGCGGCCTCCTCCAGCAGGGCCCGGCGCTCGATGGGTTTGGCGCCGATGATGGCGGTGATCCGGCCCTGTCCGACCAGCGCCGTGGAATGGGCACCGGTAGCGAGGTCGGCGAACAGCAGCTGGACATCGCGCGCCCGGACCTCCTTGCCGTTGACGCGGTAGGTGGATCCGGCCTCGCGCTCGATGCGGCGCGAAACCTCCAGCTCGTCGGCATCGTTGAACATGGCGGGTGCCCGGCGATCGCTGTTGTCGATGTGGAGGATGACCTCCGCAATGTTGCGCGCCGGTCGTGTCGAGGTGCCGCCGAAAATGACGTCGTCCATGCCACCGCCGCGCATGCTCTTGGCCGATGTCTCGCCCATCACCCAGCGCAGCGCCTCGACGACGTTGGATTTGCCGCAGCCGTTCGGGCCCACGATACCGGTCATGCCCGGCTCAATTAGCAGGTCGACGGGATCGACGAAGGATTTGAAGCCGGAGACGCGAAGTCTGGTGAAATACACTGCTGCGTGCCCGTTCAGTCTATCTGGGCGCCGCGACCGGAGTCATTTCGCGGCGTCCTCCAAGACGGACTTGAAGTCCGCATAACTCATCCCGCCCTTGATCACGCGCCCGTTGACCACGAAGCTCGGCGTGCTCTCGATGCCGAATTCCATCTGGCCGTCAAGCGCACGTTCGCGGATGCCCGTGAACAGCGCCTCATTCTCCGTGCAGGCGTCAAAGTCCGCCTGGCTCATGCCGCCGAGCCGTGCCAGCTGAGCCAGCGCTTTCATCGGGTCGGAACTGCCAGTCCAGCTGCGCTGCTGCTTGTAGAACACGTCGAGGAACTTGAAGTAGCTGTCCTCGGGCGCGCAGCGCGCGACCATCGCCGCGTATACGGCCAGCGCCACCGGGGAGGTGGGAAAGTCGCGATAGACCAGCTTGGCACGGCCCGTATCGATCCACTCCTTCTTGATCTGCGGCAGCGTGTCGGCATGGAAGTCGGCGCAATGCGGGCAGGTCAGCGAAGCGTATTCGATGATGGTGACCGGTGCGTCCGGGTTCCCCATGATCCGCTCCTCGAGCGCCTGGTCCGTCGGCAGCGGCTCGGCCTGGACGGCGGCGGTCGCCGCCAGCGCGGCAAGGGCTGCAATCAATGTGAAATATCTCGTCACCTGTCGTCTCCGGCCGGATTGATGATATTTGACTTCCACAATATCTGGTGGCTCCGGAATATAGTCCTACTAGGAGCGCTCGATCAAGCCGGGTTCCTCCCGGCCCGGGCCCGACCTATCGTGCTGCCGAGCGCAGCACCGCATCGAAATCCTCGAAGCTCACCGCGCCGCGCAGCACCCGCTCACCGACGATGAAGGTCGGCGTACTGTCGACGCCGTGCTGCGACTGGCCCACGAGACGCGACTGAAGGACGCCGTCGACGAGGTCGTCGTCGCCAAGGCAGGCATGGATCTCCCCGCGGCCAAGGCCCCGGGAACTCGCGATCTGCACCAGCAGAGGAATCGGATCGTCCATTCGCGACCAAGACGCCTGCCGACTGAAGAAGATGCTCAGCAGGTTGAAATACTCGTCGTCGGAGGCACACTGCGCAATGACGGCCGCCGTCGCGGCGTTCTTGTCGAGCGCGAAGTCCCGGTACACGAGTTTGGCGCGCCCGGTGTCCAGCCATTCCCGTTTCAGCCGTGGCATGGTGTTGCGGTGGAACGTGGCGCAATGCGAGCAGGTCAGCGACGCGTATTCGATGATCGTGATCGGCGCGTTTGGATCCCCGAGCACCCGGTCCTCCAGCAGCATCTCTTCCGGCGCATCGTCGCAGCCGGCGGCGAAAGCCAGCGACAGCATGACAATGGTCAGGGTGGAAACGGCTCTGGTCACGACGGCATCTCCTGGAAGCGCATCCGGCGGACTCGGATACTGTTTGGCGATTGTGGCGGGATCAAGATCAGGCCGCGCCCGTCCCGGTCATCCGCTGTCATCGGTGCGGCCGTCGCTTATCATGGCGCGGCCCAGGCGCGCAAGGGCGGCCCGGATGTCCGGATCCTCGATCTCCGACAATGCAGCCGCGACGTCTGCCTCAAGCATGGGATCGGATCGTCTGCCCTCGCGCTTCCTGGCGGCCGGTTGCGATCGCTTCGGCGTTGCCGGCGGCGCCTGCAGGATGCTGATCCGTTCGATCGCGCGGTAGCCGAAATGGCCGTTGATGCGCTCCAGGACCTGCGGCGCCAGGTGCTGCAGTTCAATGGCGAAGCCGCCGGCGATCCGAATCCGCAGCACACCGCCATCCTTCTTGCCCGGCGGGAAGCTGAGCCGGTCCGGCCAGCAGGAGGCGGCCAGTTCGGGCCCGACGACGGCGGTCCAGTCGGCGATCAGTCCGCCCTCGGCGAAGCCTCGGCGCCCAAGCGCACGCTTGGCAACGCCACCGAGCGAGGCGGCCAGCGCTCGCGGGCCGCCGCTGCGCCTGCCGTCGTCGCCGCGTTTTGCTTGAGTCCGGTCCCCGGCCATGTTGTCCTGCCGCGATGATGTCCCGGACCGTTGTTACGCCGCGATGACCCGGTTGCGCAAGACCCCGTCTGCCGAGGTGCTGCTCACCTGGTACGACCGGCACCGCCGCCGCTTGCCGTGGCGCGCGCCGTCCGGCGTGACGCCAGATCCGTATCGCGTCTGGCTGTCCGAGATCATGCTGCAGCAGACGACGGTGGCCGCCGTCGGCCCGTATTTCGAGTCATTCCTGCGGCGCTGGCCGAGCGTCGCCGAACTCGCTGCGGCAGAACTCGACGACGTGCTGCACGCCTGGCAGGGGCTCGGCTACTACGCGCGGGCGCGCAACCTGCACCGCTGTGCCCGTGCGGTGGTGGCGGCCGGCGGCCGCTTTCCCGCAAGCGAGGCGGAACTCCGTGAGCTTCCCGGCATCGGCCACTACACCGCGGCCGCGATCGCCGCCATCGCGTTCGGCCGGCGCGCTGTCGTGGTGGACGGTAACGTCGAGCGGGTGATGGCGCGCATCTTCGCGGTCGAGGCGCCGCTGCCGGGCGCCAAGCGCCAGCTGCGCGAGTTGGCCGAAACGATGACACCGGAGGCACGGCCCGGCGATTACGCGCAGGCGGTGATGGATCTGGGGGCGACTCTCTGCACGCCGCGCAGTCCGAACTGCCCGTTGTGTCCGTGGAGTGACTCTTGCGCCGGGCGCGCGATCGCCGAGTCGCTGCCACGGCGGGCGCCGAAGCCGGAGCGGCCGCTGCGCCGCGCCATGGCGTTCTGGATCACCCGGCCGGACGGCAGCGTGCTGCTGCGCCGCCGGCCCGAGCGGGGCCTGCTCGGCGGCATGATCGAGGCGCCGTCGACCGAGTGGCGCGAGGGGCCGATGCCGTCCCTCGCCGCGGCCCGGAGGCTGGCGCCGCTGCCGGCGCGAGATTGGCGCCAGCTACCGGGTACCGTTGACCATGGCTTTACGCATTTCCGGCTCCAGCTTGCGGTCCTCGCCGGCCGGGTCGTCGACGACGGTGCCGGCGCCGGCAACGGCGCGATCTGGTGTCATCCCGACCGCCTCGGCGAGCACGCCCTGCCGACAGTGATGAAGAAGCTCGCGCGGCATGCGCTGAAATACGGGTAGCGTTGTTTGCCGGGCTGCCTCAGGGCAGCGTGAACTCCTGGGTCTTCCCGTTGACGTCGAGGGTGTAGGTGCCGGGGGCGAGGTCGCCGGTCTCCAGCGGGAAGGTCTCGCGAAAGCGCTTGATCATCTGGGCGCACATGACGTCGGCGGGGCGCGTGGTGATGATCTTGAGACGGATCAGCGATCCTTCGCGGCTCTGCTCGAAATCGCGGATCGTCGTGCAGGCATCCGACATCCAGCCATAGACCACGACGCGAACTTGCACGGGTTCGGACTCGAGCACCACGATCTCGAACTCCTCGACCCCGGCCAGCCGGAGGATCGGCTTGGCCTGGGTGTTGGCGTTGGCGCCTGGGGTGCTCTCGGCTTCGGTGCCGTCACCGATATTGTGATTGGCGCTTTGTTTGGGCGGCGGGCATCCGGCCAGGATGGCCAGGGTCACCGCGGCGGCAACGGCCAGGCGAGAGGTCCGTGCGATCATCGTGATCCTCCGATGTTTCGTTTCCCCCTCACAGTCTTAACCATGACACGCTGCCCGCTCGACGCCATACCGGCGCCGCGCTTCACCGCCCGGCGGCCAGCTCTGCGCGCAGCCGCTGGCGCAGCAAGTCGATCGGTGTCGGCTTGCCGTAGCGGTCGGTCATCCAGAAGGTCCAGCCGTTGCAGCTCGGTGCGCCCTGCACGGCGGCGCCGACCTGGTGGATCGAGCCGCGATGCTCGGCCGAGACAATCGAGCCGTCGGCCCGCACCTTGGCGGTCCAGCGCTTGTTGGGATCGAACAGGATGTCGCCGGGGCGCAACAGCCCGTGCTCGACGACCCAGCCGAACGGGATGCGCGGCTCGCGCCGCTTCGCTGGCGCATCGACCAGCTCCCGGTCGACGACGTCGGAGATCGCCGCCAGCCGCTTTTTGGCGATGCGGCGGTATTCCGCCTCGCGCTCGATGCCGATGAAGCAGCGCCCGAGCTTGCGGGCAACGGCGCCGGTCGTTCCGGTGCCGAAGAACGGGTCCAGCACCACGTCGTCGGGCCGGGTCGAGGCCATGATCACGCGATGCAGAAGCGCCTCCGGCTTTTGCGTCGGGTGGGCCTTGCCGCCGTCGCCGCGGCGCAGCCGCTCCGGCCCGCCGCACAGCGGGATCAGCCAGTCGCTGCGCATCTGCAGGTCGTCGTTGAGCGCCTTCATCGCCTGGTAGTTGAAGG
>CAYFYY010000025.1:19363-54099 GCA_964347475.1 uncultured Flavobacteriales bacterium
GCGCGTTGGCAAAGCGCGTGCCGCGGAAATTCGGCATCGGGTTGGTCTTGACCCAGACCACGTCGTTGAGCACCCAGAAGCCGAGGTCCTGGAGCGTTGCGCCCACGCGGAAGATGTTATGGTAGCTGCCGATCACCCAGATCGTGCCCTCCTTCTTGAGGATCCGATGCGATTCGGCCAGCCAGTCACGGGTGAACCTGTCGTAGGCGACCAGCGAGTCGAACTTGTCCCAGTGCTCCTCGACGCCGTCGACGCGGGTATTGTTCGGCCGGTGCAGTTCGCCGCCGAGCTGCAGGTTGTAGGGCGGGTCGGCGAAAATCATGTCGACCGATTCGTCGGGCAGGCCGCGCATGATTTCCACGCAGTCGCCGGCGAGGATTTGGTTGACCGGAAATATTCTCGTATTTTTCTTTGGTCTGGACATCGAGTGAATATGAATCCTGCGATTCCACAGGTCAATCCATTTTGATTTCCAAATCTTACGGAATTATTACTTCAGAAGCCGGGCGACGGGGGTGAAGCTGCGGCGATGATGCCGCGTGATGCCATGCACACGCAGGGCTTCGCCGTGCTGCTTCGTGCCATAGCCGGCGTTGTGTTCCCAGCCGTAGTGCGGGCATTCGCCTGCCAGCCGCACCATGATCCGATCGCGCGTCACCTTGGCAACGATGGACGCCGCGGCGATCGACAGCGCCCGCGCGTCGCCGCCGACGACACAGCGGTGCGGGAACTCGAGCGCCGGCGCGCGGTTGCCGTCGACGAGGGCATGATCGGGCCGTACCGGCATGGCGGCAATCGCGCGGCGCATTGCAAGGAATGTCGCCTCGAGGATGTTGAGGGCATCGATCTCGGCGACGCTGGCCTCGCCCACGCCGACCTCCGCGTGCGCCATGACGAGGTCGAACAAGCGCTCGCGCACCGGTCTTTTCAGTTTCTTGGAATCGTCGAGCCCCGCCGAGAGCGCCCCGGGCATCCGCGCCAGATCCAGCACCACCGCGGCGGCGACCACCGGGCCGGCCCACGGGCCGCGCCCGGCCTCGTCGATCCCGGCGACCCGGCCGCCGAGCGCTGCCTCGAAGGTGAAGTCAGGCATCGCCGGCGCGCCGCCTTCCCGCTTCGTCCTCGGCGTCCGACGGCTCGTCGGGTTGATCCGGCTCGGGCAGTGGGTCGTTCGCCGGCGGTGGCAGGACCTCGGCCCGGGCCAGCATCTCGCGCCGGTGCTTGTAGCGCCAGTAATGCGCCCGGATACGGAAGACCAGACCCTCGAACCACTGCGCGACCCCGGACGTCAGCCGCAGGGTCAGCCGCCATTCGCGCACATAGACGACCTTCAGGAGGGCCATCGGGGTCGGCGCGCTGCGCGCCGCACGGTTGTGCAGGCGCCGGGCGCTGTGCATCCACAACGGGCTGGTGACCAGCGAGACCACGGTGACCGCCACCACGAGGCGATGGATGTCGGAGGCGATGAGGCCATGATCGAGCGCCGCCGCGCCCAGGACGAAGGAGAATTCGCCGACCTGGGCGAGGCTCAGACTGGTCATGAAGGCGCGCTGCGGCGGCTCACCCATCGCCTGAAGAATGGCGACGTTGAGGCCGGTCTTGAACACCGCGACGAAGAACCACAGGCTCAGCACGAGCCACAGATTGGCCCACAGATAGGCGAGGTCGATCAAGAGGCCGATCGACAGGAAGAACACCATCAGGAGGATCGACTGCACCGGCTGCGCGACCTCGGCAACGGACTGCCGCTGGGCGCTGTTGCCGACCAGCAGCCCGGCGAAGAATGCCCCGTAGGCGGGGGTCAGCCCGGTGATGCCGCCGAGTGCCGCGAAACCGAAGCACCAGCCGATCGCCGCCAGCGGCAGCAGATCGATGTTCCCGACGACCAGCTTCAGCGGCAAAAGGTTGATGCGTCGGCGCCGGCTGAAGAACATCGTGACCGCCATCAGCAGGCCAATCGACGCTGCCACCTTCAGGACCACGGCGATCTGCAGTTCGCCGCCGGACAGGCCGCCGACGATCAGCAGCATCGGCGCCACGGCCAGATCCTGGGCGATCAGCACGCTGATCGCTGTGCGGCCGATGCGGGTGTGCAGCTCGCCGACATCGTCGAGCATCTTGACCGCGACGGCGGTGCTGCTGAGCGCCACGACGAAGCCGAAGAACACCGCGTAGCCGAGCGGCCAGCCCATGTAATGCTGGACCACCAGCATCGCGCCGATGCTCACCGCGATCTGGATCAGGGTCGAGAACAGGCCGATCCGCCAGGTGTAACGGAAGCTGCGCAGCGACAGCTCCATGCCGATGAAGAACAGCAGCATCAGGACGCCGAGCTCGGCCAGCGCCCCGACCTGGGCGCGGTCGGTGACGAGCTTGAGGCCCGACGGTCCGAGCAGCACGCCGGCCAGGATATAACCCACGATCGCCGGCTGCTTGAGGCGCGTCATCACCATGCCGCAGATGGTTGCAGCGACGACGACGAAGGCCATGCCCGTCAGTTGCAGGGTGTCTTCCATCTCTCCCGGCGCGACTCGCGTTCTCGCGCCTCACAATACGCCCAAAGTTCCTAACAATTTACAAGAAATCGCGGGCCACCCCGGCGATTCAGTAGCCGACCGCGACCTGGTAGAGGCCGTCGACCACGCCGGCCATTCGCCGGTAGTCGAGGGTGTCCGGCGCGTCCGTCGGGCGGTGGTAGTTGGGGTTGCGGTAGAACGCCGTGTCGGTGACCATGACCGCCGGCAGGCCGTGCTCCCAGAAGCTCCACTGGTCGGAGAAGTCGATGCCGGCGAGAGCGACCGGTGCGTTGATCGAGTGCACCGGTATCGTGCCGGCCGCCGCCATCAGGGCCTTGACCCGGGCCACCGGGGTGCGGTCGAGGGTGCGGCCGACGACGCCGATGAAGCTGCCAGTGTCCGGATAGAGCCATTCGAGGACACCGGACGGATAGCGCTGCGAGCCCGGTTCGTCTGAGAAATAGCCGACCATCTCGACGCTGATCATCAGCTTTAGCGGCGCCTCGCCGTCGACGACGCCGCGCGCATGGACGTGGCTGCCCATGTTCTGCGTTTTGAAGTGCGGCGGCTCCTCCAGCGTGAAGGCGACGAGATCGAGGCGGTGCGCCAACTCCGGCCGTGCCGCTCCGATCAGGCGCGCCAGCTCGAGCAGCGCGGCGATTCCGCTGGCGTTGTCGTCGGCACCGGGGTTGTCCGCGCCCGCAACGTCGTAATGCGCCCCAATCACGAGCAGGGGAGGAACGGACGGCTGGAACGAGCAGATGACGTTCGCGTAGGTCTGCCCTTCGACCTCGAACGCCTCCCGCCGGGTCTCGCAGCCCGCCTCGGCGAAGCCGTTGCCGATATAGGCCGCCGCGTCGTCGAGCGCCGCGACATTGGCGGCGTTGCGGGCCGGGCCGATGGCGGCGAGATGGCGGACATCGGCCTCTAGCCGGGCGGGACTTGCGGATGGCGCCGGGACGGGCTCCGGCGTGACGGCGACGGGGTTGGTGATGATCCAGCAGCCGCCGACTGCCGCCAGTAGGGGCAGCGTCAGCACCAGGCCGACTGCGGCGATCCACCGCCGCCTTCGATTCGCAGTCATTCCGTTCGCAATCCCTTCCGACCGACCCGCCGCCCGGCCGGCATCATATCCGGCGGGCCGGCGGGCCGCCAGCCGCGGCGCCGCCGATCAATCCTCGTACTGGTCGTGGCGGCGCAGCCATTCCATCGTGAAGGACAGCCCGTTCTCGTCGCGGCCCTTCGGCACAAGGTCGAGCAGGTTGTACGCGCCGATCAGGATATCGAGGCCCCTCGCATAGGCCGAATAGGTATGGAACACGTCGCCGTCGGCGTTTTTGTAGAAGACGCTGATGCCGGGGGCCTCCTCGCTCGGGAACCTGCCGTCGACGTAGTTGTAGTATGCGTTGCCCGCCTCGATCTCCGCTGCCGTGAACGAGACGTGGTAGTCCCGGTTGAAGTCATTGCCCAGCGACGACAGCCATTTGAACTTCCACCCCATCCGCTTGCGGTACGCCTGAAGCTTGTCGAGCGGCGCCCGCGAGATCACGACCATGCTAACGTCACGGTGGTTCAGATGCACGATCGCGCCGTCGAAATGGTCGGCGAGGTAGGAGCAGGAGGGACAGCCCTCCTCCCAGTCCGGGCCGAACATGAAGTGATAGACGATCAGCTGGCTTCGGCCGTCGAACAGGTCGGCCAGCGTCTCGCGCCCGTCCGGCCCGTCGAAGACGTAGTCCTTGTCGACCTCGACCCAGGGCAGCTGGCGCCGCTCAGCGCTCAGCGCGTCGCGCGCCCGGGTGAATTCCTTTTCTTTGGCGAGCAGCGCCTTGCGCGCGGCAAGCCAGTCCTCGCTTGTAACGGTCTTGTGCGGTTCCATCGCCTCTACTCCCGCCTGTTTGCTTACATGAGCGGCCGGCCCCGCCGGCCGCAACGTTCCAGCTCAGCCAAAGTGGCCGGCCAGCTTCTCCAGGATCCGCCCCCAGCCCTGCTTGTAGTTGGCGGCGATATCGGCGTCGGTCAGACACTCGTGGACCAGCACCAGCTCGGTCTCCGCGCCGCGAGGGTGGAATTCCAGGGTGACCAGCGACTCGCCGTCGGTCACGTTCGAGTGCCAGGTGAAAACGAGACGGGACGGCGGCGTGATCTCGACGTATTCGCCGGTCATCACGTAATCCTTCTCCTCGCCATGCATGACGATGCGAAAGCGGCCGCCGACCCGCGCGTCGATTTCGGCCTCGCTATCCTTGATGTCGCCCGGATACATCCAGCGCCGCATGCCGTCCGGATCGAGCCAGGCGGCGAACACCGCCTCGGCCGGCGCCGGCATGCGGCGCGAGATACGGACGGTCGGCACCGTCGATACGATTTCTGCCGTCATTCCCTGCTCCTCTCTTTTTCCGCTCTGTTGTCTCGCAGATACGCCGCGAGGGCATCGAGACGGCCCGCCCAGAACCTGCGGTAGTGGTCGATCCAGTCGCCGGCCGCCTGGAGCGGCGCGCCGTCGAAGGCGAGCCAGTGCTCGCGGCCCCGCACCGTGCGCCGGACCAGCCCGGCGCCCTCCAGCACCTTGAGGTGCTTGGACACCGCATTCAGCGACATCGCGAAGGGCGCCGCGACCTCCGTGACCCTGGCCTCGCCGTCGGCCAGCCGCGCCAGGATTGCCCGGCGGGTCGGATCGGCCAGGGCGGCCAGGGTGCGATCCAGCTGTACGCCGTTATATTCAACCATAAAGTTGAATATAACGGCGTGGCATCATCCTGTCAACCGGAGGATGCACCGTTGCCGCCACCTTTCATCACGGGCGATTGCCGTGGTGCACGGCACATCGGACGGTGTAGGGTGGATGCGGGCGCACGCTTGGCCGCCACGTCGGCCGCCAAGAACAGGGGGACGCCATGCGCGAGACCGACATGTTGAAGACCCTGACCCGCTATAACCAATGGGCCAATGCCGAATTGCTGGCGGCGGTGCGGGCGCTGCCGGCGGGTGAGGCGACACGCGAGCGGCCGAGCCTGTTCCGGTCCATCGTCAACACGCTGAACCATCCCCTCGTCACCGACCGCATGTGGTGGGCGCATCTGCACGGCGAGGGGCACGGGCACAAGGCGCTGAACGAGGTGATCCACCCGGATCTCGAGGACTTGGCGGCGGCTCGCAGCGAAATGGACGCACGTATCATCGGCTATGCCGACGCGCTGACGCCGGAAGCGGCCGAGGAGCCGGTGTCGTTCACCCTGCTCAGCGGTGCCGAGGGCACGATGAGCCGGGCGATGATCCTGATGCACATGGTCAACCACAACAGCTACCATCGCGGTTTCGTGGTCGAGACCTTCTGCCAGATCCCGGCCCCGCTGCCGCTGATCGACCTGCCGATCTTCATGCGCGGCGCCGGCGGGCTGACCACGATGCCGCCGCACCTCAGACCGGTCACCTGGTCTTAGCCGCGGCGAAGCCGGCCTGGGCGCATACGGTCCGGTGGTCAACGGTGTTCCGCTGGCGACCCCGACTCGACCGGCGACTCCTGCAGCAGCCTGCCGAGCAGCCCGTGCAGCTTGCGCGCATCGGCCGGGCTGAGCTTCGCGCCGACGTGTTCGGCGATCGCGGGGCCGTAGACCCGCCACATGCGGCGCTGCATCTGCCGGCCGTCGCGGGTGATCGCCACGAGCTGGCCGCGGCCGTCCTCCGGGCATGCCCGCCGCTCGACGAGGCCGGCCCGCGCCATGCGGTCGATCAGCCGCGAGGCGTTGTACTGGGCGAGCAGCAGCCGGCGTTCGAGCTCCACCGGCCGCAGCATGCCGTCCGGCGCGCGTGCGAGCTCGAGCAGCACGTCGTACCAGGCGAGCGGCGGCAGCCCGGCCAGTTTCAGCGCCGACTCGATCCCCGACTGCGCCGTCTGCGCCGCGCGCACCAGGCGCGCCCAAACCCGGATCACATCCTCCGAGGGTTCCCGACTCATGCGTAGAGTCTAGCAGTTTCATGCAATCGCATCAATCTTGACATGCCCATGCATGTGCATTAAATTAACATGCAGATGCATGGAAGGAGTCTGCCATGAAACATCCCGCTGCAGTACCGGCCACGTCCGGCGCCGACCTCACCCTGATCAGTCACCACCTGTGCCCGTTCGTGCAGCGCGCCGTGATCGCGCTGACCGAAAAGGGCGTGCCGTTCGAGCGCGTCTACGTCGACCTTGCCGACAAGCCCGACTGGTTCCGGGCGATATCGCCGCTCGGCAAGACGCCGGTTCTGCTGGCCGGCGGTGAGGCGATATTCGAATCGGCGGTAATTCTCGAATACCTCGAGGATACCCAGCCCAACCCACTCCACCCAAGCGACCCGCTGGCCCGCGCGCGGCACCGCGCCCTCGTCGAATACGCCTCGGCCCTGCTGTCCGATATCTGGGCGTTCTATACCGCGCCCGACGCCGAGAGCTTCGAGGCCGGGCGCCAGCGACTGCGCGGGCGTTTCGCCTGGCTGGAGGATCAGACCGCCGCGGCGCCGTGGTTCGCCGGCCTGGAGTTCTCCCTCGTCGACGCCGCGTTCGGGCCGGTGTTCCGCTATTTCGACGTGTTCGACCGGATCGCCGACTTCGGCATCCTTTCCGACATGCCGAACCTCGCCCGCTGGCGCGGCGGGCTCGCCGCTCGGCCGTCGGCGCGCGATGCCGTGACGCCCGACTACGACGCGCGACTGCGGGTCTTCCTCAAGGCGCGGCATTCGCACCTGTCGGGCCTGATAGACGCCGCCGACCGTGCCGGTCGCCCGGACGCGTCGAACGAAGCGGCCGCAACGGCAGCCCGTCGCGTCAGCTCCCATCCAGCCGCCTCCGCATGATAGGGCGCGTCGGGGCGCGTTTCAGCACGGTCTCGAATCCGGCCGCACGGAACGTGCCCTCGAGGCCGGTCCAGGCGAACACCGGCGGGTAGTTGGCGTTGCCGGGCGCGATCGGATAGCCCTCGACGACCGTGCCGCCGTTGTCGCGCACGAACGCGCAGGCAGCTTCCAGCAGCCTGGTTGCGATGCCCTGCCGGCGGTGTGTTTTCGCAACCAGAAAACAGGTGACCGACCACACCACCTGGTCGTCGACAGGGGCGAGGACACGCGAATTCCCGAGCCGCGGGAAGCGCATTCGCGGCGCCACGGAAATCCAACCGACCGGCCGGTCCCGGTCATAGGCGAGGAGGCCCGGCGCCACGGGTTCCGCGGCCACGGCCTTCATCGCCTGCCGGTTGGCATCGCCGGCCCCGGCCTCGAAGTCCCGCTTGCCCAGCCGCCAGACCATGCACCAGCAACCGCCGGCGCCACCCTTCGGCTCCATGAACGACTCGAAATCCCGCCACCGGTCCGGCGTCAGCGGGACGATCTCAATCTGCACAATCTCTCCCGTCTACCTTGCACTCACAGCAGGCTCAGCTGGTCGCCCGCGGGCGGTGGGCAGCGGAACCGCGTCTCGTCCAGCGGCGGGTGCCCGTGGTGCAGGCCGTGCCGCCGGCAGGCGAGCTCGAAACGCCGGGCGACCTGCTCGGCATAAGCGCCGGTGCCGGTCTGCCGCTTGCGCCATTCGCTCTGGTACAGCTTGCCATCGCGGGTCTGGCGCACGAGGCTCATGACCCGCTTTGCCCGCTCCGGGTAATGGGCTTCGAGCCAGTCGGCGAACAGCGCCTTGATCTCCAGCGGCAGGCGCAGCAGCACGTAGCCGGCGGCGCCTGCGCCCGCCTCGGCCGCGGCCTCCAGGATTTTCTCGATCTCCTGGTCGTTGAGCGCGGGGACGATCGGTGCCACCAGCACCGTCGCCGGCACCCCGGAAGCGGCGAGGCCGCGGATCGCGTCGAGCCGCCGCTGCGGTGTCGGCGCCCGCGGCTCCATGCGCCGCGCCAGCGCGCGGTCCAGCGTCGTCACCGAGACCGCGACCCGCACCAACCCCTGTTCGGCCATGGGTGCGAGGATATCGAGATCGCGCAGTACCAGGTTCGACTTGGTGACGATGCCGACCGGGTGACGGTGGGCCGCCAACACCTCGAGGATCCGCCGGGTGAGCCGCCGTTCGCGCTCGACCGGCTGGTACGGGTCGGTGTTGGCGCCGAGCGCGAGGGTGGCCGGGCGATAGCCCGGAGCCCTCAGCTCCGCCTCCAGGAGGTCCGGCGCATCCGGCTTCCAGTAAAGCCGGCTTTCGAAGTCGAGGCCCGGGGAATGCCCGAGCCAGGCGTGGGTCGGCCGTGCAAAGCAGTAGACGCAACCGTGCTCGCAGCCCTTGTAGGGGTTGATCGAGCGGTCGAACGGCACGTCCGGCGACTGGTTGCGGGTGATGATCTTCTTCGCCGAATCGATGCCCAGCGTCGTGTGCAGCGGCGGCGGTTCGGCATCGGCCAGGCCCCAGCCGTCGTCTTCGGCGATGCGCTGCGCCGCCTCGTAGCGGCCGGTCGGGTTGCCGACCGCGCCGCGTCCCTTGCGCGGCCTGTCCGGGATCGGATCGGTCATTCGGGGAGTGTATGGAACAAAACACGAACATTCAACTCACAACTCCGCGATCTTATTCTTCGCGACGATGCTGGGGCCCCATGATTCGGATTGCAGGGTCTGCCTTCGAGGGAAACCGGCCGCTGGCCGCCGGGACGCGCGCCGCTGCGTGAAACAACCCCATGCAAAGGTGTTTTCTGCGGGTTTGAAGACCCTGTTTCGTGCCGTGGACCGCGCCCGTTGCGGCTCAGTGCCGGTGCGCGTCGTGCGCTACGGCGTGGCCCCGGCCGCGCGCGATCAGCCAGCGGTTGACCGGGAAGGCGGCGATGCCGGCGGCCACCAGCGCCAGCGCCATCGAGCCCCAGAACAGCGGCGAGTCGAGCGGCGCCGCCATCGCCCCGGGGATGACCAGGATGATGACGTTGTCGACGATCTCCATGATGGTGATCGAGGCGGTGTCGGCGGCAAGCCCGATGCGGATGCTCTGGCGCAGGCCGAGCCCCGCGCGCAGGAGCGGGATCATCGTCATCGCGTAGCCGAACAGAAACGCGAGCGCGACCGCGAGCGTGATCGTCGCGACCATGCCCCAGCCCAGCGACGTGCCGATCACGACGCCGAGCACCTCGCCGGTGCCGCAGCCGGCAAGGCAATGGATCGTGGCGCTCGCCGCCAGCCGGTTCAGCGACGGGCCGGCGGACGTCCCGTGTGCGTCCGGCGAATGCGTGCCGCCGTGCGCGGCGTGGGGGCGGGGATCCTGCATGAAAGGAAGCTAGCGCCGGACTCGCGCCCTGCGTCAACCCCATGCGTCGTGCGGGTTTTGGGCCGCTCAGGCGACGCGTCTGGTCACCCCGGCAGCAGCGACGCCAACCCGCCCGGCGCGCGCCATTCGGCGCGGATGCGCTGGACCGTCGCGGCGGAGAGGTAATCCCGCGTGCGGCCCTCGACATGGGCGATCAGGGCCGCGTCGCGGTTCTCGGCCGACCAGTCCTCGGTGGCCGTTGCCGCGTGCTTGGCCTCGAGCCTGCCCTTCCTGGACTCGACCCGCCATTTCGCCGACCACGTGGTCGAGCGCAGCCAGGTCAGCCGGCGCAGCGGCATCAGCCACGGCGTGATTTCGTTCGCCAGCGCGGGCGGGATGGCGCCGATGTAGTAGCGATAGAAGTCGGCGACGTCGGCGGGGTCGATCTCGACGCCTGCGTCGATATCCCAGGTGGTCGAGGTGTACAGCGTCGCATGGGCAAGGTCGATCGCCGGCGCTCCGTAAAGTGCCTTCTCCAGGTCGACGATAAAGGCGCGGCCGGTGCCATCGACCACGTAGTTGCCGGGATGGGTGTCGGTCGCCACCAGCGTGACCGGCTGGTCGGCGCCCGCGCTGTCGGCGGCGAAGCTACGCGCCCAGGCGATCTCCTCCTCGATCATCTTGCGCGCCTCGGCATCGTCGGTGGCCTCGGCGAGATACGGCGCCTGCTGCTCGATGAAGGCCAGCGTGCCGGCGACCGGGTCGCCATGCCATGAGAGGGGGTCGCGGTGGCTGGGGCCGGGCAGCGGCAGCCGGTGGATCGAGGCGAGGCAGTCGGCGATCGCCGGCAGGTCCTGCGGCAGCCGGGCCGGGCGGCCGACAATGAAGTCGATGATCACCGCCCCCATCGGCACCCGTTCCGACGGCTCGATCGCCCCGTGCAGGCGCGGCGCATGGCCGCCGGCCGCGCTGCGTGCGAATCCGGCGAGCTGGTAGCGCAGATTCTCGTCCGCCGACAGGCCGAACTGGCTCTGCCGCGGTACCCGGAGCAGGGCACCGGTGCCGCGGATGATGATGTGATCGTGGGCGAGGCCCTTCTCCGGCATCGGCTCCAGCGCATCGCGAGCGACGCCTTCAAAGCCCGGCCGCGTGATCAGCGCGCCGTGCAGCCTGTCGAGATCCTCCGGGGTCATCGATTGGTGTCGCCTTTGGCTCGTCCCTTGTGCATTGATAGAGTGTGCGACCACAGCCAGACAACCCCGGGAAATGTAAAATTGTATATAATTCGTTGCACCGCACCGTCGGATTTGCACGTAAAGGGCAACATATGCCGGTGCAATTCCCGGCATGGTCGAGGCGAAGCTCACGGAGTGTCATGGCCCGGCTCAGCATCGTCATCCCCACGCTCAACGCTGCGGCGTGGCTGCGTTGCAGCCTGCCGCCGCTGGCGGCCTTTCGTGCGCTCGACCTGATCCGCGAGGTGATCCTCGCCGACGGCGAGTCGGGGGACGAGACGCCGGCGATCGCCGAAGCCGCGGGCGCGCGGCTGGTCCGGGCCGAGGCCGGGCGCGGCAGCCAGCTGGCCGCCGGGGCGGCCGCGGCGCGGGGCGACTGGCTGCTGTTCCTGCATGCGGACACGGTGCTGCCGGCAAGCTGGGACGATGCGGTGCGCGCGTTCATCGCGGATCCGGCCAATGCCCGCCGCGCCGCCTGTTTCCGCTTCGCGCTCGACGATTCGCGCTTCGCGGCGCGCCGCATTGCCTGGCTCACGAATCTTCGCGGCCGCCTCTTCGGCCTGCCCTACGGCGACCAGGGGCTGCTGATCGCCCGCAAATTCTATGAGGAGCTCGGCGGCTATGCGCCCCTGCCGCTGATGGAGGACGTCGACCTCGTGCGCCGCATCGGTCGGCGCCGGATTGCCATGCTCGATCCGGCCGCCGTCACCTCGGCCGCGCGCTACCGGCGCGACGGCTTCTGGCTGCGCCCGTTGCGCAACCAGCTGTGCCTCGTCTTGTGGGTCCTCGGCGTACCGGCGCACATCGTCAAGCGGATCTACGAGCGGTGAGGCGCACGCTCGTCATCTTCGCGCGGACGCCCCGGCGCGGTGCAGTGAAACGCCGCCTGGCCGCGTCGATCGGTGCCGCCGCGGCCCAGCGCTTCCACCGCCTGGCGCTGGAATCTCTCCTGCGGCGCCTGGTGCCCGACCAGCGCTGGCGCACGGTGCTATGCGCGACCGCCGGGTCGTATCGCTGGCCGCGCGGCGTGCCCCGTGTCGATCAGTCGCGCGGCGAACTCGGTCGGCGGATGGCCTGCGCGATCGCCGCCATGCCGCCGGGCCCGGTGATCCTGGTTGGCAGCGACATTCCCGACATCGGGCCGGTGCACATCGCCCGCGCCTTCCGGGCGCTTGCCGGTAACGACGTCGTGTTCGGCCCGGCCCGCGACGGTGGCTTCTGGCTGATTGGGGTACGCGACCGGGCCCTGCCCGGACGGTTGTTTGCCGGCGTGCGCTGGTCGACGCCACATGCGCTGGCCGACACCATCGCCAACCTGCCGCCCGGCCGCTCCCACGCCCTGGTCGACACGCTGTCCGACGTCGACGACGCGGCGGCCTGGCGGCGCTGGCGGGTGAGGGTGGTCAGATCCTTTTGACGCTCAGCGGCACGACCTCATGCTTCGAGACGGGCCACCTTTTCGCGGCTCGCACACGCCGCCTTGCGGTGGCTGCTCGGCGCGGCGGCCCTCCTCGGCATGAGGCGCCAACATTGTTGCCCTCATGCTGAGGAGCGGCGCAGCCGCGTCTCGAAGTATGAGGTTGCTCGGCGCGGGATTGGCGTATCGGGATGGACTGCCGTGCCTCACGCCTCCTGCAGACGGGGCATCAGTTCGACGAAGTTGCAGGGCTTCGTGCGGTTGTCCAGCTGGTGCACGAGGATCTCGTCCCAGGCGTCCCTGCAGGCGCCGGGCGAGCCGGGCAGGGCGAAGATGTAGGTGCCCTTGGCGACCGCGCCGATGGCGCGGCTCTGGATCGTCGAGGTCTTGATCTTCTGGAAGCTGATCCAGCGGAACAATTCGCCGAATCCGGGAATCTCCTTCTCGGCGACGCGCAGCACGGCCTCGGGTGTCACGTCGCGGCCGGTCACCCCGGTGCCGCCGGTCGAGATCACCACGTCGATTTCGGGATCATTGATCCAGGCCTGCAGCTGGGCGGCGATCAGGTCCGCCTGGTCGCGCACGATGGCGCGGCCCGCAAGGGTATGGCCGGCGGCCTGCAGCCGCTCGACCAGCGTGTTGCCGGACCGGTCGTCGGACTCCGAGCGGGTGTCGGAGACGGTGAGGACGGCGATGTTGACGGGCAGGAAGTCGCGATGGCCCTCGATCTTCACCTCTGTTCCTCGCTGGCGGCCGTTCCGAACGCGACCTGCTTGTTGAGCGGGTCGTGCGCACTGTAAACCGGCCAGTTCCCGGCGACAACATCCTCCAGCGACGGCCGCGGCTGGCCGAGGCGGTCACGGTAGAGCCACAGATTCGTCAGCACCCGTTCGACATAACCCCGGGTCTCGTAGCGCGGCATGCTCTCGATGAACAGCAGCGGGTCGTTCTGGTGATCGACGCGGCTGAGCCAGCGCCGCACATTGCCGGGCCCGCCGTTGTAGGCGGCGACGGCGAGGAACAGATTGCCGTCGATCATCGGGTTTTCCAGAAGGTGGACCATGTATTTCTGGCCCAGCGTGACGTTCAGCTCCGGATCGTAGAGCTTGTCCCTGCGCCAGCCGCGGTAGCGACGGCCCGAAATGAAGCTTGCCGTGCCGGGCATGAGCTGCATCAGCCCGCGCGCGCCGGCATGGCTCTTGGCATTGGTCTTGAAGTTCGATTCCTGGCGCATCAGCGCGAAGATCAGCGCCCGGTCGAGCTGGAAGCCGTTGTCCGGCTCCCAGGACGGCAGCGGATACAGCGCGGCGCCGTGCCAGTGGCCGTGGCGCTTGTGCGTCGAATTGCCGATCTGGAATGCCAGACCCGCGATCTGCATGCGGTCGGCGTATGCCATCAGGGTATCGAGATGACTCTGCGGCAGGCGGCCGAGCACGCGTTTCAGCTCGGCCATGCCGCTCCGGTCCTGGCCGACCTGCAGCAGCGCGAGCCCGCGGCGCACGGCCGGCACCCCGGACAATTCATTCGCCGCCTCGACGCTGGCGACCGGAATGGTCCAGTCGATCGGCCGCCGCAGCCCCAGCGCTTCCTGGCCGATGACGCCATAGAAGGTCAGCGGATGGTCCGCCGCGCGCTGCAGCATGGGCACGACCTTCTTCGGCTGCCGCGTTACGAGATAGGCCCGCGCCGCCCAGTAAGCACCGCCCGCGACCAGCCATTCATCCGAGTAGCGCGATTGCGAGACGGCCTCGAAATGTTCGGCGGCCCGCGCGTACTGCCCAATGCGCCAGGCCGTCAACCCGGCCCACCAATGGGCTTCGGGAAGGTGGGCCCCCGACCGTGCCGCGGCCTTCTCGGCCAGCTCCAGGGCCATGTCGTTCTTGTCGGCCATGAAGAACCCTTCGGCGATCCTGGCCAGCATCTCGTCGTAGCCGATGGCGTCGAAATGGCGGGCGATGTCCTTTCTGCTGAGATAATTGTATGCCCTGGTCGGGGCGCCCCGACGCACCCAGCTTTTGATCCGCCGTTGCGCATAACGCATGTTGTGATTGGTCCGGCGCCGGACGGTCGGCCGCGAGTCGTCGCCCCATTCCGCCTCCGAGACACTGCGCGCGCCCGGCACGTTCACCACCGGCCAGCCCGGCTTGCGGGGCCACCGGTAGTTGGCGGGGCGCCGTTTGACGGCGAGGCGGTAGATGCGGTCGGCATCCGGATGGTCGGCATAGAGCGCCATCCAGTCCTTGAGCTCGACATAGCTCGAGCGGTAGGCGCGCGGATGCATGTAGCGCTGGTACAGGATGTGGCCGATCAGGAGCCGGTCCGACAGCTTGGCGATGCGCTGGTCCGCGGCCTTCCAATTGCCATCGGCCTGCAGCTGGAAGATGTCCTGGTACAGGCGTACATCCGCGTCCTCGAGGATCGTGAACAGGTCCTCGATCGCCGCGTCGGTCGACGGCATGGGGGCCGGTACTGGCGGCCAGGCCGGGAAATCCGGCTCCACCGCCAGCGCGGCGCGCGGCGCGGCGAAATTCGTGATCGCCAGCGCGGACAGCACCAGGCACACATGTCGGCAAAGCCGAAGGTCCACTGCGATTTCCCCCTGTTCGGGCGTTTTCGGGCACGCCTCGCTTGCGTGACAACGACAAGACAACAGTAATCGGGCCGAAGTAAAGAATTGGTATAGATGTGAAAAGCCCCGGCAATGCGCCGGGAACGCGGCAATTCGGGTCGAGGATTCCCTGATTCGCCAACAGTATGGCGCAAGACTAGGTCAGCGTGTCAAGCCGCTCGCGCAGCGACAGGAAGTCGATCCACGACTGCCGCTTCTGCGCCGGGTTGCGCAGCAGGTAGGCGGGATGGAACGTCGGCATCGCCGGAACCGGCGCCTCGAGTCCCTCCGCGTACTCGATCCAGCGGCCCCGCGCCCTGTTGATGCCGGAGCCGATGCCGAGCACCGCGTTCATCGCCGGGCGCCCGAGGGTGACGAGAAGGCGCGGCCGGACGATGGCGATGTGGCGGCGCACGAAGGGCAGGCAGGCCGCCGATTCCGCATCGGTCGGGCTGCGGTTCCCGGGCGGCCGCCAGAACAGGATGTTGGTGATGTAAGCGGAGTCCTCGTCGAGGCCGATCCACGACAGCATGACGTCCAGCAGGCGCCCGCTCGGGCCGACGAAGGGAAGGCCCGCGCGATCCTCCTCGGCGCCCGGCGCCTCGCCGATGAACATGACCGGCGCCGCGGGATTGCCCCGCGCGAACACGAGGTTGGTCGCCGTGCGTTTCAGGGCGCAGCCCTCGAACGATTCCAGCGCCGCCCGCAGCTCCTTAAGCGTGGTCGCGGCGGCCGCCACCTCGCGCGCGTCCGCAGCGCCCTGCGACGGGACCAGCGGGGCCGGAGCCGTCCGCCCAGCGGCCGGTGCGGCCGGAGCGGGTGCCGGCGGCGCCTCCGTCAGGGCGGGCGTCCGCGTCCGGCCGGCGCGGCGGTCGACGCGCGCGGCCTCGATCGCCTCGTCGGCGCCCATCGCGACCATCCAGTCGAGCCCCGCCAGGATCGCCCGCCGGTGCGTGCCGTCGTCGCCGTCGCTCATCGCCTCGCCCTCCCGTGGTGGCGCCAATCGAAATCCAGCCCGAATGGTTATAGCAAACCGGCGATCCGTCCTGTAGGTATCAGGAGGAAAAAGGCAAGGAGGCGCAGGCATGGAACGCGAATCGATGGAATACGACGTCGTCGTTGTCGGCGCCGGCCCGTCCGGCCTGGCCACGGCGATTCGGCTCCGCCAGCTGGCCGCCGACCACGACCGGGAGACCAGCGTGTGCATCGTCGAGAAGGGCGCCGAGGTCGGCGCGCACATCCTGTCCGGGGCGGTGATCGAGACGCGCGCCCTCGACGAGCTGATTCCCGACTGGCAGGACAAGGGTGCACCGCTGAACACCCCGGCCGGCGACGAACGCTTTGTCTATCTGACCGAATCGAAAACGTTCCGGCTGCCGACGCCGCCGCAGATGCACAACCGCGGCAACTATGTCGTCAGCCTCGGCAATGTCTGCCGCTGGCTCGGCGAGCAGGCCGAGGCGGCGGGTGTCGAGATCTATCCCGGCTTCGCCGCCGCCGAGGTGCTGTATCACGAGGACGGCTCCGTCAAGGGCGTGGCGACCGGCGATATGGGGATAACGAAATCCGGCGAGCACGGCCCCAACTACCAGCCCGGCGTCGAGCTGCATGCGCGCCAGACGGTGTTCGCCGAGGGCTGCCGCGGCTCTTTGACCAAGACCCTGTTCGAGCGATTCGACCTGCGCCGAGACTGCGACCCACAGACCTTCGCCATCGGCATCAAGGAGCTGTGGGAGGTGGAACCCGGAAAGCACGAGCCGGGCACCGTCATCCACAGTATCGGCTGGCCGCTCGACGGCAAGACCTACGGCGGCTCGTTCATCTATCACCTCGAGGGCAACCAGGTCGCCGTCGGCTTCGTGGTCGGGCTCGATTACGAGAATCCGTATCTCAACCCGTATCTCGAATTCCAGCGCTTCAAGCACCATCCGGTGATCCGGCCGACCCTGGAGGGCGGGCGGCGCATCGCCTACGGCGCGCGCGCCCTGAACGAGGGCGGCTACCAGTCGATCCCCAAGCTGACCTTCCCGGGCGGAGTGCTTGTCGGGGACACCGCCGGTTTCCTCGACGTGCCGAAGATCAAGGGCTCGCACACCGCCATGAAATCCGGCATGTCCGCGGCCGAGGCGGTGTTCGAGGCGTTGGCCGAGGCGGACGGCCCGCGTGAGGTGACGGACTATACCGAGCGGCTGAAGCAGACCTGGGTATGGCGCGACCTTTACAGGGCCCGCAACATCCGCCCCGCGTTCACGCGCGGGCGCTGGTTCGGGCTCGCCTACTCGGCGCTCGACACCTATCTCTTCCGCGGCCGCGCGCCATGGACCTTCCGCAACCATTCGGACCACGACCGGCTGAAGCCGGCGGCGCAGTGCAGGCCGATCGACTATCCCAAGCCGGACGGCGTGATCAGCTTCGACCGGCTGACCAACGTCGCCTTCTCCAACACCAATCACGAGGAGGACCAGCCGGTGCATCTGGTTCTCAAGGAACCGGCGGTGGCGATCGACGTCAACCTCGCGCAGTACGACGCGCCGGAGCAGCGCTACTGCCCCGCGGGGGTGTACGAGATCGTCGAGGACGGCGGCACGCCGAAGTTGCAGATCAACGCCCAGAACTGCGTCCACTGCAAGAGCTGCGACATCAAGGATCCGACGCAGAACATCGACTGGAAGGTGCCGGAAGGCGGCGGCGGGCCGGCCTACAGCGGGATGTGACCCAGTCCCAAAAACCCGATGCCGGGCAAGACCGCCAATGATCGTTGCGCCTGTCGTTGCGTCCGCTGGACGGAATCGATTCGGACAGGTAGTGTGCCCGGCCCGAAGTACTCTGGAAAGGACTCCTATGCGGTTGTCCAAGACTGGCTGCCCGGCGGCGCGTGCCCCACTTCCCGCCTACCGTGTGGTTGCGGTCATTCTGGCCGCGATTCTGGTCGGCTGCTCGGCCGGCAACAGGGGCGACGCGGCACCGAACGATAGCGCGGAAGTGCCGCGACGCCTGAACGTCATCGAGCCCGGCGACCAGAGGTCGCCTTTCGGCAACTACCTGGCCGGGCGGTATGCCGAGAAGAAGCGCGATTTCGAGCGCGCTGCGTCGTCGCTGTCCCGGGCCCTCGAGGAGAATCCCGACGACCCCGGTTTGATACGCCGCACGTTCTTCCTGGCCCTGGAGGCCGGCCGCATGGACATGGCGCTGCGTCTTGCGCGCAAGCTCGACGATGCCGGCACCCAGATCTCGCCGGTACAGCTTCTGCTGGCCGCCGACTCCGTGAAGACCGGGGACTATGCGGCGGCCGCCCGGCGGCTCGAGTCGATGGAGCGCGAGGATCTGGCCCGCTACATCGTGCCGCTGGCGCTGGCCTGGGCGCGCGCCGGCTCCGGCCAGACCGACGCGGCCCTGGCGGCGCTCGTGCCGCTCGATAACGATACCGGGTTTCAGCCGCTGCGCCAGTTGCATGAGGCGCTGATCAACGATGTGGCCGGTCGCACCGGCGACGCCGAGTCGGCCTACCAATCGGTCATGGGTGCCCAGCCCGGCGCGGCGCCGAACCGCGTCGTGCGGGCCTACGGCAATTATCTCGAGCGCCGCGGCGGCGCCGATCGGGCGAGGGCGCTCTATGACACATATGGTGGCCTGAACGCCGACAGCCCGGTCATCGTGGACGCCGCCAAGCGTGTTGCGGAGAGCGAGGTTCCGAAGCCGCTTGTCGCCGATGCGGTGGAGGGAATGGCGGAGAGCTTCTTCGACATAGCTTCGGTTCTGCCGATCGAGCGGGCCGGCGACTTCGTGCTCATCTACGTGCGGCTGGCCCTGTATCTGCGGCCCGACTTTCCACTCGCGCAGCTCCTGATGGGAGACGTGTTCGATGAATTCGGCCGCTACCAGGAAGCCGCCGAGGTCTATCGCGCCATCGATCCGGACACCCCGTTCGGCTGGGTCGCTCGCCTGCGCCTGGCGGACGATTACTATGATCTGGGCGATGCCGATTCGGCGATCGCCCTGTTGCGCCAGATGAGCCGCGAACGGCCGGAACGCAGTGATGCGCTTATCCGCCTCGGCAACATCCTGCGCTTCGAGGAACGGTTCGACGAGGCGGTCGATGCCTATGACCGCGCGATCGAGCGCATCGGCACGATCGGGCGCGACAACTGGACGCTGCTGTACAGTCGGGGCATCGCCCTGGAGCGCGCCGGACGATGGGAGCGGGCCGAGAAGGATCTGCTCAAGGCGCTGGAGCTCCAGCCGGACCAGCCGTTCGTCCTGAACTATCTCGGTTACAGCTGGGTCGAGCAGGGCAAGAATCTGGAGGAGGCGCGCCGCATGCTGGAGACCGCCGTGGCGCAGCGGCCCGACGACGGCTACATCGTCGACAGCATCGGCTGGGCCCTCTACAAGCTCGGCGATTTCGCTGGTGCGGTCGAGCATCTGGAACGCGCGGTCGCCCTCAGGCCCCAGGATCCCGTGATCAACGACCATCTCGGCGACGCCTACTGGCGCGTCGGCCGGACCGGAGAGGCCCGCATACAGTGGCGCCGCGTCCTCGGCCTCAATCCAGACGACAAGCTGCGCGGGCAGGTCGACGAGAAGCTGTCCGAGGGTCTGCAGCCGCCCCGGAAGGGCGGGAGCGGCGGGTGACCTCTGCGGTCGCGACGCCGCTGAATCTGTCGGCGCCGGCGAAGATCAATCTCTACCTGCACGTCGTCGGACGCCGCGACGACGGCTACCACATGCTTGATAGCCTCGTCGCGTTTGCCGACCTTGCGGACCGCCTTACGCTCACCCCTTCGCCCGACGTCACGATTATCGCCGACGGCCCGTTCGGCGATGCTGCCGGCCCGCCGGACGAGAATCTCGCGGTGCGGGCCGCGCGCGCCCTTGCCGCGGCGGCCGGGCTCCGTGCCGGTGTCCGGATCGAACTGACGAAGAATATTCCGGTCGCGGCGGGACTCGGCGGTGGCTCGGCCGATGCGGCCGCGGTTCTGCGAGGCCTGGTGCGCCTGTGGGGAATGCACGAGGGCGAGGTCGACCTTGCGGAGGTCGGATTGGGTCTGGGCGCCGACGTGCCGGCCTGCCTGGCGCGCCGGCCGGTGTTCGTCGGCGGAATCGGCGACGACGTCGTTGCCGCGCCACCGCTGCCGCCGGCCGGCTGTCTGCTGGTCAATCCAGGGGTCGCACTGTCGACCGCTTCGGTGTTCGCCGGGCGGCGCGGCGGATTCTCGGCGACTGCCCGGTTCGCTGCACCACCGCAATCCGTGGCCGAGCTGGTCGCGATCCTGGAGACCCGCGGCAACGACCTCGCGGCCGCCGCGTGCCGCCTCGCCCCGGTGGTCGACGACGTGCTGGCGGCGCTCAGGGCGGCGCCGGGTTGTCGCCTCGCCCGCATGAGCGGCGCCGGCGCGACCTGTTTCGGCCTGTTTGACGACGAAGCCAGCGCTGCCGCGGCGCTTCCCGCGGTTCGCCACGGCGGCTGGTGGGCAATGGCGACGACTCTGGCCTGATCTGCAGGTTACCGCGCGTTTGCTACGGTTCGATCCGCTGGCAGGGTCACGGTCACCCGGGTGCCCTCGCTCTTGCGGCTTTCAATGCGCATCTGTCCGCCATGCTGTTCGGCCAGCGCCTTGACCAGCGACAATCCGAGCCCGCTGCCCTCGGCCATGTGCGCGGTCACGTGCTCAAGCTGGACGAACGGCTCCGTCGCCCGCTCGATCTCCTCGGCTGTCATACCCGCGCCGGTATCGCTGACCGAAAGACTCAGGCAACCGGACGAATCGACATCGGCGCCGATGCGGATCTGACCGCCGATCGGGGTGAATTTTATGGCATTGGACAAAAGGTTTATCAGGATCTGCTTGATTTTTCGGGCATCGGCCCGAATCATCGGACATTGCCGCGGCAGTTCCGCCGAGAATCCGATCCCGGCGCCGGCCGCCCTGTCCTCGACCAGCCGCATGCAGGACTTGACGAGATCCGGAACGAGAACCGCCTCCTCCCGCAACTCCAGTTTGCCGGCCTCGATCTTTGACAGGTCGAGGATATCGCTGATCAATGCAAGAAGATGCAGGCCGCTGGTGTGGATGTCGCGGGCATACTCGATGTAGCGCTCGTCCACGGGCCCCAGCACCTCGCCCGAAATGATCTCTGAAAACCCTAGAATGGCGTTGAGCGGCGTGCGCAGCTCGTGACTCATATTGGCGAGGAACTCGGTTTTCGCCCGACTCGCGATTTCCGCCTGCTCCTTGGCGGCCACCAGCTCGAATTCGCGCTCCATCTGTCCCGTGATGTCGCGACGGATGATGATCGTTCCGCCCTCGCGCGTCCGGTATTCCTCGATTTGCGCCCAATGCCCATTGCGCAGCCGGTGGATGCGCCGCGACGGCAGGTTTCGGTGATCGTGCAGACGCTGTTCGATGAATTGGTCGATATCCTCCGGCGCGACGTCATAATAGCCGCGCTGGGCGATCTCGCGCACGAAATCCTCGAACTTGACGCCCGGCTTCAGCACGCCCGGCAGGTTCGCCTCGACCGAACGCTGGAAGTTGCGATTGTAAATGATCAGGCGGTCCTCCGGGTCGCACAGTCCAACCGCCTCGGAGGTACTGTCCAGCGCATCGAGGAATCGCTGCTGCAGGGTCTCGTGCGCCCGTCGCTCGAGGATTTCGCGGGTTTCGTCGGTAGCAACACCGCGAAACCCCTTGAAGGTGCCGCCTGCGTCGAACACCGGCTTGCCGCTGACGCGAAGGTAATGCCGGCGGTTCGCCGGATCGACATAGCTGTAACGGACATCGCGAAATGGCTGATGCGCCTTCAGCGTTGCGATGTGTTCCTCCCACGAGCCATCGGGCAGCTCGGCGCCGGGCAGTTCCCAACGGCGCCGGCCGAGCCAGATTTCCGGATCTATGCCGCTCTTGTCCTGGAACCCGGCCGAGAAGTAGCTGAACCGGAAGTCTTCGTCCATTTCCCAGAGCCAGTCCGAGGCGGCTTCCGCGAAGTCGGCCAACCGCGCCTCGCTGCGCCCGAGCGATTCTTCGGCGCGTCGCAGGTCGGTGATGTCCTGGATGGTGCCGAACTGTCCGACGAAGCGGTCTTCGTCGTCGAACTCCGCAGTCGCGATCTCGCGTATGTGCCGGACCTCGCCATTCGGCAGGACGACGCGATACTCCGTGTCGAAATCGGTGCCATGCCCGTCGGCGGCGTCCATGTCGCGGACGACGCGTGCACGATCGTCGGGATGCACATTCTCGTACATTTCCGCGTTGGTCGCCGCATCGAGGTCCATCCAGCCGTCGGCGATCCGCGTAACCTCGTCCGAAACATAGGTGAGTCGGTGGGCTTCGGCCGACCAGCGCCAGTAGCCGAGATGTGCCTGCTTCTGTGCTTCCTTGAGCTGTGCCTCACGTTCCAGGAGCCGGCTCTCGGAGAGGGCCCGTTCCGTGACATCCTGGATGGTGCCGAACTGGGCAACGAAATCTCCCTGCTCGTCGAACTCCGGCTCGCCGATCTCGTGGACGTATCGGATCTCGCCGTCCGGCCGGACGATGCGATACGACACCTCGAATTCGACGGGTCGGGCGTTTGCCGCCGCGTAAATCGCGCGCACACGCTCCCGGTCGTCGGGGTGGATCCGCCGGATCTCGGACTCATCCGTCGAATCCATGTCGTCATGCGCAAGGCCGAGGATGACGGCATATTCGTCAGACCATTCGGTCAGGCCCTGCGTCTTTGGCGACCAGCGCCAATGGCCCAGCTTGGCCATGCGTTGCGCCTGCCGCAGATACCGCTCGCTGATCTTCAGGCGCTCTTCGGTTACGTCGCGATCCGCTGCGGCCGGAGATCCCCGCAGTTTTTCGGGTGCGGCCGGAATCCGCATCGAGGCGCCATCGTGAACGACGAGACGGGACCGTTTGACCGGATCGTTGATGCTCTTACCCATCGCCACCTATTCTAACGTATGCAAACCGATCGAGTCATCGGCGACCCACTTGCCCGCCTTCACGCTTGCGCCTATTGTGCGGCCCGCCCGATTGCGGACGCAGCATCGCTGGGGCGTAGCCAAGCGGTAAGGCATCGGGTTTTGATCCCGTGATCGCAGGTTCGAATCCTGCCGCCCCAGCCAATCACCCAAACGTACCGGAACGCGCGGTCGTTCCCCGCTCTGCAGCCCGTCGGCGCCGATGGCTTCCGCAGCGCTTTTCTCGCATTCGGTCATGATTTACGCGTCTACACCGCGCAGGCGATGCAACCCCTTGTATGTGCGAAGCGTCGCGCTGCCCGACGTAACTCGCGCGGGCCACGCACGTCTCCCGTATCATCAATATGGCTCGGAATAGGTTTACTTCGCGTTACCGGACGTCCCTGTCGCCATCCCGGGTCGGATCACAGGTGGATCGTCGTCATCTCCTCGCAGGACTCATCGAACAGGCTCAGTCCCTCCTCAAGATAATCGCCGAGAAGTGGCGCGCCGAGCAGGTAGTCGGCGGTGTGGCCATGCTCGTCGCGCGCGCGCTTCGCCTCCTCGCATGCCTCATTCCATTCGTCGACCGAATAATCGCCCCGGCCCAGCCACATCAGGGCCACCAGTTCGATCTGCTCGTCCTCGTTGAGATCCTCGACGAAGGTCTTGATCTCCTGATATGTGGGGTCGTCCGCATAGTCCTGGAGAATTTCCAGCGAGCCCGAATCGGTCGGATTGTCTCCCGGCTCGGGTTCTTCCACACCGACTTTCGCGTCGAATTCCCGCGCCTTGATGACAAGATAGCAGACCTTGTCCGTGCTGATCTCCGGCATGCCGATCCGTTGCTCCGGTTGTTGCATCGACGCCACCGTGGACCAGTTGCGCCAGGGCGGCATTGAGCTACGTCAAACCCGTCCCGGCCCGGATCAGGTCTTCGCTTCCACCAGAGTCTCGTCGTTCGGCGGGATGTCCTTCCAGTCGGCGGCGTCGTCCGGCGCTTCCGGGTTGAGGGCGCCGGCGATCGGCGAGGCGCGCGGGGGCATGGACACGAAATGCGTGCGGTCCTGCGCCGGCACGGCCGGGCGCTGCGTCATGCGCCATACGGCGAACAGCACGATCGCCCCGAGGACCGCCGACAGCGCGAAGAAGAACCCGTCGGGGCCAGTCGCCGCCATGGCCAGCGAGACGGTGACCGGCCCGAGGCTGGCACCGAGTCCGTTGATCAGCACGTAGCCGCTGTTGGCCGCGACCATCTGGCTCGGCTCGAGGTGATCGTTCATGTGCGCGCCGCACAGCGAGTACATCGGCAGAACCATGCCACCGAGCAGGAACACGAGGCCGAGCTTGCCCTGCGTCGAGATCGCCGGGGCCAGGCCCAGCAGCAGGCTCAGCGCCGCCCCCAACGCGGTGACCGCGATGATCACCTTGCGCCGGTCGAAGCGGTCCGACGCCTGGCCGACCGGCCACTGCAGCAGCATGCCGCCGAGCAGGATCAGGCCCATGAACAGGGAGACTTCACCGACCGACAGGCCGGCGGCCCGGGCGTACACGGCGCCCATGCCGAACATCATGCCGTTGGCCATGCCTGTGCCGAACCCGCCGAGCACGCCGAGCGGCGATATGCGGTAGAGCTGCATGAGCCCGACCCGCATCGGCGCGTCGAACGCCGGCGCCGGCGACGCGGTCAGCGAGATCGGCACGAGGGCCAGGGAGACCAGCACGGAAATCAGGACGAACAGCACGAACCCGCCGGGATCGGCGAGGTTGAGCAGCAGCTGGCCGACCGTCATGCCGCCATAGGCGACCACCATGTAGACCGAAAGTATCTGGCCGCGCGTCTCGTTCGTGGCCCGGTCGTTCAGCCAGCTTTCCGCGACGACGTAAAGGCCGGCATAGGAGAACCCGGTAACCAGCCGCATCGCGCCCCAGCTCAACGGGTCGACGAAGACGGCGTGAATCAGGGCCGACGCCGAGGCCAGCGATGCCAGCGCCGCGAAGACGCGGATATGCCCGACCCGCGCCACGATCCGGGGGGCGAGCACCGATCCGACGAGAAAGCCGGCGAAATAGCCGGTCATCACGAACCCAGTCACCGTGGTGGCGAAGCCCTCCAGGGTCGCCCGCACGCCCAGCAGGGTGCCCTGCAGGCCGCTTCCCAGCATGATCAGGGCCATGCCCAGCAACAGGGCCCAAGCCGAAGCTATCGCCGTACGCATCTGGTCGCCACTCCTGTCGGGCCGCGGTTCCGGCTCCGCTTATGCATGAATTCGGGCAAACTGCGTAATGAAATTATCCGATGGTTGCGATGCACGGAATCGAAGGCTGGAGGGACACTACGACGCCCGCCGCGATCGCCGCCACGGCCGCCGCGGAATAATCCTTGCCCAACACTGTACAGCCCGGTGTATGAACGGGGCATGACGCTCCGAGGAAATGATACGAGCCCGGAAACGGTGGACCTGTTTTTCGATCACCTGGAACGCTGGATCCCGAATCTGCGGCGCTACGCCAGGGCGTTGACTCGTGATCGGGAGCAGGCGGACGACCTGGTCCAGGACTGCCTGGAGCGGGCGTTGTCGCGGCGGCATCTGTGGAACGAAGACGGCAATACGCGCGCCTGGCTGTTTACGATCATGCACAACATCCACGCCAATGATACGCGCCGCAACAGCAGCCGTCCTGCCACCGTGCCAATCGAGGATGATGCCGGGCACGAGGTGCGGCCGCCGGCCCAGGCGATGCGGATCGCCGGGCTGGAAACCGCCGCGGCACTGCAGGAGCTGCCGGCCGAGCAACGCCAGGTGATCCTGCTCGTCGCGCTGGAGGGAATGAGTTACGGCGAGGTCGCCGAAACGCTCGGAATTGCCCAGGGCACCGTAATGTCGCGGCTTTCGCGCGGGCGCGAGAGGCTGCGCCGGTTGATGGAGGATGGGGCCCCGGGCCTCAGGATCGTGAAATGAACGGCAAGCCCTACGAGATTGACGAAAGCGAGCTGCATGCCTGGGTCGACGGGCAGCTGGCCGAGGAGCGGCGCGCCGCCGTGGAGGCGGCGGTCGCGGCCGATGACGCGCTCGCTGCACGGGCCCGGGCCTATCGCACGCAGAACGAGGAGATTCGTGCGCTGTTCGGCGACGCCGCGCTGGAGCCGGTGCCGCGGCACCTGCGGCCGCACCGCATCGCCGCTCGGCTGCACAGGCGGCGCTGGCTGGTCCCGGTTGCGGCGTCGATCGTGTGGCTCGCGGTCGGCGCGACCGGCGGCTGGTTCGCGCGTGAGCAGCTCGGCGAGGGCGCCGACGTCGAGGCGTCGCGCTATGTGGCGTCGCAGGCCCTGTCGGCGCATCGCGTCTACGCCGTCGAAGTCCTGCATCCGGTCGAGGTGTTCGCCGAGCAGGAGGCGCATCTGGTGAAATGGCTGTCGAAGCGGCTGGGCCACCCGATCCGCACGCCGGACCTGACTTCGCAGGGATTCCGGCTTGTCGGCGGGCGCCTGCTGCCGGCCAAGGACGGCGCGCCGGCGGCGCAGTTCATGTACGAGGATACCGCCGGGCGCCGCGTGACCGTCTACGTGTCGCTGTACCGTTCGGGCCAGGTCACCGCATTCCGCTATCAGGAGGCGCGCGACGTCGGTGCCTTCATCTGGCTCGAGCCCGAGATGGCTTATGCGGTCGCGGGCGACCTCCCGCGCGAGCCACTGCTGGCGGTGAGCCGGATCGTTTACAACACCCTCGAAGTGCGTCAGTGAACCCTGCCATCTGTTGACGCCTGCGGCCCGGGCCGGCGATGATCGGGTCTCCGGGAGGCGCCATGAATCTGGCCATGCTGCTCGATCGTGCGGGACGCGGGCTCGCGGGCCGGCCCGCGCTCGCAGTGGGGACGCGGACGCTGTGCGACTACCGCACGCTGGCGGGCCGCGCCACGACGCGCGCCGCCGGCCTGCGTCACCGCCTTGGGCTCGATCCGGGCGACCGCGTGGCCCTGGTCATGCGCAACAGCCCCGCATACGTCGAGCTGCTGTTCGCCTGCTGGCAGGCCGGGCTCGTCGCCATTCCCGTCAACGCCAAGCTGGCGGCCGCGGAGTTCCGGTACATCCTCGACCACAGCGGCGCACGAGTCTGCTTCGTCACGCCGGACCTTGCGGCCACGGTCGGCGGGATCGCCGGCCCGACGACGACGATCGAGGTCGGCGCCACCGAATGGGATGCGCTGGGCGCCGGCGACGGCATCCATCCGACTGCGGTCCAAGACGACGATGTCGCCTGGCTGTTCTATACCAGCGGCACCACCGGGCGCCCGAAGGGTGCGATGCTGACCCACCGCAACCTGCTGGCGATGACATGGGGCTATTTCGCCGACGTCGATGCGATCGCGCCGCAGGATTCGATCGTCCACGCGGCGCCGATGTCGCACGGCTCTGGCCTCTATGTCCTGCCGCACGTTGCGGCCGGGGCGCTGCAGGTGGTGCCCGAATCGGGCGGTTTCGAGGCTGGCGAGATGTTCCGCCTGTTCGCAGCGCATGGCGGAGTGACGGTGTTCGCCGCGCCGACGATGGTGCGCCGGCTGGTGGCGCACGCGGAGGAGGCCGGTGCCGAACCGGCCGGCCTCAAGACCGTCGTCTATGGCGGCGGGCCGATGTATGTCGAAGACTGCAAGCGTGCCATCGCGGTGCTGGGCGAGCGGCTCGCCCAGATCTACGGCCAGGGCGAGAGTCCGATGACCATCACCTCGCTGGCGCGGCACCGTTTCCCGAAGCCGGACGAGCCGCGTTTCGAACCGCGTCTCGGTTCGGTCGGGATTCCGTTCGGCATCGTCGAGCTGCGCGTCGCCGGCGCCGACGATGCGCCGCTGCCGGCCGGCGAGGCCGGCGAGATCCTGGTGCGGGGCGATCCGGTGATGCGTGGCTACTGGCGGGATGAGGCGGCCACCGCCGAGACGCTGCGCGGCGGCTGGCTGCACACCGGCGATGTCGGCGTGCTGGACGCCGACGGGTATCTCACGCTCAAGGACCGCAGCAAGGACGTCATCATCTCCGGCGGCGCCAACATCTACCCGCGCGAGATCGAGGAGGTGCTGCTCGCCCATCCGGCCGTGCAGGAGGTCTCGGTGATCGGCCGGCCCGACCCGGAGTGGGGCGAGAGCGTGCTGGCCTTCGTGGTCGCGGCACCGGGCACCAGGGTGACGGTAGAGGCGCTCGACCGGCTGTGCCTCGACCGACTGGCCCGCTTCAAGCGGCCGCGCGACTACCGTTTCGTCGACGCCCTGCCCAAGAACAATTACGGCAAGGTCCTGAAGACGGCCCTGCGCCGGCTGGCCGAACCGGAGGGCTAGGCTCCGAAGACCTTCTTCAGGAGCTCCGTCGTGCGCGCCGCCGGATCGTTGCGGATCGCCGCCTCCTCCTTGGCGACGTAATGGAACAGGCCGTCCATCGCCTTCTCGACGGCGTAGCCCGACAGGTCGGCCTTGACGTCGGGCACGAAGGGCACCGCCTTGTACCGCTTCATCATGGCATCGTACGACTGGATCGCCCCGACATCGGCGAGGCTGCGGTCGACCACCGGCGTCATGCGTTCGGTCAGCGGCGGCGTCATCTTGCCCTGGAAGTAGCGCGTCGCAGCATCGTCCGGCCCGTTGTAGATCTTGCGCGCGTCGTCGAACGTCATCTCGCCGATGGCCTGCCAGAACAGCTCCTTCGCCTCCGGCGCCGCCGCCTCGGCGGCCCGGTTCAGGCGCAGCTCAAGATCGTCGGCCATGTGGGACATGCCGACGGCCTTGAGGACGGACTGAACCTTGCCGAGGCTGCCGGGCAGCGGGATGTGGATCGCCGGGTCGAGATTGTAGCCGTCCGGCGCGCCGACCTGCGCAACGACCCGCTCGGTGCCGACGCGCAGCGCCTCGAGCAGCCCGTCGCTCATCTCCTCGAGCGACAGGCCCGACGGCGCGGCGCCGCCCGTGATCGTCTCCTCCAGCTTCTTCAGCCAGTTCTGGGCCGCCGCCGGCGTGCCCATGGCAACGCCGCCCCCTGCCAGGAGGGCTAGGGCGGACCGGCGCGAAATCCTCTGTGCTTGGCCGCGTGCCGGTGGTGATGTCATGGTCCGTCTCCTTCGAGAATGGTGTCGCTTTCTGCCCTTCCCCCTTGCCATCCCCCCATTTCGCACAGATCACGCCGCCGCCAGCTCCGACGTGCAGTGGCCGCAGCGCGTCGCCCGGAGCGGGATCGTCGAGAAGCAGAACGGGCAGTCCTTGGTCGTGGGTTCCGGCGCCGGCGCTTCTTCCTTCCGTTTCAGCCTGTTGATCAGGCGGATGACGAGGAAGATGGCGAAGGCCACGATCAGGAAATTGAGCACCGTGTTGATGAAGACGCCGAGGTTGATGGTCGCGGCGCCGGCCTCCCTGGCGGCGGCGAGCGAGGCATAGTCGCCGCCGGACAGGTTGATGAAGATGTCCGAGAAATCGACGCCGCCGAGCAGCAGCCCGATCGGCGGCATGATGATGTCGCCGACCAGCGACTTGACGATGCCGCCGAAGGCGGCGCCGATGATGATGCCGACGGCCATGTCGACGACGTTGCCGCGCATGGCGAACTCCTTGAATTCCTTGAGCATGCCATCCTCCGTCCCTGGTAGCCCGCAGCCGGGCCGTTTGGCGCCGGCCACCCGGCGCGATCCGACTGTGCGTCAACCGGCGCGCAATTTCCAGCAGCGACTTGCGGCGCCGGAGCGGCGTCACATCGCCTCCAGGGTCGCGCGGATGGCGAGGCGGACGCCTTCGACCGAGCGCGCGAGCGGCAGTGCCGGGGCATCGCCGGCCTGTCCCGGCAGGAAGGGCAGATGGATGAATCCGCAGGGCGGCGCCGGATCGCGTCGCGCGGCCGCCGCCAGCGCGTGGTACATCAGGGCGTTGCAGACGAATCGGCCGGCGTTGTCGGAGTGGCGCACCGGCAGGCCGGCCGTGCGCAGGCGGCCCTCGATCGCATCGAGGGGCAGGGTGCTGTTCAGCGCCGCCGGGCCGCCCTCGCACACCGGACCCTTGAGGATGGCCCCGTCATTGTCGGCGATCTCGAAGTCCAGCGCGTTGGCGGCGACGCGCTCCAGCCGGATCGCCGCTTCGCCGGGGTCGAGCCCGAGGCAGATGACCGCTCGCGGCGCTGTCTCCGCGATCAGCGCCTCGATCCGGGCTGCGAGCCCGGCATGAACGACGGGCAGGACCCGGCCGGCGACGCGGACGCCGCCGATCTCGGCGCCGTCGAGCGCCTTCGCGACCTTGCCCGACGGATTGATGCCGTGCCCGCCGTAGCCCTCGAAACCGGTCAGCAGCATGCCGCCTCCTCCAAGAACCCCAGGAATTCCGGGGCGCCGTCCTGCTGTCCGGCATTTTATCCTTTTCCGGCGACGGAATCCCGTCTCCCGCTTCGTTCAACGCTCGATTGGTTCAAGACGATTTCGCGATACGCAACGAGCGAGGAGAACATCATGAAGACCCAGATTGTCCTGCTGGCGGTGATCGTCGGCATCCTTGTGACCGGATCCGCCTATGCGGCGACCGAGGACGACAACGGCAAATCCCACCGCGACCGGTTCGAGCGGCTCGACGCCGACGGCAACGGCCGCATCGACAAGCAGGAGTTCGCCAGGGGCGGCGCGGCCATGTTCGGCCGCCTCGATGCCGACGGCGACGGCGTGATCACCCTGGAAGAGCTCGAAGACACGGCGCGGCGCGAGCGCATCAAGCGCCGCTTCGAGCGCATGGACGCCGACGCCGACGGCCGCGTCACCAAAGCCGAATTCGCAGCGGCGGGCGACAAGCTGTTCGCGCATCTCGACGAGAACGCCGACGGGTACCTTTCGATGGGCGAGCTCGAGCGCCGGCGGCACGGCGGCGGCAAGGGCGGCGGGCCGCAGAACTGACGGAGGTTGTGCGCGGTGCCGCGCCGGTGCCGCGCACGTCTGCCCATGGACCGCCGAATTCGCCGACATGATCACGCGTCTTGCCCGAACTCCGCGCGGCTGCGCTATGATCGCGCATGGCGCGTAACGGAAACGCAGCGCCGGGTACCGACCCGGTCGACGCCGACGCAATGCTGGTCGCCCGCGTCGGCGCCGGCGATCCGGCCGCCTGGCGGGCGCTCATGCAGGCGCACCTTGCCCGCGTCCACGGCTATGCCTGGCGGATGCTGGGCGATGCCGGCGAGGCCGAGGACGTCGCGCAGGAGTGCTTCGTCCGGCTGTGGCGGCAGGCCGGCGCGTGGCGCGCCGAGGCCCGGGTTGCGACCTGGCTGCACCGGGTCGCCCACAATCTGTGCATCGACCGGCTGCGCCGGCGCCGGTCCGACGCGGCGGGCGATCCCCCGGACCGGGCCGATCCCGCGCCCGGCCCTGCCGCCGAATCCCAGCGCGCCCGGGTGGCGCGCGAAGTGGCGGCGGCGCTCGGCGCCTTGCCCGAGCGCCAGCGCGCGGCGATCGCCCTGGTCCATTACCAGGAGCTGGGCAATATCGAGGCCGCCGATATCATGGGGGTCAGCGTCGAGGCGCTGGAATCGCTGCTGGCCCGCGGCCGACGGGCGCTGCGCGCGGCGCTGGGCGACCGGCGCGACGATCTGATGGGAGAGCTGTGATGCCCGAGACGAGCGACAGGAAGATGGACATGGCGCGTCTGGCCGCGATCCTCGACGCCTACGGTGGCGACGAACGGCGCTGGCCGGAGTCAGAGCGGGCGGCGGCGCTCGCCCTGCTCGCCGAGTCGGCGGCGGCGCGGGCCCTGCGCGACGAGGCGGCGGCGCTTGATACGCTGCTCGACGTCGCACTGGCGCCGGCCCCGTCGCCGGCGCTGAGGGCCGCGCTCCTGGCCGCCGCCGAGCGCCCCGCCTGGCGCCGCTGGCTGGCGGAGGTCTGGCCGTTCGGCCCCGCCTGGCAGCCGGCCTCGGCCTTCGCCGCCGCCATGGTGCTGGGCGTCGCCATCGGCTTCGGTGCGCCGGACCTGGTGCTGCCCGGCGAGGGCGACGCGCTCGTCGCCGCGGCCGAGGACCTCGCCTTCGGGCCGGCCCTGACGATGGAGGACGCGCTATGAGCACACCGCGAAGGCTCGCGATCGCGCTGGCCGTCTCGGTCGGCCTCAACCTGTTCCTGTCGGGCATGATCGCCTCGGCCTGGATCGCCAAGCGGCACTACGCCGGCGCCGAGCGCCCCGCCGCTTCGCTCGCCGGCGGCTTCGACGTCCGCCGCGGCTTCGAGGCGGCCGGCCCCGAGGCCCGCCCGCTGGCCCGCGAGATCCGCCGCGACCACGGCCCGCGCCTGCGCGCGGCCGGCCGCGAGGTGCAGGCGGCGCGCCAGGCGGTCGGCGCGCTGCTGCGCAGCGACGACCTCGACCCGGCGGCGCTGCGCGACGCCCTCGCCGGGCTGCGGCGGGCCACCGATGAAGCCCAGACGGCGATGCACGAGGTGCTGATCGAGACCATGACCCGCCTCGACGCGGAGCAGCGCCGCGCCTTCCTCGACGCCGCCCTGCAGCGCCGCCCGCGGCCGGGCGAGCGCAGGCCGCGGCCGGGGGAGGAGGACGCCGAGCCGCCGGGCGCGTATTAGCCCGTGCCGCGCCGTCCCGGCCGTTCCCGAGGAACGACCCCATGCGTAAGGGTTTTCTGCGGGTTTGCGGCGGCGCTCAGATCTAACCGGGTCAGAAACCGGGCCGGAGCCGGATAAGTAGCCGAGTCAGGCGTGCCTTATTGCTTTTTGCTTTGTTCAGCAATCGCTGCGGGCGAGAGGTCGAGATTGCCGTAGTGACGAGCGGCCCGCAGGGCCAAGGCGCAATTCACGGTTCGGGGCGGCCGCTCGCCGCGTCAATAATGCAATAACGCAAGCCTGATCCCGCGACTGACCCCGCGACCCGTGATGAGCCCGTGACTGACCCCGTGACCTGACCCCGTGACGCGGCGAACCAAAGCGCCGACTTGTCGTGCGTTTCCGCGGCCGCGACCGTCTTGCGCGGCACCCGAGGCGGGTGCCGTGTGTTCGCATGTCGGCGCGGTCAGGTCGCGCCCGACAGGTAGCTCGACACCGTATTGAAGATCACCTGCAGTGCGGACCCGAGCATCTGCAGCGCGATGATCGCTGCGATGGAGACGAGAGCGGCGACCAGGCCGTACTCGATCAAGGTTGCGCCCGACTCGTCCGTAAGAAACGCTTTGATGTACTTCATGAGTTTCATCCCAAATAAACTCGAAATCGTTCAAACCAGTGTCGGCTTGCCGCTGCACGACCCGTGCCTTCCTGCCGGCGCCGCCAAATTCGAAAGCGGAAATCATGAAGCAATAAGCGTGCCAGGGCGTGCAGCACGAGCCGGGACGAGTGCCGATCGAGACCGCGACGCGCCGGGATGCCGGGGAGCGCCGCCCGCGACTGCGGAATTCGGGGTTCACGCCACTACTGTCCCCGGAACTGGGCCTCCGCGGCGATCATCCGGCAGCCGGTCAGGGCCGGCCCGCAAATCCGTCTTGCGTCATCCCGCTGGCCAGCCCCGCCAGGGTTGCGGTTCCTCGTGGACCCGCAAGCCGTGATATAGTCCGCCGGCGGCGAGCGGGGGCGTGCGATGGGCATGGAGATATATGGGATATTGTTCGTGCTGGCCGCGCTGGCGGCGCCGGTCATCGCGGTGGCCCTGTCGCGTGGACGGTTGGGCAGGAAAGGCTACACGTACCGCTTTGCCGCCGCGTTCCTGCTCTTGATCGCGGCAACGGCGTTCGCCGCTGAATCCGCGCCGCTGCTCGGATCCGCAGCGGCGCTGCTGGCGATGCTGGTGCTGAACGTCCTGATCGTCCGATGGACGGCGATGCGGCTTAACGATCTGCAGAGTTTCCGCTGGTACGCGCTGATGTGGTTTTTCGGGCCGGTCGGCCTGGTCCTGGCCATCGTGCTCACCGAAAAACGGCATCGCGCCGACACGGTCCTGTTCTAGTGCAGTGTCCGTTCAGATGGAATCGGTGCAGGGCGGCGGCACGACCTCATACTTCGAGACGCGGCTCCGCCGCTCCTCAGCATGAGGCACGTATCGTTGATGACCTTGGAGCCTCATCCTGAGGAGGTTGCGAAGCAACCGTCTCGAAGGGTGAGGTCGCGCCGATCCGGGCGCTTCCACCTTGACGGACAGCGCGCCAGCCGCGTCGCCCCGCCGCCGGCCGGCCCGCCGCAGGTGCAGCCCCAGGGCTGAGGGTCCGAGGCACGCTGTCGAGTGCACGCCGGCGCGGGATCGGCCGACTCAGAAGTTGTGGCAGGCAAGGCAGAGTGCGCTGCCGGTGTTCACCGTGCGCAGGAAGCCGCCCCTGGAATTGTCGTGCGGGTCGTGGCAGCTCATGCATTCGACGGTTCCGGGCGCCGCGCCATAGAGCGGGATCTCGGCGCCATCCGAGACGGACGTAACGTACAGCCCGGAGCCCGCGCGCATCGGCGCCGAGAAGGCGGGGTCGCCGGCCCGGCCGTAGCGGATCGCGGCCGGGTGATGGCCGCCGAGATCGAGGCCGAGGATCGCCGTGGAGTCGGGGTAGGCGTCGGCCATCGTCTGCCCGGGCACGACAAGGGCGATCGTGCCCGGCGTTTGCAACGCATCCAGCGGTGTTGCGCCGTCATGGCAGGACAGGCAGCCGGCCGACACGCCCGACGGCGCGCCGGGCGTCGCCTTGAGCGTGGCGCTGGCATAGGGCCGGAACGGCCCCGCGGGCGCAAGCCGGTTCCAGGCGGGCGGGCCGCCGCCGTCATCCGGGACATGGCAGAACGCGCAGGGGTCGGCCGCCGCGCCCGCCGTCGTGAGCGCCCGCAGATCGTGCGGCGTGCC
>CAYFYY010000026.1:0-8755 GCA_964347475.1 uncultured Flavobacteriales bacterium
CCGACGCGTGGCGTGCCGTCGCCGACCTGCCGGAGGACGCGCTCGATGGCGTCGAACGGGTGGACTGCGCCGACGAGACCGAGGAGGCCGGCGTCGTCGCCCTGATGCTGCGGCACGCGCTGGAGACGCCGGGCCGGACTGCGGCGCTGGTGACCCCTGATCGGCAGCTCGCGCGGCGTGTCGCCGCCGAGCTCGGTCGCTGGGATATCGAGATCGATGATTCGGCCGGACGGCCGGTGCTCGAGACGCCACCCGGACAGTATCTGCGGCACGTCGCGCGCGCCGCATCCGACGGGCTGTCCCCCGTGCCGCTGTTGTCGCTGCTCAAGCATCCGTTCGCCAGGGCCGGCATGGAGCGCGACGCGTTCCGTCGCCGGGTGCGGGATTTCGAGATGGCGGTCCTGCGCGGGCCGCGACCGGCCCCGGGGATCGCCGGACTGCGCCAATGCCTGGCCGGCGGCGACGGGGATACCGCGGATTTTCAAGCGCTGCTGGACTCGCTCGAAACGCGGCTGCAGCCGCTGTGCACGGCACTGGAGGATGGCGCAACGCCGTTCGGAGAGCTGCTCGGCGCGCACCTCGCAGCCGCCGAGGAGATGGCGGACGGCGTGACCGAGTCCGGCGCCGACAGGATCTGGCGTGGCGAGGACGGCGAACAGCTCGCCGGCGCGATTGCCGAGCTGCGGCACGGCGCGGACCTCGTCGCCGACGTCACCGGTCGCGATTACGCGCCACTGATCGAGGCACTGCTGTCGGCGGTGACCTTCCGGCCACGTTTTGGCCTGCATCCCGGGCTCCACATCTGGGGTCCGCTGGAGGCGCGGCTCCTGCATGCCGACCTGATGGTGCTCGCCGGGTTGAACGAGCGGTCCTGGCCGCCGGATGCGGGCAACGATCCGTGGATGAGCCGGCCGATGCGCGCCCACTTCGGCCTGGCCCCGCCGGAGCGCAGGATCGGTCTCGCCGCCCACGACTTCGCACAGGCCTTCGCGGCGCCCCGCGTGGCGCTGGTTCGCGCGGTAAAGTCCGAGGGGGCGCCGACGGTACCGTCGCGCTGGCTGACGCGACTCGAGGCGGTCCTCGCGGCTATTGGCCGCCGCGACGCGCTGCGGCCGGAAAAGCCCTGGATTTCCCTTCATCGCGGCCTGTCGCATCCGGAACGGACGATCCGCATCGACCCGCCGGCGCCGCGCCCGCCGGTCGCGGCACGACCGCGCGAGCTCTCGGTCACGCGTATCGAGACCTGGATGCGTGAACCTTATGCGGTCTACGCCGACAAGATCCTGAAGCTGCGCGTGCTTGACCGGCTGGAAGCGGATCCCGGCGCGGCCGACCGCGGCAGCTTCATCCACGAAGCCCTGGATCGCTTTGTCAGGGAACATCCCGGCGACCTTCCGGCGGACGCACTGGCCCGCTTGGCAGGGTTTGGCGAGGAGGCGTTCGGAGCGGCGCTGTCGCGGCCGGCCGTCCGGTCCTTCTGGTGGCCGCGGTTCCTGCGCGTGGCGGCGTGGTTCCTGACATGCGAAGCGGCGCGCCGACATGACGAGATCTTGGAGCCGCACTCCGAGATCAGGGGCCGCATCGAAATCGCCGGGCCGGCTGGGCCATTCGTGCTGACGGCCAAGGCCGACCGGATCGACCGGCTGCGCGGCGACGGGTTTGCCATCATCGACTACAAGACCGGGTCGCCGCCGAGCCAGAAACTGGTCGAGCTCGGACTGGCGCCGCAGCTCGCTTTGGAGGCCCTGATCCTGCGTGAGGGCGGGTTTGACGGACTGCCGCCCGGTACCGCCGCCTCGCTGGCTTACTGGCGACTTTCGGGCGGCGATCCGCCGGGCGAGGTCTCCGCGATCAAGATGGCGCCCGAGAGACTGGCCGCCGCTGCGGGCAAGGGGCTCGAGGACCTGATCCGTGCCTTCGACGATCCGCGAACCCCGTACCACGCGACTCCGAGGCCGGATTACCCGGCGCCGTACAATGATTTTGACCATCTGGCGCGGACCTTGGAATGGTCGGCCGGGGGCGGGGGCGAGCCATGACCCGCGCTGCCTTCGCGATGCCCGACCCGTCGGCGGATCAGCGCGCCGCCGCCGACCCCAGGGCCAGCGTCTGGGTCTCGGCCTCCGCCGGCAGCGGCAAGACAAAAGTGCTGACGGATCGCGTGCTCTCGCTGCTTCTGGACGGCACACCGCCGCAGCACATCCTGTGCCTGACCTTTACCCGGGCCGCAGCCGCGGAGATGGCGAACCGCGTGAACGGAACACTCAGCAAGTGGGCCACCTGCACCGACGAGACGCTGTACGCGGCGCTGGAGGCGTTGGCGGGTGCCGCTCCCGAGCCGCAGCGGATGACAGAGGCGCGGCGCTTGTTCGCGCGCGTATTGGACGTGCCCGGAGGGCTCAAGATCCAGACGATCCATGCGTTCTGTGAATCGCTGCTCGGGCGCTTTCCGGTCGAGGCAGGCCTCGCCCCGCATTTCGAGGTCATCGACGAGCGCAGTGCCGCCGAGATGCTGGAGGCGGCCCACAGCGACGCTCTCATGCGCGCCGGACGCGATCCGGCTCTGCGCGCCGCGCTCGACATCGTAACGCGTCATGTGGACGAGGTCCGGTTCGCCGAGCTGATGGCGACGCTGAGCAACGAGCGCCACCGGCTCGAGCGGTTCCTGCGCACGCACGGCGGCGTTGCCGGGGCGGCCGTGGCGATCCGTGCCCGGCTCGGCGTCCGCGGCGACGAGACCGCCGAAACCGTCGCCGCCGACGCCGCGCGCGAGGGCGAATTCGACCGCACGTCCCTGACGCGCGCCGCCCAGGCGCTCCTACAGGGGACGCCCAAGACCGACCGGCCGCGCGGCCAGGCGATTGCCGACTGGCTGGCCGCCGATGAGGCCGGCCGCGCTGCAGGGCTGGACGACTATGCCACGGCGTTTCTCACGGCAAGGGAAGAGCTACGGGCAGAGAGCGCGATCGCCACCAGGTCGGTCCGGGCGGCGCTGCCGGGACTCGTCGATATCCTGCACGAAGAGGGCTACCGGCTCATCCGGGTCAGGGACCGCCGGCGCGCCATTGTCACGGCGCAGGCCACGGCGGCGCTGCTCGAGCTGGGCAACGCGCTGCTGAACGCCTATGCGGAGGCGAAACGATCGGTCGCGCGCCTCGACTACGACGATCTGATCCTGCTGACCGGACAGCTGCTCAACCGGCAGGGAATCGCACCGTGGGTCCTGTACAAGCTGGACGGCGGAATCGACCATATCCTGATCGACGAGGCGCAGGACACGAGCCCGCAGCAGTGGGAGGTGGTGATCCGCCTCGCCGAGGAGTTCTTCGCCGGTGAGGGGGGCCGCGACGTGGCACGCACGATCTTCGCCGTCGGCGACGTCAAGCAGTCGATCTTCAGCTTCCAGCACGCCGATCCGGAGGAATTCCGTCGCATGCGCGATCATTTCGCGAGGCGCGTCGTCGACAGTGGCGCGCTGTGGCGGCCGATCGAGCTCGACGCGTCGTTTCGCTCGACAGAAGCCGTGCTGGAAGCGGTCGACCTTGTCTTTGAAGCTGAACGTGCGGCGCGCGGGGTCGTCGAGCCGGACACGACGCTGCATCATTTCGCGCATCGGATCGGCCATGCGGGGCGGGTCGAATTGTGGCCGCCGGTCGGGCCCCGCGAGCGCGAGGACGAGCCGGCCTGGAGCCTGCCGGTCGAGCGCCGCGCTGGCGACGACCCCGCCGGTCGGCTGGCGCGTCTGCTGGCGCACCGGATCAGCGGATGGATCGGCCGAGAGAGCCTCGGGTCGCGGGGCCGCAAGGTGCGCGCGGGCGATATTATGGTGCTCGTCCGGACCCGCACCGCATTCTTCGAGACACTGGTGCGCAGCCTGAAGGATTTGGGCGTTCCGGTGTCCGGCGTCGACCGCATGGTTCTGACCGACCAGATCGCCGTGATGGACCTCATTGCGCTCGGCCGGTTCCTGCTGCTGCCGGAGGACGACTTCACGCTGGCCACCGTGCTCAAGGGGCCGCTGGTCGGGTTCGATGACGACGATCTGTTCGCGCTGGCCTGGGATCGCGGCGCTCGAACGGTCTGGCAGCGGCTGAATGAGATGGCCGGAACCCAGGCCCGCTACCGCCCCGTCCGGGACTGGCTGGCGAACCTCCTGGCAGGGGTCGACTTCCGTCCGCCCTTCGAGCTGTACGCCGGCATCCTTGCCGCACCCGCACCGGCCGGCAGCAACGGGCGAAAATGCATGTTGGCACGGCTGGGTCCCGATGCGGATGACCCGATCGACGAGTTCCTCAACCTCGCCCTGGCCTACGAGCGCGGCCATGCCGGCTCGCTGGAGGGGTTCCTGCACTGGGTCGAGGCCGGCGATGTGACGGTCAAACGGGATCTCGAGCAGGCCGGCCGCGACGAGGTGCGGGTGATGACGGTGCACGGTGCGAAGGGGCTGCAGGCACCGATCGTCGTGCTGCCGGACACGATGTCGAAGCCGCGCAACCGGCCGGCGATCCTGTGGGACGGCGATCTGCCGCTGTGGCCCCCCGGCGCGGCCTACCGGGATACCACCTGCGAAGCGCTGCTGGAGGCGATGGGAGTCCGCGCCGACGAAGAATACCGGCGCCTGCTTTACGTCGCCATGACCCGCGCTGAGGACCGGCTCTACGTATGCGGCGTCCATGGCCGCAACGCGCCACAGGACGACTGCTGGTACGTTCTGGTGCGGGACGGATTGGCGAAGGCCGCAGCGGAATTCCGGTTCGATATCCGCAAGCCCGCCGGGGCGGGGCTGAAGGGCACGGGGTTCCGCCTCGACGGCAGGCAACGCGTCGACCCGGTATCCGATGTGGCGGAGGCCGCCATGCAACCCGGTCCGATGGCGCCCGAAAGCTGGATGCTGCATCCCGCGCCACGCGAGAGTCCGCCGCCCAGGCCGCTCGCACCCTCACGCGATCCCGAGCTCGAACCGGCTGTCGTATCCCCGGCCGGACGAGACAGCGGGCACCGCTTTCACCGCGGCAATATCATCCACAGGCTGCTGGAGGTGCTGCCCGATCTGCCGCCCGCCGCCCGCCGCGACGCAGCTGAGCGATTCCTCGCCATGCCGGGGCACGGGCTCGACGGTCCCACGCAGGCGCAGATCGCCGCCGAGGTCATGGCGGTCCTCGAAGACGCGGCGTTTGGCGCGATCTTCGGGCCTGACAGCCGGGCCGAAGTTCCAGTCGGCGGGCTGATCGAGTACCCGGACGGTCCGGCGGTGATCAGCGGCCAGATCGACCGCCTTCTGGTGACACCGGAATTGGCAATGATCGTCGACTTCAAGTCGAATCGCCCGCCGCCGGCCACGCCGGACGACGTCGCCGCCATTTACTGGCGGCAAATGGCCGAATACCGCGACATAATCGCGCAGTTGTATCCCGGCCGTCCAATACGCTGCGCGTTGCTGTGGACGGACGGCCCGCGATTGATGGAACTTGCGGGGCCTCGACTTGACCGGGCGCCGGCGCGATCATAAATAACCTCGAGCCCCGGCGCGGCAAATTGAGCGCTCCTGCAATCGGGCGGGAAGATTTAACGCGAACAATCACGAGGACGGTTGATGAGCACCGTGCATGTCAGTGACGACGAATTCGAGACCAGCGTATTGAAATCCGAAACCCCGGTCCTGGTCGATTTCTGGGCCGAGTGGTGCGGCCCGTGCAAGATGATCGCGCCGGCGCTGCAGGAAATCGCCGATGAGATGGGGGACCGCCTGACCGTCGCCAAGATGAATGTCGACGACAATCCGCAGACGCCGGTGAAGTACGGCGTGCGTGGCATTCCGATGCTGATGCTGTTCAAGAACGGCCAGGTCGCCGGCACCAAGATCGGCGCCATGCCCAAGGCGCAGCTCAGCCAGTGGGTCGAATCGCTGCTCTGAGTGACCGCCCGTAGCGCTTCCGAGTGACAGGGCCCCGCCAGTGCGGGGCCCTTGCCTTTCGCCCTCAAGCGTTTTCCGAGAGCACCCGGCCGGCCAGATAGAGCGAACCGCAGATCAAAATTCTGGCAGGACCGCCCGGCTGTTCGGCGACGGATGCGACGGCCTCGGCCGGATCGCCCATCGGCGCCGCCTCGAGACCGGCGCGCGTCGCGATATCTGCCAACGCCCCGGCCGGGAACGCGTTCTGCTCGCCGGGTATGGCCACGGTGCGGATGCCGGCTGCGAGCGGCGCAAACGGCGCCAGGAATCGATCCGCCTGCTTGTTGTTCAGCATGCCGCAGACGAGCCACAGCGGCCGGTCGCCCCATTCGGCGGCGGCATGGGCGGCCAGCGCCGCGCCGGCGCCGGCGTTGTGCCCGCCGTCGAGCCACAGCTCCCAGCCCTGCGGCAGCAGATCGACCAGCTTGCCACTGCGCAGGCGCTGCAGCCGGGCCGGCCAGGACGCGTTCAGCAGCCCGTTGGCGAGGTCGAGCTCGGTCAGCATGAACCCGTTCAGGCGTTCCAGCGCGGCGACGGCCAGCGCGGCATTGTCGACCTGGTGCAGCCCCGGCAGCGCCGGCCGCGGCAACATCACGCGACGCCCGCCGGCGTTGTAGACAAGGCCGGTCATCGTCGCTTCCACGGAAAAGCTGCGCCCGGAGCGGAAGGTCGGCGCCCCGACGCGCGCGGCCACGGAGTCGATCACAGCGGCGGCCTCCGGCGGCTGCTTCCCGATCACCGACGGTACGCCGGGCTTCTGGATCGCCGCCTTCTCACCGGCGATCTCGGCCAGCGTCTCGCCGAGGTACTGCTGGTGGTCGATCGACACCGGCGTGATCACTGTCGTCAGCGGGCGCGCCACCAGGTTCGTGGCATCGAGCCGGCCGCCGAGCCCGCATTCGAGCAACAGGATGTCGGCCGGTGTTTCGGCGAAGGCGAGGAAGGCGGCGGCGGTGGTGATCTCGAAATAGGTGATCGGCGCGACGCCGTTGACCGTCTCGCAGCGCTCGAGATAGGCGGCCAGCGCCGGCTCTGCGATCAGCTCGCCGGCCAGGCGAATGCGTTCGTGGAAGCGCACGAGATGCGGCGAGGTGTAGGCGTGGACCTTGTAGCCCGCGGATTCGAGGGCGGCGCGCATGAAGGCGGCGACCGACCCCTTGCCGTTGGTGCCGGCGATATGCACGACCGGCGGCAACCGGTCCTGCGGCCGACCGAGATCGTCGAGCAGACGCTCGATCCGCTCCAGCGACAGGTCGATGATCTTCGGGTGCAGGGTCAACAGGCGCGCGAGAATCGCGTCGCTCGGCTGGGCGAACATGGGTGTCGGCTACCGTAGCGGGACTGCGGCCCCCGCAACTGCGGTCAGGACCGGTCGTCCGGCGCGGCGCTTGCCGAGCCGCCCGATGCGGCCGGCGGCACCGCGGCATCCGGCCCCTCGTCCTCTTCCTCCAGATTCTCCGGCGGCAGGACCTCGCCCTCGACGGGGAGCGGTACGATCTCCGCCTCGGGGGTCCGGTTTCGCAACAGGTCGATCAGGTTGATCAACGTGTCGCGCAGCTCGTGCCGTGGCGCGACGATATCGATGATGCCGTGCTCTTTCAGGTATTCCGCCCGCTGGAAACCCTCCGGCAGCTTCTCGCGCACGGTCTGCTCGATCACGCGCTGGCCGGCGAACCCGATCAGCGCGCCCGGTTCCGCCACCTGAATGTCGCCGAGCATGGCGAAGCTGGCGGTCACGCCGCCGGTCGTCGGGTCGGTCAACAGCACGATATAGGGCAGGTTGGCCTCGCGCACCTCCTCGACGGCGATGACGGTGCGCGGCATCTGCATGAGCGACAGGATGCCCTCCTGCATGCGGGCGCCGCCCGAGGCCGGCACGACGATCAGCGGCGCATCCTGGAGCACCGCGAGCTTGGCGGCCGAAACCAGCCCCTCGCCCACCGCAACGCCCATCGAGCCGCCCATGAAGCTGAAGTCGAACGCCGCGATGACCACCTTGTGGCCACCCATGGTGCCGTGCGCGACGATGATCGCGTCCTTTTCGCCGGTCTTCGTGCGGCTCTCCTTCAGGCGCTCCGTGTAGCGCTTGAGGTCCTTGAACTTCAGGGGGTCGTTGACCGCATCGGGAAGCTCGATCCGGTTGTACTGCCCGTCGTCGAACAGCATCTCCAGCCGTTTCTTGACGTCGACGCGCAGATGGTGGTCGCAGTGTTGACAGACGAAGAGGTTTTCCTCGAGGTCGCGGTGGAAGATCATTTGCCCGCAGTTGGGGCATTTGAACCACAGATTGTCCGGCTGCTCGGTCTGCTTGACCAGCGCACGGAATTTCGGTCGGACGAAATTGGTCAGCCAGTTCATTCTGCGCCCTCCCGGCCGCGCACGCCCGCCGCCAGCTCGCGGACATAATCCAGGACCTTGCCGGCCAGCCCGGGGGTCGGCCGCCCCTCGCCGTCGAGGCCGGCGACGATCCGCTCGACGATGGCCGAGCCGACCACCGCGGCATTGGCGACCGCGGCGACCGCGCCGACGGCCTCCGGCGTCCTGATGCCGAAGCCGACGCCGATCGGCAGGTCCGTGTGGCGGCGCAACCGCTCAACCGCGGCGCCAACCGCCTCCTCCGTGGCCGATTTGGTGCCCGTGATTCCCATCACCGAGACATAATAGACGAAGCCGCTCGTGTTGGACAGGACCGCCGGCAGACGCGCATCGTCGGTGGTCGGGGTCGCCAGCCGGATGAAGTTCAGACCCGCCGCGAGCGCCGGCAGGCACAGCTCCTCGTCCTCCTCGGGCGGCAGGTCAACG
>CAYFYY010000026.1:8786-52630 GCA_964347475.1 uncultured Flavobacteriales bacterium
TCAGAAACGCCTCGACGCCGTAGATATAGATCGGGTTGTAGTAGCCCATCAGGACGATCGGCGTCGCGTCGTCCCGCGCGCGGAACGCACGCACCAGGTCGAGCACCATGGCGAGCTTCATGCCGCGCTTCAGGGCCCGTTGCGAGGAGGCCTGGATCGCCGGGCCGTCCGCCATCGGGTCGGAGAACGGCATGCCGAGCTCGATGACGTCGGCGCCCGCTTCCGGCAGCCCGAGCACGATCTCGCGCGACGTCTCGTAGTCCGGGTCGCCCGCGGTCACGAAGGTGACGAACCCGCCGCGTCCCTGCTCCTTCAGCGCCGCAAACCGCCGCCGGATGCGCCCGGAGTCCTGCAGCGCGCTCACAGCTCCACCCCCAGCGCCTGGGCGACGGTGAAGATGTCCTTGTCGCCGCGGCCGCACATGTTCATGCACAGCAGGTGGTCCTTCGGCAAATCGCCGGCGATGCGCGCGACATGGGCCAGCGCGTGCGCCGGCTCGAGCGCCGGGATGATGCCCTCGAGGCGGCTGCACAGCTGGAACGCCTCCAGCGCCTCCTCGTCGGTCGCCGAGACGTATTCGACGCGCCCGCTCTCGAACAGCCAGGCATGCTCCGGGCCGATGCCGGGATAGTCGAGCCCGGCCGAGATCGAATGGGCCTCCAGGATCTGCCCGTCATCGTCCTGCAAGAGGTAGGTCCGGTTGCCGTGCAGCACGCCGGGCCGGCCGCCGGTCAGCGAGGCGGCGTGCTTGTCGGTATCGAGGCCGAGGCCGGCCGCCTCGACGCCCCAGATCTTCACCTCGGGATCGTCGAGGAACGGGTGGAACAGGCCCATGGCGTTCGAGCCGCCGCCGATGCAGGCGACGAGGCTGTCGGGAATGCGGCCCTCCGCCACGATCATCTGCTCGCGCGCCTCGCGCCCGATGACCGACTGGAAGTCGCGCACCATGGCGGGGTACGGGTGCGGGCCCGCGACCGTTCCGATGATGTAGAAGGTGTTCTCGACATTGGCGACCCAGTCGCGCAGCGCCTCGTTCATCGCGTCCTTCAACGAGTTGGAGCCGCTGACCACCGGCTTGACCTCGGCGCCCAGCAGCTTCATGCGGAACACGTTGGGCGCCTGCCGCTCGATGTCCTTGGAGCCCATGTAGATCGTGCACGGCAGGTCGAACAGCGCGCACACCGTCGCCGTGGCGACGCCGTGCTGGCCTGCGCCGGTCTCGGCGATGATGCGGGTCTTGCCCATGCGCCGGGCGAGCAGGATCTGGCCGATGCAGTTGTTGATCTTGTGCGCGCCGGTGTGGTTCAGCTCGTCGCGCTTGAAGTAGATCTTCGCGCCGCCGAAATGCTCGGTCAGCCGCCGCGCGAGATAGAGCGGGCTCGGCCGGCCGACATAGTGCTTGAAATAGTACTGCAGCTCCTCCTCGAACGAGGGGTCGTCGCGGGCCGCGTCCCACGCCTTCTCGACCTCGAGGATCAGCGGCATCAGAGTCTCGGCGACGAAGCGCCCGCCGAAGATGCCGAAATGCCCGCGCTCGTCCGGGCCGGCCCGGTAGGTGTTGATCTGGTCCGTCATGCGTTCCTGCGTGTCTCTGCGTCTGCCGCGGCTTTTCGCCATCTCGAAGTTCGGGCTGCTTAATAGCCCATCTTAAAGCCCGGGCACAGCATCAATTCTCCGGCGCCCTGGACGCGTAACGGTCGTCCTCCTCGTAATAGGCCTCGAAGCCGACGAGGCGGCGAAGCTCCTCGAAACCGAGCAGCTTCTCGTCCGGGTGGCGGCCCGCCTGCATCTCGGCGAGCGCGTCGCGCATCGCCCGCAGCGCGGCCGACAGCAGCGTCAGCGGCCAGGCGACCAGCGCATAGCCGATCTCCTGCAGCACCGCCGGCGGCAGCACCGGGGTTTTGCCCTGTTCCACCATGTTCGCGAGGTGGCGGCCCGGCACTTCGTCGCAGATGCGGCGCATCTCCGACTCGCTCTCCGGCGCCTCGACGAACAGCATGTCGGCGCCGGCGGCCCGGAACGCCTCCGCGCGGCGCAGCGCCTCGTCCATGCCGTGCGTCGCGCGCGCATCGGTGCGGGCGAGGATGAGGATGCCGGCGCCCTCGTCGCGCGCGTCGGCCGCGGCGCGGATGCGGGAGACCGCCTCGTCGAAGCCGACCACGGCCTTGCCGCGCGTATGCCCGCAGCGCTTGGGCCACAGCTGGTCCTCGATCATCACCGCGGCGAAGCCGGCCTGCGCGTAGCCGCGCACGGTGCGCTTGACGTTGACCGCGTTGCCGTAGCCGGTATCGCCGTCGCCGATGACCGGGATGTCCACGGCGGCGCAGATGTTGCGGCCCTGGTCGACGATCTCGCCATAGGAGATAAGCCCCGTGTCGGGCAGGGCGAGCCGCGCCGCCGAGACCGCGAAGCCCGACATGAAGGTCGCCGCAAAGCCGGCCTCCTCGACGAGCTGCGCCGACAGCGGGTCGTACACGGCCGGCATCTGCACGATCCCGCCGCCCTCCAGGAGGGCGCGGAGCCTGGCGGCGGCTGGGGTGAGCGGTGCGGTCATGGCGGGCTCCCGGGGCTTAAACAGGCGTGACGGCGGCGCGACTATACGCGCGGCGCGGGGCGGCGCGCCAGCCCCGGACCCGCCGCGGCGGCCCGACGGTGCGAAACAACCCCATGCAAAGGCGTTTTCCGCGGGTTTCAGAGCGGGTGTTATGGAAAACGGCGGCGCGGCACCCGTCGCGCGCCATCGTTAACGTTTGCGCAAGGCGCGACGGCGACAATGGCGGCACGCAAAACCGGGAGGGGCCGACTCATGACAGACAGGGAACGGTTCGGACGGGCCCCGCAGGGCGGGATTGTCGGCAGGCCAGTGTTGCTCGTCGGCCTGTTTATCGGTTCCATGGCTGCATTGCTACCGCTGGGGATTGTTGCGCCACTGGAATTCGGGTTCGATACGGCGGATTTCAGTGATCGCCACAGCCACGCCATCATCGCGGCCTTTCTCGCGGCGTTCACCGCCGGCTTTGTCAACCCGTCGGGAACGAAGGCGACGGTCCTGGCAGTACTGGGCGGGGCGGCGGTGGCAGCGCTGGCCTTTGCCGGCTCCCTGGGTCCGGAGCTGTTTTTGGCTCGCTCCGAAACGCCCGGCCTGGTCGCCGCCTTCGCACTGCGGCTGGGCGGTATGGTCCCGGCCATGGCGGTGGTGGGCATCACGATCCGTGGCCTCACACCGCGCCACGAAGGCGATTCCGTGCCCGATACGCCGACGGCCGGCGAACGGAAGGACAGCATGCGCCGCGGTCTCGACGAGGCGGCGGCCGGCATAGCGGTCATGGTCGGTGGCTTCCTTGCCATGTTCGGCGGCTGGGAGGTGCTGGGCCGGTTCGTTTCCGGCTTCCCCCATGCGGCAATGCTGGCAATGCCCGCCCTGTTCGGGCCCGTGCTGGCGGGCGCGCTCGCCTTTGGCATGCGGGTCGAAGGCGGGATGGGGCACGCCAGATCGTTCCTGGGCGGCTTCGGGCTCGTACTGCTGGTGTGGATCGTCACCACTGCCGCCGTCCTGGCGGCGATGCCGGATAGCGGCCAGCCCGCGGGCGAGGAAGAACGATGGGATGCGGCGGTCGCCGGAACCATTGTCGGCTGCGGTTCCCTGTTCCTGCTTTTCGGACTGATTTCCTACCTCGAACGCCGCCGGCGGCCGCCCCGGGCCGAGACAGTGGCGTCGGCGCAACCGGCTCCGACGGGGATGGCCGTGCCGGGCCCGGTCCATTCAATACCGGCACTCGTGCTGATGGTCGTCCTGCTCAAGGCCGTGCAGACCGGGTGGCCCGACACGGGTAGCCTTGATCTCCTGGCCTCGATATTCCCGGCCATGGCGCTGCTTAACGCAAGACCGTACGGGCTCGTCGCCTGGGTCTGGGCCCTGGTCGCCGCGATGACCGTTTTCGCCCTGCTGCTCGGCGGGTTCCTGCTCGGCGACATGGCGGCCGACCGCTGGGCCGGGGAAAGCGCCTTGCTGATGGTCGCGTTGATGCTTGCCTTCGTCCTGCCGAGCTTTTTCCTCGCAATGGCGATACAGACATGGCTCCCTGCCAAGCTTCCCCGGACGCTTCCGTCTCACCGGGACGGAGGATCCCCATGAGCGGCGACGACACGGACATGGACGAGATCCTCGACGACATCCGCACGCTGCGGGGCGGCGAGGCTCCGCTGCCGCGCAACGAGCCGAAGACGCCGCGGGTCGGATATCTGAAGGGATCCCTGCTGGTGCTTCCGGCTGCGCTCGTCGCCATTCCGCTGCTGGCTGAGCTGACCCGCATGCTGTCTCTGCCATTCGATGGTTACAGCTACATTGCCCCGATTATTTCGCTTCTCATGATGAAGAGCGAGACCGACGGATCGCGCCCCGCGGACCGCCGACACTGGGCAATCCTTGTCGCGGTGGCCATGGCATGTGGCGCCGCCATTGCCTTGACCGCTGTAGGCGTGATTTGGCTCTTCACCCCCTTTACCCAGGGTTCCCTCCGCGACCTCATGCTCCCGATTGTGGCGATTCTGGGCTGCGGCTCCGCAGTCTTCCTCGTCCTCTGGATCGCCGACCGCCTGACCCGCGCGGACAACCTGATCTTCCCGAGGGACGCGGAGGAGATTGAGAGAGGCGCGGGATGAGCACGGACCAGCACGACACCGAACAGGGCCGCCCCGCGGGCTGGCCGATCGAATTCTGGGCCGTCGTCGTTCCCGGGCTGTTGCTGCTGCTTCCGGCCGGGACGGAGCATCTGGCGGGGCGGCTCGAAGGCGTGCTCCGGCAGATGTCGATCCAGGCCGACATGGTGAGCGCCTATATGCCGGGCATGATCGTCTTCGCGATGCTGGTCTCGTTCCTCGCCCTCCGGGGGCGGCGCGAAAAGGCGGTGGCGTTCCGGTTCCTGGTCTGGGCGATGCTGCTGGCTGCCGCCATGCTGATCGCCGATTTCCTCGGCGCGGTGGCGATCCAACTCGCCTGGCCGGCCGCCCCGACCGACTTCAGCGAAGGCTGGCGGATGGCCCTGCAGGCGGTGATTCTCGTCCCCTACCTCGTCTGGTTCTACGCGGAGTACCGGAAGCTGCGTGCTGCCGCGGAAGGTGGAGCCGAGGGAGGCGCGGGATGAATAACCCGAACAACGCCGGATACCGCACGCGCGAGATCGGCAGTCTGTTTCGCTGGGATCCGGATGTGTGGAAACCGATCACGCCGCTCGCGGTCGTGCTCGGGATCGCGACTGGGGCCAGCGTTTTGCTAGCCACGTATGTGACGGCCAACTGGTTATTCGCGGCGTATGTCGAATCCGACGGTCACGAGGCGTTCCGTCTGGCCACCACGTCTTTTGGCAGCGGCGCGACAGCCCTGCTGACGGCCCTTAACTGCCGGCCCACGGACTGGCGGTCGGGAATCTTGGCGTGCAGTGCCGCCACGCTGGTGGTGGGCTTGATAATCGTTACCGCCATTGCTGCGGTGGCCTTGATGGTTAATTCGGGAGCGGTGGATGGTGTCAACGCGGCTCTGCCCTATGCGGCGCTGATATCCGGTGTTCCCGGAGTCCTCGCAGTGCTCGGTGCCGTCATTCTGCTGGGCCGCAAACCGGCCGCGCCGGCGGACGTAGCGGCAGAAACAGAGGATCCGCCCAAGCAGACGGAAGAGAGCGCGGGAGGCGCAGGATGAGCGTCGGCGGTGCGGCGAGGTCGAAGACCCGTTCGAAAGCCTGGCGGATCGCCTGCGTCGCGCTCGGCTTCGCGGCGCTGCTGGCGGGGGTCGTCCTGTCGGTGCAACTGTCCGAAGCGGTCGGGCTGCGCGAGCATGTGCGGCAGACGGTGCCGGCGGAGTGGCGGGAGTATCTGAAATTCGGACTCGTCCTGGCCTTCCTGCCGGCGCTGGCGGGCAGGCCGCGCGACTGGCGCGAAACCGCGCTCTTCGCCGCGGGCGTGGCCCTGCTGGCAACCTGGTGCGTGACGGCCGACGACCTGGCGTTGCTGGCGCAGCATGCGATCGCGCCGAACGGCGTGCTGTTCGTCTACGGCGCCGTTTTCCTGCTCCTCGGGATGCCGGCCCTCGCCGCCGTGCAGGCATGGCTGACGCGACGGGGAATCGTCCGCGTCGAAGCGGCAGACGATGACCCCGACCGATATGTCGGGGCGGTCGGCGGGCTGGCGGCGGCGCTGCCCGGCGCGCTGGTTGCCTTCCTGCTCATCGACCTGCTGCGGATCTCTGCAATCCTGCCGCAGGATTTGAAATCGCTGCTGGGCTGGACCCTGATGCAGGTCTTCTTCGCGGGGCTGGCGGCGGCGAACGACGCGCCGCCCGAGAGCACCCGGCACTGGCTCACTGTTGCCGCTGCGATAGGCATGGGCATGGTCGCCGCTGTCCTTGTCAGTACCGCGATCCACGGTTGGGGCGCGCCGTTCGCCGAGGACGATATCCGCCTGATCCCCTACGTCTTGCTGAGCTGGCTGCTGGCGTTCGTCGCCGGTCGCCTGGCCCGCGCCGCCGCCCACCGCCTCGCCGGGCGGGACAGCCCGTGGCGCCCGGCCGGCCAATCCCGCGAGGAGTCGCCATGACCATGTCCGCCGCCAACCGGGACCTGGCGCCCGTGTTTCACCTCGCCGCGGGGCTGGCGCTGTTCGTCGGGCTGGGCGGGGCCCAATCCTTCGGGCTGGTCGATCTCGACGCGGCCGGCGGTATAAGTCTCCCGCTCTTCATGGCGCTCGTACTGGTCGTGGGTCAGCCGCGGGGGCGGCGTGGCTGGCTAGCCGCCGCTGCGACCGTGCTGCTGGCGGGCGCAGTCATGGGCATCGGCATCCCGGCCCTGCGCTGGCTGGCCGGCGGGGAAACCGCCCTCGAGCTGCTGGTCAGGCTTGCGGCCTTCGCGATCTGCTTTGCCGGCGTCGTGGCCGTGGACGCCGTGTCCGAGCCCGCGCCCGACGGATCGCCGACCAACCCGAAGGCGTGGAAGCCGGTTACGCGATGGGGCGTGCTGCTCGGGCTGGCGACGGGCGCGGCGGTTTTCGCGGCCGCCTTTACCCTGTGGAGCCGGTGGCTGGGCACCGATGCGGATATCGGGACCCTGGGCACGGTCGTCGCCGTCCTGCAGGCGCTCCTCGCCGGCTTCGTGGCCGCCTGGACGGTGATCTGGTGCCGGCCGTCGGACCGTCGCTCGGCCGTGTCGAGCACGCTCGCCGGGATTGCGATGGCTGTACTGACGGAGGCGAGCATTCTCGGCGGCATGGCCGTGGTCCAGTCGCTCGTACCGGACCGAGACGTTTTCGACGCGATGATGGATGCGTTCGTGATTTCGCCCGTGCTGGTCTTGCCCGCGGGCTACGTCGTAACCTGGTCGCTGGGCCGCAAACCCGCCGCTCCGATAGCGTCAAACGCGAGCTCGCCCCCCTAAAACGTCGTTCGTTCTAATGGAATCGGTACAGAGCATCGGCGCGACCTCATACTTCGAGACGGCGCTCCGCGCCTCCTCAGCATGAGGCACAAAGGCCTTCACGGCCTCATGCTGAGGAGCGGCGCAGCCGCGTCTCGAAGCATGAGCTCGCGCATGCCCTTCCGACCGGGACATATCCGATTTCGCCCTACAGCTTGAACGGGATGTACAGCGCGATGTCGGGCAGAAAGTAGATCGCGAACACGGTGGCCAGCATCATCAGGATGAACGGCCAGACGCCGGAGGCGACCTCGCCCATGCGCGCGCGGCCCACGGCCTGGACGACGTACAGGTTGAGGCCGACCGGCGGCGTGATGAGCGCGCATTCGATGAGGATGACGAAGAGGATCCCGAACCAGATCGGATCGATGCCGAGCGCCGCCAGCGACGGGTAGAGCACCGGCACCATGATCAAGAGCATCGACAGCGCCTCCAGCACCAGCCCCATGACGAGGAGCACCGCGCCGACGGCGAGCAGGAACGGGCCCGCGGTATCGAAGGTCGCAACGATGGCCGACGAGATGTCCTGCGGGATGCGGTACAGCGTGATCGCCTTGCCGAAGATCTTGGCGCCGGCGAGGATCAGCAGGATCGTCACCGTCGTCTTCATGCTGTCCTGGACCGCCTCGCGCAGCTTCGCGAACGTCATGGTGCGCAGCACCGCGCCGGTCAGCACCAGCGCGCCGCCGAAGCCGACCGCCGCGGCCTCGGTCGGCGTGAAGGCGCCGGCATAGAGCCCGCCGACGATCAGCGCCGCCAGCGCCAGGGTCGGCAGGGCGCGGATGCTGGCGCGGCGCCGCTCGTCCCAGCCGGCGCGCGGCACCGGCGTGTAGTCAGGGCCGAGCCATGCGTAGAGCACGGCGAAGCCGACGAACAGGCCGATCAACACCAGACCCGGCCCGATGCCGGCGAGGAACAGGGCGCCGATCGACTCCTCGGTGATGACGCCGTAGACGATCATCGGGATCGACGGCGGGATGAGGATGCCGAGCGTGCCGCCGGCGGCCAGCAGCCCGAGGATGAAGCGCCGGCGGTAGCCGCGCTGCTGCATCTCGGGGATCGCGACGGTGCCGATGGTCGCCGCGGTGGCAACCGAGCTGCCGGAGATCGCGGCGAAGATGCCGCAGGAGAAGATCGTGGCGACCGCGAGCCCGCCGGGCCAGTGGCCGACCCAGCTCTGCACCGCGGCGAACAGGTCGCGGCCGACCCCGCCCTTCAGGAGGATGTTCGACATCAGGAGGAACAGCGGCACCGCCAGCAGCACGAAATTGTCGGCGAGGCTGTACAACCCCTGCGGCGCCATCAGCGGCGAGAAACCGCCGAGGATCAGCATCGCCAGCCCCAGCCCGCCCAGTGCAAAGGCGATCGGCACGCCGAGGAACAGCAGCAGCAACAACGCGCCGAGGACGAGGATCACGGTCATCGGCGAAGGCTCCCTACGGCATCCTTCGACAGAGTCGGCGTGGTGGGCGTTGCACGGTGCTCTTGTTCCGGCTTCGCTAGTCGAGCTACCCCCTCCCCAACCCCTCCCCCCATGGCGGGGCTTCGTATTCCCGCAACCATCTGCGCAAGGGAGAGGGGCTCGTTCATGCTGCATGCGCCGACAAAGCCCCTCTCCCTCGCGCCGGTACCTGACAGTTTGAACATATCTCCTATGGGGGGAGGGGTTGGGGAGGGGGCGGCGCGCAATAGCGCGTTGCCGGCATGGGCATCCAGAATTGGAGGCTGCGCCGGCCCGTCTCGAAGGGTGAGGTCGCGCCGTGCTCTCAAGCGGACGATCTTCGCGCCAAGCACAGCACCGTCATTGCGAGGCGCAACGCGCCGCGGCAATCCAGCTTGCCGGGAAGGAACCTGGATTGCCGCGTCGGCTTCGCCGCCTCGCAATGACGATATCAGGCTCGGTGCAACGGTCCCCATCGCTCACACCTCGTCGGTGACGACGGGCTCGTGCGCCTGCGCGCCGGGGATCGGCGCGCCGCTCAGCACCCGGACGATCTGCACCAGCGCCTGCAGCAGCAGCATCGCGAAGCCGACCGGGATCGCGATCTCGGTCATCCAGTGCGGCACGTTCAGCATGGTGCCGCTCATCCGCCCGGTCTCGAGCGAGTCGAGGGCGATCCAGCCGCCGTACCAGCAGGCCACGGCGCTGAAGGCGGCGATGACCGAGAGGCTGAAGATCTCGGTCGCGGCGCGCAGGCGCGGGCCGAGCCGGTCGACCACGAGGCCGATGCGGATCATCGCGCCCTGGCGCAGCACCGCGGCGGCGGCGATGTAGAGGGCCCAGATCTGGAAGAATCGGGCCAGCTCCTCGGCCCAGATGGTCGGCGCGGTGAACAGGTAGCGGAAGAACACCTCCCACAGGATCATGCCGCCGATGGCGACGAACATCCACGCCGAGAGGGTCGCCAGGGCGGCGCCGGCGCGGTCGATCAGGCGGAACATGGGACGGTCATCCGGTACAATGCGCGGAACCCGAATTCGTCATTGCGAGGAGGCGCAGCCGACGCGGCAATCCAGACACCCCGGAGACGTCCTGGATTGCCGCGGCGCCTTGCGCCTCGCAATGACGGGTACGGGCATGGCGAAGCCGGGGCCGACGTGCGGTCCGCCCCGTCTCATCCCCCGCGGCTATTTCAGGTCCATCGCGGCCTTGTAGATCTGCGCGCCGAGATCGCCGGATTCCGCAAGGTAGCTGTCCAGCACGGGCTTGGTCGCGGCCTTCCAGGAGTCGACCTCGGCCTCGGACAGCTCGGCCACCGCCATGCCGGCCTTCTTCGCCGCCGCATAGGCCTCGGCCTCGATATTGGCCATCTCGTCGCGCACATGCGCCTCGGCGTTGCGCGCCGCCGTCGCGATGATCGCCTGCTGGTCCTTCGGCAGCGACTGCCAGAACCGCTCGTTGACCACGACGACGAACTCGATGTCGGCGTGGTTGGTCACCGTGATCGTGTCCATCACCTCCCACAGCTTGCGCGACTTGACGCCGGAGACGCCGGTCATGCCGGCATCGACGGTGCCGCGCTGGTAGGCGACGTACTGCTCGGAGCCGGAGATCAGGGTCGGCGCGCCGCCCAGCGACTCGATGAACTTGCCGAGGGTGCGGCCGAACACGCGCACCTTCTTGTCCTTGATGTCGGCCGGCGTCCGCAGCGGGCCGCCCTTGGACAGCATGATGGCGCCGCCATAGGCCTGCCACCACAGAACGCGGCTGCCGGTCTTCAGGATCGCATCGTCGATCGGCTGGCGCACCGGGCTGCCCGGCGCGACGGCGCCGCGGACCTTGGAGTCGGTGTTGAACATGAAGGGCACGTAGAAGATATCGACGGCCGGGATCTCGCCGACATAGCGGGTCAGCGAGGCGACGCCCATCTCGATGGCGCCGGAGCCGACCGCCTGCGGCACCTCCTTGTCCTTGTAGAGCTGCGCCGAATCGTAGATCTCGACCTTGATGTCGCCCCTGGATTCGCGCTCGACCTCCTCCTTGAACATCAAGAGGTTCTGGCCGAGATGCGCCTTCAGGGGCAGCTGCAGGGTGATGCGAAGCGTGGTTTCGGCCTCAGCCGGGATGGCGATCACCGCCGCCAGGGCCAGGGCCCCGGCCATCGCTGCAAGACGTTTCATTGCGGTACTCCCTGTTTTTCGTCCCACCCGGCGCCGCTGCCGGACGTTCTCGGCGCACGATAAGCAAGCGGCCGGCCGGCCGCAAGCGCCCGATGGCCGGGGCGTGCCGACCGCGGGCGACGCCGGCGATCAGAGTGCGGCCACCGTCTTCAGGAAGGCGCGGATGCGCTCCGGGCTTTTGACGCCCGGCCGGTCCTCGACGCCGGAGGAGGTGTCGACGAAACGGGCGCCGGACAGGCGTACCGCCTCGGCGACGTTCCCGGAATCGAGCCCGCCGGCCAGCATCCATGGCAGCGGGAAGTCCCAGCCCTTGAGCAGGAGCCAGTCGAACGCCAAGGCATTGCCGCCGGGCAGCGCGTCGGTCATGTCCTTCGGCGGCCTGGCGTCGAACATCAGCCAGTCGGCCGCTGCATAGTAGGCGGTGGCGCGCTCGACGTCGGCCGCCGCCGCGACCGGAACCGCCTTCATGACGCGCAGGCCGGTGCGTGCGCGCAGCTCGGACACGCGCTCTGGCGGCTCCGCGCCATGCAGCTGCAGCATGTCGAGCGCGGCATGCGACACCACGGCGTCGATGTCGTCGTCGCCGGCGTCGACGAACAGCCCGACCCTGCCGACGCTGGCCGGGACCAGGGCGGCGAGCTCGGCCGCACGCTCCGGCGAGATCGCACGCGGGCTGCGCGGGTAGAACACGAAGCCGACGAACGCCGCGCCGCCCTCGACCGCGGCGCGCACGCCCTCGGGATCGTTGAGGCCGCAGATCTTGGCGCGGACCATCATGACGGGGCAAGCTCCGCTGCAATCCGGCGCGCGGCGTCGGCCGGGTCGGCGGCTTCGGTGATCGGGCGGCCGATCACCAGCCAGTCGGCGCCGGCGGCCAGGGCCTCGGCCGGGGTCATGACCCGTTTCTGATCGCCCTTCGCGGCGCCGGCAGGGCGGATACCGGGCACCACGAGGGTGAAATCGGGTCCGCAGGCCTCGCGGACCGGCGCGATCTCGCGCGGCGAGCAAACCACGCCGTCGAGGCCGCAGTCGCGGGCGAGGCGCGCCAGCCGGACGGCTTGTGCGGCGACCGGCGGGCTCCCGCCGATTGCCGCAAGATCCGCATCGTCCAGGCTGGTCAGCACGGTCACGGCGATGACCAGCGGGCGCGGGATGCCGAGGTCGCTGGCCTCCGCCTCCGCCGCCTGCCGCGCTGCCGCCATCATGGCCCGGCCGCCGGCGGCGTGCACGTTGAGGATCGCCGGCCGCAGGCGCACGGCGGCGCGCACGGCGCCGGCCACGGTGTTCGGGATGTCGTGGAACTTGAGGTCGAGGAACAGCCGCTCTTGCCCGGCGGCGACGTCGCGCACCCCGGCCGGCCCGTTGGCGCCGAAGAACTCGAGGCCGAGCTTGATCCCGCCGACGGCGTTGCCGAGGCGCCGCGCCAGCGCGCGCGCGCGTTCGAGATCCGGCGTGTCGATGGCGACCAATATCCGATTCCGGCCCGCTCCGGCCACGGCACATGTCTCCCTTTGCGTTACGCGAAGGGGTTTACACCAGCCGCAATCGTTGCGGAACGATTTTTCGTGCCGGCCGGTTCCGCGCCGGCTAGCGGCCCGCCACGGCCTCGGCGGGCGCCGGCAGCCCGGGCGGGGTCTCGGCCTTCGCCGCGGCGCTGGCGCGCTCCGCCTCCTCGACCTTGCGGCGCAGCTCCTCGATTTCGATCTCGCGGATCCGCACGGTGCGCTCGGCCGCCCGGGCGCGGGCGCGCGCCCGCCCGGCGCTGAGCCAGGCAACGAAGCCACCCGCGAAGAAGCCGACGGCCAGCCCGGCAAGCGCAATGACGAACACGGGTACTGGCCAGACGAAGGGCAGTGGCCAGATCGTCAGCTCGACCGGCTCGAGGTTGGAGATGGCGAAAAGTGGAATCGCCACGAAAAGCGGTATGGCGATCAGCCAGTAGACGAGTCTCATCCGACGGCGCCTCTGCGCCCGAAGCTCAATTCGAACCGGAGTTTACGAGCTCACGCAAATGCTTGCCCGTCTTGAAGAAGGGAACGGTCTTGGGTGAGACATGAACGGTCGCGCCCGTCCGCGGGTTGCGGCCGATCCGGGCCGCCCGGTGCTTGACGGAAAAGGTCCCGAAGCCGCGCAGTTCCACCCGATCGCCACGTTCCAGGGCCGCCGAAATCTCATCGAACACGGTGCTCACGATGCGCTCCACCTCGCGGTGGATGAGATGCGGATGCCTTTCCGCCAACCTCTGGATCAGTTCTGATTTCGTCATCAGGGACACCTCTCCGGTGACACGGCGTTACCTGAATTACCGGGGGAATGGCGGCGACGGCACAGGTCCCCGGCGTTGTCCAATAGCAAAGCGTGCCAAAGCAGGTTCCCTCCGTCAAGCGTTAAGCCTCACAAACCAAACGCAAATTTGAAGTCCTGTCGGGCACGGTACCGGCCGGCGACGATCTGCCCGCAGGGCAATTCGCCGCTTGCCGGTCGCAACAGGGGCGGCGGTTAGCCGTCCGCCTTCACCTTCTTGGCGGCCGCTTTCTTCGCTTTCGCGGCCTTGCCGTCATCCGCCTCGTCCTCTTTAGCCTCTTCGTCGGCCTTCTTGGCCTTGGCCGTCTTCTTGGGCTTTTCCGCCTTGCCCTCGGCCTCATCGGACTTGCCGGCCTCGGCCTTCTTGGCCTTGGCAGGCTTGGCCTCCTCCTTCGCCGCGTCGTCGGCCTCCTCGCCCTTCTTGGCCTTGGCAGGCTTGGCCTCCTCCTTCGCCGCGTCGTCGGCCTTCTTGGCCTTGGCGGCCTTTGCCTTCTTGGCCGCGTCGTCGGCCTCGTCGCCGTCATCCGCCGCGGCCTTCTTGGTCTTGGCAGTCGTGGTCGCCTTGCTTTCCTCGTCGGCGCGCTCGCGCTCCTGCTGCTTGGACTTGATGGCGGCGCCGAGGATGTCACCGAGCGAGGCGCCGGAATCCGAGCTGCCGAATTCCTCCATCGCCTTCTTCTCTTCCTCGACCTCGCGGGCCTTGATCGAGAGATTGACCTTGCGCCCGGTCTTGTCGATCGAGGTGACCTTGGCGTCGACCTTCTCGCCGACGGCGAACCGGTCCGGCCGCTGTTCCGAGCGGTCCCGCGACAGGTCGGCCTTGCGGATGAAGCCGGGCACCGTTTCGTTGGCCATAACCTCGATGCCGCTGTCCAGGACCTTGGAGACGGTGCAGGTGACGACGGCGCCCTTGCGGATCGACTTCATGCCGCCTTCGACCGGATCCTCGCGCAGCTGCTTGATGCCGAGGCTGATGCGCTCCTTGGCGACGTCGACATCGAGCACCTTGACCTTCACGACGTCGCCCTTCTTGTAGTCGGCGATCGCGTCCTCGCCGGACTTCCGCCAGCTGATGTCCGACATGTGGACCATGCCGTCGATGTCGCCGGGCAGCCCGACGAACAGGCCGAATTCCGTGATGTTCTTGATCTCGCCCTCGAGTTCCGAGCCGGTCGTGTGCTCGGCCAGGAAGGTGTCCCACGGATTGTCGAGGCACTGTTTGAGCCCCAGGCTGATCCGCCGCTTCTGCGGGTCGACGTCGAGGACCATCACCTCGACCTCCTGGCTGGTCGAGACGATCTTGCCGGGATGAACGTTCTTCTTCGTCCAGCTCATCTCGGACACGTGGACCAGGCCCTCGATGCCCGGCTCCAGCTCGACGAATGCGCCGTAGTCGGCGATGTTGGTGACCCGGCCGGTGAACTTAGAGCCGACCTGGTACTTCGCTTCCACGGCATCCCACGGGTCGGCCTCGAGCTGCTTCATGCCGAGGCTGATGCGCTGGGTCTCCGGATTGAAGCGGATGACCTGGACATCGACCGTCTGGCCGATCTGCAGGACCTCCGAGGGATGGTTGATGCGCTGCCAGGCGATGTCGGTGACGTGCAGCAGGCCGTCGACACCGCCGAGATCGACGAACGCCCCGTAATCGGTGATGTTCTTGACCACGCCCTGCAGCACCTGGCCTTCCTTGAGGTTGGCGACCAGCTCGTTGCGCGCCTCGGCGCGGCTCTCCTCGAGCACGGCGCGGCGCGAGACCACGATGTTGCCGCGGCTGCGGTCCATCTTCAGGATCTGGAACGGCTGCGGCGTGTTCATCAGCGGCGTGACGTCGCGGACCGGGCGGATATCGACCTGGCTGCCCGGCAGGAACGCGCTGACCCCCGACAAATCGACGGTGAACCCGCCCTTGACGCGGTGGTAGATGACGCCGGTGACCCGCTCGTTGTTCCGGAAGGCGACCTCAAGCTGGCCCCAGGCTTCCTCGCGACGCGCCTTCTCGCGGGACAGCATGACCTCGCCGTGCCGGTCTTCCATGCGCTCGAGAAACACCTCGACGATGTCGCCGGGCTTCAGTTCCGGCTTCTGTCCGGGGGCTGCGAATTCCTTGGAGGGAACCCGTCCCTCCGCCTTCAGGCCCACGTCGATGACGACGAAATCGTTGTCGACGCTGACCACCGTTCCCGGGATGACGGATCCCTCGAGCCCCTCGTTCGCGACGAGCGACTCTTCCAGTAGCGCTGCGAAACTTTCCTTTTCCTGCGCGTCAGCCATGTCTTCTGCGGTCCTTTCAGTTCAGTGCATTTCCGGCCTGCCGGTTGTCTCCGGCGGTCTCTGGTGACTACGTATGCGGCCCGGAGGCCGCGGACACCGCCCCGCTATCCTGCTGCGGTGCCACCGCCCAGAACGGCTTCAATATGCCTGACCGCTGTGGCGAAGGCCGCATCGGCATCCATATCGCTCGTATCCAGCACGATGGCGTCGTCAGCCGGCTTCAGCGGGGCGACGTTGCGCGCGCTGTCGCGCGCGTCGCGCTCCCGCAAATCCTGCAGGACGCGCGCATATATACTGGCCTCGCCCCGGTTGAGCAACTCCTTATGCCGCCTCTCCGCGCGGATTTCGGCGCTCGCGGTTACGAAAAACTTGCAGTCGGCGCCGGGACACACGACCGTGCCGATGTCCCGGCCGTCGAGCACCGCCCCCGCGGCGCCGCCCGGCGGGTGCGTCGCGAACGCCCTCTGAAACGCCAACAGCGCCTCCCGCACCGCGGGGATCGCGGCCACCTTGGACGCCGCCTGGGCGGCCTCGTCGCCGGCGATCGCCGGGTCGTCCAGCGCGGCCGGGTCGAGCGCCCGGGCGGCGGCCTCGGCGGAAGCGGCATCCGCGGGATCGCCGCCGGCCCGAAGCACCGCCAGACCGACGGCGCGGTAGATGCGGCCGGTGTCGAGATGGGCCAGGCCGTAATGTTCGGCGAGGCGTCGCGCCAGCGTTCCCTTGCCGGACGCTGCGGGCCCGTCGACCGCGATGATCATCGGCCTTTCCCGGCCGGGCCGATGGCGGCGCCGAGCCCGTTCATCAGGGCGGCGAAGCCCGGGAAGCTGGTGTCGATCGGCCCGCAATCGTCGATCGTGACCGCGCGGCCGGCGGCGAGCCCGAGCACCAGGAAGGCCATGGCGATACGGTGATCGAGATCAGTCCGGATGGTTGCTCCGCCCGGCACCCGGCCGCCGCAGCCGTGTACGACGAGGCTGTCCTCGCCTTCCTCAACCTCGATGCCGCAGGCGGTCAGCCCCCGGGCGATGGCGGCCAGCCGGTCGCTCTCCTTGACGCGGAGTTCCCCGATGCCGCGCATTACCGTCTTGCCCCGGGCAACCGCGGCGGCGGCGGCCAGGACCGGATACTCGTCGATCATCGACGGCGCCCGCGACGCCGGCACCGCGACGCCTGACAGCGGCCCGGCGCGCACATGGAGGTCGGCCACCGGCTCGCCGGCGACGTCGCGCGGGTTGGCGAGCCGGATCTCGGCGCCCATCTCCTGCAGTGATTCGATCAGCCCCGTGCGCCGCGGGTTGACCCCGACATCGCTCAGCACGATCTCGGAGTCCGGCACGATCAGTGCGCCCACCAGGGGAAAGGCCGCGGAGCTGACATCGGCCGGCACCTGGATGCTGCGGGCCGTCAGCTCGGGTTGCCCGGCGACGGTGACGGCCAGCGCGCCGTCGCCCTCCTCTGCCACCTCGAGCTCGGCGCCGAAATGCAGCAACATGCGCTCCGTGTGGTCGCGGGTCGGCTGCAGCTCGACCGCTGTCGTCCGGCCGGGCGTGTTGAGCCCGGCCAGCAGGACCGCCGACTTGACCTGCGCGGAGGCAACCGGCAGCTGGTACCGCACCGGCATCGGATCGGCCGTGCCGATCACCGCGAGCGGCATGCGATCGCCGGTCCGCGAGATAATCTGCGCCCCGAACTGCTCCAGGGGCGCCCGCACACGGGCCATCGGCCGCCGGCACAGCGATGCATCGCCGGTCAGGAAGGCGGTCAGCGGATGGCTGGCCAGGATTCCCATAAGCAGGCGGGCGGCCGTGCCGGAATTTCCCATGTCGAGGATTTCGGCGGGTTCGACGAGCCCGCCCAGGCCCCGGCCCCGGATGCGCCACACGCCGCCCGTGTCGCGTTCGACGGCGGCGCCGAGCGCACGCAGGGCGGCGGCCGTGCGCAGCACGTCCTCGCCCTCGAGGAGCCCCTCGACGACCGTTTCGCCGGTCGCCAGGGCGCCGATCAGCAGCGCCCGGTGCGAAATCGACTTGTCGCCCGGCACGCGCGCTGTGCCCGACAGCGGCTTTGCGGCACGGGATTCCAGCGGATTCATATACGCCTCGCAAGACCGGTCGCCGGAACCCGTTCCGACGCGGCGATGCCTGTAGCACAATCGGCCCGGCACGAACAGGGGCTGGGCGGACGAGCGGCGGCGCCGGAGTCGGCACGGAAAATTGCTTTTGACAGGCGGCGACGTCCCGTGGCAATTGCCAGTGCGAGTGCCGCTTGCCGGACGATCAGGATCACCCGAGAGAGGAGGAAGGTTGTGGCCAAGCCTGAGTGGGGCACGAAACGGATATGCCAGAGTTGTGGCGCACCGTTTTACGATTTGAAGCGGGATCCCATCGTGTGCCCCAAATGCGATGCGACATTCGATCCGGAGGCGGTCCTGAAGTCGCGGCGTGCGCGCGGCTCGGACGAAGAGCCGGTGGAGAAGCCCAAGAAGAAGGAGGCGGACGCGTCGAAGATCGAGCTGGAAACCGACGACGGGGACGAGGTTGCCGACGACGAGGACGACGAGGTCCTGGAGGATGCGAGCGACCTCGGCGACGACGACATGAGCGACGTGATCGACGCCGCCGAGGACGAGGAGGATACCTAGGACGATCCTCCCGCGACGGCGGCCCGCGGACATTTTTCGCTTGCGCGCGCAAGCTCCTGTCCTATATGCATGCCGACCGCGCCGGGTGCGGACCCGGCGCACACAGATGGGGCCGTAGCTCAGTTGGGAGAGCGCTTGAATGGCATTCAAGAGGTCAGGGGTTCGACTCCCCTCGGCTCCACCAGATACCCGGACAGGGCCGCCTCGACGCGCGGCCCTTTTTGCTGCGGGCGGTCCCGCATCCTGATGCGGCGCCGCTCCCTGTCCTGGTAATCCCGGTTTCGGTGACCCTCGAATTGCAGTAGGCTGGCCGCGACGCTGCGGCGCGGACAGAATGGCGGCGGCACCGCCGCCCGACGTCGCCCAACAGAAGGACCGGCACATGCGCAACCTCTCGGTCGACGGCGCGCGACTGTGGGACAGCCTGATGGACATGGCGCGGATCGGGGCGACCCCGAAGGGCGGCAGCCGCCGCCTCGCCCTCAGCGATCTCGACCGCCAGGGCCGCGATCTGTTTGTCGGGTGGTGCCGCGAGGCCGGCTGCGCCGTGCGCATCGACCGCATGGGAAATATCTTCGCCCGGCGCGCCGGGCGGGACGACACGCGGTCCCCGGTCGTGGTCGGCAGCCATCTCGACACCCAGCCGAGCGGCGGCAAGTTCGACGGGGTCTACGGCGTGCTCGCGGGGCTCGAGGTGATTCGCACGCTCAACGATCACGGATACGAAACCGAAGCGCCGATCGAGGTCTCTGTCTGGACCAATGAGGAGGGCGCGCGCTTCGCGCCGTCGATGATCGGCTCCGGGGTGTTCGCGGGCGTCTACCCCATCGACAAGGGACTCTCGTGCGCCGATGTCGACGGCCGGACCATCGGCGAGGAGCTGCAGCGCACCGGCTACGCCGGTGACGTGCAATGCGGGGGCTGGCCGATCCGCGCGTACTTCGAAGCGCATATCGAGCAGGGTCCGATCCTCGAAGCCGAGGGCAAGACCATCGGTGTGGTCACCGGGGCCCAGGGCCTGCGGTGGTACGACGTGACCGTCGGCGGCATGGAGTCGCATGCCGGCACGACACCGATGGACCGCCGCCGCGACGCCATGGCCGGCGCCGCCCGGATGGTCACGGCGGTCGACCGGATCGGGCGCGAGACCCCGGATGCCGTGACCACGGTCGGCGAGGTCCGCGTTGCCCCCAACTCCCGGAACGTCATTCCGGGCGAAGTCTTCTTTACGATCGACGCCCGCCATCCCGACGGCGCGACGCTGGAGGTCATGGATGCCGCTGTGCGCGACGCGTGCCGGTCCATTGCCCGCGAAGCGCATCTCGAGCTTCGTATCAGCGACGTGACCGACACGGCGCCCGTGGTCTTCGACCGGGACTGCGTCGCTGCCGTACGCCGGGCGGCGGAACAGGCGGGTTATGGGCACCGGGACATCGTCTCCGGCGCCGGGCACGATGCCTGTTTCATCAATGCCGTCGCGCCGACGGCCATGATCTTCGTACCCTGCAAGGACGGCATCAGCCACAACGAGACCGAAAGCGCGACTCCCGAGGATCTGGCCGCGGGCTGCAACGTGTTGCTGCGCGTGGTCTTGGACGCGGCGGAGTCGTGATCGTGCCGGGAGCGCGGGCCCCCTCTGCCCTTGTCGTGTTGGTGGCGGCCGCGTTGTCCGGCTGCACCGGCGCACCGCAGGCCCCCGCCGGTGAGCAATGGGTCTCTCCGCTCCATCGGGATCATCCGCTGGCCGGGCGCACTTGGCGGCCGTCCGACCAGCGGTTCGTGACCGAGGCGGCGGTCAATGAAGCCGTGCGGGTCGCCGACTTCGTCCTGATCGGCGAGAAGCACAACAACGCCGACCACCATCGCCACCAGGCCCGGCTGCTGCGCACGCTGTTGCGGCAGGGACGGCGGCCGGCCATCGTGTTCGAGATGCTGACCGAAGACCAGCAGGCGCCCCTCGATGCGTACCTCGCCGGCGATCCGGGCGACGCGGCGGGGCTGGGCGAGGCGGTGGGATGGGAACAGCGTGGCTGGCCCGCATGGGCGATGTACCGGCCGATTGCCGATGCCGCGCTCGCCCGGAATGCGCCGCTGCTGGCCGGCGGTCTGAACCGAAAGACGACGCGTGCCATCGCATCGCAGGGTGTCGATGCCCTGGGATCGGACCGCGTCCAGATGCTGCAGCTGGATCAGCCGGTCGGTGGCGCGATGCGTGCGGCCATACGCGCCGAAATCCACGAAAGCCATTGCCGCCAGTTGCCGGAGCGGATGCTCGATCCGATGGTGACGGTGACCCTGGCCAAGGATGCGGCGATGGCCGAGGCGATGATCCGCGGCCGCGCGCTGCCGGGAGCCGATGGCGCCGTTCTGATTGCGGGGACCGGCCATGTCCGGCACGACCGTGGCGTGGCGTGGCACCTGCGGCGGCTGGTCCCGGCGGCGCGGATCGTTGCGATCGGACTGGTCGAAGTCGTGCCGGACGAGTTCGACCCGGCCGACTATGCGGCCGCGTTCGGGGGTGAGCTGCCGTTCGATTTCGTGTGGTTCGCGCCGCGCGTCGACGACGACGATCCGTGCGAGGTGTTCGCGGACCAGCTGCGGCGCGCGCGGGAGAGGGCAGCCCCCGGCGCGAACGGCGGGGACAACTGAGGCACGAATCGGCGCCGCGGCGGGCAGTGACGGAGTGACGCAGGCAGCGTCCTTGACAGAAGCCCTCCATAACCGTTGAATCGGCGCCCTGACGTGGCCGGGTACACGGCGGTCTGCTGGGGGATGGATGGCCACGGGTAAGCGATGCGGACAGCGCAGGTCGGTGTCCGCGGAGTTGTCGTTTTGAATGGAAACGGACAAACAGAGGACGAGATGAAATACGGAATTGTCAAAGCCATCGGACTTGCCGCCGTACTTGCCGCCTTCTCCGCACCGGCGCTGGCCGCGGGCGACGCGGACGCAGGCAAGAAGGTGTTCAACAAGTGCAAGGCCTGCCATGCGCTCGAGGAAGGCAAGAACAAGGTCGGCCCCACTCTGTTCGGCGTGATCGGCAACAAGGCGGCGGCGGTCCAGGGCTTCAAGTATTCCAAGGCGCTGCAGGAATCAGGCCTGACCTGGGACGAAGCGACGCTCGCGAAGTTCCTGGCCAAGCCCAAGGACGTCGTTCCGGGCACGCGGATGGCGTTCGCCGGGCTCAAGAAGGACGACGAAATTGCCGACGTCATCGCCTACATCAAGGCGAACGGCGGCTGATCCCCTGCGGAATGGAAGAATTGCGGCGATTCGGGCATTGCCCGGATCGCCGTTTTCATTTGCCCGGACTCAGTGCGTATCGGACTTGTCGCCCAGCAGCTCCGACAGCCGCGACTGCTCGTCGGAGCTCAAGCCCGGCGCCGGGCTGTCGGCATGCCGCCGGCGCGCCGCCAGCATCAACAGGGCGCCGCCGCCCACCACGACGAGGATGATCGGGCCGAACCACAGGGCATAGGTCGAACCCCGGAGCGGCGGCCGCAGCAGGACGTACTCGCCGTACCGGTCGACCACGAACTGGAAGACTTCGTCGTTGCTGTCGCCGGCAGCCAGCCGCTGGCGGACGATGACGCGAAGATCCTTGGCCAGATCCGCGTTGGAATCGTCGATCGACTGGTTCTGGCAGACGAGGCAGCGCAGATTCTTGCTGATCTCGCGGGCGCGCGCCTCGAGCGCCGGATCGTCCAGCATTTCATCCGGTTCCACCGCATGCGCACCGGGAACGGCGAAAAGCAAGGTGATGCAAACGGCCAGCGCGCTCAACAAACGGGTCATCGGAATACAGTCCTGCAAAGTTGCCTGTGCCGGAAGATAGGCCTATAAACGCCTGCCCGCAACCTGCGGCAGGGCAAATCGCCGTTGATCTGTGTCAACGCCCCGGGGATGCCGCGGGAATTATTGTGGGCCGACTTTCAAGGAGATCAGTAGGATGGACCGCACCATTCTCGAGCGGTACGACAGGCGGGTGCCGCGCTATACGAGTTATCCCACGGCACCGCATTTCCATGCCGGCATCACGGCCGATACGTATCTGCGCTGGCTTGCGGCAATCGGTCCGGAGTCGCCGCTTTCGCTGTATTTCCACGTGCCTTTCTGCCATGAGATGTGCTGGTACTGCGGCTGCCATACGAAAATCGTGCGCCGGTACGAGCCCGTCGGCGGCTATGCGGCGAACCTCGCCGAGGAGGTCAAGCTCATCGGTTCGGCGATCCCATCGCGGCCGGCGGTGACCCACATGCACTGGGGCGGCGGCACGCCGACCATCCTGTCGGTGAAGGATTTCAGCGGCCTGATGGCCACGATCCGCGACAATTTTGCCATGGCGCCGGATGCGGAGATCGCTGTCGAGATGGATCCCCGCACGGTCAGCGAGGAGATGGTGGCGGGGCTGGCAAGCGCCGGGGTGACGCGCGCGAGCCTCGGCGTCCAGGATTTCACCGAACGGGTGCAGAGCGCGATCAACCGCATCCAGCCCTACGAGATGACGGCCCGGGTCGTCGCCTGGTTGCGCGACGCCGGCATCAAGGGAATCAATTTCGACCTGATGTACGGCCTGCCCCACCAGACGGTGGAGGACGTGCACCGCACGGCCGACCTGACCGCCCAGCTGCGCCCGGACCGGGTGGCCGTGTTTGGCTACGCCCATGTGCCGTGGATGAAGACCCACCAGAAGATGATCCCGGAGGAGGCGCTGCCCGACGGCGCCGGACGGTTCGAGCAGTCCGAGGCCGCTGCCGCGCGGCTGGTCGAGAACGGCTACCGGCGGATCGGCCTCGACCATTTCGCGCTACCCGTCGATGCGATGTCGCAAGCGCTCGACAAGGGCCGGCTGCACCGGAACTTCCAGGGCTACACGACGGACCAGGCCCAGGCTCTGATCGGGTTCGGCGCGTCGTCGATCGGCGCGCTGCCGCAGGGCTACGTCCAGAATGCGGTGCCACTGCGCGCCTGGGCCGATGCGGTGCGCCACGGTCGGCCCGCGGTCGACAAGGGCGTTGCCCTGACCGAAGAGGACAGGCTGCGCCGGTCGGTCATCGAGCGCCTGATGTGCGATCTGAGCGTCGACCTTGCGGCGGAGGCGGGTCGCTTCGGCAAATCGGCCGCGCATTTCGCGGCAGAATTGGCAGAGCTCGAGCCGATGATCGCAGACGGGCTGGTGACGATGGATGGCGACCGCATCGATATCACGAAGACCGGCCAGCCGCTGATGCGCACCGTATGCGCGGTGTTCGACACCTATCTGGCAAGTGGGGCGGCGCGGCATTCGAGGGCAGTGTGACGGCCGCCTTCCGGATTGGCTGCCGGTAACGTTGAAAGGCGGCCGTCAGTTAGCCACAGGGTTGGGGGGTATGGCGACCCCGCGGCGAATTCCCGGACGTTGGTCCGCCCGTGTGTTGCAGCCACTGTGGCAGGACCGCCGTGAACCGATGCTGAACGGTCCGTTCACCTGAGGTTCAGATTCCGCGTCGCAGCGCGGCCGCGGTCCGATCCCGGCAGCACGCCCGGTCCCGCAAATGCGAGGCGGCCGCCCCGCGAAGGCAAGTCGGCACCTCCGCAGGACGGCCGCCCGCACCACCGACGGGAACTACGGCTGCGCGGCGACGATCTCCCAGCTGCCGTCGGGCTGGCGGCAGGCCGTGCCGTAGGCGTTCTGCAGCTCGCCGCCGATCGCCACCTGCTGCTGGAACTCGCGGCAGTATCGACCGGGTTCCGGCTCGTAGGTGTGCATCGGCGTGACAGTGCCGTAGCTGCCGGTCTGCGGGTTGTCCCATGTGATCGTCGTGCACGACGGCACGGATTCCATGGCGTGGCCGAACGAACCCGTTGCATAGGCGTGGTCCTGGCTGTCCATGGTCCGGCCGACATCGCTGCCGATCAGGGCACCGAGCACCGTGCCGACGCCGACCGCGACCAGCTGGCCCTTGCCGCTGCCGAACTGCGAGCCGACCGCGGCCCCGAGAATCCCGCCGATGATGGCACCGCCAGTCTGGCGCGATGCGCCGCGGCTGTAGGCGCCGCCCCTGTAGACGCCGCCCTGCCGGTAACCGTCCTGGCAGTACATGGCATCTTCGCCATGGCTGTGGTATCCGGGGGTCGCATGGACGTGGTACGGAACCAGGTAGTACACCGGATACGAATACCGCTGCGGGTAGGCATTGATGTAGTAATAGTGCCGCGAACTCGTCCGGTAATAGTAGTGCCGGTATACGTGATGATAGGTGACGTGGGTCTCGTGATGGCGATGCTTGTGCTTGTAGTGACGGTCGCCGCCGTGGTGATCGCGGCGGTGGTCATCGCCATGCCGCGGCCGCCGGTCCTTGCCGGCGAACACCGGCGGGGCCGGGGGACGGGCCGCACCATGGCCGAACCCGGGCCGATCGTGCCGGCGATCGAACTGCTGCGGCGGAGGCGGCGGCGCGAAAACGTTACCCTGGTTCGACCGGCGGTCCTTTCCGGCGAAGGCCGGCGGCGCCGGCGGACGTGTGGACCCGCGGTCGAAGGCCGGCCGCTCTCGCTGGCGATCGAACTGCCGCGGCGGTGGCGGTGGCGGCGCGAGAACGGCAGCCTGCCCCGACCGGCGATCCCTGCCGGCGAAGGCCGGCGGCGCCGGCGGACGAGCCGACCCGCGGACCAGGCCGGGATTGCCGTGCCGGCGGTTGAGCTGCGGCGGCTGCGGCGCCGGGGCGACATACCGGGAGATATGCCCATTCTTGCGATTTCCGCCGGCGAATGCGGGAGCGGCCGGCCGCGGCGGCAAGGGCGACGGTGTTGCGCCCCGCTGCGCCCGTTGCTGGATGTGGCCGGCCTTGCGGTCCGCACGGTCCGTCGGCACCACGTGAACGGCGTTGTCGCCGCGCTGGCGCCACAACTTGTCTTTCGACCCGGCATCGGCCGGGCCGGCCATCAGACCGGCGGCCAGCGCCAGCGACGCCGCGCAGGCGAGAAGTCTGTTGCGCACGGGCACTGTCCTGAACAGCATGGTTCCCTCCATCGATGGTAACGGGGTGGGTGGTTGATGCAGAGAGTCTCATATGTGCGGTGAACCGAAACTGAACGCGTCGTTCATCAATCGTTCAGGATCAAAGGCTTACATGTGGACCATGCGAGCGCTACTGGTTCTGTTGGTCCTGACGGGGATGGCGGGGCTTCCCGTCGATATTCCCGCGCAGGCGCAATCCGACCAGGGCTCGGCGCGCGACGCCGCCGACGCCGGGCAGATCAAGCCGCTGTCCGAAGTCCTCCACGTGGTGAAGGCAAGCGTGCCGGGCCAGGTGCTCGACGTGCAGCTCGACAAGTCGGGCAATCCCTGGACGTATCGGATCCGGGTGCGCAGCGACAAGGGCAACGTGGTCCTGGTGGTGGTCGACGCGGAGACTGGCAAGATCCTGTCGACGAAGGGGAATCGTTGATGCGGCTTCTGGTGGTCGAGGACGACCCGGATCTCTCGGCGCAGCTGGCCGAGGCGCTGCGCGACGCCGGCTATGCCCTCGACCTGACCCGGGATGGCGAGGAAGCGGAATTCCTGGGAGAAACCGAACCCTATGACGCCGTCGTGCTGGATCTCGGCCTGCCCGGCGTCGACGGCATGACGATCCTCGAGCGCTGGCGCGATTCCGGCCGCACGATGCCGGTTCTCATCCTGACCGCGCGCGACCGCTGGAGCGACAAGGTGGCCGGCATCGATGCCGGCGCCGACGACTACCTGGCAAAGCCGTTCCGCGTCGAGGAGTTGCTGGCGCGCCTGCGCGCGCTGATCCGCCGGTCCGGCGGGTTTGCGTCGCCGGTCATCGAGATCGGCCCGATCAGCATCGATACGCGCAGCAGCCGTGTTACCCTCGACGGCGCCGCTGTGAAGCTTACCGGGCAGGAATACCGGCTGCTGGCGTACATGGCGCACAATCTCGGCAAGGTGGTGTCCCGCACGGAACTGACGGAACACCTCTACGACCAGGACTTCGATCTCGACTCGAACACCATCGAGGTGTTCGTCGGGCGCCTGCGACGCAAGCTCGGGGCGGACGTGATCGAAACCGTGCGCGGGCTCGGCTACCGGATGCTGCGGCCGGAAGATGCCGACTCGCGATAGGTCCGGCCGGCGTGTGGCGACCGGCGGCGGGCTGTCATGCAGGTGACCGGCAAGCCGCGCTCCCTAGCATCGCGGCTGGTGATCGCCGCGATCCTGTGGATCGCGGCCGCGCTGGCAGTCGGCGGCTTGCTGATATCGGCTCTGTTCCGCGATTCCGTCGAGCGCAATTTCGACGCCCGGCTGACGGTCCATGTGGATTCCCTGATCGCGGTCAGCCGCTATGACGACTCGGGCCGGGTTGTCCTGTCGCGTACCCTGCCGGAGCCCCGCTTCGACCTGCCCTATTCCGGCTGGTACTGGCAGATTTCAGACCTTCGCGGTGTCGTGCTGATCCGCTCCCGCTCGCTGTGGGACCAGACTCTGGACCTGTCGGCGCCGGGCGAACCGGGCGGCATGCGCACCGCCGAGGTGGCGGGGCCCGAGGGTGCCACGCTGCGCGCGCGCTTCGTCGACGTGACGCTGCCGGAAATGCCGCCGCACGCCCCGCCGGTCCGGTTCGCGGTGGCGGCGGATCGTGCCGAGCTGAAGGGCGAATTGCGGCCGTTCAATCTCGCGCTGATGTGGTCCCTGGGCGCGCTCGGCCTGGGGCTGGTCGCGGCGGTGGTCCTTCAGGTCCGGGTCGGGCTGCGGCCCCTAAGACGGGTCCGGAGTGCGCTCGCGGACATCCGGGAGGGGCGCACGGAACGCATGAAGGGGGAATGGCCTTCCGAGGTCCAGCCCCTTGTCAGCGAGCTCGACTCCTTGCTCGAGCACAATGCCGCGGTGCTCGACCGGGCGCGCACGCATGTCGGCAATCTCGCCCACGCCCTGAAGACGCCGCTGGCCGTTCTGGGCAACGAAGCCTCCCGCAAGAAGGGCCCGCGGGCCGACGCGATCGAGCGGCAGGTGGACACGATGCGTCGCTGGGTCGACCACTATCTGACGCGGGCCCGGGCCGCTGCGACGGGCGCCGTCTTGGGTGCGCGCACGCCGGTGGCGCCGGTGATCGGCGATCTGCGGCGTACCCTGATGCGCATTCATTCCGGCCGCGGGCTCGAGATCGTGGCCCGGGAGGAGGGAACGCCCAGCGCATTCCGCGGCGAGCGCCAGGATCTCGAGGAGATGATCGGAAACCTGCTCGACAATGCCTGCAAGTGGGCCGCATCGCGTGTCGACGTGACGACGGCGCGACGGGACGGCGAGCTCGTCATAACCATCGACGACGACGGAGCCGGTCTGCCTGCCGCACGGCACGGCGAAGCGATCGGGCGCGGCCGGCGCCTCGACGAAACATCGCCCGGCAGCGGGCTCGGCCTTGCCATCGTGTCCGATATCGCAACGCTCTACGGTGGGAAACTCCAGCTCGCCGAATCGCCGAGCGGCGGGTTGCGCGCCGTCCTGATGCTGCCGGTCGCGGCAGGCCCTGACTAGCGGCGGATCACGGCACATTGATGAGGCGCCGGGCTCTGCCGGCCCCCCGGTACCTTGAATTGGCCCTGCGGGGATCCCACATACCGAGCAGTGGCGGGGCGCGTGCGCCCGCCGCATCCTGGAGCGCCGTTGCGGGCTCCCCAACACAGCTACCCGCTCACGACGGGAAACAGGAGGAGGTGGCTGCACGATGACCAGACTGTCCCTGTTCAACAGCCCATTGCTGTTGGGCTTCGACCATTTCGAGCGTGTCCTGGACCGCGTCGCCAAGATGCCGGCCGAGGGCTATCCGCCCTACAACATCGAACAGACCGGCGAGGACCGCCTGCGGATCACCGTTGCGGTGGCCGGGTTCGACGAGCACGACCTGTCGATCCAGATCGAGGGCAATCAGCTCGTCATTCGCGGCAAGCAGCTGGAAGACGGCGATGCCGATCGCGTCTTCATACACCGCGGCATCGCGACCCGACAATTCCAGCGGAGTTTCGTGCTGGCGGACGGGATCGAGGTCGAGGGCGCCGAACTGGACAACGGCCTGCTCTACGTCGATCTGATTCGCCCGGTGGCGGAGGAGCGGGTCCGCACCGTCGAGATCCGCGCCGGCAAGAGGAGTCGCAAGACCCTTGAAGCCAAGGCCAAGTAACAGCCCGGTGCGCCGGGCATGGGGATGGATATGCTCGAACCAGTAACACTCAAGGCAATTTCGGAGCAGGATTTGGCCGTGCTCGGCATCGGCGAGATCGCATATCTGCGCCCCGTGTCGGTACAGGGGGAAGTGATCGTCGCCGTCATGGGGGCGGATGGCCGGCAGGTCGGGCTGGCGCCCGATCGCGACAGCGCCGTCGTCGCCGCTCTGCAGCACGACCTTCTCGTGGTGCCCGTGCACTAGACATGCACCGGACCGGCGCCGGGACCCGGCGCCGGAATCGGCAATCAGGCGGCGTGACTGGCGGCGGGCTCGGTCAGCAGCGAATACAGCGCCTCAGCTTCGTCGGAGCCGCGCAGCTTGTCGCAGATCGTGCGATCGCGCAGCAGGCGCGATACCCGCGCCAGCGCCTTGAGATGGTCCGCGCCGGCGCCTTCCGGCGCCAGCAACAGGAAAATCAGGTCCACGGGCTGATCATCGACCGCCTCGAAATCGATCGGCTTTTCCAGCCTCGCGAACAGGCCGTACAAACGGTTCAGGCCGGGCAGCTTGCCGTGCGGGATTGCGATGCCGTTGCCGACACCGGTCGTTCCCAGGCGCTCGCGCTCGAGCAGGACATCGAAAACCGCACGCTCATGCAGGCCGGTTATCTGCGCCGCACGTTTTGCGAGTTCTTGTAATGCCTGTTTCTTGGATGTTGCGGGGAGCTTGGCGACAACGCTCTCAATGTCGAGAAGTTCCGCGATTTCCATTACCGCTACCCCCATTCGTTGTACCGGATAATATACGCGCGCCAATGCGCTGAAGGATCGCGCCATCTCAGGCGTCCCCTTCGCCGTCCCGAAGATTCCCGCGCGGGTCGACCCAGCCGATATGTCCGTCACCCCGATGATATACCATATTCAGTCCCCCATGGGCACGGTTCCTGAACATCAGGGCCGGCAAATTCGCCAGATCCATACGCATCACCGCCTCGCCGACCGACAGGACCTCGATCGCGGTTTCCATCTCGGCGATGACGACGGGCTCGTCCTTTTCGACCGTGTCGACCTCCGTGTCGGCCTCATTGGCGATGTCCTCACCGGCCAGCACGTATTGCTGCGCGGGCAGCGACTCGACTTCGTCGGCGCGCTCGCGATGGTGGTCACGCAACCGCCGCTTGTAGCGCCGCAGCCGTTTGCCCAGATGGTCTCCGGCCTCGTCGAAGGCGCTGTACGCGTCGCCGGTGGCGCCGTGGCTCTGGATGATAATTCGTTTGCCCACATGCACGGTGATGTCGACCCGGAATGTCGACCCCTGGCGCGACAGCATCACCTGGGCGTCCTGCGCATTGTCGAAATATTTCGCGACGACAAGGGGCAGGTTCTCCTCGACGTGACAACGCCACGCGTCGCCCACGTCAAGCTGTTTACCTTTGACGGAAAGTTGCATTCGACAGCTATTCTTGATGTCTTTCGGTCGCCTGACAAACACGCGTATCCCGCCTACCAAGGGGCGACGGGCGCGCACCATAATTGCGGGGCCATGGAGAGTCAACAGTTACCGTTGCACAGCCAAGGTTTCCTAGTAACGCATTGAGATCTAACATTTTTCTCCTCGACTGGCCGGTCCTGGTTCAAGATGGGGCCCGCCGTGCACGGAGCCGCCCGGCATTCCGTCCGGGCCCGGCACAGGCGGCGGCCGAGCCGCCACGACGGGCCGCATGCCGAAAGGCGCACAGCCGTCCCCTAGCCCTTGCCGGCCTTGATGCGCCGTCGCTTGACCGAGGACGGGATGTTGATGGCCTCCCGGTATTTTGCAACAGTGCGGCGGGCGATGTCGACGCCCTCTTCGCGCAGGCGTTCCGCGATATCGTCGTCCGACAGGATCGCGTTCGCCGGTTCCGCGTCGCACAGTTCCTTGATCCTGTGCCGCACCGCTTCCGCCGAGTGGGCCGTGCCACCGTCGGCGCTCGAAAGGGCAGCGCTGAAAAAGTACTTGAGTTCGAAGATACCGCGCGGCGTTGCCATGTACTTGTTGCTGGTCACGCGGCTCACCGTGCTTTCGTGCATGTCGATGACTTCCGCGATGTCGCGCAGGACCAGGGGCCGCATGTGCGCCACGCCGAACTCGAAAAAAGCGTCCTGCTGGCGGACGATCTCGGCGGCCACCTTCAGGATCGTGGTGGCACGCTGGTGCAGGGCCTTGACCAGCCAGCTTGCCGAACTGAGCCGTTCGTTGAGGTAGTCCTTGGCTTCCTTGTCGCGCACGCCGCGCACGACATCGGCGTAATAGTGCCGGTTTACGAGGACGCGCGGCAGCGTGTCGGAGTTGAGCTCGACGCGCCAGCCCCCGTCTGCCTGCGGCCGCATCAGCACGTCGGGCACCACAGGCTGGGCGATTTCGTGCTCGAACAGGGTGCCGGGTTTCGGCTGCAACGCCCGGATCTCGGCCAGCATCTCGGCGAAATCCTCCTCGTCCACGCCGCAGGCGCGGCGCAGGCCGGCGAGATCGTATTTCTCGAAAAGGTGCAGGTTGTCGAGCAGGCGCTGCATCGCCGGGTCCAGGCGGTCGTTCTCGCGCAGCTGGATGGCGAAACATTCCCTGAGGTCGCGCGCGAAGATGCCCGGCGGATCGAACCGCTGCATGCGCGCGAGCACGTCCTCGACGCGCCCGAGTGGGCAGCCGAGGCGATCCGCAAGTTCCTGGAGGTCGCCGTTCAGGCGTCCCGCCCCGTCGAGCATGGCGATCAGATGGACGCCGATAAGGCGGTCGCCCGGATCCGTGATGTCGATGCCCAGCTGCTCGAGGAGATGGTCCTGCAGCGTGATTTCCGAACTGAGCGTCGCCTCGATGCCGTTCTCGGCATCAGAGAAGTTCGTCGGCCCGCCCGATCCGATGCGCGCCGCGTCGAAGCGCAGGGGATTGTCATCGAAATCGGCCCGTGCGTCGCCATCCCAGAGATTGTCGTAGTCGGTGTCCAGCGGCGCGTCGCCCTCCGCCGGCAGTGATTCCGCATTTGTCAGATCGAGGCTGTCCCGCGGCGGCTCCGGATCCTGGGCGTCCTCGGCCGGCCCCTCGTCGCTCCCGTTTGCCGGCGCGGCGGCGTCGTCGCCACCGGACTCCTCCGAGTCATCGCGCTCGAGAAGCGGATTCTGCTCCAGCTCCGCCTCGACATATTCCGCCAGCTCGATGTTCGACATTTGCAGCAGCTTGATCGCCTGCTGCAGTTGCGGCGTCATCACAAGTGACGTCGTCTGCCTGAGATCGAGCCGTGGAGTAAGAGCCATCGCGTTTCGTCCGGGACCGGCGGGCCGACACGGGCCTACAGGCTGAACCGGTCCCCTAGATAGACGCGCCGGACCTCGCTGTGCGCGACGATTTCCTCAGGCACGCCCTCCATCAGTACCGCACCGTCGTGGATGATGTATGCGCGGTCGACGAGGTCCAGCGTTTCGCGCACGTTGTGGTCGGTGATCAGGACGCCGATTCCGCGGTCCTTGAGGTGGCTGACGAGTTCCCGGATTTCGCCAACCGCGATCGGATCGATGCCGGCAAGCGGCTCGTCGAGCAGGATGAAGTGCGGTCGCGAGGCCAGCGCCCGCGCGATCTCCACGCGCCGGCGCTCGCCGCCCGACAGGGCGATCGCCGGCGTGCGGCGCAGATGGGTGATCGAGAATTCGGCGAGCAGCGCCTCCAGCATCGCCTCGCGGCGCGTGTTGTCCGGCTCCACGGTCTCGAGGATCGCCGCCATGTTGTCCTCGACCGACAGGCCCCGGAAGATCGAAGCCTCCTGTGGCAGGTAGCCGATGCCGAGACGGGCGCGCCGGTACATCGGCAGCTGCGTGATGTGCTCCCCGTCGAGGACGACGTCGCCGTAGTCGGGCGTGATGAGGCCTGTGATGATATAGAAGGTCGTCGTCTTGCCGGCCCCGTTCGGGCCCAGCAGCCCCACCGCTTCGCCGCGCCGCAGGTGCAGGCTGACGTCGCGGATCACCGGCCGCTTCTTGAAGGTCTTGCCGATATTGCGGACCTCCAGCCCGGTGCTTTCGGCCACCAGATGCGGTGGTGCATCGTCGCCGGTCGCCGAACCGTAAACGGGCGGTGCTGCGATGTCGTTGCGGTCTTCGTCCACGCGATCTCTCCCGATTCGCTGCACGGTCCCGGCCCAGCCGGCCCGGAACGCAAACTCAGTTTTCCTCCTGCCGCACCAGGCCGGTGACGCCGCCGCCGCCGCCCACGAGCCGGCTGACACCGGTATTCAGGTTCACCTCGGCGCACTTCCCGCGCAGCACGTTGTCGCCGCGCCGGACCTCCACATCGCCGCACAGCGTCGCCAGGCCCGAGGCGGCGTCGTAGACGGCTTCCTTTCCCTTCGCCGTATCCTCCGGCGTCGTGATCACCACCGCCCCGATCGCCTCGACGCGCTGCAGCTTGCCCTCGTCGGTGCCCGACGGCTCGACGTAGGCACTCAGAATATCCGCCGTGATTCGCCGGTCGCCCGACTCGGCGACGGCCCCGCCTCGCGCGATGGCGAGGTTCTTCTGCTGCCAGTATTCGAGGTTCTGCGATGCCGTGACCGTCAGGTCCCGCGCGACGAGTCGCGGGTTGCGGCCCGACAGCACGAAAACACCCTGGTCGAGATCGTAGGCGGCGCTGTCGCCGAATCCGGTCGTCCCGTCCGAGGCGATCCGCACATCGCCTGCCGCATCGACGCGGTACACCTCCTGCTTGTCGGTGGCCGTGCTGTCGCGATAGTACGCGCTGACGTTCTCGGCCTCCAGCTTCAAGGTGCCGCGGGTCAGGACGACGCTACCCTCCGCGATCAGCGCCTTTTCGTTCTGCCGCCACTCCAGCCCGTCCTGTGCCGTGATCTCCACCGGCTCGGGCGGCGTCTGCGCCGCGCCGGAACCCGCGACGACAAACAGCAGCGACAGCACTGCAGCGGCAAACGAGCCATATGCCCTCGGCGACCGCATGAGACTCAGTTCCCCAGATCGGGCGCGGCATACAGGATTGCCCGCACCGGCCCTGTGAAGAAGAACACTGCCGTGTTGTCCCGGATCCGGAAGCCCTGCGATTCGAACTGCCCGAACGGTGCCTGCGCGAGCAACGGATCGTGGCCGGCGCCAGTCCCCGTCTTCAGATTGAAGGTCACGCTGCCTGTACCGATCTCGAGGCCGCTGTCGTGGAACATCTCGACGGGATCATCGAGCTCGATGATCCGCTTGGCCCTGTGGAACCGACCCTTGGAGGCGGACAATGCCACCCAGCTGCCCGATCTCAACTCGACGTCGGCCTTCGGTCCCGTCAGCAGCACCAGATCGGATTCGTTGCTCGTCTGGCTGGCATCTTCGAACGTGACCGTATACGGCTTCTGATCCTGGCTGGTGCCGGTCAGGCGGGCGTTCTTGATGCGCAAACTCTCGATGTCCTCGATCTGGATATCCGTGGCGGTGCCGATCGGCGCCGAGTTGTCTCTCGCCGTGAAGCGCGGCCAGATCGCGAGCGCGGCGATCAGGCCGACGGCCAGCGACAGAAGCAGAATCTTCGTGACGCCGACGAACCGTCCATAATGCCGGTGGCTGCGGCGCCTTTGGGTGACCGTGAAGTAGTCCACGAGGGCGCTGCGCGCCGTCGCTGCCGGCATCGCCTCGGCGACGTCGGACCCGGGACCGTCCATCCCGGCGGGCTCACGCGATTCCGGCTCGTAGGCAGTCATGGATATGAATGATTCCGATCGGGCGCCCATCCTCGACCACGAACAGGCCGGTGATGGAATGCCGGTTCATCAGCGCCAGCGCCTCCGCCGCCAGGGCCTGCGGGCGTATGGTCTTCGGGTCCGCCGTCATGACGTCGCCGGTGCTGCGATTGAGCAGGCCCTCCTCCATGTGGCGGCGCAGGTCGCCGTCCGTCACGACCCCGGCAAGGTGCCCGTTGCCGTCGACCACGCCGACGCATCCGAAGCTCTTCGCGGTCATATAGGGGATGGCCTCCGCCATCGGCATATCGATGCCGCACAGCGGCACGCTGTCGCCCTTGTGCATCAGGTCAGCGACGCGCATCAGGCTCTGTCCCAGCCTCCCGCCCGGATGCAGCACGTGGAAATCCTGGGGAGAAAACCCCTTGCGCTCGAGAAGTGCCACCGCGAGCGCGTCGCCCAGCGCCATGGACGTCGTTGTCGACGTCGTCGGCGCAAGCCCCATCGGGCAGGCCTCCGGCGTCGGCGGCAAAAGGAGCGTGACATCGGCCATTTCGTCGAGCGTGCTATGCGCCCGGCTGGTGATGGCGATCAGCGGTATGCCGAAGCGCCGCGTATATTCGAGCAGATCGCGCAACTCGCCGGTCTCGCCGGAATTGGACAGGGCCACCACGACGTCGGCCGGCACGATCATGCCGAGGTCGCCGTGGCTCGCCTCGCCCGGATGAACAAACTGCGCGGGCGTCCCCGTCGAGGCCAGGGTCGCCGCGATCTTGCGGGCGACATGGCCGCTCTTGCCCATCCCGGTGACGATGACCCGGCCTTTCGCGGCAAAGAGGATATCGAGGGCATCGACGAACAGTTCGCCCAGCGAGGCATCGAGGGCGGCGATGCCCTCCGCCTCCAGCTTGAGGACGCGGCGCGCCGACTCCAGCCCCTGACGCGGCGCAACATCGTCACCGGCGCCGACGCGTGTCGCCGCGCCAGATTCTCCCTTGGCCGTCATGTCGCGCAAACTATCCTTAGTCCAACTCGTTTTTCGGTGTCGTGGGCTGTGCCACAACGCTCTTCGATCACAGGATATTACGGCATTCGGCAGGGCTTGTTAAGCGGATATGCAAAAAATGTGCCGGAATTAACTTTTGACCGTTGCCGCCGGACCGGACCGGGTCCTGGCGATCCCGATCTGTCTCGTTTCAGTTTATTGATTTCAAAAGAATTATTCCGCTTCGACGCGATCAACGAAAATAGTGCGGCAGGCGTGCGGGCATCGCCGGCATTAACCTTTTGGCCGACAACCCTCGGTGGATTCCGGTCTCAACTATGGGCGAAAAGGTCGTGCCCGGCCCATCCCGACAGATCGAGCTCGGCGCGCACCGGGAGGAAGTCGAACGCGGCCTGGGCCATGTGCGCCCTCCCCTCGCGGGTCAGCATCGCATCGAGCTGCTCCTTCAGGCGGTGCAGGTGCAGGACGTCGCTTGCGGCGTATTCGAGCTGCGCCTGGCTGAGCTCGTCGGCGCCCCAGTCCGAGGACTGCTGCTGCTTGGAGATATCGACGTTCAGCAGCTCCTTGCACAGATCCTTCAGACTGTGCCGGTCGGTATAGGTACGGGCCAGCTTCGAAGCGATCTTGGTGCAATAGACGGGACGGCAGCCGATGCCGAGATGGTGGCGCAGCATCGCGAGGTCGAACCGCGCGAAATGAAACAACTTGAGCACGTCCGGCGATTCCAGCAGCGCCTTCAGGTTCGGCGATTTCCGGTGGCCTTGCGGAATCTGGACGAGATGACACACGCCGTCGCCGGCGGACATCTGGACGAGGCACAGCCGGTCGCGATGCGGATCGAGGCCCATGGTTTCGGTATCGACGGCAACGCACGCCCCCAGATCGAGATCGTCCGGAAGGTCGCCGCGATAGAGCTTGATGTCCAAGAATTGCCCCGTTCTAAAAAAACGACCGCCGAAGCGGTTATGGTGCCCAGGAGAAGACTCGAACTTCCACGGCCTTGCGGCCACAGGTACCTGAAACCTGCGCGTCTACCAATTCCGCCACCTGGGCTCCGGGTCCGGCCGAATCTTGTGAAAGCAGGGCGGTTTGTCAACGGCTTTTGCCGGCGCGACGGGAATTTGTTGGGCGGGTGTGGCGATTTGCGTCCGGTCGCGGCCGATTTCGACTGGCATACGGCACGCGGCCGGGTGTAGGTTCCATCCCGTCAGACATCCGCCGCCATGGCGCAAATCCGCGGAGAAGACGAATGAGGGGCAAGCTTGTGACAGTGTTCGGCGGTGCCGGGTTCATCGGCCGCCATCTCGTGCAGCGTCTTGCCACGGCCGGCGCGCGGGTGTGCGTGGCCGTCCGCTATCCCGGAGAGGCGGCGTTCCTGCAGCCGCTCGGCGATGTCGGGCAGATCGTGCCGGTCCGGGCATCGGTGACCCACGAAGGGTCGGTGCGGGCCGCCGTGGCCGATGCCGACGTCGTCGTCAACCTGGTGGGGATCCTGTACGAGAAGGGTCGGTGGACATTCGAGGCGGTGCACCACAAGGGTGCGGGCGCGGTGGCACGGGCCGCGAAGGAGGCGGGCGCGGCGGCGTTCGTCCACATGTCGGCGCTGGGCGCCGATCCGAACGCCCATGCCCGGTATGCGACCAGCAAGGCGGCCGGCGAGGCGGCTGTGCGTGCCGCGTTCCCGGAGGCGGTGATCTTCCGCCCGAGCGTCGTGTTCGGCCCGCAGGACGGGTTCTTCAACCTGTTCGCATCGCTTGCGCGTTTCACGCCAATCCTGCCGGTGTTCGGCTGCGGCTGGCCGCGATTCCGCAACGGCCGCCTCGACTTCTACGGCGACGGCGGGGTGAAGTTCCAGCCGGTCTATGTCGGCGACGTCGCGGACGCCATCATGAAGGGCCTGCAGGACCGGTCGTGCGCCGGGCGGACCTACGAGCTCGGCGGGCCGGCGGTGTACAGCTTCAAGGAGATCATGGAGATCGTCCTGCGCGAGACCGGACGCAGTCGGCTGTTGGTTCCGATCCCCTATTTCGTCGCGTCGCTGCAGGCCGGGTTCCTGCAGCTCATGCCGAAGCCGCTCCTGACCACCGATCAGGTCGAGCTGCTGAAGACCGACAATGTCGTCTCCGGCAACCTGCCCGGCCTGGCCGAGCTGGGGATCGAGGCGACGGGCGTCGAGGTGATCGTGCCGACCTATCTCGCGCGCTACCGCGCCGGCGGCCGGTTCCGCAAGCCGCTGCTGGTGTGACGCCGCGGCGACAGGATGTCCCGCCGCACAGTCGCCTAGGACCCGATCGTCCCGTCGAGGTAGCGCCTGCGCAGGTCCGGCGGGAACTTCTCGATGGCGTAGCGCAGCATGGTGCGCGGCATGTGCCGATGATGCCGCCGCAGGAACTCCTCGGCGGTCGCACGGTCGCGCTTGCCGACCTCGCGCAGCATCCAGCCGACCGCCTTGTGGATCAGGTCGTGCGGGTCGTCGCGCAGCAGCTCCGCGATTTTCAGCGTATCGGCGAAGTCGTGGTCCCGGATGAAGGCCTGCGTTGCGATGATGGCGATGCGCCGCTCCCACAGGCTGTCCGACTGCGCGAGCCGATACAGGGGGGCGCGGTCCCTGTTCATCAGCCAGGCGCCGACGATGTGCCGGGCCGAGATGTCCACCAGGTCCCAGTTGTTGATCCAGCGCGTGTGGGCGAGGTAGCGCCCGTAGATGACCGCTCTTTCGCCGTCGGTGCCGCGTCGGAACCGGTCCGCCAGCAGCACCAGGGCCATCAGCCGGGCCCCGTGGTAGTCCGAGCGCAGCAGCCCGGTGATCTCGTCGGGCGTGAGGTGCCGGTATGCGCGGGCAAGACGCCGGACCTCCGGCACCCGCAACCCCGCGAAGACATCGCCCGCGCCGTACTGCCCCTTGCCGGACCGGAAATACCGCTGCAGGTTGCGCGCCCGTTCGGGGTCGCCGTGTTGCAGGAGTTCAGCCTCGATCGCCGCGCGCATGCGTCCTCCTCGCGCCTCCCGCTTATATATACACCCAGTACAGCAGGGCCATGCCGAGGGCGAAGCGGTAGATCACGAAGGGTGTGAAGCCGGCGTTCTGCAGCCAGCGCATCATCGCGGCGATGGACGAGATGCCGGCGACGAATGCGAGCGCGGCAGCGAGCGCCGCGTCGTAGCCGAGCCGGACGTCGCCGCCCTGCCACAGCTCGTAGCCGGCCAGCAGCCCGGCGCCGGCGATGGTCGGAATCGACAGCAGCAGCGAGAACCGCGCGGCCTCGACCCGCTCCATGCCGAGGAACCGTCCCGCCGTCATCGTGATTCCGGAGCGGCTGGTGCCCGGGATCAGGGCCAGGACCTGGCCGAGGCCGATCACGAGGGCGCCGACATAGCCGATATGCTCGATGCGCCGCACCGTCATGCCGATCCTGTCGGCGATCCACAGCAGCACGGCGAAGCCGATCGTCGCCCAGGCGATCACCTCTACGCTGCGGAACAGCGGGATCAACGTGTGCCGGCCCGCATATCCCGCGCCGACGATCGGGACGGTCGCGACCAGCAGCATCGCGGCGAGCCGCGTGTCCGGACCGCCACGGAAGGTGAGCAGGCGCAGCGTCCCCTGGACGACCCGCACGACGTCGCGCCAGAAATAGACGATGACCGCGAGCAGCGTGCCGACATGGACCGCGATATCGATAACGATGCCCTGGTCCGGCCATCCCATGACCTGCGACGTGACGACGAGATGTCCGGACGAGCTGATCGGCAGGAACTCGGTCAATCCCTGGACGATCGCCAGGATCAAGATCTGAATCGGCGTCACGCTGTGCAGCCCGGCACTTTGCCCCTGTTATGCCGCTCGTCGCACCGCTTATGCCACAGTCATCGAGCGCTATCCACCTTGTCGCAACATCGACAAAAGGTCCGTTTCGGTCCTTTATTGCGTGGGAATCTTGATTGTTCGACGAAAAACAGTTGCGGACGAAAGGAATTTCGCGCATAATATGTCAATACTATTGACCTTTTATACGTTTTTTCTCGCTTGTCGGCCCGCTATGGGCTATAGCTGGCAATGCCGCAAGCGACAAAATAACGCCTTCGAGTAGCGGAAGAATGCGCCGGCAGTCCGTCAGGGTGGCACGGACGGCGGCATAGCCAATCGGAAGGGCTAATGGGAAAGAAAACCAAGGCAGCCGCGCAGCCACGGGCGGCGACAGCGCCGGCAACCCGGTACAAGGGGATGCTGCAGTTCGTCGAGACCGGTGCGCAAATGCCTGAAAAACGGGATGCAAAGGCGCGCCGAACGGATTTTGCGGAGATTTACCGCGAATACGATCCGGACCGTGCCAGCGAGCAGGCCGCGCGGTGTTCGCAGTGCGGCGTGCCGTTCTGCCAGGTGCACTGCCCGCTCGGCAACAATATCCCGGATTGGCTGATGCTGACCGCCGCTGGCCGGCTCGAGGAGGCCTACGCGCTGTCCTCGGCGACCAACAACATGCCGGAGATCTGCGGCCGCATCTGCCCGCAGGACCGTCTCTGCGAGGGCAACTGCGTGATCGAGCACTCGGGGCACGGGGCGGTCACGATCGGCTCGGTCGAGAAGTACATCACCGACACGGCGTGGGAGCTGGGCTGGGTCAAGCCGGTGCGGCCGGCGCAGGAGCTCGACCTGTCGGTGGGCATCATCGGGGCCGGCCCGGCCGGCATGGCCGCGGCCGAGGAGCTGCGCCGCAAGGGCTACCAGGTCCATGTTTACGACCGCTACGACCGGGTCGGCGGTCTGCTCGTATACGGCATCCCCAACTTCAAGCTGGAGAAGGACGTCGTGGCGCGCCGCAGCAAGCTGCTGCACGACAGCGGCGTCACCTTCCACATGGAGTTCGAGGTCGGCCGCGACGCCTCGCTCGCCGAGCTCAAGCAGCGCCACGACGCGGTGCTGATCGCGACCGGCGTCTACCGCGCCCGCGAACTGCACGCGCCGGGCTCGGGCCTCGCCGGCATCGTGCCGGCTCTCGAATATCTGACCGCGAGCAATCGCAAGGGGCTCGGCGACAGCGTGCCCGACTTCGACTCCGGCCGCCTCGATGCCGCCGGCAAGGACGTCGTCGTCATCGGCGGCGGCGACACCGCGATGGATTGCGTGCGCACCGCGATGCGGCAGGGTGCGACATCGGTCAAGTGCCTGTATCGCCGCGACCGCGAGAACATGCCCGGTTCGCAGCGCGAGGTGCAGCACGCCGAAGAGGAGGGCATCGAGTTCGTCTGGCTGACCCAGCCCGTCGCCTTCCTCGGCGAGGAGACGGTGCGCGCGGTGCGGGCGGAAAGCATGCGGCTGGGCGCGCCGGACGCTTCCGGGCGGCAGATCCCGGAGGTGATCGACGGCTCGGCCCACAACATCGACGCCGACCTGGTGATCACCGCCCTCGGCTTCGATCCGGAGGACCTGCCCGGAATGTTTGGCGAGAAGAACCTGCCGGTCACAAGGTGGGGCACGCTGAAGATCGACCACGGCAGCCTGATGACGCCGATGGACGGGGTCTTCGCGGCCGGCGATATCGTGCGCGGGGCCAGCCTCGTCGTCTGGGCGGTGCGCGACGGACGCGACGCGGCCGAGGGCATCCATGCCTGGCTGCAGTCGCGCCGCGACGAGGCGCTGGCGCTGGCGTCGTGAGCGTGTGGAGAGGAAGACCGCAATGAGTGAGTTCACAGAGTCCTGGACCAGGAACGCTGCGCGGCTCGCCGCCGCGCATGCCTACGATCCGGCGCAGGAGCACGACGCCTGCGGCGTCGGCGTGGTCGCCTCGATCGACGGCCGGCCGCGGCGCACGGTGGTGCTCGCCGGCATCGAGGCGCTGAAGTCGGTCTGGCACCGCGGCGCGGTCGACGCCGACGGCAAGACCGGCGACGGCGCCGGCATCCACGTCCAGATCCCGCAGGATTTCTTCAAGGAGCATATCCGCCGCACCGGGCACGAGCCGGGCAAGGGGCGGCTGGCGGTCGGCATGGTCTTCCTGCCGCGCACCGACCTTGCGGCCCAGGAGCGCTGCCGCTCGATCGTCGAGTCCGAGATCCTGCGGATGGGCCACACCATCTATGGCTGGCGCCAGGTGCCGGTCAACGTCGAGGTGATCGGCGAGAAGGCCAACGCCACGCGACCGGAGATCGAGCAGATCATGATCTCCAACGAGCGCCACGTGAACGACGAACAGTTCGAGACCGACCTCTACACGATCCGCCGCCGCATCGAGAAAGCGGTGCTGCGCGAGAACATCACCGATTTCTACATCTGCTCGCTGAGCACCCGCTCGGTGATCTACAAGGGCATGTTCCTGGCCGAGCAGCTGACGGCGTTCTACCCGGACCTGCTGGACGACAAGTTCATCTCCAGCTTTGCGATTTACCACCAGCGCTACTCGACCAACACGTTCCCGACGTGGAAGCTGGCGCAGCCGTTCCGCGTGCTGGCCCACAACGGCGAGATCAACACGCTCCTCGGCAACGTCAACTGGATGAAGAGCCACGAGACGCGGCTCGACGACCCGGCCTTCGGCGACAACGTCGACGACCTGAAGCCGATCATCCAGATCGGCAGTTCGGATTCGGCGGCGCTGGACGCGGTGTTCGAGGTGCTGATCCGGGCCGGCCGGGACCTGCCGACGGTCAAATCCCTGATCATTCCCGAGGCGTGGTCGAACAGCAAGAGCATCCCCGAGGCCCATCGCGAGTTCTATGCCTACGCCAGCGCGGTCATGGAGCCGTGGGACGGGCCCGCCGCGATCTGCGCCTTCGGCGGCCGCTGGGTGATCGCCGGCATGGACCGCAACGGGCTGCGGCCGCTGCGCTACACCATCACGCGCGACGGCCTGCTGATCGCCGGCTCCGAGACCGGCATGGTCTATGTCGACGAGCACGACATCGTCGAGAAGGGCCGGCTGGGGCCGGGCCAGATGATCGGCGTCGACATCAAGGATGGCCGCCTCTACCACGACCGCGAGCTCAAGGACCGGGTCGCCGCGGCCCGTCCCTACGGCCGCTGGGGCAAGAACATCAAGCATCTCGACATGCTGGGCGGCGGCGGCGAGGAGACCGCGGACGGGCTTACGCCGGAAGACCTTCTGCGCCACGAGGTGGCCGTCGGCTGGTCGATGGAGGACATCGAGCTGATCCTGCACCCGATGGTCGAGGACGCCAAGGAGGCGGTCGGCTCGATGGGCGACGACACGCCGCTGGCGGTGCTGTCCGACGGCTATCGCGGGCTGCATTTCTTCTTCCGGCAGAATTTCAGCCAGGTCACCAACCCGCCGATCGATTCCCTGCGCGAGCGCCAGGTGATGACGCTGGCGACCCGTCTCGGCAACCTCGGCAACGTGCTGGACGAGGACGAGAGCCAGCTGGCCATCATCCAGCTGCCCTCGCCGGTGCTGCTGAACCGGGAGTTCGAGTCGATCCGCAATCACATGGGCGAGACCGCCGTCGAGATCGACTGCACCTTCGACCCCGAGGCCGGCCCGCATGCCATGGCCGACGAGATCGGCCGCATCCAGCGCGAGGCCGAGGACGCCGTGCGCGGCGGCTGCACCCATGTGATCCTCAGCGACACGCGGATGGGGCCGGGCCGGGCTCCGCTGCCGATGATCCTGGCCGCCGGGGCCGTGCACACGCACCTCGTGCAGCGCGAGTTGCGCACCTTCACCTCGATCAACGTCCGCTGTGCGGAATGCCTGGACGTCCACTATTTCGCAGTGCTCGTCGGCGTCGGCGCGACGACGATCAACCCGTGGCTCGCCCAGGCCGCGATCGCCGACCGCTACCGCCGCGGCCTGTTCGGGGCGCTGTCGCTCGACCAGGCGCTGCGCCGCTACAAGCAGGCGGTCGAGGACGGGCTGCTCAAGGTCATGTCAAAGATGGGCATCTCCGTGATCAGCTCGTACCGCGGCGGCTATAACTTCGAGGCCGTCGGACTCAGCCGTTCGCTGGTCGCCGAGTTCTTCCCCGGCCTGCCGAGCCGCATTTCCGGCATCGGGCTGCACGGCATCCAGCGCAAGGTCGCGGCCCAGCACGCCCACGGGTTCCGGGGCGACGCCATCGCGCTTCCCGTGGGCGGCAATTACCGCTTCCGGAGCGGCGGCGAACGGCACAGCTGGGACGGCAACGCCATCCATACGCTGCAGCGGGCGGTCGAAAGCGATGCGTACGGCACCTACAAGAAATACACCGAGATGCTGCGGGCCCTGCCACCGATCCATCTGCGGGACCTGTTGGATTTCCGGTCCGTGCGGCAGCCGGTCCCGGAATCCGAGGTCGAGTCGATCACCGAGATCCGCAAGCGCTTTGTTACGCCGGGAATGTCGCTGGGAGCCCTCAGTCCGGAGGCGCACGAGACCCTGAACATCGCCATGAACAGGGTCGGCGCGAAGTCGGATTCCGGCGAGGGCGGCGAGGACCCGGAGCGCTACAAGCCGAACGCCAGCGGCGACAATCCGAACTCGGCGATCAAGCAGATCGCATCGGGCCGCTTCGGCGTGACCGCGGAATACCTCAACATGTGCCGCGAGATCGAGATCAAGATCGCGCAGGGCGCCAAGCCGGGCGAAGGTGGGCAGCTGCCGGGGTTCAAGGTCAACGAGATGATCGCGCGGCTGCGCCATTCGACGCCCGGCGTGATGCTGATCTCGCCGCCGCCGCACCACGACATCTACTCGATCGAGGA
>CAYFYY010000027.1:0-51559 GCA_964347475.1 uncultured Flavobacteriales bacterium
AATGGCCATCCCCCCTCGGGGGACAGAACCCGGCTTACAGGCCGTCTGGCGCCTTACCCTCCAACCCACGTGTTGCCGGCCAAGCAGCGACCGTATCTCACTCCGGAATCGCATCCGGTGCCGACGCCCCGACCGTTCCGACAACGGAGCGGGCCGCGTTGCTTCCAACAGCCCGCCTCGAAATCGTCGTGCTGCCCGATGAATGCCCAGATTTTTTTGAGAGAACATAAAAAGAACACAAATGGAACATATTATTTATAAAGGATTAATATTGCCCCGACGCGCTCAATTTCTTGTGTGCTGATCCTGGAAAGACACCAAAAGAAGTTCTTTGGAGAGAACAAATCGAACGACGAATTACCATCGAATTACTATGAAATCCCATTGACGAACGGTAATTTCCCATGATATCCCATGATGTCCCATGTTTGGCATGTTGTGCCACGAGGGCCGACTCTCCGGCCGTCTCGATTCACCGGATGCCGCAGCGGGGGCGCGAACACGAGCGGACCAACAAAGCGGATGACGCGCGGCAAGAGAGATGGCCCTGTTCACCGGCACATACGAGAACAAGGTCGACCGCAAGGGGCGGGTGTCTCTGCCGTCCATCTTCCGTTCGCAGCTGCCGGACGGCGATGCCCGCATCGTCTATGTCTACCGATCGCCGAACCTTCCGGCGCTCGAGGCCTGCGACCGCGAGTTCATGGACCGGCTCGCCGACAGCCTCGAATCGCTCGAGATGTTTTCCGACGAGGAGGAGGATCTCGGTGGCGTCATCCTCGCCGATGCGCGTCCGCTGTCGCTCGACGGTGAGGGACGCATCATGATTCCGGCCGAGCACACGGCCTTTGCCGGCATCGGGGAGCGCGCGACCTTCGTCGGCCGTGGCCGGCGGTTCCAGATCTGGCATCCGGACACCTATGTCGAGCACGCGGCGGCGACCCGCAGCCGCGCCCGGGGCCGCACCCTGAAGCTGCGGCGTCCGGAGGGCGGCTCATGAACGCCCGCGGCACGACCCCCCAACACGTTGCCCACCGCCCGGTGATGCTGACCGAGGTGCTGGCAGTGCTGTCGCCCCGCGATGGCGGGGTCTATGTTGACGGCACTTTCGGCGCCGGCGGTTACAGCCGGGCGCTCCTCGAAGCGGCGGATTGCATCGTCTGGGCCATAGACCGGGACCCGGATGCGATCCGCCGCGGCGAGGACCTGGCCGCGGCCTATCACGGGCGGCTCCGTCTCGTGCATGGCCGCTTCGGCGAGATGGCGGCACTGCTGCGCGCGCGCAAAGTCACCCTGGTCGATGGCATCGCGCTCGATCTCGGCGTTTCCTCCATGCAGCTGGACGAGGCCCGGCGGGGCTTCTCGTTCCGCGCCGACGGGCCGCTGGACATGCGCATGGAAGCCGACGGGCCAAGCGCGGCCGATGCGGTGAACACCCTGCCGGAGCGGGAACTGGCCGACATCATCTACCGCCTTGGCGAGGAGCGCCATTCCCGCCGCGTCGCGCGGGCCATCGTCGAGGCGCGGCGCGCCGGGGCGATCACCGGGACGCTGGCCCTGGCCGATATCGTGCGGCGCGTGGTGCCGCGTTCGCGCGATGGCATCGATCCGGCGACCCGGACCTTCCAGGCACTGCGGATCTTCGTCAACGACGAGCTGGGTGAGCTGGACCGCGCGCTGGTCGCGGCCGAAACCCTGCTCGCACCCGGCGGCCGCCTGGCCGTGGTCGCCTTTCATTCACTTGAAGACAGGCGCGTGAAGGCCTTCCTCCGGGCTCGAGCCGGAGCCATCCCCCGCACGTCGCGTCACCTCCCCGCGACGCAGGAGGAAGGCCGCGCGCCGACCTTTTTGCTCCTCAAGGGCGGTGCCGGCAGGCCGTCCGAGGACGAAGTGAGGGCCAATCCGCGGGCCCGGTCCGCCCGGCTGCGCGCGGCCGAGCGCACCGGCGCCCCGGCTTGGCCCGAGGAGCGTGCCGCATGAGGATCTTGATCCTGACAGTCTGGCTGCTCGGCGCCAGCATCAGCGGCGCCGCGCTCTATGCCATCGCCTATGAGGTCGAGCGGATGGAGTCCGAACTCGCGGCGCTGGAGATGGAGATCCGCGACGAACGCGCGGCGACTCACGGGCTGAGGGCCGAATGGGCCTATCTCGCGCGGCCGGCGCGCATCGAGGAGCTGTCGCGGGCCTATCTGCCGCGCCTGCGGAACCTGTCGGTGAGCCAGATCGGGTTGGTCGACGAGGTGCCGTACCAGCAGCTGCCCGATGTGCTCGATGTCCTGGAGCCGCCGAACCAGGCGACACCTGCCGCGGTGGAGGTGACCAGATGAGCGCCCGCTGGCAGGTGGATCGAATCGCCGCGTCAACCGGCCTGCGGCGCCGCAGGGGGCGCCCGTTCGGCCCATACATGCCGCCGCGGCTCGATGACGAAACCCGCAGGGCGCTGGAGACGGGGCGCGCCCGCATGCTTGTCGCCGGGTTGTTCATGACGCTGGCTTTCGCAGTGGTCAGCGGTCGGCTTACCCAACTCGCAATACTCGGGGAATCGGGCCAGCACGGGAACGTCGCGCATCACGTCGCCGACACGCCGCTGAAACCGCGGGCCAATATCGTCGACCGCAATGGCGAAGTTCTCGCGACCGACCTGCCGACGGCATCGCTTTATGCCAACGCCCGACGCCTGCTCGACCGGGACGAAGCGGCGCGCGGCCTGATCACGGTGCTGCCGGATCTCGACTACGCCCGGACCCTGAAGAAACTGCAGTCCGATCGCACCTTTGTCTGGCTGCGCCGCAACCTGACGCCGCGCGAGCAGATCGAGGTCACCGCCCTCGGCATCCCCGGCCTCGATTTTATCCCAGAATACCGGCGGGTCTATCCGCATGGGCCGCTGCTGTCGCACCTGCTGGGATATGTCGACAGCGACAATGTCGGCATCGCCGGGCTGGAAAAGCGGTTTGACGCGACGTTGGCGCGGACCGATGCGCCGCTCGTGCTGACCATCGACCTGCGGGTTCAGCACATCATGCGCGAGGAATTGCGCCGCGCCATGCTGGAGTTCAAGGCCAAGGCGGCGGCCGGCATCGTGCTCGATGCCGTCAACGGCGAGGTCGTCGCCCTCGTCTCGCTTCCCGACTTCGACCCGAACCATCCCGGCAAGGCGCGCGAGGCGGCGCGCTTCAACCGGGCGACGCTCGGCGTCTACGAGCTCGGATCGACCTTCAAGGTCTTCACCGCGGCGATGGCGCTCGACTCCGGCGTCGCCGACATGCGCGGTCGGTATGACGCAAGGCAGCCGCTCAAGGTCGCGCAGTTCACCATTCGCGACTATCACCCGAAGCGGCGCTGGTTGTCGCTACCGGAAGTGTTCATATATTCCTCGAATATCGGGGCGGCACTGATCGCCCAGGATGTCGGCGGCAAACGCCAGCGGAGCTATCTCCAGCGGCTGGGGCTGCTCGACCCCGTGCCCCTGGAGATTCCGGAAACCGGGCGGCCGATCGTGCCCTCGCCGTGGCGGGACGTGAACACGATGACCGTCGGATTCGGGCACGGGCTGGCGGTCAGTCCGGTGCACCTCGCGTCCGGGGTTGCGGCGGTCGTCAACGGCGGCGTGCTGCATGAGCCCACGCTCATAAGGTCACGTCGCGACGACGCGGGCACGCCGGGACGGCGGGTGTTCTCCGAAGCGACGTCGCTGCAGCTTCGCAAGCTGATGCGCCTGACGGTCCTGAGCGGCACGGGCCGGAACGCCGAGGTTCCCGGATATCCGGTCGGCGGCAAGACCGGTACGGCCGAAAAGCCCGATCGCAAGGGCTATGCCGGGCAATCACTGCTGTCGTCGTTCGTTGCGGTCTTTCCGATCACGCGGCCGCGCTACGTGGTGCTGGCGATGCTCGATGAACCGCAGGGCACCGAAAGGACGAACGGCTATGCGACCGGCGGCTGGGTCGCAGCCCCGATCGCCCGCAATGTGATCGAGCGGACGGCACCGATGCTCGGGATCGCACCGACGCCCGCGGATGCCCCCGAGCTGCGGAAGCTGCAACTGGACTTACCGTTGGAGGGGCGCAGGCTTGCGTCTTATTGAACTGATAGGTGAGCCGGCATACCAGGCCGCACAGGCCGGCGGGGCGCTCGCCGCCGGTCTCGACGGCGGTCCGGACATATCGGCGCTCACCGCCGACAGCCGGACGGTCCAGCCCGGCGCGCTGTTCGCGGCGCTGCCGGGCGCGGTTCATGACGGACGGACGTTCATTCCGCAGGCGGTCGCCGCGGGCGCCGCTGCGGTCCTCGCGCCGCCCGACGTTACGCCGGACGACGTTGCTCCCGCGGTGCTGATCGCCGACGACAATCCGCGGCAGCGTCTCGCCCTGATGGCGGCGGCGTTCTTCGGCGCGCAGCCGCACACGGTCGCCGCGGTCACCGGGACCAACGGCAAGACGTCGGTCGCCACCTTCCTGCGGCAGATCTGGACGCATCTCGGCAAGAAGGCCGCGAGCATGGGCACGCTGGGCGTGTCGGCCGGCGAAGCGGCGCTGGACACCGGGCCGGCGCTGACCACGGCGGATCCGATCGTCCTGCACGAGACGCTGGCCAGGCTGGCCGGCGCCGGCATCGACCATCTGGCGATGGAGGCGTCGAGCCACGGGCTCGACCAGTTCCGGCTCGACGGCGTGCGCCTGTCTGCCGGGGCGCTGACCAATATCTCGCGCGATCATCTCGATTATCACGGCAGGATGGAAGAATACCGGCGCGCCAAGTTGCGGCTGTTCGAGAAACTGCTGCCCGAGGGGGCCGCCGCGGTCGCCTGCTACGAGGCGCCGGACCAGGAGCGGGTCGCCGCGATCGCGGTGCGCCGGCACCTGAACTTCATGACCTACGGGATCGAGGCGGGTGATGTCTATTGCCCGCACGCCTCGATCGCCGGCACCGGCTGGCGGCTGACCCTTTCGGTCGCCGGCCGGACGATCGAGACCGAGTTCCCGCTGCCGGGCCGTTTCCAGCTGTTGAACGGCCTGTGTGCGCTGGCACTCACCATCGGCTGTGGCGCCGACCCGGACGAGGCGGCGGCCGCGCTGCCCGGCCTGAAGTCGGTGCCGGGCCGCCTCGAGGTCGCCGCCCGGCTGGCTGACGGCGCGGCGGCCATCGTCGATTTTGCACACACACCCGACGCGCTCCGAACCGTCCTGAAGGCGCTGCGCCCGTTCGTGACCGGTAGACTTTCGGTGCTGTTCGGCTGCGGCGGCGATCGCGACGCGGGCAAGCGCTCGGTCATGGGTGAGATCGCCGCGCGTTTCGCGGATCAGGTGATCGTGACCGACGACAATCCGCGCAGCGAGGATCCCGCGGAGATCCGGCGCCAGATCATGGCCGGTTGCCCCGACGCGCGGGAGATCGGCGACCGTGCCGAAGCGATCCGGATCGGTGTCGCGGAGCTGGCCGCGGGCGACATCCTGGTGGTCGCCGGCAAGGGCCACGAGACCGGCCAGACCATCGGCGACAGGACGCTGCCGTTCAGCGACTTCGAGGCGGTGCGCGAGGCCGCGCGCGCGCGTGGGGATAGCGCACCATGACCGTGCTGTGGACATCGCGCGACGCCGCCGCGGCCGTCAGCGGCACGCCGACGAAAGCCTGGTCGGCGACCGGCGTATCGATCGACAGCCGCACCATTGTGCCCGGCGACCTGTTCATCGCGATCCGCGGGCCGAATCTGGACGGCCATTGCTTCGCGGGGGACGCGCTGTCGAAGGGTGCGGTCGCCGCCATGGTCGGCAGCGAGTGGGCCGGCGCGCAGTCCGAGACCGACCTGTCGCTGCTCATCGTCGAGGACACGATGGACGGGTTGAACGCCCTCGCCCGCAAGGCGCGCGAGCGCGGCGCCGCGCGCATCGCCGCGGTGACCGGCAGCGTCGGCAAGACCAGCACCAAGGACGCCCTCGCGCACGTGCTGGCGGTCCAGGACCGCACCACGGCGACCGTCGGCAATCTGAACAACCAGTGGGGGCTGCCGCTCTCGCTCGCCCGCATGCCGGCGGAGTCCGTCTATGGCGTGTTCGAGCTCGGGATGAACCATCCCGGTGAGCTGACCCCGCTGTCGCGGCTGCTGACCCCCGACCTTGCCATCATCACGACCGTCGAATCGGTGCATCTGGAGTTCTTCGACTCCGAAGAGGCGATCGCCGACGCCAAGGCCGAGATCTTCGCGGGAATGGATGCCACCGGGGCGGCGCTGCTGAACGCCGACAACCGGCATTACGATCGGTTGCGCCGGCATGCGCTCGAAGCGGGCGTCGGCCGCGTGCTCTCGTTCGGCGAATCCGGGGGTGTCGATTTCCGCCTGGCTGGCTGGTCCATCGAGGCCGGCGGCAACCAGGTCGAGGCGGACATCGAAGGCCGGCCGATAACCTTCCGGACCGGGGCTCCCGGCCGGCACTGGGCGATGATCGGCGTCACCGCTCTCGGCGCTGCCTCCCTGCTTGGCGCCGACGTTGATCAGGCGGCGGACGCATTGGCCGGTATCCGGGCGCCCAAGGGGCGGGGCACGCAGCATCGGGTGTCCCGGTCCGGCGCTGGCGCCTTCACCGTGATCGACGAGAGCTACAACGCCAGCCCGGCCTCGATGCGGGCGGCCTTCGCGGTGCTCGGTGCCATGCAGCCCGGGCCCGGCGGCCGGCGGGTCGCGGTCCTGGGCGACATGCTGGAGCTGGGCGACGACAGCGCCGCGCTCCATGCGGCGCTGGCTTCGGACCTGGAGGCGGCGGGCGTCGACCTCGTGTATGCCTGCGGGCCGAACATGGCGCGGCTGATCGAGGCGCTGCCCAAGGCGATGCGCGGCCTCCACGCCGCCGCGAGCGATGGACTCGTCGATTCCGTGACCGCCGCCGTGCAGCCGGGCGACATCGTCTCCGTCAAGGGGTCGCTCGGCAGCCGCATGGCGCCGGTGGTGGAGGCGCTGCTCGACCTGGACACCGAGAACGGCAACGACGGGGAAATCCGGCGGGCCGCAAGCGGCCGGGGCTAGGGGGCGGACATGCTGTTCAATCTTCTCGCCCCCTTCGCCGACCAGTTCCAGGTCTTCAACCTGTTCCGGTACCTCACCTTCCGGACCGGCGGCGCGATGATGACGGCGCTGTTCCTCAGCTTCCTGTTCGGTCCCTGGATCATCAACTGGCTGAAATCGCAGCAGGGCGCCGGCCAGCCGATCCGCACCGACGGGCCGGAGACACATCTGGCCAAGGCCGGCACGCCGACGATGGGCGGCTTCCTGATCCTGCTGGCGCTGTGCCTTGCGACGCTCCTCTGGGCCGATCTGACAAACGTCTATGTGTGGATCGTGATGCTGGTTACCGTCGGCTTCGGTGGCGTCGGATTCGTGGACGACTATCTGAAACTGTCGCGGCGCAGTTCGCGAGGGCTGCCGGGCAAGGCCAAGCTTCTGTTCGAGATCGTCATCGCCGGCATCGCCGGCTGGATCGCCATGTCGGTCGCGGATCCCGCCCTGGCCACAGGCCTCGCGGTGCCGTTCCTGAAGAACCTGCTGATCCCGCTTGGCATCCTGTTCGTCCCGTTCACGGTCTTCGTGATGGTCGGGGCTTCGAACGCGGTGAACCTGACCGACGGGCTGGACGGGCTGGCCATCGTTCCGGTGATGATCGTCGCCGGCTGTTTCGGCCTGATCACATACCTCGTGGGCAACGCGGTTTTCGCGAACTATCTGCAGATCATCTTCGTGCCGGGGACCGGCGAACTCGCGGTGTTCTGTGGCGCGCTGGTCGGGGCCAGCCTCGGCTTCCTGTGGTACAACGCGCCGCCGGCCATGGTGTTCATGGGCGATACCGGCTCGCTGTCGGTCGGCGGTGCGCTCGGCGCCATCAGCATCATCACCAAGCACGAGCTCGTGCTGGCCATCATCGGCGGGCTGTTCGTGCTGGAGACCGTCTCGGTCATCGTCCAGGTCGCGTCCTTCAAGCTCACCGGCAAGCGCGTCTTCGCGATGGCGCCGCTGCACCATCACTTCGAGAAGAAGGGCTGGCCCGAGTCGACCATCGTCATCCGGTTCTGGATCATCGCCGCGATCCTGGCGGTGGTCGGCCTCGCCACCCTGAAACTGCGGTGAGGACGGCGGCGCGATGATCGACCTCAGACTCTTCGCCGGAAATCCGGTCGCCGTCATGGGCCTCGCCCGGTCCGGCCTCGCCGCGGCACGGGCGCTCGCTGCCGGCGGGGCCGAGGTGCGCGCCTGGGATGACGGCGAGGCTGCTCGCACGGCGGCCGGCGCGGCCGGGTTGACGCTGGCCGACCTGTCCCTGCCCGGGAGCTGGGCCGGCGTCCGGACCCTGGTGCTGAGCCCCGGCATCCCGCACACCTTCCCGTCCCCGCACGTCTCCGCTCAGCGTGCGCGCGAGGCCGGGGCCGAGATCATCGGCGACATCGAGCTCCTCATCCGTGCCGGCTCGCCCGCCACCTATGTCGGCATTACCGGGACCAACGGCAAATCGACCACCACCGCACTGATCGGCCACATCCTGCGCCAGGCGGGCCGCATGGTCGAGGTCGGCGGCAATATCGGCCGGCCGGTATGCGAATTCGAAATGCTGGGCGACGACGGCTTCTACGTCCTGGAGATGTCGTCGTACCAGATCGAGCTGACCCCGTCGCGGGCCTTCCATGTCGCGGTGCTCATCAACATCAGCCCGGACCACCTCGACCGCCACGGCGGCTTCAAGGGCTATGTGGCGGCGAAGCGCGGACTCGTCGCCGAATGTCCGCTCGGCGCGACCATCGTCATCGGCGTCGACGATCCGGAGTCGCGCCGGATTCTCGAGGAGATGCAGGCGACCGACGCGGCACGGGCCGGCGACATCGACGTCTGCGGCATCTCGTCGGGACAGCGGGTGCCCGGCGGGGTCTACGTGATCGACGGCGTGCTCCATGACGACCGGGCCGGCGGGGACGTTGAAGTTGTCTCGCTGGCCGGCATCGAGACGCTGCCCGGTGTGCACAACCACCAGAACGTCGCGGCCGCCTACGCCGCGGTTTCCGCGCCACTGGGCCGGATTCATCTCAAATCCCGTACGATTATCGATGGAATCCGCAGTTTTCCGGGCCTTCCGCACCGGCAGCAGCGAATAGATAAAATCGATGGAATAAGTTATATTAATGATAGCAAGGCAACGAATGCCGACGCTGCAGCACGGGCGCTGGCCTGCTACGAGGACATCTATTGGATTGCCGGCGGCCGTGCGAAGGAGAGCGATCTTTCCGCTCTCGATCCGTATCTGTCGCGGGTCCGTCATGCCTTTTTGATAGGGGAGGCAGCGGACCGCTTCGCGGCGGAACTGCGGGGCCGGGTCGAAACGACAAGAAGCGGCGACCTCGAGACCGCGGTACGGAATGCGCGCGACGTGGCCTTGCGCGAGGGAATCGCCGGCGCGGTCGTGCTTTTGTCGCCAGCCTGCGCATCCTTCGATCAGTTCAAGGACTTTGAACAACGCGGGATCGAGTTTCAGAGGCTCGTGGCTGAATTGCCCGGGGGGTCTCTACGTGTGTCCAAACGTGGAGATACTGCCTGATGCCCGCTCTATCCCGAACCGATAATTCCGTCGTCGGCCGCTGGTGGTGGACCGTCGACAAATCCACCCTGTTCGCCCTGCTGCTGCTGGCCGCGGCCGGCATGATGATGACCATGTCGGCAAGCCCGTCGGTGGCCGTCAAGCTCGACCTGAACCCGCAATATTTCGTCGTCCGGCATGCCATGTTCCTGCCGCTTGCGCTCGTCACAATGCTGACGATTTCCACGCTGTCGCTGAAGAACGTGCGCCGGCTTGCGCTCGTCGTGTTCCTGGCCGCGCTGGCGATGATGGTGATGACGGTGATGATCGGCGCCGAGGTCAAGGGCGCCGCCCGCTGGATCGACTTCGGCAGCTTCTCGATCCAGCCGTCCGAATTCCTGAAGCCGGCGTTCGTCGTGCTGACCGCCTGGCTGCTCGCGCCACGGCCGTTCAACAAGGAGATCCCCGGCGCGGCGATCTGCACACTCCTGTTCACCGCCGTGGTCGCGCTGCTCCTGGCGCAGCCCGACGTCGGGCAGGCCGGCGTCGTCGCCGCCGTGTGGCTGGCCCAGTGGTTCCTGGCCGGTCTGTCGATCGCCTGGATCGGGGGCTCCGCCATCCTCGGCGGGCTCAGCATGGTCGGCGCATATTTCACCTTCCCGCACGTGGCGCTGCGGATCGACCGGTTCATCGACCCCAATGCGGATACGAGCTACCAGGTCGAGCGCGCCATGCAGGCCTTCATGGCGGGCGGCTACACCGGGGAGGGGCCCGGCGAGGGCATCATCAAGGCGAGCATCCCGGACATCCACACCGACACGATCCTCGCCGCCGCGGCCGAAGAGTTCGGGCTGGTCGCAACGCTGACGATCGCAGCGCTGTTCGCCTTCATCGTGCTGCGCGGCTTCTATCGCCTGTTCAGCGAGCACAATGTCTTCGTCACCCTGGCCGGCTTCGGGCTGCTGGTGCAGTTCGGCCTGCAGGCGCTGATCAACATGGGCTCAACCCTCAACCTGATCCCCACCAAGGGCATGACCCTGCCGTTCATGTCGTACGGGGGATCGTCGCTTCTGGCCATGTCGTTCGGCATGGGCATGTTGCTCGCACTGACAAGGAGGCGCGTCGGGGAGGCAGAGTGACGAGTCGAAACGATGGTCCAATTGTACTTGCGACGGGCGGAACCGGGGGGCATGTCTTCCCGGCGCAGGCGCTTGCGCGCGCCCTCATCGCCCGTGGCTACCGGCTCGTCCTTGTCACCGACCGCAGGGGCAGCGCCTATGGCGGCCTGCTCGGCGACCTCGAAACCCACCGCATCCGCGCAGCAGGGATCAGCGGACGCGGCCTGACGGCGAAAATATCAGCGGTTCTCCAGCTGGGCCTGGGACTGCTTCAAGCGCGTCGCCTCTTGAAGCAGCTCGGGCCCAGAGCCGTTGTGGGGTTTGGCGGTTATCCCTCGGTCCCGACGATGGTCGCGGCGGCCCAGCTGCGTCTCAAGACGGTCATCCACGAGCAAAATGCTGTGCTCGGCCGCGCCAACCGGATCCTTGCGCCGCGGGCCGACCGGATCGCCACGGCCTTCGACACCGTTGCCATGCTGCAGGAGGCCGACGCCGGCCGCGCCGTGCGAACCGGCAACCCCGTGCGGCCCGAGATCGTCGCCGCAGCGCGGCCCTATCAGGTCCCGGCCGACGACGGGCCGATCGAGATCCTGGTGACGGGCGGCAGCCAGGGCGCCTCCATATTCGCCGAGATCATTCCGGCTGCCCTGGCCGCGTTGCCGGACGACATTCGCGCCCGCCTCAAAGTGACCCAGCAATGCCGTGAGAGCGACCTCGACACGGTTCGCCGCAGCTATGCGGCCGGCGGAATTGCGGCCGAGCTGGCCACCTTCATCACCGACATGCCGGAGCGCCTTGCGCGGGCGCACCTGGCGATTTGCCGTTCGGGCGCGTCGACCGTGGCCGAGCTCGCGGCCGCCGGCCGTCCGGCCATCATGATTCCCTATCCGCATGCCATCGACGACCATCAGCGCGAGAATGCGGCGCGCCTGTGCGATGCCGGCGGCGGCTGGCACCTGCCGCAGGCGGACGCGAACGCCGCCGCACTGTCGGCGCTGGTCGGAGCGCTGCTGGCCGAGCCGGCGAAGCTGCAGCGGGCCGCGGCGTGCGCGGCCCGCATCGGCGTGCCGGACGCAACGGAACGCCTGGCCGACGTGGTCTGCGAGTTGATCGGCGATGCGCCGCGCGCGGCTGCCGATGCGGCGGAGCAGCCGAAGGAGGCGCGGGCATGAGGGAAATGCCGCTGACGATCGGGACCATCCATTTCGTCGGCATCGGCGGCATCGGCATGTCCGGCATCGCCGAGATCCTCCACAATCTCGGTTATTCGGTGCAGGGCAGCGATCTGTCGGAGAATGCCAACGTGGTGCGTCTGCGGGCGCTGGGCGTGCCGATCGAGATCGGCCACCGCGGGGAAAACATCGGCGACTCGCAGGTCGTCGTCGTATCCTCGGCGGTCAAGCCCGATAATCCGGAGGTGGTCGCCGCGCGGACGCGGCAGGTCCCGGTGGTCCGGCGGGCCGAGATGCTGGCCGAGCTGATGCGACTGAAATGGGCGGTCGCGATCGGCGGCACCCACGGCAAGACCACGACGACGTCGCTGATCGCAGCCATGCTGGACGCCGCCGGGTACGATCCCACCGTCATCAATGGCGGCATCATCAATGCGTACGGGACCAATGCCCGGCTCGGGGCCGGCGAGTGGATGGTGGTCGAGGCCGACGAGTCGGACGGCACCTTCGTCAAGCTGCCGTCGACGATTGCGGTGGTCACCAACATCGACCCCGAGCACATGGAGTTCTACGGCACCTTCGAGAAGGTCAAGGACGCGTTCCGTGCCTTCGTCGAGAACATCCCGTTCTACGGCTTCGCGGTGTTGTGCATCGACCATCCCGAAGTGCAGGCGCTGATCGGGCAGATTTCCGACCGCCGGCTGGTCACCTACGGCTTCAGCCCGCAGGCCGAGATCCGGGCGATCGATGCTGGATGCGGGCCCGACGGCTGCCGCTTTTCGGTCGTCGTCGGCCGCGGTGACGCGCAGCGCACCATAAAGAACGTCCGCCTGCCGATGTACGGCGAGCACAACATGCTCAATTCGCTTGGCGCCATGGCGGTCGGCCTGGAGATGGGCATCCCCGACGACGTGATCGTCCGCGGCCTGTCCGAGTTCGGGGGGGTCAAGCGCCGATTCACCCGGACCGGCCAGGTGAACGGCGTGACCATCATCGACGATTACGGCCACCATCCCGTGGAAATCGCTGCGGTCCTGAAAGCTGCGCGCACCGCGACGACGGGCCAGGTCGTCGCCGTCGTCCAGCCGCACCGCTACAGCCGGCTGCACAACCTGTTCGAGGAATTCTGCGCCTGCTTCAACGATGCCGACACCGTCGTCGTCGCCGAAGTCTATCCCGCGGGCGAAGCGCCGATACCCGGGGTCGATCGCGATGCGCTCATCGAGGGTCTGCGCGCGCACGGCCACCGCCATGTCGAGGCGCTGGCCAGCGAGGGTGATCTGCCGCGCATGGTCTCCGAGCTGACAAGGCCCGGCGACATGGTGGTCTGCCTCGGCGCCGGCTCGATCAGCGGCTGGGCCAACGCGCTGCCCGGCCAGCTCGCGGCCCTGGACGAAGGGGCGACGCGATGATCGCGGCGGCACGGCGCACGACGCGGGACTGGATCGAGCGACTGCCGCCGCTCAGGGGCCGGCTGTCCCTGGATGACGACCTGTCGCGGATCACCTGGTTTCGCGTCGGCGGTCCGGCGGAGGTCATGTTCCGCCCTGCGGACCTGTCCGACCTGCAGGCGTTCCTCGCCGCCAAGCCCAACGACGTCCCGCTGACGGTCATCGGCGTCGGCTCCAACCTGCTGGTGCGCGACGGCGGCGTGCCGGGTGTCGTGATCCGCCTGGGCAAAGGGTTTGCGGCCATCGCCGTCGACGGAACCCTCGTGCGGGCCGGAGCCGCCACGCCGGACCTCTACGTCGCCCGCGCGGCGCGGGATGCGGGCCTGACCGGACTGGAATTCCTGTGCGGCGTGCCCGGCACGGTCGGCGGCGCCCTGCGCATGAACGCCGGGGCCTACGGCAGCGAAACCAGCGATATCCTGCGCCGCGCCTGGGCCGTCGACCCCGCCGGCACAGTCCACGAGCTGAGCAGCGCCGCGATGGGCTTCGCATATCGCCACTGCGACGTGCCGGAGACCTGGATCTTCACGGAAGCCGAGTTCGAGGGGCGACCGGACGATCCGGCGCGCATCGCCGCCCGCATGGCGGAGATCGGCGAGTCGCGATCCGAAAGCCAGCCGATCCGCAGTCGCACCGGCGGCTCGACCTTCGCCAATCCGCCCGGGGGCAAGGCCTGGCAGCTCATCGAAACCGCCGGTTGCCGGGGCCTGCGCGTGGGCGGTGCCATGGTATCCGAGCAGCACTGCAACTTCCTGATCAACACCGGCAGCGCCAGCGCGGCCGATATCGAGGCCCTGGGCGAGGAGGTGCGCCGCCGCGTCCGTGAGACCAGCGGTGTGGATCTGCGCTGGGAGATCCAACGCATCGGCGTTCCGCCGGCGGAGGAGCGGCGATGAGCATGCGAATTGCGGTGCTGATGGGCGGCTGGTCGGCGGAGCGCGAGGTCTCGCTGGTGAGCGGCACGGCCTGTGCCGACGCCCTGGAAGCCAACGGACACGACGTTAAACGCATTGACCTGAAACGGGATCTGGGCGATCTGCTCGCCGCATTGGAGCCGCGGCCCGACGTTGTCTTCAACGGTCTCCACGGGCGCTGGGGCGAGGATGGCAATATCCAGGGCGTGCTCAACATTCTCGGCATTCCCTACACGCATTCCGGCCTGCTCGCGTCCTCGCTGGCGATGGACAAGCCGCTCGCAAAGAAGTTGTTCGAAGCGGCCGGAATCCCCTGCCCGGCGAGCGAGATCGTCACGCCCGAGGACATCCGGGCCGGTCGTGTCATGCCAACGCCCTTCGTCGTGAAGCCGGTCGACGAAGGGTCGAGCGTCGGCGTCCACATCGTCGAGGCGGGGGACAACGTGCTGCCCCTGGATGATCTGCCGCCAGGCCGGCCGGTTCTCGTCGAACCCTACATCCCGGGCCGCGAGCTTACGGTATCCGTCATGGGCGACCGCCCGCTCGGGGTGACCGAGCTGCGTCCGCATGAAGGCTTCTACGACTACACCGCGAAGTACACGGACGGAAAAACCACGCATCTGTGCCCGGCGCCGATCGACGACGACGTTGCGCAGCTGGCGATGGACTATGCCGTCGCGGCGCACTGCGCGCTCGGCTGCCGCGGCGTAACGCGGTCGGATTTCCGCTACGACGATACCGGCAGCGGACCGGGCGGGATGTACATGCTGGAAATCAACACCCAGCCCGGCATGACGCCGCTGTCCCTGGTGCCCGAGCAGGCCGCCCATGCCGGCATACCGTTCGAGGAACTCGTGCAATGGATGGTGGAGAACGCCGCATGCGACAGCTGACTCTTCCCTCCATGCGGCCGCGCCGAGCGGGCCAGCGCAACCGCGCGCCCGCGGGCGGCAAGGGATCCGGGCCCGCCGCCAGGCGAACCCGCAAAACGCCGGCGAAAAGAAGGGCACCGCGCTGGTTCCTGCGGATTCGGCGCGCCGCCGCGATCGGCGTCGCCGGGCTGGCGGCACTGGCGGGCGGCACGGCGGCCTGGCGGGCCGGCGGGTTTGACGCGTTGGGCGCTGCGGTTTTGGCGTGGACGGGGTCGGCGGGCGTTGCGGTGCGTGAGGTCCTGGTGGTGGGACGTATCGAGACTGCCGCCGAGGAGATCCTCGCGGCGCTGGATGTCCGTAAGGGCTCACCGCTCCTGGCCTTCTCGCCGGAAGCAGCGCGCGAGCGCCTGCTTGCGCTGGGCTGGGTGCGGGAGGCGCGCGTCGAGCGGCGTTTCCCGAACGTGGTCTATGTCCATCTCGAGGAACGGAGACCGGCCGCCATCTGGCAGACCGAAGGCAGGTTCGCCCTTGTCGACGCATCGGGCGCGGTCATCGGTGAGGAGGACGTCGCGCGATATTCCCACTTGCGGATCATCGTCGGGCCGGATGCGCCGGCGGCGTTTGCCGCCCTGTTCGCAACCCTGGAAACCCGGCCGGACATGCTGGCGCATGTGAGCGCCGCGATCCGCGTCGGCGAACGCCGCTGGAATCTGCGCCTCGCCAACGGCATGGGCGTCCTGCTGCCGGAGCACGATGTGGCGACGGCCTGGCAAGTGCTCGCCGATGCGGTGCGGGACGATGCGCTGCTGGAACGGGACATCGTTCACGTCGATCTGCGCCTGCCCGGACGGATGGTATTGCGGCTTGCACCTGGGGCGGCGGCGGCGCGTAGCAATGACGACAGGGGCGCGTGACATGACCGATCGGATCACCGGAGCCATGGAGGATAGCATTGGGGCGGAGTAGCCTGACGGCCGCGCTCGATATTGGCACCAGCAAGATTTGCTGCCTCATCGGCGTCCCCACCGAGGGCGGCGGGATTCGCGTGACCGGAATCGGCCACCATGTCAGCCGCGGCATCAAGTCGGGCGCGATCGTCGACATGGACGCCGCCGAGGAATCGATCACATCCGCCGTCCTCGCCGCCGAGCGCATGGCCGGCGAAACAGTGCGCGATGTCCTCGTCGGGATTGCCGGCGGCCAGCTATCGAGCCGCCTGATCGACATGCAGGTCGGGCTCAACGGCGGCCCCGTTCGCGATACCGACCTGCGGCGCCTGCTTTACAACGGCATGCCGGAGGCCGAGCCGCACCGCGTTCTGTTGCACGCGGTGCCGGTCGGCTACAGCATCGACGGCGCCAACGGGATCCACGATCCCCGCGGACTGCACGGCAACACGTTGGCGGTCCACGTGCATGAGGTCAGCGCCGCGGCAACCGCCATTCGCAATGTCGCAACCTGCGTCGAGCGCTGTCACCTCAATGTCGCCGATATCATCGCCAACCCCTACGCGGCGGGACTCGCGACGCTGGTGCAGGACGAGATGGACCTCGGCGCGACCGTCATCGACATGGGCGGTGGCGCGACGTCCTTCGCGGTATTTCTCGACGGCTCGCCGGTGTTCGCCGGCAGTGTGCCGGTCGGCGGCAGCCACGTCACCAACGACATCGCCCGCGGCCTTGCCACACCTCTCGCCCATGCCGAGCGGCTGAAGACCCTGCATGGAAGCGCCTTGCCCTCGCCCAGCGACGAGCGCGAGACCGTCGATGCCCCGCAGATCGGCGAAGAGCCGGGACACACCGAGAACCGTGTCCCGAAGTCGTTCCTGGTCAGCATCGTCGCCGCGCGCATCGAGGAAACCCTGGAACTCGTGCGGGCCGAGCTGGAGGCCGTGGGCGCCAGCCGCATCGCCGGCCGCAGGGTGGTCCTGACCGGTGGCGCATGCCAGCTGCCCGGCGTGCCGGAACTGGCGGCGCGCCTGTTCGACAGGCAGGTCCGGATTGGCAGTCCGGCCGGTTTCGATGCGATGGCCACCGCCACCAGCGGCCCGGCCTTTGCCGCGTGCGCCGGCCTGCTGCGGTTTGCCACGCAAGAAATCGGCGACCTGCGCAACCACGCGGGATACCGGGCCCCGGCGCTGGACGGTCTGCTCAGTCGACTCGGACCGCTCGGCCGTATCGGAGGATGGTTTCGTGAAAATCTCTGAACACAGGAATTCTGCAGGAAACTGGCAGATTGACCGCGTCGGCCGATGCCGGCGCAACCCGGCAAATCGATCGTAGGAGGCTATCATGGCGATCAATCTCATGACCCCGAACCGTGAAGCGGACTTCAAGCCGCGAATTACCGTCATCGGCGTCGGCGGCGCCGGCGGCAACGCCGTCAACAACATGATCCGCGCCAATCTGGAGGGGGTCGAGTTCCTCGTGTGCAACACCGACGCGCAAGCGATGAGCCATACGCTGAGCGAGCGCAAGCTGCAGCTCGGCGCCGACCTGACTCAGGGGCTCGGGGCCGGCTCCAAGCCCGACGTCGGCCGGGCCGCGGCGGAAGAATCGCTTGCCGAACTCATGGAGCAGCTGGCCGGCAATCACATGGTGTTCGTCACCGCCGGGATGGGCGGCGGCACCGGAACCGGGGCCGCGCCGGTTATCGCCTGCGCCTGCCGCGAGCATGGCATGCTCACCGTGGGTGTCGTCACCAAACCGTTCCTGTTCGAAGGTCGCCAGCGGATGAAGCTGGCCGAGGAGGGCATCAAGGAACTGCAGCAGCATGTCGACACGCTCATCGTCATCCCGAACCAGAACCTGTTTCGGGTGGCGAACGAGAAGACGACGTTTGCGGACGCCTTCAAGATGGCTGATGACGTGCTCTTTGCCGGGGTGCGCAGCGTTACCGACCTGATGGTCATGCCGGGACTGATCAACCTCGACTTCGCGGATATCCGCTCGGTGATGGCCGAAATGGGCAAGGCCATGATGGGCACCGGCGAGGCGGAAGGCGACAAGCGGGCCATCGAAGCCGCCGAGGCCGCGATCGCCAATCCGCTGCTCGAGGATCTCTCGATGAAGACGGCGCGCGGCTTGCTCATAAACATAACCGGCAGCCTCGACATGACGCTGATGGAGGTGGACGAGGCGGTCAACCGCATCCTCGAGGAGGTCGACGCCGAGGCCGACATGATCTTCGGCTCCACGTTCGACGACAGTCTCGAGGGCCGCATTCGAATCTCGGTCGTGGCGACCGGCATCGAAGCGGGCGAGCCGGGCCACGTCCGCCCGGTGCCCGTCATGCGGCCGCGGCCCGTTCCACTGCCCGAAGCTACCGTGCCAACACAGCCGGTCCGCGAACTCGAGCCGGCGGTGGCTCATCTCGCCGCGTCCGAGCCGAATGGTGCGGGTTCGGAAGATGTCCTGACCCTGTATGATGAGGCGGACGGGCCGAAGATGGTGGAGGCGAACAAGGACAGGGTCGAGGAGGTGGCGCCGGCGGACGCCGATGCCTTCATCCCGCCGGCGCCCGCGCTGCCCGAGGAAACGACCGCCGCCGCCGACCCGTTCGCCGAGGCGGCGCTCGAGAACGGGGCGGGCCATGCCGGCGCAAAGCGCAAGAAGCCCAGCCTGTTCGAACGGGTGGCCGAAGCCGCCGGGGTGGTGAGCGGCGAACGGCGGGCCCAGATGACCCAGCGGCTCGAGCCCGTCGCTGCACCGGCCGCGCCGGCCGCGCCGGTAATGCCCAAGCGCTCGTCGCCGCCGGGGACGGACTCCCGCCAGCCGCGGCTCGGCGGGCTCGAGCCGGCACGCGGCGCCGGGCCGACCGACGCCGAAGGCGAGATGCTCGACATCCCGGCCTTCCTGCGCCGCCAGGCCAACTGATACCACCGGCAGACGCCGGCAAGCGCGGCTGCACTGTAACCGGTGCAGCCGCGTAACATTTCGATACAAAGAGTGATTTGTTGTCGGCAACGGATGCCGTTACAACTCGATACGCATCAAGTAGTTATTCGTACGAACTTATCAGAAGTATTAACGATCAATTAATTTTTCATTTGGCGTTTGTTCAAACGCCGCAAAACCTGCAGAGAAAGACGAAAGAGTATGAGGGTATCATACGAAGCTGACCTTGGCGGCGGATCCACCATCGCGTCTACCGGCTTTCGTCAACATACGCTGAAGAATTCGATCTATTGCAGCGGCACGGGCCTGCACAGCGGCGCCAGGGTGGCGCTGTCACTGCATCCGGCCAAACCGGACACGGGCATTGTGTTTCGCCGCGCCGACATCGGGGGTGCGGATGCCGAGATCGTCGCGCGTTTCGACCAGGTCAGCGACACCCGGCTGTGCACGACGATCACCAATCGCGTCGGGGTGTCCGTTGCCACCGTCGAGCATTTGATGGCGGCCCTCGCCGGCTGTCGGCTTGACAACGTGATCGTCGAGATCAACGGGCCGGAACTGCCGATCATGGACGGCAGTTCGGAGCCGTTCGTGTTCCTGATCGACTGCGCGGGCGTCGTCGCCCAGGATGCGCCGCGGCGCGCGATTCGTGTCTTGGCGCCGGTCGCGGTCGCGGACGGCGCATCGTCCGCACGGATCGAGCCGTGGGCAGGCAGCTCGATCAACATCGAGCTGGAATTCGATACCGCGGTCATCGGAAAGAAGTCGATGTTCTTCGACATGTTGTCGGACAGATTCCGCGGCGATCTGAGCCGTGCGCGGACGTTCGGGTTCCTGCATGAGGTCGAGGCGCTGCAGGCGGCCGGACTGGCGCGGGGCGGGTCGATGGAGAATGCCGTGGTGATCAGCGGCGACAGGGTCTTGAACGAGGGCGGACTGCGGTTCGACGACGAATGCGTGCGGCACAAGGTCCTCGACTGCGTCGGCGACCTCTATCTCGCGGGTGCGCCGATTATCGGGCATTTCCACGGCGTGCGCCCGGGCCATGCGATCAACAACCGATTGCTCCGGCGTCTGTTCGCCGAGTCGTCGGCATGGGAGCCGGTCGACATGGATGAGGCGATCGACGCATACGGCAAGGGGCCCGAGTCCGGAGAGTCGGTCGCCATGGCGTGACGCCGCGCGACATGTGGCGCGAAGCATCGGGCGCTAGCGCTTGGGTCGGGAGCGGTTAGGGTGTATAAGGGCGGCGCGGACGTGTTCCGCGCCGCCGCCCGTTTATGGACCCTCGGGGATGCAATGGAACGTCGAACGAAGATTCTAAGGCACAAGCTGGTGGCACTGGCCTTCGGTGCCGCCGGGTTGCTGCTCGCGGGTTGCGCCTCGGATGAGGAAACGCCCTACGTCGAGCGGCCCGTCGAGGACATCTACAACGAGGCGATGGATCACCTCGAGGCCGGCCGGTACAAGTCCGCGGCAACGACGTTCGACGAGGTCGAGCGGCAGCACCCGTATTCCAGGTGGGCGACGAAGGCGCAGATCATGGCGGCGTACACCCACTATGCGAGCGGCAAGTACGACGACGCCGTGATCACGCTCGACCGCTTCATCGAGTTGCATCCGGGCAACGAGGATATCGCCTACGCGTATTATCTGAAGGGCCTGTCCTTCTACGAGCAGATCTCGGACGTGGCCCGCGATCAGCGCATGACCGAGAAGGCGCTCGAGACGTTCATGGATCTGGTCCGTCGATTCCCCGAGACGGATTACGCGCGCGACGCCAGGCTCAAGATCGACCTTGCCCACGATCATCTCGCAGGCAAGGAAATGAATGTCGGTCGCTACTACCTGCGGGCCGGCCATGAGCTCGCCGCGATCGGCCGGTTCCGCCGCGTCGTCGAGGTTTATGGCACGACCACCCACGTCCCCGAGGCCCTGCACCGTCTGACCGAGTCCTATCTTACCCTCGGCGTCGTCGAGGAGGCGCGCTACACCGCCGCCGTGCTGCGCCACAACTACCCGGACAGCGAGTGGTACCGGGACAGCTGGGCCCTGCTCGACAGGCAGGACGTGCTGACCGCCGAAGAGCGTGGCCGGCCGCAGACCGCCCGCATGCCGGACGAGACAGCCTCCGGGACGAACTGACTGCGTGATGCTGACGGCGCTGTCCATTCGCGACGTCGTCCTGATCGACCGGCTGGACCTTACATTCCACGACGGACTCTGCGTGCTCACCGGCGAGACCGGCGCCGGCAAGTCCATCCTTCTGGATGCGCTGGGGCTTGCGATCGGCGCCCGCGGCGACAGCGGCCTCGTGGCTCGCGGTGCCGAACGCGCGGCGGTGACCGCGGTTTTCGAGATCGCGCCGGAACATCCGATCCGCGGCTTGCTGCAGGAGCAGGGGTTCGACGAGCCGGGTGGCGAACTCGTCCTGCGGCGAACGTTGCAGCCGGATGGGCGGAGCCGCGCGTTCGTCAACGACCAGCCGGCCAGTGTCGGACTATTGCGGCAGCTCGGCGAGGCGCTGATCGAGATCCAGGGCCAGTTCGAACCACGCGGCCTGATCGAGCCGGGCACCCACAGGGCGTTGCTTGACGGCTATGGCGGCCTCGATACCGAGCTGCGCGCGGTTCGTGATGCCTACGGCGCCTGGCGCGACGCGACGCGCGCGCGCAAAGAGGCGGAAAACGCCGCCACTACTGCGGCGCGCGACCGCGAGTTCCTCGAACACTCGGTCGCCGAGCTCGCCCGGCTCGACCCGCAGCCGGGTGAGGAGGCGGAGCTCGCCGAGCGCCGGACGCGATTGATGCACGCCGAACAGCTCGTCGACGCGATGAACGCCGCTTCGACAGAACTCGCGGGCACACGCAACATCGAGGACGCGCTGCAGGCGGCGCAGAAACATCTTGCCCGGGTCGCCGAAAAGGCGGGGGGCGCGCTGGATGATGTGCTGCAGGCGCTCGAACGCGCAGCGCTCGAAACGGCGGAGGCGGTCCGCGCACTCGAGGCGGCGGGCACTGAAATCGAGCTCGACCAGGAAGGGCTCGAGGCGATCGAGGAACGGCTGTTCAGCCTGCGCGCGGTCGCCCGCAAGCATCAGGTGGCGGTCGACGAACTCGCCGCACTGCGCGAGCACATGTCGGCCCAGCTGGCGTTGGTCCAGGACAGCAGCGAGGCCGTAGCGCGACTGGCTGCTGCGGAAGCTGCGGCGCGGTCCCGTTATATCGAGCGCGCCGGCGTGCTCGGCGAAGCCCGGCGTGCCGCCGCGGAGCGGCTGGACAAGGCGGTCAACGCGGAACTGCCGCCCCTGCGCCTCGACAAGGCACGGTTTGTCACCGCGATCGAAGAGCGCCCGGAGGATGCGTGGAGTCCGGAAGGAATGGATCGGGTGTCGTTTCTCGTCTCCACGAATCCCGGCGCGCCGGAGGGCCCGCTCGGCAAGATCGCGTCCGGCGGCGAGCTCTCGCGCATCATGCTGGCGCTCAAGGTGGTTGCCGCCGAGCCCGGCAGCGTGCCGACACTCGTCTTCGACGAGGTCGATGCCAATATCGGAGGTGCCACGGCTCACGCCGTGGGCGAACGTCTGGCGCGTCTCGCCGAGGATCTCCAGGTGCTGGTGATCACTCATTCGCCGCAGGTTGCCGCCCGCGGGACCGACCATCTCCGGGTCGAGAAGGAGACGCCCGCAGGCGGCGACGCCACCGTGACCAGGGTCAGCCGCCTCGACGAAGGCAGGCGCCTCGAGGAGATCGCGCGCATGCTGTCCGGTGCGGCGGTCACCGACGAAGCCCGGGCCGCGGCGAACCGCCTGCTCGAGGGCGCCGCGGCATGACGGCCCGCGACCCGTCCAAGGTGCCGGTGGATGCATTGAGTATAGCGGAGGCACGTGCGGAGCTGGCTCGGCTCGCCGCTGAGATAAAGCATCATGACGTGCTGTATTATCAGAAAGATGCGCCCGAGATCAGCGACGCCCGATACGACCTGCTACGTCGGCGAAATGCGGAAATCGAGGCGCGGTTCCCCGATTTCGTGCTGCCCGACAGTCCGTCGAAGCGGGTGGGCGCCGCTCCCGCCGCCGGGTTTTCGAAGGTCCGGCATTCCGTACCGATGCTGTCGCTGGAGAACGCCTTCGACGAGGCCGACGTCCGGCGCTTCGTCGACGGCGTGCGACGCTACATCAAGGAACTGAAAGATGACCCGTCATTGACTGTCGAGCTCGTCGCCGAACCCAAGATCGACGGTCTGTCGGCGTCCTTGCGGTATGAGGATGGGCTGTTTGTTCAGGGCGCGACGCGGGGCGACGGTACGACCGGCGAGGATATCACCGCCAACTTGCAGACCCTCCAAGATGTCCCGAAACGGCTTGCTCGTAGCGGTTGGCCCGACGTGCTGGAAGTGCGCGGCGAGGTTTACATGGGGAAGGCCGATTTCCTCGCCCTCAATAAACGGCAGGAAGAGGCCGGCGAGAAGGTATTCGCTAACCCGCGCAATGCTGCGGCCGGCTCCCTGCGTCAGCTCGATCCGGCGGTGACCGCCCGCCGCCCGCTCAGCTTCTTTGCCTATGCCTGGGGCCAGACGTCGGCGGCACCCGATGGCAGTCATTGGGCGGTGCTGGAGCGCTTCCGCGACTGGGGGTTCAAGGTGAACCCGCTGGCGAAGCTATGCCGCGACGTGGACGAGGCGTTGTCCCTCTACGAGAGGATAGCGGCGCAGCGAGGAACGTTGGACTACGACATCGACGGAGTCGTTTACAAGGTCAACCGCCTGGACTGGCAGGCGCGCCTGGGCTTCGTCAGCCGCGCGCCGCGATGGGCGGTCGCCCACAAATTTCCCGCCGAGCAGGCCCAGACCGTGTTGGAGAGGATCGAGGTTCAGGTCGGCCGAACTGGCGTGCTCACTCCGGTGGCGCATCTGTCGCCGGTGACTGTCGGGGGCGTTATGGTTGCCCGCGCCACCCTGCACAACGAGGACTATATTACGGACAAGGACATCCGGATCGGCGATACTGTGATCGTGCAGCGCGCCGGTGACGTGATCCCGCAGGTACTGCAGGTGGTCACCGAGAAGCGCCCGACCGGCGCCAAACGCTATGCCTTCCCCACGACGTGCCCATGCGAGCTGCAAACGCCGGTTATCCGTGAGCCAGGCGAGGCGGCCAGCCGATGCAGCGGCGAACTTGCATGCCCCTATCAGCAGGTCCGGCGATTGATCCATTTCGTAAGTCGCGATGCGTTCGACATCGAGGGACTGGGCGGCAAGCATGTTGAGGAGTTCTGGCGCGACGGTCTGATCGCTACTCTCGCCGACATTTTCCGCCTCAAGGATCGCAGGGACGAGATCGCTGCCCGTGACGGCTGGGGCGAGCAATCCGCCGAGAACCTGGTCGCGGCCATCGAGGCGCGCCGGAGGATATCTTTCGACCGCTTCATTCATGCGCTCGGTATCCGCCAGGTCGGTCAGTCGACGGCGCGGCTGCTGGCACGGAACTATGGCGATCTGAAGACCTGGCACGATTCGATGATGGCGGCCGAGGCCGAGCGTGCGGCCCATCCCGACGCGCGCAAACCGCAGGAGGTCGGCGAGGCCTATGCGGATCTGTGCAGCATCGAGGGGATCGGCATGAGCATGGCCGACGATATCGTCGCCTTCTTCGGCGAGGCCCACAATCTGGACATCCTGCGCGCGCTGGAGAACGAGCTGGAGGTCGAGCCTCTGGCCGCCGTCGCTGCCGGCTCTCCCGTCGCCGGCAAGACCGTCGTCTTTACCGGGACGCTGGAGGCGATGACGCGCAGCGAGGCGAAGGCCGGCGCCGAGGCGCTCGGCGCCAAGGTGTCCGGGTCGGTGTCGAGCAAGACCGACTACGTCGTGGCCGGGCCCGGCGCCGGCTCCAAGTCGAAGAAGGCCAGGGAACTCGGCGTCACCATGCTGACCGAGGAGGAGTGGCTGAAGCTGATCGGCCGCGGTTGACGGCGAGCTTTTGCATTATCCACTTGCGGGGAATCGGCGGCACCGGTCCGCTCCCCCACCCGGCCACCCACAGTGTACGATCCCGATCGGTGGCCGGGTGGGGGAGCGGGCCGGAGCGAACATAACGGATATCGCGCTACGAACCGCCGAGCGAGTCCCAGAACGCGTGCGTGTTCTCGATCTGCAGCCGCTCGTGCCGGTCCTCGAGGCATTTGCGCATAGGATATCCGAGCGACTGGTCGACGGTGCGGCCGCAGGCGTCGAACATGCGGCGCGCGCGCAGCGTCGCATCGGGGCCGGCGACGCGCGCCCACAGCGCGTCGCGTGCCCCCGCGGGCACGTCCGCCTGGAGCGGCAGGGCATTGATCAGGCGGGCGGTGGTCCGCGCGGTCCGTGCCGGCTCCGAATCGCCTTCGAGGACCGTCTCTGCCGCGAGGCGCGCCGGACCGGCCGCGAGCGCGATCTCCTCGGCCGTCAGCGGGTCGGCATCCCCCGGCCGGTGCGCCGGCAGCATCGTCGTCAGCGGCGCGATCTCGATGGCGAGCGATGCTGGCGCTGCGATGCCGAGCGCAGCAAGGGTCAGGTCGGCGCGAATCGCCGTATAGCCGTAGCGGCTGTGGAAGCGCACGAGATTCGCGGCATCGAACCGATGCTGGCGACCATCCGCCGTCGTCACCGTGAGCGCCACGTCACCCGGTCGTGCCGGCTGGTAGGCCGTCTCGAAATCGGGGGGAAGACGCCCTTTCTGCAGGCAGAAGGCCGAGAGCAGCGCCGTGCACGTGCCGTCGGCGCACTGCATGGGCACTGGCTCGTCGCTGGCAACGAGGCCCAGGATCTGCGGCGCCGCCAGAACCGGTGCCGAGGCGCCGACGAACAACACGGCCAGGAACCCGATGGTCAGGCGATGCATGGCGCTCAATCCTCCTCCGGTGGCCAGGACGGGAATCGTCGCATCGAGCGGCCGGTGCGTCAAATCAATCCCGCGTGTCAGCCCCACACCGCGGTCAGCAGCGCGAACGTCCCGACGCCCACCGCGACGCCGAGGGGCAGGTTGCGCCGGGCCGCGAAATACACGGCGACCGAAGATCCCACGGCGATCAGCCGGAACGCGAGCGGCGATTCTGCGAGGATGCCTTCGGGCAACACCACCATGCGGGCGATCAACCCGGCCAGCATGGCGTAGGCGATGCAGGCGAACAGCCGGAAGGTCTCGCTGTCCGGACTCACCTTGCCGGCGATGGCGACGCCCAGCGCACGCCAGACGTAGGTCGCGGCGCCGCTCAGCAGGACGATCGCCCAGAGGGTCGCGTCAATCATGGCGCCGTCGCCTCCGCCGATCGACGAGATAGGCGCCCGTGCCGGCGATCGCACCGGTCAGGATGAGACCCCAGTCGGCCGACAGCAGGTGGAACAGCGGCCCGGCGGCGATACCGGCGAGCACCGCAAGGATCTGCCCGCAATCGCGGGTGCTGACGAAGACCAGGGTGAAGAACACCGGATTGAGGAACACCAGGCTCAGGGTCACGTCGCGCGGCAGCGAGCCCGCCATCAGGAAGCCGGCGGCCGTGCCGATCAGCGCCGCGGTGATGCACACGCCGGCAAACCCCGCGAAGTACGGCGTCCGGTACGCCGGGTTCATGCGCGGCCCGTCGCGCATCATGGCGGCCCAGGGATTGAGCGACATGAACTGCGCCACCGCATAATGCCAGCGGCGGCGCGTGGGGGTCTCGTTGAATAGCGGCATGACCGATAGCACCATCGGCAGGAACCGGGCGTTGGCGGCGGATGCCGCCACCATCACCGCGATGACGGGGGCGCCCAGCGCGTACAGTTCGACCATGGCGATCTGCCCGGGCAGACCCCAGACCAGCCCGGTCGAAGCGACCGAGGTCCACAGCGTCAGCCCCGCCTCGCGGGCCATCGAGCCGTAGCCGATCATGCTGGCGAGCAGCACGAGTGCCGGCATTCCGGTGGCGTCGAGGGCGCCGTGGGCAACGGGCCCGCGCGGGGATTCGGAAAACGGGGACATACGGAGTCAGGCAAATTGTCGTTGGCGGCGCGATCATGCGTCGCCCCGCCCATCCGTGCAAGGCCGAAGCGGCCGCACCCCGGCGTGTCCGTCGCCTAGTCGCCGATCAGCGGGAAGTTCTCGACGTTGCCTTGGCGGATTTCAGTGGAATAGGCGAGAAGTGCGCCCGCCGGGACCTGTCTGCTGGGCGTCGTCTGGACATAGAGCAGCGATCCGTCGCGGTAATACAGCCGGTAGCACTCGGCAAACCGGCTGAGGCCGTAAGCGAAGCAGATATCGTCCCCTTCCCCCCACCACGAGCCGAACAGAAGCGGCCGGCCGGCCCTTGCGCCGACCGATCCGCCGGGGACCCGCGTGCGCACGACGACCCCGCTGCCGTCGAAGTACTCGATCCATTGCTGCTCGGTCAGGACATAGGTCGCATAGACCGTCGCATTTCCCAGCAACCGCGCCGCCTCCGGCTCGCGCAGCGGACGCAGGCCGGAATCCGTCAGGCTCTGCTCGAAGGCCGGGCTGGTCGGAGGAACCCGATACCCGGGTTGCCAGCCGGACACGGCGAGGATCAGCAGGGCGAGCGGCACCGCCCACCCCCACCGTTTCACGATTTGTCCCAGACGGCTGTTCTTCATCCCGGAGGCAACTATAATCGGAAACCGCGAGCTTCATAAGCGTCGTCCGGAATACAATGGCGCGGTTTGCGCCGTGCGCGTCGCAGATTCGCGAGTGCCGCCGACGCTCGCGGCACATAGAGTGGGGCGTTTGCACCGTTCCAAGCAAGAGTCTGCGGGGATCAGCGGGATGGAGGCTGTCGACATGGATTCGCCGACAACGGGCCGCGGCGGCCGACGGGCCGGCCGTGGCGGAAGCGAGGCGCGGCGCGCGGCGCGTGGCAGCGATCGCGGGGCGGCGCGCGACCCCTATGTGGTCCGTCGGTTCAAGCCGTTCGAGCTTTTCGACGATGAGGCGCTGGCCACGATCGAGGCCAATGCGGAGACCGTGCTGCAGGACATCGGCATCGAGTTTCGCGAGGACGAGGAGGCGCTGCAGCTCTGGCGCGACGCCGGCGCCGACGTCGATGGCGTGCGGGTCCGGTTCCCGCGCGGGATGTGCCGCAAGCTGGTACAGGACAGCGCCCCCGCGGAATTCGTGCAGCGGGCGCGCAACCCCGCGAAGTCCGTGCGGATCGGCGGCGACGCCGCGGTCTTCGTGCCGGCCTACGGCCCGCCCTTCATCCGGAGCCTCGACGAGGGGCGGCGCTATGCGACGATCGAGGATTTCCGCAACTTCGTGAAGCTGGCCTACGTGTCGCCGGCGCTGCACCATTCCGGCGGCACGCTGTGCGAGCCGGTCGACCTGCCGGTCAACAAGCGGCATCTCGACATGGTCGCCGCCCATATCCGCTATTCCGACAAGGCCTTCATGGGGTCCGTCACCGCGCCGGAACGCGCCGAGGACACGGTCGAGATGGCCAAGATCGTGTTCGGTGCAGAGTTCGTCGAGAACAACTGCTGCATCGTCAGCCTGATCAACGCCAACTCGCCGATGACCTACGATGCCACCATGCTCGGTGCGCTCAAGGTCTACGCGCGGCACAACCAGGGCACCGTGATCTCGCCGTTCATCCTGTCCGGCGCCATGAGTCCGGTCACCGTCGCCGGCACGCTCACCCAGATCCTTGCCGAGGCGCTCGCCGGCATGGCGTTCACGCAGCTCGTGCGGCCCGGCGCGCCGGTGGTGTTCGGCACCTTCGCCAGCTCGATCTCCATGCAGTCGGGCGCGCCGACCTTCGGCACGCCGGAACCGGCGCTGGTCACCTACGGCGCGGCCCAGCTCGCCCGCCGCCTCGGCGTGCCGTTCCGCTCCGGCGGCGCGCTGTGCGCCTCGAAGATTCCGGACGCGCAGGCCGCGTACGAATCCGCCAACACGTTGCAGTCGACGATTCTGGCCGGTGTCAATTTCGCCCTGCACTGCGCTGGCTGGCTCGAGGGCGGGCTCGCCATGGGCTATGAGAAATTCGTCATGGACGCCGACCAGTGCGCGATGCTGCAGAAGTTCGCCGGCGGCGTCGACATGTCGGAGAACGGCCAGGCGATGGACGCGATCCGGGAGGTCGGGCCGGGCAGCCACTATCTCGGCTGCGCCCACACCCAGGCCAATTTCGAGACCGCGTTCTGGCGCTCGAAGATCGCCGACAACAACTCGTTCGAGCAGTGGCAGGCCGAGGGCGCGCAGGACGCGGCGCAACGGGCCAACGCGCTGTACAAGAAGATGCTGGCCGACTACGAAGCGCCCCCGCTCGACCCCGGTATCGCCGAGGCGCTGGACGAATTCGTCGCCAGGAAAAAGGCCGCAGTTCCGGATTCGAACGTTTGAGGCTTCGTTCATCGAGAAATCCGATGTCCGGCGGACGCCAAGTGTCCACCCCGAGGCCCTATGCCTTTAACGCAGGACCGTGTCGGGGCCGTACCGGTTGGCGCCGTAGGAGCCCGGGAGCAGGCCGAGCTCGATGCCCAGCCATACGCCGCCGATGAAGGGAATGAGGGAGATCAGCTGGAACCAGCCGGAGTGGCCGCGGTCGTGGCAGCGCTTGGTCCCGGCGGCGAGCGTCGGCCAGATCATGAACAGCACGATCGCAATGGTAATTATGGGAAACGTCTCGCCGATCACATCGAGGGCGAAGGCGAGCGGGTAGACACCGACGGCCGGCAGGAAATACTTCAACCAGTAGGTCGAGCGGTTGATGCGGCCGTCGAACGAAAACCATATGTAGTGGATGGGCGGATTGCTGCTCCGCAGCCGTGTCGAAATCGTTTCCGCCATGAGGAGCTCCATTGTTCCCTGGGGTTGCAGGGGAACATGCCGGACCAAGGCTGAAAACTCGGTTAACGTGGACTTCCAGGCTTTGTTGCGGCGCGGCCACCATTGCGATCGGCCGCGGAACGCAGGACAACCGACCGGAGCGGAACAGGCGCGGCTAAAGATGCCGGCACCGGCCCGCGGACGAGAAAAAGGCCGCCACGCCCGCTTCGAACGCGTGACGGCCTTATTCAGGCATCGCCGGCCCGGTGCAAAGACCGCCGGGCCGAGATCTCATACGGTCTACTCGGTTACCGTATCGGCGCCGAAGCGGTTTGGACCGATGGTGCCACGCAGGAAGCCCAGCAAGACGAACATCCAGATCCAGCCGATGATGGGAACGAGCCACAGAAGCTGCCACCAACCGGACTTGTTGCGGTCGTGAAGGCGCTTGGCGCCGGCCGCAAGTCCGATCCAGATGCTGACGAGTCCGAAGATCATGGAAAGGATGCCTGCGGACTGTTCCGGCATGCCCGTATACGGGTCCGCTGGCACGATGACCCACATCGTGCCGAGGATCATGTCAAGAATGTTCAGCGCGATGGAAATGCCCAGTATCGGCAGAAAGTATTTCATCCACCACGTGGAGCGGCTTATCCGGCCTTCGAACGAAAACCAGACCTTGGTGATCGTCATGTCCGGCGCGGCCTGCACCGGGGTGGTAACTTCAGCCATAGTGATCTCTCCTGATCTTTAGCCCTTAAAAAAACGCGCCAAGAATGCGCGTGTTGTATGAAAACTTTATTAAGCGAATAGTTAACACAGCCGCGGGTTTGACACCGGGTCCGGAGGCCCGGCCTGCGCCGACAACGCCCTAGGCAAGCCGGGCGTGGTCGAATAGACTCGAGACGCCAAAAGGAACGAGGGGAATTTGACGGATGCGATTTGCGGCTGTTGCGTGCCTAGCGGCATTCATAACCTTGCCTGCCGCCGCATTTGCGCAGCAGGGGCCGCAAAAAGTTCCTGCAGAGCCGCCGCTTTCAGCAATTGTTGCACATTTCTTTCCGGGCTATGTGCCGGTGTCGTTATCCGATCTGGCGCCCGAGATCGCGGCGCTGGCGGCCGCTGATCCGGCCTACGCCCATCCGGACCGCTCGCCGAGCGCGATTCGTGCCGATTTCGACGGCAACGGCCATGCGGATTATGCCGTGCTGATCAAGCGACGATCGGCGTCCGGCAGCGACGAGATTTTCGTCATCCTGATGGGCCACGGCATCGGCCGCTATGCCAAGGCCATGGAGTCGTTTTTCGGACCCCTCGCGGACGAGATCTATCTCGGCTATATGGGGCCGGGCACGGAACTCGAACTCGGCGCGGCCGCTCGCTACGGTGAGGCAGAGCGGATTCGTCTCAAGACCGCAGCTGTCACCCTGAATGTCCTGCACCAGAGCAGCGATGTCCTGCTTTGGGATCCGAGGCGGAACAGTTTCGATCGCGCGCCGGTTCCCCGCTGAGCGCCGGCGCGGGACGGGTGTGACCGGGTTTTGCCGCCGCATCGAGATATCATGAACATGTCATAATTTAATCCTTGAAAAACGCCGGCGGGTCGTCCATATCGCGCGTTCTGTTTTTTCGAATTCTGGGCCATCTACTGGTTGGGAGTACGGGCCATGCCTAAGACCACCGCACTCGTCCAGCTGGGGACGGACTTGGACGGCGATTCAAGCACCGCCCATGGGGAAGACGTAACGCGCAGCGTCGTGCAGCTGCATTCGAACCGGGGTTCCTTCGAGAACCGCAAGGACTTCTTCGTTGAGCGGAATGGCGTTCGATTTGCCGGAACGCATTTGATCATCGATTTGTGGGGCTGCGAGTACCTCGACGACATCGACCATATCGATGCCGCCATGCGTGAGAGCGTCGCAGCTGCCGGCGCGACGCTGCTGCACATTCATCTGCACCATTTTACGCCGAACGACGGCGTCTCGGGCGTCGCGGTGCTGGCGGAATCCCACATCAGCGTGCACACCTGGCCGGAATGCGGTTATGCCGCGTTCGACGTGTTCATGTGCGGCGATGCGCGCCCGGGCGAGGCGATCGACGTCCTCAAGCGTTTCTTCCGGCCGAACCGGGTCGAGGTGACCGAGCACCTTCGGGGCCGGGACTGATGGCCGAGTGGTCTGAGGAAGTCCTTCACGACGACCTTCGGATCAAGATCAGGATCGGCCGGCTGCTGTTCGACAGCAAGACCGAACACCAGCGGCTCATGCTGTTCGAGAGCAAGACCTTCGGCCGCGTGCTGACCCTCGACAGCGTGGTGCAGACCACCGAATCCGACGAGTTCATCTATCACGAGATGATGGCGCACGTGCCGATCCTCGCCCACGGCAGGGCGAAGCGGGTGCTGATCATCGGCGGCGGCGACGGCGGCATGGCCGAGGAAGTGTTGAAGCACGCCGCGGTCGAACGCGTGACCATGGTCGAGATCGACGCCGGGGTCGTCGAGTTCAGCAAGCAGTACCTGCCGACGATCTGCAAGGGCGCCTTCGATGACGAACGGCTCGATCTGGTCATTGCGGACGGGGCGAAGTTCGTGGCCGAGACCGAGCAGCGCTTCGATGTCGCCATCATCGATTCGACCGATCCGATCGGCCCGGCGGAGGTGCTGTTCACCGAGGCGTTCTACGGCAACGTCAAGCGCTGTCTCAACGATGGCGGCGTGATCGCGACCCAGAACGGCGTGCCGTTCCTGCAGCGGGCGGAGCTGACCAGCACGCTCGCCGCCTTCCGCAAGCTGTTCCGCGATGCGACCTGCTATCTTGCGACGGTGCCGACCTATGTCGGAGGGCCGATGGCCTTCGGCTGGGGTACGGACGACGAGTCGCTTCGGCAGCTGCCCGAGGACGAAATCGCCCGCCGGTTCGCCGCCGCCGGTATCGAGACACGCTACTACACGCCCGCCGTGCACAGGGCCGCCTTTTCGCTGCCGCCGTATATCGAGGATATGATCGGGTAGCGATCGCTGGATCATGAACCGCCTGCCGAGCGACCTCATGCTTCGAGACGCCCCTTCGGGGCTCCTCAACATGAGGCCCGCAACTGTGTGCCCTGACCCTGTGGAGGGAAGCAGTCCGGTCTCGAAGGGTGAGTTCGCTCGATCGCCTGGCAGGTTTATGGACGCGTCATGATCGGCGTGTTCGACTCCGGCCATGGCGGGCTGACGGTGTTGCGCGCATTGACCGAGCGCTCGCCTGATCGCGGTTTCGTCTATCTTGGCGACCATGCCAACGCACCCTATGGCGAACGTTCCGCAGAGGACGTCTACCGGCTTACGATCGAGAACATCGAGCGGCTGTTCCGCATGGACTGCCGGCTCGTCATTCTGGCCTGCAATACGGCGGCCGCCGTTGCCCTGCGGCGGCTGCAGCGGACCTGGCTGGACGGCGCCTGGCCGGGCCGGCGCGTGCTCGGCGTCCTGGTGCCGGTGGTCGAGGCGATCGTGCGCCAGCCCTGGCACGTCGAGGAGCCGCACACCGGACCGGGCGCGCCGCAGGACACGGTGGCCATCTTCGCCACCCGCAGGACGGTGGAAAGCCGCGCCTATGTCGGCGAAATTCTCAAACGCGCACCGGACGTGCTGATCGTCCAGCAGGCCTGCCCCGGGCTGGTCGACGCCATCGAGGCCGGCGCCCCGCAGGGTGAGATCAACGGCCTCGTCGAGAGGTTCGTAGGCGAACTCCTGCGCAGCATGCAGGGCGTGCTGCCCGACGTCGCGGTGCTCGGCTGCACCCATTACGGGCTGGCTGCAAAGGCGTTCCGAACGGCGCTGCCACCCGGCACGGCGATTTTGCACCAGCCCGAACTGGTCGCCGAGAGCCTTGCCGACTATCTCGCCCGCCACCCGGAATTCGCGGCGGCACCGCCGCAGACCGGTCAACTGCGGTTCCTGACCACTGGCGATCCGCAGGCCGTATCGCGTCTCGCCCGAAGGTTCTACGGGGCCGACGTCCCCTTCGACGGGATCAGCTGAACTCCTTCGCCGCGTCCACCAGCCAGTCCCAGAGATAGCGTGCGAAACTGCACGCAACATGGATGTCGTAGGTCGGCGTATCGTCCCGCTGGTGGATCAACACATCCGCCCTGGCGAGGATCGTCTGGGCGCATTGCCCTGGCCCGAAGGCGCGCGGGTGCAGGTCGAACGGGCAACCCTTCGCCAGGACGTCGCGCGCGTGTGTCCCGTGCAGGCGAATGGTGGTGCGGGCGTCGCTCGTATCGACGATTGAGGCGTGCTGGCCGTCGAGCGCCGCGCGCAGCGCCGCCTCGGTCTTTGTCTGGCGGCCTTCGCGGGTCACCACCAGCCACTCGTCGGGGCCGAGCCAGAGCACGGCGTCGTGTCCGGCGCCGGCGATCGCATTGGGCGTTTTCGGCGGCGCCACGCCGACCGCCTCCTGGACGGCGTCGAGGAAGGCCTGATCGGTGGCGTCGCCGCGCAAGGTGATCTTGCCGGTGTGCGGATGCTCGACCATGACGGCGGCATCGCACCCGGTGCCCGGGCGGCCGTCGAGCGGGCTACGCTCCGCCGGCGCCGCGGCGCTGTCTCTGCCCTCAGCCACGGGCGCGCACTCCTTCCCTGTCGTAGAACACCGGCTCGGTGACCGTCACTTCGAGCGGTCCCTTACCGTCGAGCCGCGGTGCGTAGAGCGTCTCGCCGATCCGCTCGCGGCCGCGTTTTACCATGGCCAGCGCAATCGACCGTCCGACATTCGGGCTGTAGTAGGCGGAGGTCACGTGGCCGACCATCGCCATCGGCGGCGCGGCGGTGACGGTTTCGACAAGTTGCGCGCCCTCGACCAGGACATCGTGCGGATCTTCGGTGAGCAGGCCGACCAGCTGCTTGCGGTCGGGCCGCGCCGTGTCCTCGCGGCGGAACGAGCGGCGGCCGATGAAGTCGCCCTTGGACGGGGAGACGATCCAGTCCATGCCGAGATCCATCGGCGTCACCGTGCCGTCGGTCTCCTGGCCGACGATGATGAAACCCTTCTCGGCGCGCAGGACATGCATCGCCTCGGTGCCGTAGGGCGTGATCCCGTATTTTTGGCCGGCGTCGCAGACCGCCTCCCACGCCGCGAGGCCATAGCGCCGCGGCACGTTGATCTCGAAGGCGAGCTCGCCGGTAAAGCTGATACGGAACACCCGTGCAGGTATGCCGGCGATAACCATCTCGCGCATCGTCATGAAGGGAAAATCGCGCGGCCCCAGCTTGTCGTAGTCGGTCAGCGCGCCGACGACGTGCCGCGCATAGGGGCCGCACACCGCCACCGTCGCCCACTGCTCGGTCACCGAGGTGCAGTAGACCTTCATCTGCGGCCATTCGGTCTGCAGCCACTCCTCGAGCCAGGTCAACACGTTCGCCGCGCCGCCGGTGGTCGTCGTCATCAGGAACCGGTTCTCGCCGAGCCGTGTGGTCACGCCGTCGTCGAACACCATGCCGTCCTCGCGCAGCATCAGCCCGTAGCGGCAGCTGCCGACCGGCAGCTTGAGCCAGGCGTTGGTGTAGATCATGTTCAGGAACGATGCGGCATCCGGGCCCTGGATGTCGATCTTGCCGAGCGTCGAGGCATCGAGGACGCCGACCGAATTGCGCGCCGCCAGAACCTCGCGGTTCACCGCGTCCTGCATCGACTCGCCATCGCGCGGATAGTACCATGGCCGCTTCCACTGGCCGACGTCCTCGAATTCCGCGCCGTGCTCGACATGCCAGTCATGCATCGCCGTGACGCGGACCGGGTCCATGAACGCCCCGACGTTGCGCCCGGCGATCGCGCCGAAGCCGACCGGGGTGTACGGCGGCCGGAAGGTGGTCGTGCCGACCTCCGGGATCGCGACGCCCCGCAGCTCCGCCATGATGGCCAGCGCGGTGACGTTCGACGTCTTGCCCTGGTCGGTGCCCATGCCGGTCGTGGTGTAGCGCTTGAGGTGCTCGATCGAGATGTAACCCTCACGGTGCGCAAGGTGGACGTCGGCCGCGGTCACGTCGTTCTGGAAATCGATGAAATGCTTGCCGCCCCGTCCCAGGGGGCGACCCGAAGGCACGACCCATACGGCCCTGGTTTCGCCGGCCGCCGGCTCGTCGACCGCGGGCGCGGTCAGGCCCGCCCTGGCTTTCATCCCGATGTCCCGGATGGCCGCACGGCCGGCGTCGATGCCCTGCTGAAGACAGGCCGACAGGGTCATGGCGCCGTTACAGGCACCGGCGGACCGCTCCGCCGCGAAGGAGCGGTCGGGAACGAACGCCGCAAGGTCGTCATCGAACCGCAGCTTGCCGCGCGACTGGCTGTACAGGTGGACAGTGGGATTCCAGCCGCCGGACACGGCAACGAGATCGCATGCCATCTTCCGCGATCCGCCTGTGACCGCATCGCCCGCCTCGTCGAGCTGCCGCACCGAGACGCCGTTGACCCGTTTTCCGCCCTTGACCGCGGTGATCGCGAAGCCACGCATAACCTCGATGCCCTCGGATTCGGCGGCTTCGACCAGATCGCCGCCCGGCTCGCGGCGCAGGTCGACGACCGCGACCGACGCGCCGGCCCGCTTGAGGTCGATCGCCGCGCCGTAGGCGCTGTCGTTGTTGGTGAAAACCACGGCACGGCGCCCGGGCAGCACCGCGTAACGGTTGACATAGGTGCGCACCGCTCCGGCCAGCATGATTCCCGGCCGGTCGTTGTCGCGGAAACAGAGCGGCCGCTCGAGGGCCCCGGTCGCCAGCACCACCTGCTTCGCCCGCACCTGCCAGAAGCGCTGGCGTGGCGTCTTGCCGTCGGGCTCGCCGGGCCAATGGTCCGTGACCCGCTCGAGGAGGGTCAAATAGTTGTGGTCGTAATAGCCGGTCACCGTGGTGCGCGGGAGAACCGTTACGTCCGCCGTTGCGCGCAGCTCCTGCACGACCTGCGCCACCCAGTCGCCCGGCGCCCGGCCGTCGATGGCGACGGTATCGGACAGCAGCGCGCCGCCCAGCTCGCTCTGCTCGTCGGCAATGATCACCCGCGCCCCGCTGCGCGCCGCCGTCAGCGCCGCCATCAACCCGGCCGGCCCGCCCCCGGCAACCAGCACGTCGCACCAGGCGTAGCGATGCTCGTAGCGGTCCGGATCGGCTTCCGTCGGACCCCTGCCGAGCCCGGCCGCGTTGCGGATGACCCGCTCGTACGTCATCCAGAAGCTGGCCGGCCACATGAACGTCTTGTAGTAGAAGCCGGATGGAAGAAAGCGCGAGAACAGGCTGTTGACGGCCCAGGCATCGAAGCGCAGGGACGGCCACCGATTCTGGCTGTTGGCGACCAGTCCGCTGAACAGCTCCACCTGCGATGCTCTCATGTTGGGCTCGGTCCGTGCGCCCTCGCGCAGCTGGACGAGCGCATTCGGCTCCTCCGCGCCGGCCGAGAAGATGCCGCGCGGCCGGTGGTACTTGTAGCTGCGCCCGACAAGATGGACGCCGTTGGCCAGCAACGCGGCGGCCAGCGTATCGCCGGCATAGCCGTGCAGCGTTGCGCCGTCGAAGCGGAAATCGATCGGACGCGTCCGGTCGATGCGACCACCTTGGCGGAGGCGGAATCGCTGGCTCATCGCTTTACCTTCGGACGCTTTTCGCCCATCCGGTAGACGGCGAGGATCCGGTCGCTCACGGTGTCCCGGGCCACGTTGAACCAGCGGCGGCAACCGTGATTATGGACCCACCGCTCGAAGAACACGCCCCTGGTATTGGCGCGATTGAACAGGTAATCGGACCATTCCGCGTCGGACAACGCCTCGGGATCCTTCGGCCGCGCGATATGCGCCTCCCCATGACAGTGGAATTCCTTCTGCGAGCGCGGCCCGCACCATGGACAATCGATCAGAAACATGGTGTCGATCTCCTAATGCGCGACCGCTGCGGCGCCGGCCTCGTCGATCAGGAAGCCGGACCGGAAGCGGTCGAGCGAAAACGGCCCGGCCAGATCGTTCGGCTCGCCGGCAGCCAGCGTCGCCGCGAAGGCATGGCCGGAACCGGGCGTCGCCTTGAAGCCGCCGGTGCCCCAGCCGCAGTTGAAGAACAGGCCGTCGACCGGCGTCCTGCCGATGATCGGGCTGCGGTCCGGGGTGACGTCGACGATGCCGCCCCACTGCCGCATCAGTTTCAGTCGCGAGACCATGGGCACGAGCTCGCACAGCGCGCCCATGATGCCTTCGATGATGTCGAAGCTGCCGCGTTGCGCATACGAGACGTACAGGTCCGAACCCGCGCCGATCACCAGTTCGCCTTTGTCCGACTGGCTGACATAGACGTGCACGGCACTCGACATCACGACACAGTCGAGGACCGGCTTGATCGGATCTGAGACCAGCGCCTGCAGGGGATTGCTCTCGATCGGCATGCGGAAGCCGGCCATTTCGGCCAGCACCGACGAATGCCCGGCGACGACGACGCCGATTCGGCCGGCCCGGATCCTGCCGCGCGTTGTCTCGACCCCGGTGACCTTGCCCTTGTCGATGAGGAATCCGGTCACCTCGCAGTTCTGGATGATGTCGACACCGCGGGCGTCGGCGGCGCGGGCATAGCCCCAGGCCACCGCATCGTGCCGCGCCGTGCCGCCGCGCCGCTGCATGGACGCACCGATGATCGGATATCGTGTGTCTGGCGAGACGTTGAGGATCGGGGCCTCGGCCTTGACCTGGCGGGCGCTGAGGATTTCGGAATCGATACCATTCAGGCGGATCGCGTGGACGCGCCGGTTCAGCTCCCGCCAGTCATGCTGGTTGTGGGCGAGGTTCATCACCCCGCGCGGGCTGAACATCACATTGAAATTCAGCTCCTGCGACAGCCCCTCCCACAGCTTCAGCGCATGCTCGTAGATGGCGGCGCTCTCGTCCCACAGATAGTTGGAGCGGACGATGGTCGTGTTGCGGCCGGTGTTGCCGCCGCCCAGCCAGCCCTTCTCGAGAACGGCGGCATTCGTGATGCCATGCTCCTTGGCCAGGTAATAGGCAGTCGCCAGGCCGTGGCCGCCGCCGCCGATCACCAGGATATCGTATTCGGGCTTCGGTTCCGGGCTGCGCCACGCCTGCTGCCAGTTTTCGTGATAGCTCAGCGCGTTGCGGACAAGCGCGAAGATCGAGTATCCGGGCATCGACGGCGTACCTCCGTAAACGCAAGGCAGCTTGCCGCAGGCATTCCGTCCACGCAAGCCGGCATGGCAAATGCGTAGGTCCGCGGCCACCGGCGGTCATGTCCCTGGGCGACATGATTTCCAGATCGCGCGACGCGCACATGATCATGGCCCGACGGGCTGCGCACAGCGCGCGCGACGCGCTTTGACCCAGCGCTCGGGTACCGCACCAGAGCCGGGTCGACTCGCCGGGGACGCGGGGCAATGAACGGATGCCGAATAAGGAAGGACCCAACCGCGTTGTTATGTCTGCGGGAAACCCGCGATCGGTCCCGGGTTTTATCAATTTTATATAGAAATATTAACCGGTTGTTAGGGTAAACGGCGGATACATAGGAAAGCGGAAGCACCTGCGCGAGCTTGGTACGTACGATGCCGTTGGCGGCACGCGTATGGCGGACGCCCGCGGCGTCCAGGCCGCGACAGGGCTTCGGGTTTCACAGATGTCAGAGTCCTGCAAGAGAGGAAAGTGAGATGAGGAAAATCCTTTTGGTAGCCGCAGCGACGATGTTCCTGTCGCCGATGGCGCACGCGGCCGGCGAAAGCGATGCCGCGCTCCGCAATCTCGTGAACAGCACGTTCAAGGCCTGGGTCTCCGATCCGCTGCTGGTCAATGCGATCCGCTCGCAGAATCAGGCGCATTCGGGACTGGCGCAGTCCGACATCGACGCGCTCGACAAGAAGTGGCGCGCCGAGACCGGCTCGAGCGTCCGGCCGATGATCGATGAACTGCTCGGCCGCCCCGCTTCGAAAAAGCTTCTTGGCTACAAACACGAGGGCGAAGGCCTGTTCACCGAAATCTTCGTCATGGACAACCGCGGCCTGAACGTCGCTCAGAGCGATGCCACGTCGGATTACTGGCAGGGCGACGAAGCGAAGTGGAAAAAGACGTTCCTGGCCGGCCCGGATGCTGTGTTCATCGACGGGGTGGAGTTCGACGAGTCGACGCAGACATACCAGTCGCAGGTCAGCATGGCGATCGCTGATCCGGACAACGGCGCCGTGATCGGAGCCATTACGATCGGGGTCAATGTGGAACTGCTGTCCAATTGAGGGCGCGCCGAATCGTCAAGTAAGACAATATTGCATAAGGGTGATCGCAATGAGTGCGGCGACGGCTGGTAATGTGACAAAATCAGGCGCGCCCGGTGCAGCATTAAGACAGTCCAGACAGTTGGGTGTCTTGACCATCGGGCGCAAGATTGTCCTGATTGTCGCGATAATGGTGATCATCGGCATCAGCGCGATGACGATGCTGAGCGCGAATACCCAGCGCAAAGATCTTCGCGCGATGTCGGAGGAAACCGGTGTCACGGTGACCCAGATGCTGGCCTCGTTGATCTCCGGCGGCGTACGTTGGCGCAAGGCGGACCGCATCGAAGCAACCTATGCCGACCTTGTGGACGATGATGGGTCCACCATTGCGAACATCACGGTCTGGCACACGAATGGCGCGGTGCTGGCGACTTACGATTCCCCGCGGTGGCAATCCTACGATCTGTCGGGCGTCCCCAAGCGCTGGCAGGCACGCCTCCAGTCCGGCGATACGGTTTCCATGATCACCGGCGACCATCTGGTCGTCGCCGCGCCCGTGATGTCCGGCAAGGACAAGGACGCTATCGGGATCATTGCGGTTGCCTGGACCCTCGATGCGCTGAACGAGAAGGTATCGTCGGCGGTGAGGACCCAGATTTTGGTGGGCTTGGGCGTTGTCGTGGCGCTGATCGTCATGCTGGTCTATGCCCTCAGCCGCACCGTAACCAATCCCGTCAGGGTCATGACACGAGCGATGGCCCGGCTTGCCGACGGCGATATCAGCGCCGAGGTGCCCGAGCGCGAGCGCCGCGACGAGATCGGCGGCATGGCCGCCGCGGTCCAGGTGTTCAAGGACAATGCGATCGACAAGCAGCGCCTCGAAAAGGAACAGGCCGAGGCGCACCAGCGGGTCGAGGCGGAGAAGCGTCAGGGGATGCTGGAGATCGCCGACCGCTTCGAGCGGCAGGTCAAGGAGGTGGTCGACGGGGTGTCGTCGGCGGCGACGGAGATGCAGGCGACGGCGCAGCAGATGTCGGCGACCGCGGAGGAGACGAGCCGGCAGTCGGCGAACGTGGCCACGGCCTCCGACCAGGCGACCGCCAACGTGCAGACGGTGGCGGCGACGGCCGAGGAGCTGAGCGCCTCGATCACCGAGATCGGCCGCCAGGTGCTGCAGTCCGCGAAGATCGCGCAGAACGCGGTGGCCGAGGCCGAGACCACCAACGCGACGGTGCAGGGCCTCGCCGAGGCGGCGAGCAAGATCGGCGATGTCGTCAGCCTGATCAACGACATCGCCGGGCAGACCAACCTCCTGGCCCTCAACGCCACGATCGAGGCGGCCCGTGCCGGCGAGGCCGGCAAGGGCTTTGCGGTGGTGGCGCAGGAGGTCAAGAACCTCGCCAACCAGACCGCCAAGGCGACCGAGGAGATCTCGCGGCAGATCGCCTCGGTGCAGGAGGAAACGACCGGCGCGGTCGATGCGATCGAGAAGATCCGCTCGATCATCGGCGAGGTCAACGACATCGCGACGACCATCTCCTCGGCGGTCGAGGAGCAGGGCGTGTCGACCCAGGAGATCGCCCGCAACGTCCAGCAGGCCGCCCGCGGCACCCAGGACGTGAACCAGAACATCGAGGCGGTCAGCAAGGCCGCCGGCGAGACCGGGTCGGCGGCCGGCCAGGTGCTCAACGCCTCGCAGGAGATGGCCCGCCAGGCCGAGGGCCTGCGCGGCGAGGTCGACAGGTTCCTGCAGGAAATCAGGGCGTCCTGATTCTGTCGACCCGGGCTGGCGATCGCCCGTCGGAACGTGTCCGGCGGCTGTGCCGAGGTCGCGCGTGACCGCGACACCGTGCCGGGCCATCGCGCTGGTGCACCGTTCCGGACGGCCTGAATCCGTTGACAAAATTGCGGATCGGGGTCAAACGGGAAGGGCGGCCAGGGAGGCGGGATCGCATGTTCAGGAAAGTCAGCGGCGAACGACCGGACCGGGTGTCGTTCCTGCTCATTCCGAACTTCTCCATGTCGGCATTCACAGCGATGCTCGAGGCGATGAGGCTCGCCAACTATACGACGGGCCGCCAGCTCTATGAATGGGAGATCCTCAGCCGCGACGGCGAGCCCGTCGAGGCGTCCAACGGTGTGCGGATGATCGCCGACCGCGGCATCGCCGACGCGCCGCACCTCGACAACGTCGTCGTGTGCAGCGGGATCGGCGCCCAACTGTATCAGGACAACGTCGTGTTCGGTTGGCTGCGCCGCTGGGCGCGTGAGGGCACCCATGTCGGCGCGCTCTGTACCGGTGCGCACGTGCTGGCGCATGCCGGCCTCCTGTCCGGCTATCGCTGCACCATTCACTGGGAGAATCTCGAGGGCTTTCGGGAACAGCATCCCGATCTCGACGTGCAGGCGGAGCTGTTCGAGATCGACCGCGACCGGTTCACCTGTGCCGGCGGCATCGCGGCCGCCGACATGATGCTGACGGAGATCTCCCGGCGCCACGGCAACGACGTCGCGTCCGCGGTAAGCGAACAGTTCATGCATGAGCGGATCCGCGAGGGGCACGACAATCAGCGCCTGCCGCTGCAGGCCCGGCTGCGCATCAGCCACCCCAAGCTGATCCAGGCGATCGGCGCGATGGAGGCGCATGTCGAGGACGCTTTGAGCCGGGAGGATATCGCCGCCCGCGTCGGCTTGTCGCGCCGCCAGCTGGAGCGCCTGTTCCGCCGTTATCTCAATACCAGCCCCGCGCGCTACTACCTCCGGCTTCGCCTGGAGCGCGCGCGGCTGCTGCTGACCCAGACGACGATGCCGGTGACCGAAATCGCCTTCGCTTGCGGATTCACGTCGGCATCGCACTTCTCCAAATGCTACCGCGACATGTTCGGGCGCACGCCGCGCGACGAGCGGCGAAACGGCGCCGCCGGCGCGGAAACGGACAAAACCGTTGCCGCACTGCAGTAGAACGTTCGCGCATCGCTTCACGTGCCAGGGTGGCCTCTCCATCCCTCATATTCCGGCATATAGGCTGGCGGCCCGCCGGTCCCCGCCATGCCGCCGCCAGCCAGCCGAACCGGGATAGCCATGCGAATGCTGTTGGCCGACCTACTGGCGCAGCGGCTGCAGACGTACGAAGTCTACGACGCCGTACGTCTGACCCATGATTGGAGGCAGACGGGACGGTAACGGTGGCGGACGGGCGAATCCCCACAGAACTGTGGATCAAGGCGCATCTGCGCCGCCTCACCGCCGCGGCGGTGCCGGCCGTGGTGGCGCGACGCGGTGACCCGCATGGGGGGATGGTGATCCTCAAGGTCAACCGGCTCGACCTCGGCTGCCGCGTGCTGGCGCAGACGCGCGACCTCGACGGGATCCTGTGTTGGCTGGCGGCGCTCGACGGCAACCTCGTGACCGAGTCCGAGGCCGACGATTACATCGCCCGTCAGACCGCGCGCGACCCCGACCTCTGGGTCATCGAGATCGAGACCCGCGACGGCGCGCACGGCTTCGAGGGGCGGGAGATCTAGGCGGCGTCCACGCCGCCGAAGCCGCGTTGACGGCGGCGGGCAAGTCGGGGATTGTTGCGTTCAGGCCGTCGGGAAATTGGCTTCGCGCGAAAGGAGCATTCATGAAAGCAGCAGGCGCCGGCACGGGCGCGGATCGCCGCATGCGACCGTGAGCACGCACGCAAAGACCGTTCTTCCGCGGCTGTGTCGCTGGCCGGCACCGCTTCTGGCCGTGCTCCTCGGGTTCACGATCGGGGGCTGCCAGTCCTATACGGATGCGACGCCGCGTACGGTTCACGAAGGCGACAACGAGGCCAACTACAGCAGGGTCTTCCGCGAATCCCGGCCCGGCGATGTCACGGTGGTCAACTCGGTTGTCGTCGCCTACGGGTGGCGCCCCGGCGTCGTGACAACCGACGATTTCGAATTCGAGCTGCTCGTGCCGGCGGCATGGATCGAGAAATGGACCCGGCGGTTCCGACTGCGCCGCGCTGCCGATTTCCGGATCGCCGCCCGCACAGAGAGCGCCATGAGGCCATGGTATGCGCCGAAGCCGGTCGACAGGTACGATACGTACATCGACGCGACGAGCGTGCGCTACGTCCACATGCTGGTCAATCCGGACGCGGTCGAAGGGCGTTTCCGTGTGTACGTGAGCAAGCACTGAGGACAGGCCGCGCCCGGCGCAACGCCCGCCGGCGGACCATCCTGCGGCAACGGCCCCCGCGTCCTACATGGCCGTTGCGCCGCCGTCGACCGGCAGGCCGATTCCGGTGATAAAGCCGGCCTGGTCCGAGGCGAGGAACAGAACCGCCCGGGCGACGTCCCCCGGCGCGCCGACACGGCCGATCGGGATGGTATCGGCATAGCCGGCGAGGCCGTCCGCCTTGGCGATCCCGAGGGCAGCGAACTCGGCGTCCAGCATCGGCGTGTCGACGTCGGTCGGGCAGACCGCGTTGACGCGGATGTGTTCATGCGCATGATCCAGCGCCATCGCCTTGGTCATCAGCAGCATGCCGCCTTTCGACGCGCAGTAGGCCACGCTGCGTTTCCCGCCGACCAGCGCCCAGTCCGATGCGATGTTGACGATGACACCGCCGCCCTGCCGGCGCATGGCCGGGACCGCCGCGCGGCTGACGTAGAATGCGGCATCGAGATTCACCGAGATTGTCAGCCGCCATTGCGCGTCGGTGGTCTCCTCGGCGGTGCCGCGGTGGATGATGCCAGCGTTGTTGACGAGCACGTCGAGTCGGCCGAAGCGGTCCAGAACAGCCTGCACGAGGCGGCCACCGGCGCCGTCGGCGGCGATGTCGGCGGCCTGGAAGGCGGCGGTTCCGCCAGAGGCGGCGATTGCCGCGGCCACGGCGTCGCCGCGCGCCGCATTCCGGCCGGTCAGAAACACGGACGCCCCGGCTGCGCCGAACGTCTTGGCGATTGCCGCGCCGATGCCGGACGTGCCGCCCGTGACCAGCACCACCTTGCCCGTGAAGTCCATCGCCCGGCCTCCGACTCTGGTCTGACCCGACGCCATCCTGACAAGTTCGACCGGTCAGGGGAAGTCCGCGTCTGGCCAAGCTGTTCTGCCGGGGCTGGCCCTATCCGCGATCCTCGTGCCAATGCTAGAGTCGCGCAGGTTTCCATCCGCCGGACGCCGGGCCGCTCTTACGCTACAAACCTGGCGCGGCCGCGCCGTCGCGCGTATTCGGAGTGACTGCCATGCGTTATCCGACCAACGACCTCGAGCATTTCTTCATGCCCTTTACCGCCAACCGGGCATTCAAGGCAAAGCCGCGCCTCATGGTGAGCAGCAAGGGCGTCGAATGCGAGAGCCACGACGGGCGCACACTGATCGACATGTCTTCGGGCCTGTTCTGCGTGCCGGCCGGCCACAGCCGCCCGGAAATCGCCGACGCCGTATCGGAGATGCTGCGCGACTGCGCCTATGTGCAGCCGTTCCAGCACGGCCAGCCGGCCGCGTTCGAGCTGGCGCGGCGGCTGAAGGCACTTTACCCGGGTGATCTGGCGTACACCTTCTTCACCAATTCGGGCTCGGAATCGGTGGATACCGCGCTGAAGATCGCGCTCGCCTACCAGCGCGCCAAGGGCCAGGGCCAGCGCATCCGCCTCGTCGGGCGCGAGCGCGCCTATCACGGCGTCAACTTCGGCGGCACCTCGGTCCAGGGCATGGTCAAGAACAAGGAGCAGTTCGGCCCCGGCGTCGTCGGCGTGCTGCACATGCGCCACACCTGGAGCAAGGACGAGCTCTATGTCCGCGGCCAGCCCGAGAGGAACGGCGTCGAGCTGGCCAACGACCTGCAGCGCTTCTGCGCGTTGCACGGGGCCGACACCATCGCCGCCTGCATCGTCGAGCCGGTGGCCGGCTCGACCGGCATCCTGGCGCCGCCGAAGGGGTATCTGGAGCGCCTGCGCGAGATCTGCGACACGCACGGCATCCTGTTGATATTCGACGAGGTGATCACCGGCTTCGGCCGCATCGGCGGCAACTTCGCGGGTCAGGTCTTCGGCGTGAAGGCCGATATCATGACCATGGCCAAGGCGCTGACCAACGCCGCCATCCCGATGGGCGCCGTGGCGGTCAGCGACGAGGTCTACGACACGATCATGGATGCCGGCGCCGGCGGCGTCGAGCTGTTCCACGGCTACACCTATTCGGCGCACCCGGCGGCCTGCGCGGCAGCGCTCGCCACCCTCGACATCTACGAGAAGGAGGGTTTGTTCGAGCGGGCGCGCGAGATGTCGGGCTACTTCCTCGACGCGGTGTTCTCGCTGAAGGATCTGCCGGCGGTCACCGACATCCGCGGCATCGGCATGCTGGCCGGCGTCGACCTCGCGCCCAAGGACGGAAAGCCCGGGGCCCGTGGCGGCCAGGCGGTCCAGGATTTGTGGGACGAAGGCGTGCTGGTCAAGATGACCGGCGATACCGCCTGCATCGCCCCGCCCTTCGTCGCGGAGAAGAGGCATATCGACCGGCTGGCCGACGGCCTGCGCAAGGTGTTCGGCCGGTACTGAAGCTGACTGCTGTTGATTGTCGGCGTCATTGCGAGCCGCGTAGCGCCGCGGCAATCCAGGAGGTGCGGTCAAAACTGGATCGCGTCGCTTCGCTCGGAATGACGATGCAATTGGATCAAGAGGCAAGGCCAAGGGCCGACGGCCGGATTTGCGCTGACGGCCTCGGCCGGACGTCGTAATATCGCGCCAACACTGGAACATTCGGGGGCACCGGTATGACCGAGACTCTTTATCACTTCATCGGCGGCAAGCGGGTCGAGGGCACCAGCGGCCGGTTCGGCGACATCCTCAATCCGGCGACGGGCGAGGTGCAGGCCCGCGCGCCCTACGCCAATGCCGACGAGGTCGACCGCGCCGTCCAGGCCGCTCGCAAAGCGTTCCCGGACTGGGCGTCGGCCTCCGCCTCGCGGCGCAGCCAGGTGCTGTTCGCGTTCCGCGACCTCCTGGTGCGCAACATGGACACGCTGGCCGAGGTCGTCGGCAAGGAGCACGGCAAGACGATCGTCGACGCCAAGGGCTCGATCCAGCGCGGCATCGACGTCACCGAATTCGCCTGCGGCATCCCGCACCTGATCAAGGGCGAGTTCTCCTCCAATGTCGGCGGCGGCATCGACACCTTCTCGCAACGCGAGGCGATCGGCGTCGTCGGCGGAATCACGCCGTTCAATTTCCCGGTGATGATTCCCTTGTGGATGGGGGTGATGGCGGTCGCCTGCGGCAACTGCTACATCAACAAGCCGTCGGAGCGCGACCCCTCGGCGCCGCTGTTCCTGGCCGAGCTGTGGAAGGAGGCGGGCCTGCCGGACGGCGTCTGGAACGTCGTCAACGGCGACAAGGAGGCGGTCGACGCCCTCCTGCATCACCCCGACGTGCCGGCGATCAGCTTCGTCGGCTCGACGGCGGTCGGCGAGTACATCTATCACGAGGGCACCGCCCACAATAAGCGCGTCCAGGTGTTCGGCGGCGCCAAGAACCACATGGTGATCATGCCCGACGCCGATCTCGACCAGGCGGCCGACGCGCTGATCGGCTCCGGCTACGGGTCCACCGGCCAGCGCTGCATGGCGATCTCGGTCGCCGTGCCGGTCGGCGATGCGACCGCGGATGCGATCATCGAGCGGATCAAGCCGCGCGTGCAGGAGCTGCGCTACGGGCCGTGGAACGACGACAAGGCGGATATGGGCCCGGTGGTCACGCAGCAGGCCAAGGACCGCATCGAGAACTACATCCAGCAGGGCGTGGACGCGGGTGCGGAGCTGGTCGTCGACGGCCGCGGCGCGAGCCTGCAGGGCTACGAGGGCGGCTTCTTCTGCGGCGGCTCGCTGTTCGACCACGCCAAGCCCGACATGTCGATCTACCGGGACGAGATCTTCGGCCCGGTGCTCACGCAGGTGCGGGCCGGCAGCTTCGACGAGGCGGTGAAGCTGGTCAACGAGCACGAGTTCGGCAACGGCGTTGCGGTGTTCACTCGCGACGGCGATGCGGCGCGCGAGTTCGCCAACCGGGTCGATATCGGCATGGTCGGCATCAACGTGCCGATCCCGGTGCCGCTTGCGTTCCACAATTTCGGCGGCTCAAAGCGCTCGAAGTTCGGCGACACCCAGATGCACGGCCCGGAATCGGTGCGCTTCTTCACCAAGGTGAAGACGATCTCGGCCCGCTGGCCCAGCGGCATCCGCGAGGGCGCGGTGTTCGCCATGCCGACCGCAGGCCACTGAGCGGTGCGGGGATCGGGCGGTTTCGCGGGCGGACGTTCCTCCGGGAATGCCCGTTCGTTCGTTCGAAACTCAAGCGAAAACCGCGACCGGAAATCGCCGCGTCACGGGGATGTAGGGACTTGCACCGCCGTCGCACGGTGTTAGGCTGTCCGGCGAATTCATCAATCAAGAACGCGACTCAGGGAGAATCGACATGATCAACAATGCATTCCGTCGCGGCCTCTGCGCCCTGCCGGCGCTGTTCGCCCTCTTACTACTTTCCGGACCGGCCGCTGCGGCCCAGGATTGCCCGCGCGGCGATCTCGACGTGCGGTTCTGCGACCGCGACGGCAACCTCACGGCCGATCCGCCGACCGATCCGAAGGACTGGGTCGATCCCGACACGCTGATCTTCGCCTACACGCCGGTCGAGGATCCGGCGGTCTACAAGACGGCGTGGTCCGATTTCCTCACCCATCTCGAGAAGGAGACCGGCAAGAAGGTCGTCTTCTTCCCGGTGCAGTCGAACGCGGCGCAGATCGAGGCGATGCGGTCCGGCCGCCTGCACATCGCCGGCTTCAACACCGGCTCCAATCCGCTGGCGGTGAACTGCGCCGGCTTCGTGTCCTTCACCATCATGTCGGGACCCGAAGGCTTCGGATACGAGATGGAGATCCTGACCCATCCGGGCAGCGGCATCGAGAAGGTCGAGGACATCAAGGGCAAGACGCTGGCCTTCACCTCGCCGACCTCGAATTCCGGCTTCAAGGCGCCGTCGGCGATCCTGAAGGCGGAATTCGGCATGGAAGCCGAAAAGGACTTCACGCCGACGTTCTCGGGCAAACATGACAACTCGATCCTGGGCGTCGCCAACAAGGACTACCCGGCGGCCTCGATCGCCAACTCGGTCAAGCAGCGCATGATCAAGCGCGGCGTCGTCAGCGAGGATCAGCTGAAGGTCCTCTACAAGTCGCAGACCTTCCCGACCACGGGCTACGGCTACGTCTACAACCTGAAGCCGGAACTCGCGCAGAAGATCAAGGACGCATTCTTCAACTTCGAGTGGGAGGGTACCTCGCTCAAGGAGGAGTTCGAGAAGAACGGCGAAGACCGGTTCATCCCGATCACCTACAAGGAGCACTGGGCCGTCATCCGCACCATCGACAAGGCCAACAACGTCTCCTATGCGTGCAAGTGACGCCCGATGGCCGACCGTGCGCGTGATGCGAGGCGCTAGCCGATGCTGCGCCTCGAAGGGCTGAGCAAGCGGTACAGGACCGGCGAGGCGGCGCTCAAGGGCGTCGATCTGGAGGTGCCGAAGGGCCAGGTGATGGCCCTGATCGGCCCCTCCGGCGCCGGCAAGAGCACGCGGATCCGCTGCATCAACCGGCTGGTCGAGCCGACCGGCGGCCGCGCCGTTCTGGACGGCGTCGACATCACCGCGCTGGGTGCATCGGGCCTGCGCCAGGCCCGCCGCCGGATGGGCATGATTTTCCAGGAATACGCCCTGGTCGAGCGGCTCACCGTCATGGAGAACGTGCTGTCCGGCCGGCTCGGCTATGTCGGCTTCTGGCGCAGCTGGTTCCGCCACTATCCCCAGTCCGACATCGACGAGGCGTTCCGCCTGCTCAACCGGGTCGGGCTCGAGGAGTACTGCGACAACCGGGCGGACGAGCTGTCCGGCGGCCAGCGCCAGCGCGTCGGCATCGCCCGGGCGCTGATCCAGGACCCGGCGCTGTTGCTGGTCGACGAGCCGACGGCGAGTCTCGATCCGAAGACGTCGCGCCAGATCATGCGACTGATCTGCGAGCTGTGCGAGGAGCGGGAGCTGGCCGCCATCATCAACATTCACGACGTCATGCTGGCGCAGATGTTCGTGCCGCGCATCGTCGGCCTGCGCGTCGGCGAGGTGGTCTACGACGGCCCCGCCGACGGGCTGACGCCGGAGGTGCTGACCGAGATCTACGGCGAGGAGGACTGGACGGCCACGATCAAGAAGGACCGGGGCGAGAAAAGGGACGGCGACGGCGTCGATGTGGACGAGGAGCGTCTGGAGGGACTGACCTAGGACCATGGCCGATGCCGCGATCCCCGTGACCGGGCGGCGCTGGCGCAAGCCGCCACTGATCAAGAGCCGGGCCCTGCGCTGGGGCCTGTTCGTGGGTGCCGGACTGTATCTGGTGCTGGCCTGGTACTCGATCCTGATCGAGGTCAACTGGCTGCGCGTCTACGAGGGGCTCGAGCGCGGCGCCAAATTCGTGGCCGGGTTCTTCCCGCCGTTTCCGTTCTCGCGGATGATAGAGGTCGGCGAGTTCGACAGCCTTGCCGGACAGCGGATCGTCGATATCAGCGACGGTCTCATCGAGAGCCTGACCATGACGGTGACCTCCACGGTCATCGGCATCCTCATCTCGGTGCCGATCGGGCTCGGCGCCGCGCGCAACATCGCGCCGCTGCCCATCTACCTGCTGTGCCGCGGCATCATCGCGGTCTCGCGCAGCTTCCAGGAAGTCATCATCGCCATCTTCTTCGTCGCCATGTTCGGCTTCGGTCCGTTCGCCGGCATGCTGACGCTCTCCTTCGCCACCATCGGCTTCCTCTCGAAGCTTCTGGCCGAGGACATCGAGTCGATGGATCCCGGCCAGGCCGAGGCGGTCCGGGCCACCGGCTCGCGCTGGCTGCAGTGGATCAATTACGGCGTGCAGCCGCAGGTCATGCCGCGGCTCATCGGCCTGTCGCTCTACCGGCTCGACATCAACTTCCGCGAATCCTCTGTGGTCGGCATCGTCGGCGCCGGCGGCATCGGCGCGACCCTCAACACCGCCTTCGACCGCTATGAGTACGATACCGCGGCGGCGATCATCCTGATCATCATCGGCATCGTCTTCTTTGCCGAATACACCTCCAGCAAGATCCGCGCGCGGGTGCAGTGATGCCGGTGCGGAGCCAAGCGGGGGTCAAGGTCTGGCAGCGGCGCGAGCGCAACAAGCAGCTGGCGATCTGGGGCGGCTGGCTGGTCGGCACCGCGCTGTTCGTTTACTGCTGGCAGATCATATCCGGCAGCACGATGTGGTTCTTCGTCTGGGACTCGCCGCGCATCGCCGAGGACATCGCGACCCGCATGGTGCCGCCGCGCTGGGAATATCTCTTGGAGATCTGGAAGCCGCTGTGGGACACCATCAACATCGCCACGCTGGGCACGCTGCTGGCGCTGTGCATGGCGGTGCCGGTGGCCTTCCTGGCGGCGCGCAACACGACTCCGAACGCGTATATCGTGCGGCCGGTCGCGCTGTTCATCATCGTCTCGTCGCGCTCGATCAACTCGCTG
>CAYFYY010000028.1:0-48769 GCA_964347475.1 uncultured Flavobacteriales bacterium
ACAAGAAAGCCAAGGGCGGCAAGCTGACCTTCATCCTCGTGCACGGCATCGGAGACGCGTTCGTGTCGCACGATGTCCCGGTGAAGGAGTTGTCTGCATTCATGGAAGGAGCGGTCGCGGCATGACGACGAACTGGATGATCATATCGGGAGCCATCCTCGTGCTCCTGGTAATGTCGGGATTCTTTTCCGGCTCCGAGACCGCGCTGACCGCCGCCTCGCGCCACCGCATGCATTCGCTTGCCAAGCAGGGCGATCACCGTGCGCAGACCGTGATCGACCTGCACCTGCGCAACGAGCGGCTGATCGGCGCCATCCTGCTGGGCAACAACCTGGTCAATATCATGGCCTCGGCCCTGGCGACCGGCCTGCTCTTGACCGTATTCGGCGAGGCCGGCGTTGTTTATGCGACGCTGATCGTCACCCTGCTGGTTGTGGTCTTCTCCGAGGTTCTGCCGAAGACCTGGGCCCTCAACCACGCCGACCGGATGGCACTGGCAGTTGCCGCGCCGATCCGTGTGCTGGTGCTCTTCCTGGGCCCGATAACCCATGCGATCTATCTGCTGGTCCGCGCCACGTTGCGGGTCTTCGGCATCGAGCTCGGGGCCGAGCTTGGCCGCGCGGAAGCGGAGGAGGAGTTGCGCGGCGCCATCGACCTGCACGAGGGCGAAGAGCCGGAGACCCGCCACGAGCGACAGATGATGCATTCGATCCTCGATCTCGACGAGGTCGAGGTGGGCGAGATCATGACCCATCGCAGGACCGTGTCCACCATCGATCTGGACAGCAAGCCCGAAGAGATCGTCGACCAGGTGCTGGCCAGCCAGTTCACCCGAATCCCCGTCTACCGCGGCGACCCCGACAACGTGGTCGGTGTGCTGCACACCAAGGAACTTCTGCGCGAGATGCGCCGCCACGACGGAAACGTCTCGCAGATCGATTTTGACGATCTGCCCTCCGAACCCTGGTTCGTCCCGGATACGACCAGCCTTCTCGACCAGCTGCAGGCCTTCCGCAGCCGCCGTGAACATTTCGCGGTGGTGGTCGACGAATACGGCTCGCTTATGGGCATCGTCACGCTCGAGGATATCCTGGAAGAGATCGTCGGCGAGATCGAGGATGAGCACGACACGCCGGTCAGCGGCGTTCGTCCGCAGCCCGACGGTACGTACGTTGTTGATGGCACGGTGACGATCCGCGACCTGAACCGCGAATACGACTGGAACCTGCCGGACGAGGAAGCGGCCACGATCGCCGGTCTCGTTCTGCATGAAGCGCGGCTGATCCCGGAGAAGGGCCAGGTCTTCGTTTTCTACGGCTTCCGATTCGAGGTTCTGCGCCGGGTGCGCAACCAGATCGTTTCGATCCGCATCACACCGCCCACCGCGGCGGAAACGCGGGAGGCGCTCGACGAAGCGGAATGACCCGGCACCGGCGCGGGCCCTTGACCGAATGCCCGGTGCCGCCATATTCATCGGGCCGCAGTCGGACCGGAAAACAGCGAGGATCCATGCCGTTATCGCCGCCGCACGCGCGCGAACATCTGCACACGCGCAACATTGACCTGCAAGGGTATCGTCGCGAGGACGGTCTGTGGGACATCGAAGCGCATCTGACCGACACCAAGACATACAGCTTTCCCAACCGGGAGCGCGGCACCATCGAGGCCGGCGAGCCGATTCACGGCATGTGGCTGCGCGTTACCGTCGATGACGGGATGACGATCCGTGCTGTCGAGGCGTCGACCGATTTCAGCCCGTTCGGCGTTTGTGGCGACATCACGCCGGCCTTCGAGAAGCTGGTCGGGCTGACCATCGGACCCGGCTGGCAACGCGCTGCCAAACAGAAGATCGGCGGCGTGCACGGCTGTACCCACTTGTTCGAACTGCTCGGCCCGATCGCCACCGTCGCGTTTCAGACCAAGGTCCGCAGCACCACCCAGCGCGATCCGACGAAAAAACCCCGCCAGCTGGACAGCTGCCACGCGCTCCGCACCGACGGCCCCATCGTCAGGGAACACTTCCCGGAGTTCTTTACGGGGAAACAGGCCGCCGGGCCAAGGCGCTGACCGCCCGGCCGGCGGCGCAATCGGATAACCCCTCGCGCACTGGTCCGGCGGCACGATCGCCGTGCCGGTCGCTTGCCCGGCATGCCTTGCCGGGCATTCTGTGGTAACATGTCATTGTATCGCCTGCCCGTTCTGCGCGCGGATACGTAGCGCCGCAGATCGCGGATGCCGGGAGCTTTGAAGCGGGCCTCGGAAGGCACCGTACGATATTGATATACTTTAATTTTGGGAGTGTCTCTGTTCAGGAGATGGCCGATGACGACGGTACAGCAACTGCTGAAGAAGAAAGGTCACGACATCTTGTCCGTATCGCCGACCGATACGGTGTTCGACGCCATCAAGAAGATGGCGGACAACAACGTGGGCGCGGTCGTTGTGATCGAGGACGGCGAACTGGTCGGAATCTTTACCGAGCGGCAATATGCGCGCAACGTTATCCTGAAGGGCCGCGCCTCGCCAACGACGCCGACCAGGGATGTCATGGAACCTCGCGTGGTTTGCGCGCGGCCGGATCAGACCGTCGAGGAGTGCATGGCGGTGATGACCGACAAACGGGTACGTCACCTGCCGGTGGTCGACCGCAAGAAGCTGGTCGGCATCATCTCGATCGGCGATCTGGTGAAGAGCAAGATCGCCGACCAGGAGTTCATCATCGAACGCCTCGTCGAGTACGTGCGCGGCTAGCGTCCACCCGCGGCGCGGATCCGGTCGACAGCTTGCTCACGTCAACGTGATTCAGCCGTCGGCCTGCGGCCGACTAGGCTCGTCGCCGCGATGAAATTGCCCTGCGCCCTGCATCTGCTGCTGATCGGCGCCGTCGTCGGTCTGGCCGGCCCGGGTGCCGCCGGCGAGCGCGCGACCGATACCGCCCCGACGGTGGTGGAACTGTTTACCTCGCAGGGCTGCTCGTCCTGCCCGCCGGCCGACGCACTGCTGTACGAGATGGCCGGGCGCGATGACGTGGTGGCGATCTCGTGGCACGTGACCTACTGGGACTACATCGGCTGGAAGGACCCGTTCGCGACCGACTGGGGCACCGACCGGCAGCGCGCCTACCGCGGCAAGTTCGACCGCAATTACCTCTATACGCCGCAGATGGTGATCGACGGCCGGCACGACATCGTCGGCTCGCACCGCCGTGAGGTGATGCGGACAGTCGCGGCCAGCCGTAACGCGGCGCCGGGCCGGATCGGGTTCCGGCTCGGCCGTAACGCCGACGCCGGCGAACTGGTCGTCACGTTTGCACCGCGGGTTCTGGACAACGTTCTCGAAATTTGGCTGGTCGGTTACAGCGGCGTGCACGAGACCACGGTGACGCGCGGCGAGAACCGTGGCGCGACCCTGCGTAATACCCATATCGCCCGCACCCTGACCCGCGTCGGCAGCTGGGACGGCACCGGCGGGACGATGCGGGTTCCGCTGCCGGCGCACGACGACGTCGCCGGGGTCGCGGTGCTGTTGCAGGAGCCTGGCCAGGGCCCCATCCGCGGTGCCGCCAAGCTCGACCTCGGCAGATGATGCGCGCTGTTCGCCGCCTTAGCCCCAGGTATCGAGAATGGGCGGGTGTTGTTGGAACAGCTCGTGCATTTTGATTGCGGCTTCGCCCAGAAACAGCAGGCCGACATAAACCCCGCCGACGAACATCGCTGTCGCAAAGACCGCCAGAGTGGTCCAGTTCGCTGCGGTAATGTCGTCATCGGCGATTCTCGGCCTGGATCGGCCCGACCAGGCCGCGAACGCGCCCAACAGGAAAAGTCCTGGATATCCGATGGTAAGAGGGGTCCGGTCCATCAACGCCAGGGCGGGAACAAAGATCGAAAGATAGATCAAACCGACCACCAGCCCCAGCAGGTTGAGTAAGACCAGGAAAAGCAGGTGCCAATGGCGGCGCTTGCGGCGTGGCGCCCCGGCGGCGCCGGGATCCGGCGTCATGTCATGCGGGCGGTCGGTCAATCGCAGCCTCGTCTCCGCTGTTTCGCCAGGCCCGAAGGTCGGGCGGCGCGGCCGTTGCGCGTTCCGGATCATACCCTTACCGGGATTTACGAGGCGTAAAGGGGCGCCGCGGGGGTGGACCCGACGTCGTGGCCCGCCGCTAGAGCGTTCGGTATGTTCGAGGCGGCTGGATCGGACCGTCGGGCTCGGCGAGATCCGCCTGCACAAGGTGACGGCGCGCCGCCCCGACATGGTCACGCAGCGTCCGCGCCAATGCCGCGTGAGCCGCCGGTCACGAGCACTGTCTAGCCGGACAGGTCGATCATGGCGACGGCGCCTCTGCGTCGTGCGTGGCGAAGTCGGCCGGCAGGGTGATCTCAATCAGCTCCGCGTCGTCCGAATGGCCGAGCTCGCGGTGCCTTATACCCTTCGGCTGGTGGACGCAGGCACCAGGCTGCAAGGTGACCTCGCCGTAGCCCTCGTACTCGAAGCGGAACCAGCCGCGCGTCACGTAGATCATCTGGAAGTCGACGTCGTGGGTGTGCCAGCCGGGCACCGACACCCCGCCCGGCCGGGCGCGGATCACCTGTGCGCCGACGCGTCCGCCGGTCGCCGCCTTTATCCCGAGGTCGCGGTATTCGAAGAACGCGCGTAGGCCGCCGACGACGAACGGTGTCTCCTCGGGTTGCGCGACGGAGAAGCCCGCCGGCGCCGTGGCGGCGCCGCCCGCCGCTTTCGCTTCGCTCATGACCCCATCCTCCCTTGCGCGCCGCAAATATGTCACCGCAGATTAACCCGGTTGCCGCGGGCGGGAAACGCCCGTCGCACCACGCCCGACTTGACAGCGCCGGTGCGCGGGCTATCACTGTCGCGCCGCCGCGCGGCGGTTCTGACGCCACCCCGTTCCAAGGATCCGTTACCCATGAGCATGGCATTCGTATTTCCCGGCCAGGGTTCGCAAGAGGTCGGCATGGGCAAGGCGCTTGCCGAGGCCTTTCCCGCGGCCCGCGAGGTGTTCGAGGAAGTCGACGACGCACTCGGCCAGAACCTCTCGAAGCTGATGTTCGAGGGGCCGGACGACGCGCTCCGTCTGACCGAGAACGCCCAGCCGGCGCTGATGGCCGTGTCGCTGGCCGTCATGCGGGTTCTCCACGCCGAGGGCGGTTTCGTCCTCGCGGACCGGGCCGCCTTCGTGGCCGGACATTCGCTCGGCGAATACTCGGCACTGGCCGCGGCGGGTGCGTTCGCGCTGGCCGATACGGCCCGGCTCCTGAAGACCCGCGGCCAGGCGATGCAGCGGGCGGTGCCCGTGGGCGACGGCGCGATGGCAGCGCTCCTGGGCCTTGAGCTGGACGATGCCCGCGCCGTGGCCGTGGAGGCGGCCGGCAACGAGGTCTGCGCCGTCGCCAACGACAACTCGCCGGGCCAAGTCGTGGTCAGCGGCAACGCGGCGGCGGTCGAGCGCGCCGTCGAAATGGCCAAGGACAAGGGCGCCAAGCGCGCTGTCATGCTGCCGGTCAGCGCGCCGTTCCATTGCGCGCTGATGGCGCCTGCGGCCGAGGTGATGGCCGACGCCCTTTCGAAGACGACGATCGATGCACCGCAGCCGGCGCTGGTGGCCAACGTCACAGCCGAATCGGTGGCCGAGCCCGATACCATCCGGCGGCTGCTCGTCGAGCAGGTGACCGGCGCCGTGCGCTGGCGCGAGAGCGTGCTCTACATGAAGGACAACGGGGTCGACAGCCTTGTCGAGGCCGGCGCCGGCAAGGTGTTGTCGGGCCTTGTCCGCCGCATCGACCGCGACCTTGCGGCCCGCACCATCAACGGACCGGAAGACGTCGAGGATTTCCTCAAGACGACCTAACCACGTGCGGGGCTTGTTGTCGCGCGGCCGAGCGGCTAAGGATCGGTTAATCTTTATAGTCTAGGGACGGGTCCTATGTTCGATCTTACCGGAAAGAACGCCCTGGTTACCGGCGCCTCGGGCGGCATTGGCAGCGCGATTGCGCACGCACTGCATGCGCAGGGGGCCGCGGTTGCACTGTCCGGCACACGGGAGGACGCGCTGGAGCAGCTGGCGGACGAGCTCGGTGTGCGCGCCCATGTGACGCCGGCAAATCTGGGCGAGGCCGGCGCGGCGGACAGGCTTGCCAAGGACGCGGAGGCGGCGCTGGGGTCGGTGGACATCCTGGTGAACAATGCCGGGCTGACCCGCGACAACCTCGCCATGCGACTCAAGGACGAGGATTGGCAGATCGTGCTGGACGTCAACCTGACCGCGGCGTTCCGGCTGTCGCGCGCGGTCCTGCGCGGCATGATGAAGGCGCGCTGGGGCCGCATTGTCGGCATCACCTCGGTGGTCGGGGTGACCGGCAATGCCGGCCAGGCCAACTACGCGGCCTCGAAGGCGGGGATGATCGGGATGTCCAAATCCCTGGCCCAGGAGGTCGCCAGCCGCGGCATCACGGTCAACTGCGTCGCCCCGGGATTCATCGCCACCGCAATGACCGAAGCGCTGAGCGACGACCAGCAGGCCAAGATTTCGGCATCGATCCCGGCGGGTCGCATGGGCGATATCGCCGAGATCGCCGCCGGCGTGGTCTATCTGGCCAGTGAAGAGGCGGCCTACGTGACTGGCCAGACCTTGCACATCAACGGCGGAATGGCAATGATATGAACGGCGCGCGGAGGGGGCTGCGGCGCGCTGGCAGGCACCACGAAAGTATGGTACGTAACGCGGCCTTTCATTTGGGGACTTGCGGCACCGCCCGGGTTGGGGATATGCAGCAGGATCCGGTACACGGCAACTCGTCTATAAGAGGTTCGAAAGCATGAGTGATATCGCAGAGCGCGTTAAGAAGATCGTCGTCGAACATCTCGGGGTCGATGAAGGCAAGGTGACCGAGGGCGCCAGTTTCATCGACGATCTCGGCGCGGACAGCCTGGACACCGTTGAACTCGTGATGGCCTTCGAGGAAGAGTTCGGCTGCGAGATACCCGATGACGCTGCCGAAAAGATCCTGACCGTCAAGGACGCGATCAGCTTCATCGAGGAAAACAGCTGAGTTGCCGGCCGGCAACATCCCCAGCCCTTCCGGAGTAGGTCTATGAGGCGTGTCGTCGTCACCGGGCTCGGGATCGTGAGCCCGCTGGGGCTCGGTGTCGATCATGTCTGGAGCCGTCTGACCGCCGGCGAGTCGGGCATCGTCGCCATCGATCGGTTCGACGCGTCCGCGCTGCCCTCGCGCATTGCCGGCCAACTGCCTCCCGGCAGCAAATCCGAAGGAAAATGGAACGTCGACGAGTGGATCCAGACCAAGGACCAGCGCAAGATGGATCCGTTCATCGCCTACGGCGTAGCCGCGGCCGACATGGCGCTGGACGATGCGGGCTGGCATCCGCAGGGCGAGGCCGATCGGCACCGCACCGGTGTCCTGATCGGCTCCGGGATCGGTGGTCTGCCGGGAATCTCGGAAGGCTCGGTCACGTTGCGCGAGCGCGGGCCACGCCGCATCAGCCCGTTCTTCATTCCCGCCAACCTCATCAATCTCGTGTCGGGCCAGGTGTCGATCCGGCATGGCCTGTCCGGCCCCAACCATTCGGTCGTGACCGCCTGTGCCACCGGCACACACGCGATCGGTGACGCCGCCCGATTGATCATATGGGACGACGCCGATGTGATGGTGGCGGGCGGCGCCGAAGCGGCAATCTGCGGTATCGGTTTCGCGGGATTCTGCGCCGCCAAGGCACTTTCGACCGGATACAACGACACGCCCGAAAGGGCCTCGCGGCCATGGGATGTGGGTCGCGACGGCTTCGTGATGGGCGAAGGCGCGGGCATTGTCATCCTCGAGGAACTCGAGCACGCCAGGAAACGCGGCGCCAGGATCCATTGCGAGGTGAGGGGCTACGGCCTGTCCGGCGATGCCTACCACGTCACCAGCCCGCCGGAAGACGGCAACGGCGGGTACCGCGCGATGCAGGCGGCGCTGAAACGGGCCGCCATCGATCCGGCCGAGATCGACTACATCAACGCGCACGGAACCTCGACGCCGGTCGGCGACGAAATCGAACTGGGCGCCGTCAAGCGGCTGTTCGGCGACGCCGCCTATAAGCTATCGATGTCGTCGACCAAGTCGGCGATCGGACATCTCCTCGGCGCTGCCGGAGCCGTCGAGGCGATCTTCGCAATCAAGGCGCTGGAAACCGGAGTCGTCCCCCCGACGCTGAACCTCGAGAACCCGTCGGAGGGATGCGACATCGACCTCGTGCCCCTGAAAGCCAAGGAGCGAAGGGTGCGGACGGCATTGTCCAACTCGTTCGGTTTCGGCGGCACCAATGCTTCGCTGATCTTATCCGCGCTCGATTGAGGAGGCGGCCACTGGTCGCACACACGGCGACGTGCCTGCGTTTCTGAAATCCAAGCTAGCGATTGCCGGCCTGTCCGTCGTACTGGCAGTGGCGGCCGCAGCGGCGGGTACGATGGCATGGGGGTTTCAGCGGATAGACGCCCCGGGGCCGCTGGCTGAGTCCCGCATTCACGTCATCCCCAGCGGCGCCGGAGTCCGCCGCATTGCCACCGAGCTGGAAGCCGGCGGCGTTATCACCAGCGGCCGGCTGTTCCGGCTCTACGTCCGTCTTCGCGGCGCGGACATGAAATTGCGTGCCGGAGAGTACGAAATTCCGGCCGGCGCCAGCATGGCCCAGATCCTCGACCTGCTGGTGGCCGGCAAAACTGTCCTGCACCGGGTGACCATCCCCGAGGGGCTCACGAGCTACCAGGTCGCCGACCTGATCAACGAGGCCGGGCCGCTGACCGGCACTGTGGAGATCCCGCCCGAGGGCTCGATCCTTCCCGAAACCTATACGTTCACCCGCAATGAGGATCGTGCCGCGATCGTCACGCGCATGAGCGACGCCATGGACAAGACTCTCGCGGAACTGTGGGAGAATCGAGCCCCCGACTTGCCGATCAAGACGCCGGAAGAAGCCGTCATCCTGGCCTCGATCGTCGAGCGGGAAACCGGAATCCCGGAGGAACGACCCCGCGTCGCCGCGGTGTTCGTAAACCGCCTGCGCAAGGGCATGCGGCTGCAGTCGGATCCCACGATCATCTACGCGCTCAGCGACGGTAAGGGACGGCTCGACCGGCAGCTCTTGTTCAAGGATCTGGAGCTGGAAGACCCCTACAATACCTACCGCGTCAGGGGCCTGCCGCCTGGACCGATCTGCAATCCGGGGCGGGCCTCGCTGGCCGCGGTGCTGAATCCGCCGGATACCAAGGAGCTCTATTTCGTCGCCGACGGCACCGGCGGTCACGTCTTTGCCGAGACCCTGGCCGAGCACGAGCGCAACGTTCGCAACTGGCGCAAGATCGAGCGGGAGATCCGCCGCAGGATGCGCGAGGAAGAGCGGCAGCGCGGAGAACAGCAGCAGTAGCGGCGTTTGCGCGATTTCCCCTTTTCCCATGCGGGGATTTGTGTATATTGCGCCGCTTCATAGCTCCTTGCCGGCTCTGAACTGACGGGGCCGGCTAGATCCGGAACGATCGACACCGCGGGTGGGCCGCGGCGACGCCGGACCGCAAACAGCCATAGGGAGTCACGCGACGTATGCCACACTACGAAAACGTCTTCATTGCCCGGCAGGAGGTGTCGGCGGCTCAGGTCGATGCGCTGGCCGACTCGTTTGCCGAGGTGATAAGCGGCGCCGGCGGCGCAATCCATCGCCGGGAATACTGGGGCCTCAAGACCCTCGCCTATCGGATCAAGAAGAACCGCAAGGGTCACTACGTCCTGTTCAATATCGAGGCTGCGCCGGATGCGGTGCAGGAAATGGAGCGCCAGATGCGCCTCAACGAGGACGTGCTGCGGCACCTGACCGTGCGCCTCGATGCCGCTCCCGAGGGCGCGTCCGTCGTCATGCAGGGGCGTGGTGACCGCGAACGTGCGCGGCGCGACGACGATGACCGGCGACCGCGCGGCGAGAAGTCCGGCAAGGATGGCCGCGACAAGCATGGAGACAGGAAATGAGCACCGAGACTCCCGCATCGCGTCCTGCCGGCGGCGGCCGCCGCCCGTTCTTCCGGCGCCGCAAGACCTGTCCGTTTACCGGGCCCAACGCACCGGTGATCGACTACAAGGACGTGAAACTCCTGCAGCGTTTCGTATCGGAACGGGGCAAGATCGTGCCCAGCCGCATCACCGCCGTATCCACGAAGAAACAGCGTGAGCTGTCCCGTGCCATCAAGCGGGCAAGATTTCTCGCCCTGTTGCCCTACATCGTTCAGTAACGGCAACCGGGGCCCGCGACTGCCGTTGCGGGACATTGCTCATGAATCGTTTCTGGTTATTGGCGGGCGCCGCCGGTCTGCTTAGCGCTGTTGTGTTTCTTGCCGGCATGCTGGCCATTTACAAAGGGGTGTACGCGGGCCTGCTGCTTGTCTACGCCTCGCCGGCCCCGGTGTTCGCGGCCGCGCTCGGTCTCGGTGGTGCCGCTGGCTTCGTTGCCGCCGCGGGTGGCATTCTCCCGGTGTTGCTGGCGGGGGGTGTTCAGACGGGTCTCAACTTTGCCGTCCTCGCGGCGGCGCCCGCCGCCATCCTCGGACGGCAGGCGATGCTGTCGCGGACCACGCCCGATGGCGTTGTCGAATGGTATCCGCCCGGCGCCCTCGCCGGTTGGCTGTGCGGCATCGGTGCACTCACGCTCGCGCTGTTCGCATTGCTGATGGCAGCTCAGCCAGGCGGTCTGTCGGGTACGGTTGATGAGATGCTGACGAACCTGGCGGACTGGATGCAGGTTGCGGTTGACGACCGGGAGATGTTCGTCCGGCTGCTTCACCCGATCCTGCCCGGCGCCGCCGTCGGCTTCCTGATGCTGGTGCAGGTGGTCAACGGCGCGCTGGCACAAGGACTGCTTTCGGCGGCGAATCGTGCACTCCGGCCGACCCCGGATATCGGCGCGCTGGAATTGCCGAGGTGGGTTGCGACGGCCGGCGCCGTTGCGGCGCTGGCCGCGGTCATCCTGGGAGGCGAACTCGGCTATTTCGCCCGCAATCTGGTGTTCATCGCGGCGATCCCGTTCTTCCTGCAGGGCCTGTCCGTGGTGCACGTGCTGGCGCGCCGGACCGGTGGCGGCGGCATGCTGCTGGCGGTTTTCTATGTAACCTTGATCGTCCTCGGCTGGGTCGCCGTCATCCTGGTTTTGCTGGGCCTTGTCGAGCAGATCGTCGGGTTGCGCCGCCGCATGGGCGGCGGGGACCGCACATAGCGCGGCATTGCCTTATCGCGCATTTGTCGTTAAACGAAGGACCGAATTCGCTCCTGCGGGAGCATTGGAGGATTTGAAGATGGACGTCATACTGCTCGAGCGCATCGAAAAGCTGGGCCAGATGGGCGAAATCGTGAAGGTCAAGCCCGGTTTTGCCCGCAACTACCTTTTGCCGCGCAGGAAGGCGCTGCGTGCGACGAAGGAGAACATTGCCTATTTCGAGGGCCAGAAAAAGCAGCTCGAGGCCGACAACCTGAAGCGCCGCGACGAGGCCGAAAAGGTCGCGGCCAAGCTGGACGGCATGAAGATCGTCATGATCAGAAGCGCCGGCGACAGCGGCCAGCTATACGGGTCCGTGACCGCCCGCGACATCGCGGCCGGCGTCACCGACGCTGGCGTGACGATCGATCGCAACCAGGTGGTGATGGGCCATCCGATCAAGTCGCTGGGTCTGCACGACATGCGCGTGGCCCTGCATCCGGAGGTCAATGTCACGGTCGTCGTGAACGTCGCCCGCTCGCAGGAAGAGGCCGTGCGCCAGGCGGAGACCGGCCGCGCCGTGACCGTGGGCGAGGACGAGGAAGCCGCGGCAGCGGCGGAGGCGGCGGCGGCGGCGGCGGCGTTGTTCGAGAGCCCGCCGGAGGAGAACCTCACCGAGACCTTGGCGGAGGCCGAGGCGGCGGATGAGTCCGAGTCGGCAGCCGAGGAGGGCGAATCGGCCGACACCGAGGCTCCGGACGAAACCGGGGACAAGGCCTGAAACGGCGCCGCGACGCCGATTTGGCGAAGTTATCCCCGATATACTTTCTATTGAACGGTTACACCCGCCGCGCGGCGGGTGTAGTCTTGCCGGGCCATGACAACAACAGCACCCGACAACACCGTCACGCCCCTGCGCGACGAGGGCGGTGAAAGCGTCAGCTATCGCACGCCACCGCACAACGCCGAGATCGAAGCTGCCCTGCTCGGCGCCATCCTGACCAACAATCGCGCCTTCGAGAAGGTTTCGGAGCTCCTCGAGCCTACGCATTTCTATGAGCCCGTGCACGGCCGCATTTACGAGGCCGCGGCCCGGCTCATCGAACGTGGCCAAGTGGCGAGCCCGTTGACGCTGCGCCACTTCTTCGACAAGGACCAGGGCCTGGCCCAGGTCGGCGGCGGCCAGTATCTGTTCGACCTCGCGGCCTCCGTGGTCAGCGTCGTCAACGTCGTCGACTACGCCCGCACGGTGCACGACATGTACTTGCGCCGCCAGTTGATCGGGCTTGGCGAGGACGTCGTCAACGAGGCCTTCTGCCACGATCTCGAACGGTCCGCGACCGACCAGATCGAAGAGGCGGAGCAGCGGCTGTACGATCTCGCCACCATTGGCGAGACCGAGCGCGGAATCGTCTCGCTGAAGCACGCCTCGCTGGTCGCCGTCGAGGAGGCGGAACAGGCCTTCAAGCGGGAAGGTCATGTGGTCGGCGTCTCGACGGGCCTTAAGGATCTCGATCGGCGGCTCGGCGGCCTGCACCCGTCGGACCTAATCATCCTCGCCGGCCGACCGTCGATGGGCAAGACCGCGCTTGCCACCAACATCGCCTACAATGCGGCGCGCGCGAACAAGCCGACCGACGGAGACCGGCAGGCAGGTGAGACGCATCGCGTACTGTTCTTCTCGCTGGAAATGTCCGCTGAGCAGCTGGCTACGCGCATCCTGTCCCAGGAATCGGGTATTCCGTCAGACAAGATCCGGCGCGGCGAGATCAGCAACGACGAATTCCAGGCGTTCGCCGTGGCGAGCCAGGAGATGAGCCGGGTACCGCTGTTCATCGACGACACCCCGGCCATCACCGTTTCGACCATGCGCACACGGGCGCGGCGGCAGAAGCGCCAGAGCGGGCTCGACCTGGTCGTCGTCGACTACCTGCAGCTGCTGCAGCCCACGAGCACCCGGCGCAGCGAGAACCGCGTCCAGGAGATCTCAGAGATCACCCGCGGCCTCAAAACCCTGGCTAAGGAGTTGAACGTGCCGGTGCTGGCGCTCTCGCAGCTCAGCCGCGCCGTCGAACAGCGCGAGGACAAGCGGCCACAACTCGCCGATTTGCGCGAATCGGGCTCGATCGAGCAGGACGCCGACGTCGTCATGTTCATTTTCCGAGAGGAATATTACCTGGAGAAGGCCGAGCCGATCCGCGGCGTCGACGACAAAGCGGGCAAGTTCGAGGATCGCCACGCCAACTGGCAGGAACGGATGGTCGAGGCGCGCAACACCGCCAGCGTGATCATCGCCAAGCAGCGCCATGGCCCGGTCGGCTCGATCAGCCTGTTCTTCGACGGCACGCTGACGAAATTCGCCGATCTCGACCGGCACCACGGGGACGACAGCGGATTCTGATGTTGGGCGAGCCGCAGGCAGAAGCACGCCGATGACGAGCACTCCCGCGGCGCTGCTGACCATCGACCTTGGTGCCATCGCCGCCAACTACCGGCTCCTAGCGGACAAGGCGGCGCCGGCCGAGGCGGCCGCCGCGGTCAAAGCCGACGGTTACGGGCTCGGGCTCGAGCCGGTCGTCCGAACATTGACGCGAGCGGGCTGCCGCACGTACTTCGTTGCCACGGTGGAAGAAGGGATCGCGCTGCGGGCGCTGCTTCCCGAGGCTGCGATTTGCGTCCTCAATGGCCTGATTTCCGGAACGCGCGGCGAGTTTTCGGCGCACAACTTGATCCCGGTCCTCAACGATCTCGGCCAGGTCGACGCCTGGCGCCCCCGGGGCCGCGACAATGCGCCTGCCCCGGCCGTGCTGCACATCGACACCGGCATGGCGCGGCTCGGCCTGCCGCCGCAGGAACTGGATGCGCTGGCGGACGATCCCGGCCGGCTTAAGGGCATCCGTATCTTTCTGGTCATGAGCCACCTTGCCTGCGCCGACGAACCCGACCACCCGATGAACCGGCAGCAGCGCGACAGCTTTGCCGCGGCACTTGTCCGCCTGCCCGCGGCGCCGGCCAGCCTCGCCGCCTCGTCCGGCATCTTCCTGGGCCCGGACTATCGGTTCGACATGGTCCGCCCGGGCGTCTGCCTGCACGGCGTGAACCCGCAGCCGGGGCGGCGGAATCCGATGGCGCCGGTCGTCCGGCTGCAGGCGAAAATCCTGCAAATCCGCGACGTTGACACCCCTCAGACCGTTGGATATGGTGCGACCCACCGCTTCGCCGGGCCCACCCGCGTGGCAACCGTGGCGGCGGGGTATGCGGACGGATACCTGCGGAGCCTGAGCGGGCGTGGTACGGCCCGTCTCGGCGACATTGCCGTCCCGGTCGTCGGCCGCGTGTCGATGGATCTTATTACCCTTGACGTGACGCGGGTACCGGAGGCCAGACCCGGCGACATGGTGGATCTGATTGGACCGCATCACGATGTGGACGCGCTGGCCGCGGAGGCCGGCACGATCGGCTACGAAATCCTCACCGCCCTCGGTCGCCGCTACCGTCGCCACTATGTGAATGGCGGAGACGACGCGTGAACTTCCTGCAACCGATCGGCCGGGCCTTCTGGGGCTTTCTCGAGTCGACGGGACGGCTCGCCGAATTCGCCGCCATATCCGTTTCGCACTGCGTTCGGCCGCCGCTGTACCCGCGCCTGATCGGCCGCCAGCTGGTCGACATCGGGTACTATTCGCTGCCCGTGGTCGGCCTGACCACGCTGTTCTCGGGCATGGTCCTGGCATTGCAGAGCTATGCCGGCCTCGAACGTGCCGTGGCGGAAAGCGTGATCCCGCGCATCGTTGTGCAGTCGATGACCCGCGAACTCGCCCCGGTCCTGTCGGGCCTGATGGTGGCTGGGCGGATCGGGGCGGCCATGGCCGCCGAGATCGGCACCATGCGCGTCACCGAACAGATCGACGCGCTGACCACGCTGTCGACCAACCCGCACAAATACCTGATCGCGCCGCGCCTCATAGCCGGCCTGACGATGCTGCCTCTGCTGGTCCTGGTCGGCGATGTCATCGGCGTTTTCGGCGGCTATCTGGTCAGCGTCTTCAAGCTCGGTTTCAACCCGGCGATCTATCTCGACTTCACCTGGGACAACGTCGACACCCTCGATGTCACCTCGGGCGTCGTGAAGGCGGCGTGCTTCGGCTTCATCGTCGCGCTGCTCGGCTGCTACAACGGTTATCACAGCCGCGGCGGCGCCCAGGGCGTCGGCGCGGCGACCACCAACGCCGTGGTCTCCGCCTCGATCCTCATCCTGGTGTCCAACTACCTGATTACCGAGATGTTCTTCGGCAAATGAGCGCGCACGAATCATCGCCACCGAAGATCCGTGTCCGCAACCTGCACAAACGGTTTGGGCGGAACGTGGTGCTCGCCGGGCTGAATTTGGATGTCGGCGTCAGCGAGTCGGTGGTCGTCATCGGTGGCTCGGGTCCCGGCAAGTCCGTGCTGCTGAAATGCATTCTCGGCCTCCTGGAGCCGGAGGACGGGTCCATAGAAATCGATGGCCAGCCAGTCATTGGCCTGCCGCCGGCAGAACGGGAGATCATAAACCGGAAGTTCGGCATGCTGTTCCAGGCCGGCGCCCTGTTCGACAGCCTCAAGGTCTGGGAGAACGTCGCCTTCGGCCTGATCCAGGGCGAGAACATGAAGCGGCCGGAGGCGAAGGATATCGCTGTCGAGAAGCTCGCCGCCGTCGGGCTGTCGGCCGAGGTGGGCGAGCTGTGGCCGGCGGAGCTTTCGGGCGGCATGAAGAAGCGGGTCGGCCTTGCGCGCGCCATCGCCACCGAGCCGGAAATCATCTTCTTCGACGAGCCGACCACCGGGCTCGACCCGATCATGGCCGACGTCATCAACGATCTGATCGTCAAATGCGTGCGCAAACTCGGCGCCACCGCGTTGTCGATCACGCACGACATGGCCAGTGCGCGAAAGATCGCGGATCGCATCGCTATGTTGTATAAGGGGGAAATCGTCTGGAACGGTCCCACGGGCGAAATTGACCGTTCTGGCAACGAATTCGTCGACCAGTTCATCCATGGCCGGGCCGAGGGCCCGATCCGGATGGAGGTTCGTAACCCGTGATCCGAACCGCCGTGCAAAGCAAAACGGACGCCTGAAGTGGCCCGCAAGAACACGCGATTTGTCTGCCAGTCCTGCGGTGGGGTCCACCCGCGCTGGAGCGGGCGGTGCGATGCTTGCGGCGAATGGAACAGCATCGTCGAGGAAATCGCCGATGCGGCGCCGCTCGGCGGCAAGGCAGGCAAGCGCGGCGGCGGCGGACAGCGTCTAGCGCTGGTTCCGCTCGACGGCGAGGCCGGCCAGGTGGCGCGTCGCTGCACTGGCATTGCGGAATTCGATCGTGTCTCCGGCGGCGGGCTGGTGCCGGGCTCGGCGCTCCTCGTCGGCGGCGATCCCGGAATCGGGAAGTCGACGTTGCTCTTGCAGGTCGCGGCCGCGCTCAGCGCCGGGCTTCGCGTCGCCTATATAACCGGCGAGGAGGCGGTCGACCAGATCCGCATGCGGGCGGAACGGCTGGGCGTCGCCACCGCACCGGTCGGGCTGGCCGCGGCGACCGACCTTGCGACCATCCTTGCGACCCTGAACGGGCCCGACGCACCCGACGTCGTCGTCATCGATTCGATCCAGACCATGTTTGTCGACGCCCTCGATTCCGCTCCGGGCACCGTCGCCCAGGTGCGGGCCTGCGCGCAGGAGCTGATCCGTGCCGCCAAACGCCGCGGCTTCACCGTGCTGCTGGTCGGCCATGTCACCAAGGAGGGTATGATCGCCGGCCCGCGCGTGCTCGAGCACATGGTCGACACGGTGCTCTATTTCGAGGGTGAGCGCGGGTACCAGTTCCGCATCCTGCGCGCGGTCAAGAACCGCTTCGGGCCGACCGACGAGATCGGCGTCTTCGAAATGACCGGCGTGGGTTTGGCCGAAGTGCAGAACCCCTCGCAGCTCTTCCTGTCGGACCGCGACGACGCGGTGTCCGGCGCGGTGGTGTTTGCCGGCCTCGAGGGTTCGCGCCCGGTGCTGGTGGAGATCCAGGCGCTGGTGGCCCGCTCGCCGCTCGGCACGCCGCGGCGCGCCGTCATCGGATGGGACGGCGGCCGTCTCGCCATGGTCCTGGCGGTGCTCGAAGCCCGGGCCGGCCTGCAGTTCTCGGCCAGCGACGTCTACCTGAACGTCGCCGGCGGGCTGCGCATTTCGGAGCCGGCGGCGGACCTGGCCGTTGCGGCGGCGCTGGTCTCGTCGCTGACCGGGCGCCCGGCACCGGCCGACAGTGTCGTGTTCGGCGAGATCGGCCTGTCCGGCGAGGTGCGCCCGGTGGCGCAAACCGAGGCACGCCTCAAGGAGGCGGCCAAGCTCGGCTTCTCACATGCCATTGCGCCGCGCTCCGGCCGCAACGCGGCCGCAACCGGCACGCTGCGGGTTCGCGAGATCGCCGACATATCGGCATTGGCCAGGCTGTTCGGCGACCGGGCCCCGTCGCCCCGTGCCGCCATACTGGGGGAGGCGGAGGCGTGATCGCCGACATCGTCGTTGCGGGCGTGCTGCTGATGTCCGGGATCCTCGCGTTCTCCATGGGCCTGGTCAAATTCCTGCTGCTGATCTTCAGCTGGGGCGGCGCCGCGCTGACCGCGTTCTACAGCTTCCCGTATCTGAGCCCGTATCTCGAGGGGCTGATCGAATCCAGCCTGATCCGGGACATCCTCGTCGCCACGGCTGCATTCGTGATGACCCTGGTGATCCTGACGATCGTAACGCACATGGTCTCGAGTCGCGTGCGCGGCAGCGTCCTCGGCCATCTGGACCGGGCGCTCGGCTTCGTCTTCGGCCTGGTCCTCGGCATGGTGCTGGTGTCGCTGATCTATATCGGTGCCACGCTGTTCTGGGACGAGGACGACTTCCCTGAACAGATCGCCGAGGCCAAATCGCTGCCACTGGTCCGGTCGGGCGCCGAGGCACTCGTCCACCTGCTGCCGGCCGGCGCGTTCACCCGCATCGAGCCGGACAGCAACGGGTTCGAGGACGCGGTGGACGGCGTCGAGGACGCGGTCCGGGGCCTGGCGACCGACCGCATGGATGCGATCGGGGAAACCCTGGACGCGATCGAGGCGGAGGATCGTCTGCGCAAGCTCACGCAGCCCCAGCCACCCGACGATGCGGACACGGTCGGCCGCGACGGCACCGCGGAGCCCGGCTACGGCGAGGACCAGCGCAATGACATGCAGCGCCTGATCGAGAGCAACCAGTGATGGATACACCGATCGTGACACCGACCACCAATCCCTTCGGCGACGACCATCTGCATGAAGAATGCGCGGTCTTCGGCATATACGGCCATCCCGACGCCGCCGCACATACGGCGCTGGGCCTGCATGCACTGCAGCATCGTGGACAGGAGGCCGCTGGAATCGTCGCCTTTGACGGGCGGCAGTTCCATGCCCATCGCGGCCTCGGTCTGGTCGGCGAAATTTTCGCCAACAGCAACGTCATATCGCAGCTCAGAGGCGACGCGGCGGTCGGGCACAGCCGCTACTCGACGACCGGCGAGCCGCTGCTGCGCAATGTGCAGCCGCTGTTCGCGGAGTTCGAGTTCGGCGGCATCGCGGTCGCCCATAACGGCAATCTGACCAACGCGCGCACCCTGCGCCAGGACCTGATCCGCCATGGCTCCATCTTCCAGTCGACGACGGACACGGAGGTCCTCAACCATCTCATCGCGACCGGCCGTGGCGGCACGCTGGAGCGGGTCCGGGCGGCCCTGCGCCAGGTCGAGGGCGCGTATTCGCTGATCCTGCTGACCAAGGAAGGGTTGATTGGCGTGCGCGACCAGCTTGGCGTCCGCCCCCTGCAGCTCGGCCGCCTCGACGACGCGTGGATCCTGGCCTCGGAAAGCTGCGCATTTGATATCATCGGCGCTGAATTCGTGCGCGACATCGAGCCGGGCGAGCTGGTGCTGATCGACGGGGCCGGCGTGCACAGTCACCGCCACGGGCTGCGCGCCAAGTCGCGCTTTTGCATCTTCGAGTACATCTATTTCGCGCGCCCGGACAGCCAGGTCGAGGGCAAGTCCGTCTATGCGGTACGCAAGAACATCGGTGCCGAGCTCGCCCGCGAATCGCATGTCGATGCCGACGTCGTGATCCCAGTACCGGATTCAGGTGTGCCGGCGGCGCTGGGTTACGCGCAGCAGTCCGGAATTCCGTTCGAGCTCGGCATCATACGCAACCATTATGTGGGTCGCACCTTCATCGAGCCGACCGATGAGATCCGGCATCTGGGCGTGAAACTGAAGCACAACGCGAACGCCGCGTTCATCGCCGGCAAGCGGATCGTCCTGGTCGATGATTCGATCGTCCGCGGCACGACCTCGAAGAAGATCGTCGAGATGGTCCGCAACGCGGGCGCCTCTGAGGTCCACATGCGGGTGTCCAGCCCGCCGACGACGTTTTCCTGCTTCTACGGCGTCGACACGCCCGAACGCGACAAGCTGCTGGCGGCACGACTGCAGGTCGAGGAGATTCGCACCGAGATCGGCGCCGACAGCCTCGCCTACCTGTCCCTGGAAGGACTCTATCGGGCGGTCGGCGAAGCGGGCCGCACGCACGGCGCGCCCCAGTACTGCGACGCCTGCTTCTCCGGCGAGTATCCGATCGCGCTGACCGACCAGCTTGGCGGCAATGACGGGATCCAGCTCTCGCTGCTGGCGGAACTCGGCCGATGAGCGAGGCAGGCCGGCTCGCCGGCCGCGTCGCCCTGGTGACCGGGGCGAGCCGCGGCATCGGCGCCGCGGTGGCGCGCCTGTTCGCCAGGGAAGGCGCGCACATCGTTGCCGTCGCCCGGACCGTCGGCGGACTCGAGGAGCTCGACGATGCGATCAGGGCGGCCGGCGGCACGGCGACCCTGGTGCCGCAGGACCTCGGCGAGTTCGACGCGCTCGACAAGCTGGGCGCGGCGCTCCACGAACGCTACGGTCGGCTTGACATCCTGGTCGGCAATGCCGGCGTGCTGGGCGGGCTGACACCGGTCAGCCACATCGATCCGAAGGTATGGGACGAGGCCCTGGCGATCAACCTGACCGCCAACTACCGGCTGATTCGCAGCCTCGAGCCGCTGTTGCGCCGATCCGATGCCGGCCGGGCGATCTTCGTGACCACCGGAGCGACGCGCGACCCCCGGCCCTACTGGGCGACCTACGGGACGACCAAGGCGGCGCTCGAATACCTGGTCCTGACCTGGGCCGCTGAGGTCGCCAAGACGGCCATTCGGGTGAACTTGGTCAATCCGGGCGCAACCCGCACGGCGATGCGCGCCGCCGCCATGCCCGGCGAGGACCCGCAGACACTGCCGACGCCGGACGACATCGCTCCGGTCTTCCTCGATCTGGCGGCGCCGGGCTGCACCCGCCACAGCGAGATCGTCAACGCACAATAGCGGTGGCCCGGTTCAGCCGTGCCGCGCGTACGTCCCGACCAGCTCCGCCATGGCCAACACATGCGGCTCCGCCGCGGCAGCGACGTCGTCGAAAGTTGCATCGCCGGGAAGGTCGAGCCGCTCGACATCGAGCGCAAGCACCCGGAAATGGTAATGATGCACCCCGTGCCCCGGCGGCGGACAGGGCCCGCCATAGCCGGGCCGCCCAAAATCGGTGACCGCCTGGCGGACATGATCGACCTGGGCGCCCTTGGGATAGCTCTCCCGCAGGCCGGTTGCATCGGCCCCGATATTGTACGCCGCCCAGTGGGTCCAGGTCCCGCCCGGGGCGTCCGGATCGTCGCACAGCACCGCGAAGCTGCGGGTGCCGACCGGCGCACCTGCCCAGCGCAGCGGCGGCGAGATGTCCGCGCCGTCGCAGCTGTAGAGTTCCGGGATAGGCTCGCCGTCGCGGAAGGCGGTGCTCGTCAGGGTCATGGTCATGGCCATCTCCCGTCACTGAAGGAACCCGCCGGAGCGGGACTATAGCACGGCACCGGCGCGTTGCCCCAGCGGACTCATGTCCGCTTCTTCGCCCGTCCTTCGTATGGGTTCTTGCCCTTGCGCAGGGACACGCGCAGCGGCACGCCGTCGAGGCCGAAATCATCGCGCAGGCCGTTGACGAGGTAGCGGATGTACGATTCGGGCAATGCCGCCGGGCGCGAGGTCCAGATCGCGAAGCTCGGCGGACGGGTCTTGATCTGGGTGATGTAGCGCAACCGTACGCGGCGGCCGGCGGCCAGCGGCGGCGGATGGGCGTCGGTCATGAATGACAGCCATTCGTTGAGCTTCGCCGTGGGCACACGCCGGTTCCAGACATCGTAGATGCGGATGACGGCGCGCATGAGCTTGTCGAGGTTGCGCCCCCGGAGGGCCGAAACCGTGACCACCGGCACCCCGCGCACCTGCGGCAGGGAGTCGGCGAGGCGGTCTCGCAGCATCGCCAGCGCCGCCCTCGGATCGTCGATCAGGTCCCATTTGTTGGCGGCGATGACGAGGGCCCGGCCTTCCTCCACCACCTGGCGGGCAATCGTCAGATCCTGCTTCTCCAGCATCGCTTCCGCATCCAGCAGCAATACCACCACCTGCGCATAGCGGACCGCGCGCATCGCATCGGACCCGGACAGTTTCTCCAGTTTCCCTGTGATCCTGGCGCGCCGGCGCAGGCCTGCGGTATCGATGAGGCGGATCGGGCGGCCCTCGAATTCCCAATCGACGGCGATCGCATCGCGGGTGATGCCGGCCTCGGGCCCGGTGAGCAAACGCTCGGCGCCGACCAGCCGGTTGACCAGCGTCGACTTGCCGACATTGGGCCGACCGACGATGGCCAGCTGCAGCGGCCCCGGCTCACCGTGCTCTCCCTCCTCGCCATGTTCCTCAGTCGCGTCGCGCGCGGCTACGGCTTCGCGCGCGGCGGCAGCGTCGGCATGGGGCCGCAATGCCTCGAACAGGTCACCCATGCCTTCGCCGTGCTCCGCCGAGATCGCCACCGGCTCCCCGAGGCCGAGGCCGAACGCCTCGATCAGCCCGGCCTCCCCCGCCTGCCCCTCGCACTTGTTGGCGACCAGGATCACCGGTGTTGCGCCCTTGCGCAGCGCGGCGGCAAAATGCTCGTCGACCGGTGTCACCCCGGCGCGCGCATCGATCAGCAACAGGGCCACATCGGCGGCCGACAGTGCCTGCAAGGTCTGTCGGCTCATGCGGCCGGCCAGTGTGTCACCCGCGGCCTCTTCCAGCCCCGCGGTATCGAGCACCCTGAACCGCATATCGGCGATGCGTCCCTCGCCCTCGCGCCAGTCGCGAGTGACGCCGGGCGTATCGTCGACCAACGCCAGACGCTTGCCGACCAGCCTGTTGAACAGGGTGGATTTCCCGACATTCGGCCGGCCGATGATTGCAACGGTAAAGGTCATGTTCGGTATCCGGCGGGGCGCATCCTCAGACGACGCCCGGACTCAACGGTACGCCAGCAGGTCCGCGTCCTCGGTCTGCAGGTACAGGGTGCCGTCGGCAACCGCGGCCGCCATCACTTCGCCCGGCACCGAGAAGGAGTCCAGTATCGTCCCGTCGGCGGGGTCGATCGCAATTGCGCGGCCGTGGCCACCGATGACCAGCAGCTGTCCACCGATCGCCATCGGGCCGAGCCAGTGAATCGGGTCTTCCATCTTTTCCGGCTTTTCATATGCGTCGATCTGCTTGATCCAGCGGACTCGGCCGTCGCGCCGACTGAGGCAGACGATCTGCGCCTCATTGGTCAGAACGAATATCCAGTCGCCAGCGATCCAGGGCGTCCGCACGCCGCCGACATTGCGCTCCCACGCGCGCGCCCCGGTCCGCAGGTCGATCGCCACCATGCGTCCCGAATGGCTGATGGCATACACGAGGTTGCCGTCGGTGACCGGCAGCGCCCGAATGTCGGCGAGGGCCGATGCGGCGTCCACCCGTCGAACCGCGGCCAGATTGTCCGACCAGGTCGGCCGGCCGTTCACGGCGCGGACTGCGAAGATCTCGCCCGACGAATAGGGTACGATCACGGTCTCGTTAAGGCCGGCCGCTGCGGCAGAGCCAAGGAGCGCCGTCGTTTCGGCAAATCCGGCGTGCCGCCACTGCCGTTCGCCCGACTCCGCATCCAGCGCAATGAGCTGGTTGTCGACGGTGACGACGAAAACCTGTCCTTCCATGGCCAGCGGCGCCGCCCGCATCGGTCCCGGCATCGACCTCGTCCAAAGGATCTCGCCGTCCTCGGCATCGAGGGCCGTAACCGTTCCGAATCCGGTGCTGACGTAAACGCGGCCGGCGTCGTATGCAACGCCGCCACCGAAGGTCTCGCCGTCGCGTTTCGGAATCTCGAGGCTGATCCGCCAGGCGCGCGATCCCTTGGCGCTATCGAACGCGGAGATCCGGTATTTCGTGTCCATCGTGAAAACCCGGTCCCGTGCAACGACCGGTTCGCTCATCAGCGGTCGATAGCGGCCGGCACCCGCTCCGAAACTGGCGCGCCACACGGGCTTCGCGATCTTCACCGGCCCCTCGACATGGCCAACCGCATGGAGGGCGCCGCCGCCGACTTGCGACCATGCGGCGTTCCGGTACGCCGGCGGCAATGTCACCGGCTGGTCCAAGATTCGCGGATCCGGCTCGAGATCGCCTTCATACAGCAGAACCGAAATGCGCTCGCCGGGAAGGGGCGGATCCTCAGGATCGCCGAACCAGCCGCCGCAGCCACCCAGCAGCAAGAGGAGCGATACCGCGGGCACAAGGCCGTATCGGCGCCGGCTGGTCATCATTCGCTCATTCGTCGACGGCGAGCGCGCGCAACATTTCCGCAGCCCGCGCGCGCAGACTTTCCGGCGTTTGCAGGTCGTCAGCCAGCGACGCGTAGAGGCGTCGCGCCGCCTCGGTATCGTTTGAGGTTATCGCCAGCACCGCCGTCAGCTCCCGGGCGGTAAAGCGCCACGGGTTGGCATCGACCGTGAGCGGTGCCAGGCGTGCGGTCAGCACCGCCGGGTCGCCGTCCGCCATCTGCATGCGCACCGAATACAGCGTGGCGAGATCGCGGAAGACCTGCTCGACCGCGGGATCTGCAGCCAGCGCATCGTAGACGACGATGGCGGCCGCGCGATCGCCCGCATCGGCGCGAAATTTCGCCTCGCGGAAGCGGGCCAGGGTCGCATATCCGGGCGATGCCTCCGTCGCGAGAGCGGCCATGACATCTGCCGCTTCGGCCGGGTTGGCGGTGTTTTCCACGTGGGCCACGGCGGCGGCAAAGCGATCACCCTGTTCCATCCGTTGCGCGCGGTCATACTCCCGCCATCCGACCACCGCCGCGGTCGCGACGACGATGCCGACGGCGCCGGCAATGACGAACTTGCCGTACTTCTTCCAGACCTTTTCCCAGTCCTCGCGACGAAGTTCCTCGTCGACCTCGCGAATAATGTCGGACACGGCGGGCTCCCAATTTGAAAACGGCGGCTAACATAGCCACGCAGCCCGCTGCTGGCAAAGGGGAAAACAGTTGGATTCCGTGCCGGGGTCAGGCCACCGCCTTCCACTTGATCGAGCAGCCCATGCTGGGGATCTGTTCCGGCGGGCCCTTTCCGGTGCGCGCGATCTGCAGCATCGCCTCGAAAAGCTCGCGCCTGGCGTCGGGCGGCGCGACGTCGCGGCGGCTGGCGTCGAGCCGCCCCCGGTACTGCAGCTCCAGATCGGCATTGAATCCGAAGAAATCGGGCGTGCAGACGGCGTCGTAGGCACGCGCCACGTCCTGCGACTCGTCATAGACATAGGGGAAGGTATACCCGTGTTGCTCCGCGAATCGTTTCATGTTCTCCGGCGAATCATCCGGATAGTTGACGACGTCATTCGACATGATGCCGATCGACGCAATCCCGTGTTCCGCCAGCGCCGCGCAGTCGCGGGCGATGCGGTCGGCCACGGCCTGCACGTAGGGGCAGTGGTTGCTCAGGAACATCACCAGTGTTCCCTTCGGCCCCTTTATCTTCGATAACCGGTAGGTCCGGCCGTCGGTTCCCGGAAGCTCGAAATCCGGTGCGGGCCAGCCGAAATTGCAGATTGGCGGTTGTGCGGCCATTTGACGCCTCCTTTGCGAGTGAATCTCGGGATCGCAGTCCGGACGCCCGATTACACGTGCCGCGCCCGCCCGGTCGGGCCGGGCCAGCGTCCCCGCATACTTGCACCGGAACGGTCCTTGCGTCAAAATATCGCCGCAAAGCCCGTCCGACCGGGCGGGCATCCCGGGCGTTTGGGGAGATGGCGTGTGACGCTACACGATTCGGAGAACAGCGCCGATTCACATTTCGCCCGCCGGCCGGCATCGCGCCGGTCGGGCGGGCCACAATCCCGGAGGGCCGCATCATGAGCGAGATGCTGCGCCTCTCCGACTACCGGAAGAAAAAGCAGAAGCAGAAGATCTTCTTCGACCGGCGCGAGTTGCGCGCGCTGCTCGACCTTTACAGCCGCCGCGTGGCAAGCGGCGAGTGGAAGGACTATGCCATCGACCAGTACGGCCCGATGGCGGTGTTCTCAATCTTCCGCCACAGCTTCGACCAGCCCCTGTTCGCCATCGTCAAGCGGACTTCGGGCAAGGACTGCGATTACGTTGTGCTCAGTGGCCGGCAGCAGTTGAAGCATGGCCGAACGATCGGCGAGGCTCTGGCGGTGCTCGAGCGGCAGCTGCGCCTCCTCTGATCTGAACTGGTTTCGGCACGACGATTCCGGCGCGCGGCGTGGACGCGGCCCAATGTCACGCAATTCTAGCCTTGAGTCCCGCGATCACGCAGGATATTGTGGCCTCTGGCAATTTCGCCACAACATATATGCTGTCTTTGCCGGTCCAAACGACAAAACGGCCGCATGTTGGGGTGGCGTTCACAGCGAGAGGTTTCCGATGGAGTGGAGCGAAGAGCGAGTCGAGCTGCTCAAGCAGCTGTGGTCGCAGGGCCGGACGGCGAGCCAGATCGCCGAGGAACTGGGCGACGTGACGCGCAACGCGGTGATCGGCAAAGTGCATCGGCTGGGGCTCAAGTCGCGACCGTCGCCGATTCGGCGCGATCGGGAGCAGCAGCTGCCGCCGACGCCGAAGCCGAGCTCGGTCGAAAGCCGGCCGCGACGCGTTTCCGACCGCGATTGTCACTGGCCGATCGGCCATCCGCGCGAACCGGGCTTCCATTTCTGCGGCGCACCGGCCGAACCGGATCGCCCTTACTGCGCGGCGCACTGCGCCGTCGCCTATCGGCGGAGTGACAATTCCGCGGCGTGACGGCGCAGCGCGCTGCCGCGTGTACGGACTATTCGATCACGATCCGGCCGAGCATGCCGAACGTGGCGTGGAATGGCCGGTCGCACGAAACCTGATACGCGCCGGCCAGCACCGGCACGAAATGCAATGTCTTCGACTCCTGTGCCTCGAGCGCGATCGCCTCGAGCCGCGGAAAACTGGCTTCGGCGTCCGGATAGACGAGGCTCTTGGCCGCAACGGCGCGGAAGTACCCGGGTGCCAGGAACCGATGTGGCTTCGATCCTGTATTCGTCAGTGTGAGGGCATAGGGTTGCCCTTTGCGGAACCGCAGCGTTGCCGGTGAAAATTCGTACTCCGTCACCTCGACCGTGACTGCCTCGGCCTGCGCCCAGTTGACGGTGCTGGCAAGTTCCGCCGCATCGGCGAGGAAACCGTCACCGGGGCTGCCGAAATGGTCGTCCGGCGCCGCACAGGAGGCAAGTAGCGCGGCGGCGGCAACGGCCCACCCTCTATATTGCATCGACCGCCCCCACGCACCGCATGTTGACACCATACGAAGGGCGTAATGCGAACTCAAGGCGTCGTCGCGCTTTTCGCGCGTCCGACGATGCCGGGACGGTCCTTGTCGCGTCCGTGATGGGCCCGTGGCACGCAGGCGGACAACGACCTAGTTGACGACCTGCCAGGATCCGTCGGGCTGGCGGCAGGCTCTGCCATAGACCTGCTGGGCCTGGCCGCCGATCATGGCCGTCGTCTGGTATTCGCGACAGTACCGGCCGCTCTGGTCCTGGTAGGGCTGTTGCGGCGTCACCTGGTACTGGCCATTGCTCTGCGGGTTCTGCCATACGATGGACTGGCTCGGCGGCGCGTGCTCTAGGATCTGGCCGATGCAGTTCTGGTCGACCGCGTCCATCGAGCGGCCGACGTGTCCACCGATCATTGCGCCGATGATGGTGCCGCCGACCACCGCAACCGCCTTGCCGTGTCCACTGCCGACCTGATAGCCGGCAACGCCGCCGGCCACCGCGCCGAGCGCCTGGCCCAGCTGTTCGCGCCAGCAGGTCCGCTGGTAGATGCCGTAGGGCGCATCGTAGACGTAATAGGTCCCGCGTCGCTTCTTGCGGTAGCCATGCGCAGGCGCCCAGGGCGGCGGGCCGTCGGTCGTCCACGCCACGGGCGCATAGTAGCCCTTCTTCGCCTGGCCCGGTGGCACGCCGCCGTGGCCCGGTGGCACGCCGCCCTGGCCGGGCGGCACACCCTGCTGGTATCCCGGCGGTGGCGCCGGCTGGTAGACGGGTTGGGAGGGCGGCCCGCTGCGGACTCCGCTCGGCGTGTGGCACGCGACAAGTCCGAAGGCTGCCAGCAGCATCACGAGTCCAGTCCTCAACATCTTCTCTCTCCGTGCGAGACCATCCGATGGGGAGCCGGGTCGTCCCGTCTCAATCCCAAGACCGTGGACTTGTAGTTCATTCCGCGATCCGGGCATGTCGTCCCTATCATCCGGCGGCGGCCGTAAAAAGAACGTTTACCGGCTGCCACGCTGCCGCTGCCTGCGGGCGTGGCCACAAAGGCCCGCCCGCGGGTTCGTGCAGCCACCATAGCCGAACGCCCGTGTCGATGAAATGCGCAGAGCCGGGCACATCGGTCGCCGGATCAGGACAATGGCTATCCGGCGCTGTTGTTGTCCGCCCGCCAGGTCGCGATCAGGTTGTCGACGAGATGTTTGAGAATGCCGGTGACCTCCGGCCAGTGCACGTTGCGGGGCGAGATGATGATCGTGCCGTTCTCCCAGAGCTTCACCTTGGCCCGCGACTTGCGGGAATTTCCGGGCAGGGCGACGGCGCCTTCCCAGTAGACGCCGACGTCGATGGACGAAAAGCAGTCGCCCTGTTTCGGCAGGCTGCTCAACCGCACGAACAGGGTGTACTCGCGGCCGTTCAGGGTGAACGGCGCCCCCTTCGCGGCGTCGGCGAGCACTTGGTGGACACCGCTGTTGGTGATGCCGCAGGTCTCACTGTCCTGGTCGAGCGGCAGCACGAACGGGTCGAGCCGCTTTACCCCGTGCAGCAGGCCCTCCTCAGACTGCGCGCTGGCCGGGACCGTATACCACAGGGCCGGAAGCGCCAGAACGGCGGCCGCAATCCTGGTCAGTTTCATGGCGAATCCATTCTCGCTCGGGATACGATCCGCTGTGGCCGGGGACAACCCGCCAAAGCATCCCAGTGTCGCATACATCGATTAATCAATGGTGACTCGGCCCGGTGTTCGATCACCCCACCCCGAAAACGCCGGTCGTCACTCCCACTCGATGGTGCCGGGCGGTTTCGAGGTGACGTCGTAGACGACCCGGTTGATGCCGCGCACCTCATTGATGATGCGCGTGCCGGTACGGGCCAGAAACGCGTGGTCGAAGGGAAAGGAATCGGCGGTCATGCCGTCGGTCGAGGTGACCGCGCGCAGGGCGCAGACATGATCATAGGTGCGGGCATCGCCCATCACCCCGACGGTGCGCACCGGCAGCAGCACCGCAAAGGCCTGCCAGATCGCGTTGTAGAGCCCGGCGCGCTCGATCTCCTCGCGGAAGATGGCGTCGGCGCGGCGCAAGATGTCGAGTTTCTCGCGCGTCACCGCGCCGGGGATGCGGATCGCCAGGCCCGGCCCCGGAAACGGGTGGCGTCCGACCAGTGCCTCGGCCATGCCGAGCTCACGGCCCAGCGCCCGCACCTCGTCCTTGAACAGCTCGCGCAGCGGCTCCACCAGCTTGAGGTTCATCCGCTCCGGCAGGCCGCCGACATTGTGGTGCGACTTGATGGTCACGCTCGGCCCGCCGACCGCCGAGACCGACTCGATGACGTCGGGATAGAGGGTGCCCTGGGCGAGGAACCCGGCGCCGCCGATCTTCTGCGCCTCCTCCTCGAACACGTCGATGAACAGGCCGCCGATGATCTTGCGCTTCTCCTCGGGATCGTCGACGTCCTCGAGATGGTCGAGGAACATCTCCGCCGCATCGCGGTGGACGAGGGGGATGTTGTAGTGGTCGCGGAACACGGTGACGACCTGCTCGGCCTCGCCCTGCCGCATCAGCCCGTGGTCGACGAAGATGCAGGTCAGCCGCGCGCCGATCGCCTCGTGCAGCAGCACCGCGACGACCGACGAGTCGACGCCGCCGGACAGGCCGCAGATCACCTTGCCGTCGCGACCCACCTGCGCCCGGATGCGGGCGATGGCCTGGTCCTTGAACGCGGCCATCGTCCAGTCGCCGGCGCAGCCGCAAATCCTGTGGGCGAAATTGCTGAGCAGTTTCGCGCCATGCGGCGTGTGGATGACCTCGAGATGGAACTGGACACCGTAAAACCGGCGCGCATCATCGGCGATGGCGGCATAGGGGGCGCCGTCGCTGGTGCCGACCACACGGAATCCCTCTGGGATCCGCTCGATCCGGTCGCCATGGCTCATCCACACCTGCTCGCGGTCGCCCTTTGTCCAAACACCCTCAAACAGGTGGCAATCATCGACCACATCGACGAAGGCGCGCCCGAATTCCTGGTGGTCGGAATTGACGACCTGGCCGCCCAGCTCCGCGCATATGGTCTGCTCGCCATAGCAGATGCCGAGCACCGGCAGGCCGAGATCGAAGGTGCCCTCGGGCGCGCGCGGCGAGGTCACCTCGGTGACGCTAGCCGGGCCGCCCGACAGGATGATTCCCTTCGGCCCGAACGCCTCGATCGCGGCACGGTCCAGGCGGTTGTACGGATGGATCTCGCTGTAGACGCCGGCCTCACGCACCCGGCGGGCGATCAGCTGGGTCACCTGGCTTCCGAAATCGACGATGAGGATGCGGTCGGTCATGAGCTGGTGTGGCGTTCGGCCGGGGCAAATGCAAGCGACGTCTCGTTATAGCAGGCGCCCGCCGCCGGACAAGCCCGCCCTCGCCGCGCCGCATTTGCCGCGGGATTTCCGCGTCCGGCCCATGCCTGCGCCGCAATGAGACGGTGGAATGGAGGCAAAGGACCGATTTCGGGTCGCATGTAAAGGGGGGTGCCCGATGGATACCGTCAAATTCATTCAGGATGCGTTTCTGCGTAGAATTCCCGTCTATTTCAAGATGGGTGCACTGCTGTTCCTTATTGTCATACTTCTCATTCCGATCAACATGATCGACAACATGATCGGCGAGCGGCGCTACCGCCAGACGGAGGTCGCCAACGAGATCAGCGATATCTGGGGCCGCGAGCAGAGCCTGTTCGGCCCGGTACTGATCGTGCCCTACCGTGAAGCGCTGGAAATCCGCCACAGCGACGGCCGCACCTCGCTCGAGCCCCGGGAGGGCCGTCTCTTCCTGCTGCCCGATACGCTGAAGGTCGCCGCGCGGGTCGACCCGGAAGTCCGCTACCGCGGGATCTTCGAGACGATCGTCTATCGCGGCGATGTCCGTTACGAGGGCAGCTTCCGACGGCCGGATTTCGAAGCGCTGGGCCTGGGCGGCGCGGAACTCCTGTGGAGCCGGGCCATTCTGGCCGTCAGCGTCAGCGACCTGCGCGGCACCCAGGGCGACCTGCGGCTGGAGGCCGGCACCCATGCCGGCACTTTCGTGCCCGGCACGACCAGCGACGTGCTCGGCAACGGCATCCACGCCGCAGCCGGCGGCGCCGTGCCCCGAGGGCTTCCCGAGACGACGGACCTGCGGTTCTCATTCTCGCTCGATCTCGCCGGCAGCCGGCGCATCCTGTTCACGCCCTCCGGCAAGGACACGAGCGTCACGGTGGAGTCCGGATGGCGCCACCCGCGCTTCGACGGTGCCTGGCTGCCCGTCGACAGGACCATCGGGTCCCAGGGATTCAAGGCACGCTGGTCGGTCTCGTGGTACGGCCGCGACCTGCCGCAGCACTGGGTCGAGGGCAGCAGCGCCGCGGCCCGGCTTGGCGACCGTATCCGCGACACGAGGTTCGGCGTGTCGCTGATCACGCCGGTCGATTTCTACCTGAAGTCGGAACGCTCGGTGAAATACGCGATCCTGTTCGTGCTGCTGATCTTCGCGACCGTGTTCATCCTCGAGGTCGCGGTGCCGGTGCGCGTGCACCTGATCCAGTACGCGCTGGTCGGCTTCGCGATGACAATCTTCTACCTTCTGCTACTGGCGCTCGCCGAAATTATCGGCTTTGCCGGCGGCTTCACCATCGCCGCCCTGGTCTCGACGGCGATGATCGCGCTTTACATGGGTCGCGCGCTGCGCAGCGCGGCGCGCGGCGGCCAGTTCGCGGCCATTCTCGCGGGCATTTACGGATTCCTCTATGTCGTGCTGCAGGTGGAAGATTACGCGCTGCTGGTCGGCGCCGTCGGCCTCGTCGCCGCGCTCGGAGCGGTCATGTATGCGACGCGCGATATCGACTGGTACCGCATGGGCAGCGGAGCGGACGGCCAGAAGCAGGCGGCGGAAGAGACCTGACCGGCCGGCGAGGCGATCGGTTCGAGACCACGGCAATCGCGGACCTGATGGGCCGGCGGGTCATCTCAGCATTCGGGCTCGCGCACCATTTCGCTGCCGATCTGGGCCCAGGCGCCGACGTTGAACTCCTCGCCCTCGGCGGGGTAGGTTTCGATTCGCGTCGAATCGCCGGGGCCGAGTGAGCCCTCGAAATATTCTCGCTCGACGCGCGCCTTGTAGTTCACGCACATGCGCCAGAACACGACCTGATCGCAGCCATTCGCGATCACGATCTCGGGATTGTAGGTGCCATTATCCTCGACGGTAAGATCGGCGCAGGCGAGGCCGTCGAACGACTCGGCGCGCGCCGGTCCGCTTGCCGCCATCATCGCGGCGGCAAGACAGAAAATTAGCGGTAACCTGGGCACGTCGGTTCAAGCGCAGGGCGTCTAGACCCGCGCGGACGGCAATGCGTGAATGCTGTCCCAGCCATACGCCGACTCGCGCAGTGCAGCGCCCCACATTCGCGTGTCGCGGCCGGCCACCGGGTGGCCGCCCATCGCCTCGTAGAAGAAGCGCGAAGGGTTCTGCGCCAGGACCCAGATCAACGCGCTGTCGTGGCCCTCGCGGGCCAGCGCGGCGAACAGCGCGCGCAGCAGGCCGCGGCCGATGCCGAGCCCCTGGAAGTCCGGGTGGACGTAAAGCGTGTACACCTCGCCCGTATAGCCGTCGCGGCCGCTGCGATTGGGGCCGTAACTGCCGAAACCGATGATTCCCCGGCGCGGGTCGTCGGCGACGATCACAGTCTCCCCGCCGCGCAGCATGCGACGCCACATACGGGCCTGATTTTCCTCCGACATCGCCACCAGCATGTTGTCCGGCAGCATCCCGGCATAGGTGGTGCGCCAGGTTTCGACGTGGATCCGGGCGATGGATTCCGCATCGTCCAGAGTTGCCATGCGCAGGTCGACAACGGTCATGGGACTAAACGCTCCTTGCCAAATCCACATTCATCATTACATGAAATTGCTTATTAATCCTTACCTGCGACGCATCACCGCGACAAAGAATCCGTCGGTGCCGTCGCGTCCCGGCAGAAGCCGCAGAAACAGGTCACTTGCCGGGCAATCGCCGGACACCGCGCGAGACCAGATCGGGCGGACCGGAAGCGCCTCGAAACCCGGTTTGTCGACCAGAAATTCGCGAATCAGGCCTTCGCCCTCGTCCCCCAGAAGCGAACAGACGGCGTAGACCAGCCGGCCGCCGGGGACGACCAGCGGCGCCGCGCGATCGAGGATGCGGCGCTGCAGCTCGCGGCACCTCGCCAGATCCTCCTGGCCCAGCCGCCAGCGCAGCTCCGGATTGCGCCGCCATGTCCCGGTGGCGCTGCACGGCGCGTCGACGAGCACGCGGTCGAAACGACCCTCCTCCGTCTCCTGCCAATTGCCCGCCTCCGTATCCGGAAGGACACGTTGCTCGACGCAGGTCACGCCGGCGCGGGCCAGGCGCGGGGCGGCGCGGGCAAGGCGATGCCGCGAAATGTCGCAGGCCACCAGCCTGCCGCGGTCCTCCATGTCGGCGGCCAGGGCCAACGTCTTACCGCCGGCCCCGGCGCAGAAATCGGTCACCGATTCGCCGGGTTGCGCCTCGACCAGGCGGGCGACGATCTGCGAGGCCTCGTCCTGCGGCTCGACGAGACCCTCTCGCAGCAACGACGTCTCGCCGAGGTTGACCCGCGCCTTAATGCGCACGCCGAGCGGCGCGAACGGTGTCGGCTCGGCCGCTATTCCGCTTGCCGCCAGTCGCGCCATAACCTGCCGCCGCGAGGCCTTCAGGGGATTGACCCGCAGGTCGAGCGGCGCCTCGCCGGACAGTGCCGTCAGCTCGCGTTCCATCGACTCGCCGAGCACGATCCGGAACGGCTCCTCGAGCCAGTCCGGGATATTGCATCTGACATGGAGCGGCTGCGCCGGGTCGTCGAAGGACCGGCCGGCGGCCCCGGCAAACATCCGTTCCTGCGAGCTCAGCCTCGCGGGCCGGTACTGCCCGCCGTCGAACGCTGCATCGAGCTGTGCCAGGCCCCAGCCCGCCCCGAGCTTAAGCATGGCCAGAACCCGCCCTCGAGAATCGCAGCGCCCGCCGCTTCGCTCGAGCCACCAGTCGATCTGCGCCCGGCGTCGCAACACGGTATAGACGACGTTGCGAATGTCGCGCCGGTCGCCGCCGCCGGCATAGCGCCGGCCGCGAAACCATCCAGTGACCAGCTGGTCCACCGGGCGCGACGAGTCGCTCTCGATGGCATCCAGAATCTCGATGGCGGCGGCAGCCCTGGCACCCGGGGTCATTGCGGGACAACCCGGACCGGCGGAGGCTCAGCGCTCGGTGCGGTAGTTGGGCGCCTCGCGGGTAACGGTAATGTCGTGCACATGGCTTTCGCGCAGGCCGGCGCCGGTGATCCTCAGGAACGTGCAGTTGCGCTGCATGTCGGCGATGCTGCGGTTGCCGGTGTAGCCCATCGCCGCCTTGAGGCCGCCAACGAGCTGATGGATGACCGTGCCGGCCGGGCCCTTGTAGGGGACCTGCCCCTCGACCCCTTCCGGCACCAGCTTGAGCGAATCGGAGACCTCCTGCTGGAAATAGCGGTCGGCGGAGCCTCGCGCCATCGCGCCGACCGACCCCATGCCGCGATAGGCCTTGTACGACCGCCCTTGATACAGGAACACCTCGCCGGGCGCCTCGTCCGTCCCGGCCAGCAGCGAGCCGATCATCACGCAGTCGGCCCCCGCCGCGATCGCCTTAGCAAGGTCGCCGGATGACTTGATGCCGCCGTCGGCGATCGCCGTTACGCCGCTCTGCCGGCAGACCTCGACGGCGTTCATGATCGCCGTCAGTTGCGGCACGCCGACCCCGGCGATCACCCGCGTCGTGCAGATCGAGCCCGGGCCGATGCCGATCTTGACGGCGTCCGCGCCGGCGTCGATCAGCGCCTGCGCACCCTCGCGCGTCGCGATATTGCCCGCGATCACCTGGCTGTAGTTGCTCAACTTCTTGATGGCGCCAACCGTGTTCAGCACGCCCTTGCTGTGGCCGTGCGCGGTGTCGACGACGATCACGTCGCACCCGGCTTCGAGCAGCGCCTCGGCCCGGCGCACGCCGTTTTCCCCGACGCCGGTGGCGGCGGCGACCCGCAGCCGCCCCTGCTCGTCCTTGCAGGCGTTCGGAAACTTGTCGGCCTTCTCGATGTCCTTGACCGTGATCAGGCCGACGCAATGGCGCTCATCATCGACCACGAGCAACTTTTCGATCCGGTGTTCGTGCAAGAGGCGACGTGCCTCCTCGCTGCTGACGCCTTCGCGGACGGTGACCAGGCCGCGCCGGGTCATCAGTTCGCGCACCGGCTGGTTCGGATTGGTGGCGAACCGTACGTCGCGGTTGGTCAGGATGCCGACCAGCCGGTGGCTCCGCTTGGTCACCACCGGGATCCCGGAAATCCCGTTGTCGGCCATCAGTTGCAGCGCGTCCGCCAGCGTCTGGTCGGGCTGGATCGTGATCGGGTTGACGACCATCCCGGACTCGAATCGCTTGACCCGGCGGACCTCCATCGCCTGTTGCTCGACTTCGAGGTTCTTGTGGATGACACCGATCCCTCCCGCCTGGGCCATGGCGATGGCGAGCCCGGATTCGGTCACCGTGTCCATGGCCGAGGAGATGAGCGGGATGCCGAGCTCGACCGTCCTGGTCAGTCTGGTGCGGGTATCGGCCTGATCGGGCAAGACTTCGGACGCTGCGGGCTGCAGCAGGACATCGTCGAACGTCAGGCCTTCGGTCAGTTCCATCGATCACCCCCGGCTCAGGCTGTGGGCCGGCATAATACACGGGTTTCCGGCCCTGCCAAGGACTCGCGCGCCGGCGGCGGAAGGCCACGGTTGCCCAACATTAGCCACAAATTCGTGATTCAATTTTCGAAAATAACCTCGATCTCTGGGAACTTGGGATGAACACGTGCAGATGTGGCATGGCCGCTTGGACGCGGCGGATTTCAGTGCTGGCCGGTACGGTCGCTGTCGGTGCTGTGGGTATGACCGCCGTACCGCTGACCCTTGATGAGTCCGGCCTTCACCTCGCCTCGGCGCAGGCGGGCAAGGGCAACGACAAGGACAACGGCCGGGGCGGTGACAGGGGCCAGGGCAACGGCAATGCCCACGGACACGGCAAATCCGGAAACGGACACGGTGATGATTGGCCCGACGACGCCGGCGGGACGAAGCTGAAACTTCCCGGCTCGCTGAATGCGGCGCACGCCTCACCCAGAGCGATGGAACGCGCCAACGGGAATTCCCGGGTCGGTGCGCTGGGCGCCTATATGGACGCGATGGCCGACTATGCGGACGCGGTTCGGCGTGGCGACGTGCTCGCCCAGCAGGCGGCGCTGGACGCCGCTGCCGCGGCGCTGGCCGATGCGGCCAACAAGAACGTTGCGATCGACGCCGGCGTCGTCGACTCCCTCAACCGCGCACTCGATGGCAAGGGCGAAGGCTTCCATCACACGGGCGAGCCCGGCGATCCGATCCACGAGGCGGAGACAGAGATCGCCGACAGGATCAACGCCAGGCCTGTCGGGTGGCTCAGATGGCTGGGATTGCGACGCGGCGATTGACCTGGGTCATTGCGCCGACGGGGGTTCGCCGCTTTAGTGGAGACCGCTGACCCCCGTTTCAGGAAGCGCACATGCCCACAACGGAAACGACCACCTGGTTTCTGGTCGCCGATGGTGCCAAGGCCCGAATCCTGGCGCGGCGCGGCCAGGGCGGGCCGCTCGAATCGGCGTCGAATATCTGTTTTGCCGAGGCCGAGGCGCGACTGCCGACCCGGGAGGTCGGCGCCGACCGTCCGGGACGCGTCCACGAGAGCGCCGATGTCGCGCGCCACGCGATGGCGCCGCGGGTCGACTGGCACCGGTTCGCCAAGGAGCTGTTTGCCCGCGACGTGGCCAAGGCGCTCGAGGCGGCGGCCGGCAGGAAACTCTACAATGCGCTGGTGCTCGTCGCGCCGCCACGGACCCTGGGCGACCTGCGCCAGGCGCTGGGCAAGCACGCCAGCGCCCTTGTGACCCGCGAGATTGCCAAGGACCTGACCAACGTCGCGGACCACGACCTTCCGGCGCATCTGAGCTAACTGGCCGGCCGGTTTCTCCGGCTCGCCCGCGCGGGGCGCGGAGTCACAGATTGGCCCGGATGTCTTTCGCCAGGGCGGCGATCTCATCCATGTTTCCCGGGCGCAGGCCCCAGTTCATGGCCAGACCATCGTCGGCGTGGCGTGGTATCGCGTGCATGTGGAAATGCGGCACCGATTGTGCCGCAGCGGCACCATTGCACTGCAGCACGTTCATCCCCGGCGGGCTCAGCGTCTTTTGAATGGCGCCGGCCACCCGCTGCACCGTTGCGGTGGTCGCGGCGAGGAGGTCCGGCGGAATGGCGAACAGGTCCGGATAATGGTCCCTGGCGATCGCCAGGGCGTGGCCGGGATGGACCGGATTGATATCCATGAAGGCAAGCGTTGCATCGTCCTCGTAGAGCTTGAAGCAAGGGATTTCACCGGCGACGATCTTGCAGAACACGCAGTCCGGATCTGAGGTCATTTCCATCACTCCCGATCTGTCGGGCCCCGCGGCGCGGCCGCACCCTGGAACCCGGTTGCTACGACGTAGAGCTCCGCCGAATCCTTGCGGCTTGACGGCGGCTTGAAATGGGCGACCCGCGCGAATTCGCGCCGCAACGTCTCGAGCAGCGAGCGCTCGCTGCCGCCCTGCAGCACCTTGGCGACGAACGCGCCATCCGGCGCCAGGACCTCGAGTGCAAACGCCAGCGCCGCTTCGGCCAGCGCCATGATGCGCAGATGGTCGGTGCCGGCGTGGCCGGTCGACGGCGCCGCCATGTCGCTGAGTACGGCATCCGCTTTGCCACCGAGCGCCTTACGCAATCGCGCGGGCGCGTCGTCGGCGAAAAAATCCCCCTCCAGCAGGGTCGCTCCGGCGACAGGCTCCATCGCCTGCACGTCGATGCCGACCACCCGGCCAGACGGCCCGACACGCGCCAGCGCGACCTGGATCCAGCCACCCGGCGCCGCCCCGAGATCGACGACACGGCCGCCCCGGCGCAGAACATGGAATTTGTCGTCGATCTCGGCCAGCTTGAATGCGGCCCGGCTGCGATAGCCCAGCCGCTTCGCGGCGGCCACATACGGGTCGTTGAGCTGTCGCTCGAGCCAGCGCGTCGACGACAGCTTGCGTCCCTTCGCGGTCCGCACCCTGACCTTGCCGGCCCTCGGCGCGCCGCGTGATCGCGATTTGCGTCTATCCGCCGACATCGGCGGCTGCCGCCTCGTCGCCCCTGCGGCCCAGCAGGTCGACGAGGATTCCCTCGCGCACGCCGCGATCGGCGACCCGCAGGCGGCCGACCGGCCAGCGCTGGCAGATCGCCTCGAGGATGGCGCAACCGGCGGCCATCATGTCGGCCCGGTCGCGCCCGATGCACGGATGCTGCGCCCGATCCTCCGAGCTCATCGCACTCAGCATCCCGGTCAGCCGGTGCACGGCCTCGAACTCGAGGAACGATCCGTCGACGCGCGACCGGTCGTACCGCGGCAGTTCCAGGGACAGGCCGGCCAGCGTCGTCACGGTGCCCGACGAGCCCAGCATCTGGACCCCGGCGTCATGGACATGCCGCGCAATTTCGTGCCGCTCGCAGAACGGCTGCAGATGCCCCAGCAGCTCGTCGACGATGGTCCGGTAGGCGGCCGGGATGAAGGGTCCTCGCCCGTGCCGTTCGGTGAGCGTGACGACGCCGAGCGGCAGCGATATCCAGTCGATGATGCGGTGCCGCGGCGCGTCCACGTCAAGCCACAGCACCTCGGTGCTGCCGCCGCCGATATCGAACAACAGCGCCCGCGGCGCGGTCCCGTCCAGAAGCGGCAGACAGCCGGCAAGGGTCAGGCGCGCCTCCTCCTCGGCGGAAATGATTTCGATCGCAATGCCGGTTTCGCGCTCGACGTGATCGAGAAACGCCTCGCAGTTCTGCGCCTTGCGGCATGCCGCGGTGGCCACGTAGCGGCCGCGCCGCACACCGCGCCGCCGGATCTTCGAAGCGCAGACGCGGAGCGCGTCGATCGTACGCGCCACCGCCTCGTCCGACAGCCGGCCCGTTTCCTCCACGCCCGCGCCCAGCTGTACGACGCGGGAGAACGCATCGACGATCCGGAAACCGCCGGACGCGGGTCGGGCAATCAGGAGCCGGCAGTTGTTCGTGCCGAGATCGAGGGCCGCACAGAACTCGGGGCGACGTCGGCGCTGCCGTCGTTGGCGCGGATCCGTTTGCGGCCCGTTGTTGCAGTGCCGGCCCGGTTGGGCGGTCATCGCCTGCCGTATCCTCCCAGGGTTCGTTCCCCGGATTATCATTGTGCGCCCGGGGTGGACGTTATCCTACCCAAAACGGCGAGCCCGTCCAGTCATCACGTTATTCCGCATCTTGGGGTTCAATTGCAGGCCACTATATGATAAGAACGCGGCCGCAAAGCGCCGCAGGCGAGCCTGTTGGGGGATCGTCTAATGGTAGGACAGCGGACTCTGACTCCGTCAATGTTGGTTCGAATCCAGCTCCCCCAGCCAAAACGCTGAAAGGCCACCGGATCCCGGTCCGGTGGCCTTTATCGTTTCGTGCAAGCCGGCCGCGCCGGGCCGTCGCGGCGTGTCAGTTGAACGGCTCGGCCCGTTCGATCAGCTCGGCCAGATAGGGTTCGTCCGGATTGCGCGGCTTGCCGGGATGGATGATGCTCACCTGGCAGCTTTCCGCCGCCTCGACCATCTGCCGGTAGCTCCCGGCGTCCGGATCGGCGATGTAGGCCTGCTTGTTGTCGTTGTACACGAACATCTTGTTGTTGATCTGCGTGCATTCGTTGCAGGTCGTGCAGCGCGCGGTCTCGATGTAGGGCTCGTCCGGCGATCGCGCATCCGCCTCGGCGACGGCCGGCTCGGGCTCGGATTTCGCTTCGGGCTGCGCTGCGGCCGCGGACGCGTCCGCCGGCTGTGGTGCCGCGGCGCCCAGGGCATCGCGTTCGCGCTCCCGCTCCTGTTCCCAGGATTCGCGCGCAGCTTCGAGCTGCCGGCGCGCATGGGAGTTGTTGATGCCGCCCAGCTCCTGCAGGCTACGCCAGGTCTCGGCGCACCGGCGTGCGCCCTCGATCAGCCGGTCATCGACGACCGTGCGGCGCAGGCAGCCATCGCCGTCGACCGTCCAGACATAGGGAACCGAATCGGCGCTGTTGCCGCCATTCGACAGCGATTCGTCGGCCGGCACCATGTTGCCCAGCCACTTGCTGCGGCTGGTCGGCACCCAGTGTCTTTCGTAGCGCGAATCGCAGACCGCGAAGTCGACATGGGTAATCGCCGCGGTATGGCTGATCCTCTGATGTTCCGCATCCTCGTAGGACAGGGTATGCACGGGCCACGCCGCCTCCGGCTGCGGGTTGTCGCGGATATCGAACCGCGACGCCCAGTCGGGACCCGCCGAGGGATCGTAGGTCAACGACGGGAAGGCGCGCGATTCGGTGGCCGCTGCCGCCAGCAGATAGGGGGGCACGCCGGACACCGTCCGGGTCACGCCGGAATAGATGCTGAACAGGGCCGGGCCGTCGTACATCAGGCCCTTGAGCACACGCTCCTGCAGGCGGCAGAGGCTCGCGCTCGCGGTCTGGAACACGTAGGCGTTGTTGGCGCCCAGCGCCATCGCGGCGAGGCGGGCGCTGCCGCCGCCGAACGAGGTCCGCGGCGGCTCCGGCGACGAATCGCCGACGATATCGTCGGTCTGGATCAGCACCTTGACCGGGAATCCGGACGCGATCGCCTCCAGCGCCCGCACGGTTTCCGCGGCATCGCTCTCGCCGTCGCGCAGACACACGAGATAGGACGGGAACAGGGTCAGATCCTCGGCCGTCAGTTCGCTCTCATCGAAGCGCTGGAAGAACGGATCGTGCAGCTCGGGTCGGTACTTGTTCTCGATCTCGAGCTCCGCGATGCTGAGCGCTTCGATGAAATCGACCAGCTGCGGCAGGCGGTCGCGGAATGCGTCCATCGCCGCGGCGCAGTTGTCGAAGATGAAGGAGTAGGGCTCGACCTCCTCGACCCACGAGCCTGAGGCCCGGCCCGGGCCGTAGAAGCGCTGCGACTGCAGCACCATGAGCACGGCCTCGATGCGCTGGCGCCGTTCGGCGCTCAACATGTCGCTGTGCGACCCCTCGACCAGCACGCGCGACATCGCGGCGAAATCGAAGTCGGTATTGAAGGTATCGCCCACGGCCGATTTCAGTATCTCGGGGCTGCGCGCCTTGTTCGATTTGACGAAGTCCGCCTTCAGGATATCCGAAAGCTTCAGGATCAGGCCGTCCACGCGCTTGCGGAAGGCCTTGGCCTTGCCGGCGTGGATGGTGTTCCAGGCGTGCACGAGGAACCGCACCGGCGTCTTTTCGTCGCAGTCGATGACCTCGCCGTCGGTTTCAAGCATTTCGCGGGCCAGGTCGAGGTTCTTGACCAGGAGGTCCCTCGATTCGCTGCTGTCGGCCTTGAGGAGTTCGGCCTCGGCCTTCCGCCAGAGCTGCGAAAGCCGGCCGTCGACACCGTCGGCAACGAGCTTGCGAACCGTCTCCTCCATGTGCAGAAGCTGCCAGCGGAACGCCTTGCCACCCGGGCCCGGCGGCACGATCCGCCGGATGAGATCGTCGACAACGGCCGTCAGGGACTGGACCCGGGCGCTGCCGCCGTCGTTCTCGACCAGCACCAGCGGATAATCGTAACGCAGGAGCCGGAGATCGCGGTAACCGGCGAACAGGGCCGGGCGTTGCGCCCGCATCTTGGGATTGCCCGCGCTCTCCGCCGGGTCGAGCTCCAGCAGTCGCGGGCTTGTCAGTTCCAGAGATATGCCGTCCATGGCATCACCCGATTACTGTTCCGACTTTCGGCCACCGGCACGCTCGCATCAACCGGCCGGGGTCCGGTCCGGCTGCTCGTCCGGCCAGATCGTGAATTTGTCGAATTCCTCGTTGAGGACCGTGCGGATCAGCCCTGGCGTGTTCGGCCGCTCGCCCTCGCGCAGATCCTCGTAGCAGGGCACTTCGGGATTGCGGTACAGGATGCCGACCGGAACTTCCTCGGTCAGCGAGGCGATCTCGCGGGCGCGGTCGATATCGCCGGGGTCATGGATTTCCTGGTTGCGATAGGTCCTGGACGTATCCGCGCTCAGCGTCAGCCCCTTCTGGTGCACCACCAGCCGCGTGAGCGACGGATCCTGCACCCAGGCGTCGAAGCGGTGCGGCATGAATTCGGGGCAGCGCTGCAGCACCCGCACGAAGGAAAAACCCCGGTGCCGATAGGCCTGCGAGATGATGTCGTACAGCACTTCCGGGATCCAGTCGGCGGCCTGGGCCACGAACGACACGTTCGGCACGCCCAGCGTGACGGTCAGCGGATTCAGCGGGTCAAGATAGGTGCCACGCGGGGTCGTGTTGCTCTTCAGCCCGCGTGGCGACGTCGGCGACGCCTGCTTCTTGGTGAGACCGTAGATCTGGTTGTCGTGCATCAGCACGGTCATGTTCATGTTGTAGCGAATCGCATGGATCCAGTGCGCGGCGCCGATGCTGCAGCAGTCGCCGTCGCCGGTGGTGACGAAGACGTGGAGGTCGGGGCGGCGCAGCTTGATGCCCTCGGCGACCGGGAAGGCACGGCCGTGCATCCCGTGGAACCCGTATGCGTTCATGTAGTGCGGCAGGCGGCTCGAACAGCCGATGCCCGAGACGAACACCGTCTTCTCCGGCGGCAGCTGCTCGTCACGGCACAGGCGCTGGACCGCGGTCAGGATGCCGTTGTCGCCGCAGCCGGTGCACCAGCGGGGCGGAATGTCGCTCTGGTAATCGCGAATTGCGTATTCCTGGTCGATCAGGTTCAAAAGGCATTCGGTTCTGGGTGCGTGCATTGGCCTGCCCATGCGTTGATGTCTCTATTGCATCCGCGTGCGGACGACGTCGGCGATCGTGCCCGGCTTGATCGGCTGGCCGCGCGTTTCGCCCCAGCAGTCGACGTCGATGAGGTAGCGCGCGCGCAGCAACCAGGCGAGGCTCGAATAGCGCCGGTTGTGCTCGTCGATCAGGTCGCCGTCCAGCGTGTCGGTCCAGTTGTTCTCGATGGTCATCACCTTGCCGAAGCGCTGCAGGACCTCCTTGATTCCGGACGCCATCGGCTGCAGGAACTTCAGGTGCAGGGACGACACCGCCTTCCCCTCGGCCCTGAGGCGTTCGACCGCTTCCTCGATCGCGCCTTTGGTGCTGCCCCAGCCGACCAGCAGCATGTCGCCCTCGTCGCCGCCGTAGACCGGCGGAGTCTTGAGCGTCCGCTGGAATGCCGCGAGCTTGAGGCTGCGATTGCGGATCCCCTCCTCGTTGATTTCGGGATCGTAGGCGACATGGCTGCCGCGGTCGTGCGCCAGGCCGGTCAGGCAATGCATGCCGTTCGGTTGGCCCGGGATGAACCGCTCGATCATGCCCGTACGGGGATCCCAGTCGTAGGGTTTCCCGCCCTCCGGCACGGCGCTCTGGTCGATCGGCGGCGCCAGCCAGTCCTCGCGGAAGCGCGGCCGCGGAAACGGTTGTTGCGCCGTGGCCAGGCTCGCATCGGTCAGCACGACGACGACCATGTTGAAGGTCTCGGCGATCTTGCGCGCGGTGATCATCGAATAGAAGCAGTCCTCGATGGTGGAGGCCGCGAAGACGATCTTGGGCGCATCGCCATGGCCGCCGAAGATTGCGGCGAGGAGATCCCCCTGCTCCGCCTTGGTCGGTTGCCCGGTGCTCGGCCCGCCGCGCTGCACATCGACCACGACGAGCGGGATTTCCGCCATAACGGCAAGGCCGATGCCTTCCTGCTTCAGCGACAGGCCCGGCCCCGAGGTAATCGTTACCGCGCACTTGCCGGCGTACGAGGCGCCGATCGCGAAGGCGCAGGCGGATATCTCGTCCTCGGCCTGGTGGACGACGCAGCCGACCTTCTCGAAGATGTCGCTGAGATAATGCGAGGCGGAGGTCGCGGGCGTGATCGGGTACATCGCGCAGACTTCCATGCCCGAGGCCACGACGCCGAGCGCGAGCGCGGTGTTGCCGTTGACCACGATCTGCGGCTCGCGCGGGCGCGACGCCGCGATCGTGAATTTCAGATCGAGATTCTCCTCGGCCCAGGCGTAGCCCGCATTCAGGAGCTCAAGGTTGATGTCGATGACCTTTTCGTCCTTCTTGCGGAACGCAAAACGGACCTGAGACTGCGCCAGCTCCAGGTCGAGGCTGTAGATGTTGCACAGCATGCCGAGCGCGAACATGTTCTTGCCGCGCCTCGTGTCCGGTACATAGCGGACGCACTCGTCCTCCATCGGGATCTCGTGCAGCCTGTAGCCGCCAGCGTTGAGCTCCTCGACGACCTGCGCGTAAGACTCGGCGATCTCCGGGTCGGGATCGCTGCGCCACTTGTTCTCCAGGAGAATGATGCAGCCCGGCTTCAGCTCGTTGGCGCGCACCCGGCTCAACAGGACCTGCTCGTTGAAGGCGACCACCAGATCCGCTTCATCGCCGCCGTTCATGATTCGGCGGGACGCGAGGCGCACCCGGTTGCCGCTGGCGCCGGCGACGCTGCGCGAGGGCGGCTGGATCTCCGCCGGGATGATCTCGACGGTCCAGATGCCAAGCCCCGTCCGGGCGGCCACCGACCCGAAGGACTGGCCGCAGCGCTGCGCGCCCTCGCCGGAGTCGCTGACGATCTCGACGATGTGCTCGGTGACCGCTTCCGCCAGCTGGCGGCGGGGCGCCGGCGCCTGTTTCTTCTTGCCGGCCGGTTTGCGGCCCGACGCTGTCTTCTTGGCGGCCTTGCCCGGCGTCTGCTTGCGGACCGGTTCGCGCTCGGTTTCTGCACGCATCTGAGGTTTCATTCGTTCCGACCTATTCGACTCTGAGCCGTGCAAAGTTCCTCTCGGCAACATCGATGCCAAACAGCGTGCCGTCCGTGCCGGTGCGCTGCGGCAGGTAGATTGCCTCGCTGTCACGGATCGCGAGGTATTGCTTGATCGACCGTGCGGCGCGGCGTCCGGCGCCCATCGCCAGGATCACGGTCGCCGAGCCGGTCACGATATCGCCGCCGGCATAGACGCCGGCCATCGACGTTGCGAGATTCTCGTCGGTTTCGATATAGCCCCACTTGTTGAGCTTGAGGCGGGACGTCTGGCCGAGGATCGGATTCGGATTGGTGCCGATGGCATAGACCACCATGTCGGTTTCGAACTCGTACTCGCTGCCCTCGACCGGAACCGGGCGGCGGCGGCCCGAATCGTCGGGCTCGCCCAGTTCCATGCGGACGCAGCGCATCGCGCGCACGTTGCCCTCGCCGTCGTCGACGATCTCGACCGGTGCGGTCAGCCAGTGGAATTCGATGCCCTCTTCCTGGGCATGATGAAGTTCTTCCTTGCGCGCCGGGCTTTCGGCCTCGGTGCGCCGGTAGACGCAGTAGACCTTCTCCGCCCCCATCCGTTTCGACACCCGCATCGCGTCCATGGCCGTGTTGCCAGCACCGATGATGGCGATTCGCCGGCCCAGGTGGAGCGGCGTGTCGTAGTCCGGGAACTTGCCGGCCTGCATCAGATTGCAGCGGGTGAGCAGCTCGTTCGCGGACAGGACGCCGTTCAGGGTCTCGCCCGGGATCTCCATGAATTTCGGCGAGCCCGCACCGCTGCCGATGAACACCGCGCTGAACCCCATCTCGTCGAGCATCTGCTCGATCGTGAACAGGCGCCCGACAAGCGTGTTGCACTGGAACTCGACGCCCAGATTGACGAGGTTGGCGATCTCCGCATCGACGATGTGATTGGGCAGACGGAACTCGGGGATGCCATAGCGCAGCACACCGCCCGGCTCATGCAGGGCCTCGAAGACGGTCACCGCGCACCCGGCCTTGGCAAGGTCTGCCGCGCAGGCCATGCCCGCGGGACCGGAGCCAACGATTCCGACCATGATGCCCTTCGGCTCGATATGAGGGCGCTTGCTCCATCCCTTCTCGATGGCCTGGTCGCCGACCCAGCGCTCGATGCGGCCGATGGCCACTGGCTCCAGCGTGTCGCCGACCGGGCACACGCCCTCGCACTGGTCTTCCTGCGGGCAGACGCGGCCGCAGATGGCCGGCAGCAGGTTGGCCTCGCTGAGAATGTCGTACGCGCCCCGATAGTCCTTGTCGACGACCTTCATGATGAAGCCGGGAATGTCGATCTCGACCGGGCAGCCGGCGACGCAGGCCGGCTCCGGGCAATCGAGACAGCGGGCGCATTCGACCAGCGCATCCTCGAGCGTGAATCCGAGTGCCACCTCGTCGAAGTTCTTGACGCGCTGCTCCGGGCTCTGGACCGGCATCGGCGCCCGTTCCTGCGGAATCGACCTGATCGTTTTCTTCTTTGCCATCGTCCGTCCTTGCCGGAAGCGTCCGGCCAGTGGGTCAGGAGTCGCCGCGCGCGCCGTCCACCGAAATCTGCTGCCGGCAGTTGTCCGTCCAGCGCTGCAAGGCGACCTTCTCGTCCTCGGCAAAGCGCCGCAGGCGGTTCATCAGGTCGTCGAAATCCACGTCGTGGCCGTCGAAGTCGGGACCGTCGACGCAGGCGAACTGGATCCTGCCCCCGACCTTGACGCGACATCCGCCGCACATGCCGGTGCCGTCCACCATCACCGGGTTGAGGCTGACCATGGTGCGGATGCCGTGCGGGCGGGTGGTCTCGGCGCACGCCTTCATCATGATCGGAGGCCCGATCGCCACAACCTCGTCGATATCCGGGTGGCCGTCGATCGCCTGCTTGATCCCCTCGGTCACCAGGCCCTTGAGGCCGGTGGAGCCGTCGTCGGTGCAGATGATGAACTCGTCGCAGACCGCGCGGAACTTGTCCTCCCAGAACACGAGATCCTTGCTGCGGAAGCCGACGACGCCGATCACGTAGGCGCCACTCTCCTTGAACCCCCGGGCCTGCGGAAAAATCGGCGCGACGCCGAGCCCGCCACCGACGCAGACCACCTTGCGCGCATCGCCGATGTGGCTGGGCTCGCCCATCGGGCCGACCAGGCCGTACAGCTCGGTGCCGGTCCGGCACATGGCCTGCATCTCTCTGGTCGTCTTCCCGACCGCCTGGATGACGAGGGTGATGGTGCCCTTGATCCGGTCGAAATCCGCAATGGTGAGCGGGATTCGCTCGCCCTTCGCATGCGTCATCACGATCACGAACTGGCCCGGCTTCGCCGCCTTGGCCATCACCGGATGGTGCACCTCCAGGAGAAACGTCGCGTCGGAAAAGTCCTCTCGGGTAACGATCGGAAAACCGGACATGCCTCTAACTTACCTCTCGGGCCTTACGCCTGCGCCCGCCATAACCGTCGCGACCGCGGAGCCTGTCACATTGAGTGTCGCTGAGTCGCCTTTGTAGTTGAGCCGGACAAATATAGTCGCAAGGTATTAACAAACATTGATTTAGATCAGTGTACGGCGCCACTCGAAGGCATCGTTCAGGCCGCCTTCGGCGGACATGCCGACAGGATCTGCGACGTTCTGAGCACGGGTTCCGGTATGGTCTGTTCGGCGCGCCGTCGGAGCCGGTTGCGCGCGGCCGACCATGGGGCGGCAATTTGCGTCGGAACCTGCGGTCGAAAGCCGCACTGTGCCTCTCTTTGCCGGGATCCTGCGCGTCTGCGGTCGCCACCGGCGCCACAGGCTCGGCGGCGTGGCGCGCAACGAGCAGCTGCGGCCACCGCACGACGAAGCCGGGCAGGCGGACATCCATCCGCGGTTCGCCGCGACGCGGCGCATTTGCAGCCGCGACAATTTGCATCACCCCAAATGGGAAATAAAAAAAGTTTAATGGTGCACGAAGAGCCGCTTCGGGAGAACCTGGAAATGTGCTATCGGTCGGTTGGATGTTCGCCGGGTTGGGCCGCGCTTTCGGGCAAGTCACTGGCCGATCGTTGGGCTCGGCCGATCCGGTGGACGCGGTGCATCTTCACCGTTAGTTTGGGAGGAGATGTCTGAAACCGCTGGGTTGAAATCCTTGCGGCAGGCGAAGTGCCGGACTCTTGATCCCGGTTCGGAGCGGCGCTTGCCCGCTTATGCAGCGAGCAATTGCGCTCGTAACGCGACTTACGGGAGGTAGTTATGCGTTTCCTGACCCTTGCCGCCATGGCCGCCGTGGCGCTGGCCTTTACGGCCAACACCGCGCTCGCATCCTGCGAGCCGGGTGAGATCAAGATCAAGTTCAGCCATGTCACCAATGCCGATAAGCACCCCAAGGGCATTGCCGCCTCGCTGCTGGCGGAACGGGTGAACAAGGAGATGAACGGCAAGGCCTGCATGGAGGTCTTCCCGAACTCGCAGCTCTACAACGACGACCAGGTGCTCGAGGCGATGCTGGCCGGCGACGTCCAGGTGGCGGCGCCGTCGCTGTCGAAGTTCGAGAAGTTCACCAAGAAGTTCCGCCTGTTCGACCTGCCGTTTGTGTTTGACGACGTGAACGCGGTCGACCGGTTCCAGAACTCGCCGGACGGGCAGAAGCTCAAGGACTCGATGCGCCGTCGCGGCCTCCAGGGGCTCGCCTTCTGGCACAACGGCATGAAGCAGATGTCGGCCAAGAAGCCGCTGCTCGTGCCGGCCGACGCCGCCGGCCTCAAGTTCCGCGTCCAGCCCTCCGACGTGCTGGTCGCGCAGATGGAGGCGCTCAAGGCCAACCCGCAGAAGATGGCGTTCTCCGAGG
>CAYFYY010000029.1:0-47966 GCA_964347475.1 uncultured Flavobacteriales bacterium
CCGGACCATGTACGTGATTCCCTTCAGCATGGGTCCGCTGGGCTCCCCGATCGCCCAGATCGGCGTACAGATCAGCGATTCTCCCTACGTCGTGGTCAACATGAACATCATGACCCGCATGGGTTTCGACGTCTATGACGTGCTGGGCACGGACGGCACGTTCGTGCCCTGCCTTCACACGGTGGGTGCTCCACTCGAGCCGGGCCAGGAGGACGTTCCCTGGCCCTGCAACCCCGACGTCAAGTACATCGTCCACTTCCCCGAGACCCGCGAGATCTGGTCGTACGGCTCGGGCTACGGCGGCAACGCGCTGCTCGGCAAGAAGTGCTTCGCGCTGCGCATCGCCTCGGCCATGGCGCGCGACGAAGGCTGGCTTGCCGAGCACATGTTGATCGTCGGTATCGAGAGTCCCGAGGGGGAGAAGACATACATCGCCGGCGCCTTCCCCAGCGCCTGCGGGAAGACCAACCTTGCAATGCTGATCCCGCCCGAGGGGTTCGACGGCTGGAAGGTGACGACCGTCGGCGACGACATCGCCTGGATCAAGCCGGGACCCGACGGACGCCTGCGCGCCATCAACCCGGAGGCCGGCTATTTCGGCGTCGCCCCGGGCACGTCCATGGCCTCCAACCCCAACGCGATGCGGATGCTGCAAAGGAACTGCATCTTCACGAATGTCGCGTTGACCGACGATGGCGATGTCTGGTGGGAGGGGATGGACGGCGACCCGCCGGCCCACGCGATCGACTGGGAGGGCAACGACTGGACGCCCGATTGCGGCCGCCTTGCCGCGCATCCGAACGCCCGCTTCACCGCGCCGGCGAGCGAGTGTCCGAGCCTGGATCCCCAATGGGAAGATCCGGCGGGCGTGCCGATCGGCGCCTTCGTGTTCGGCAGCCGGCTGAGCGAGACGTTCCCCCTGGTCTACCAGGCCTTCGACTGGTCGCACGGGGTCTACCTTGCCGCCACGATGGGCTCGGAGGCCACGGCCGCCGCCGTCGACCAGGCGGCGATCCGCCGCGACCCGATGGCGATGCTGCCGTTCTGCGGCTACAACATGGCCGACTACTGGCAGCACTGGCTGGACATGGAAGGCCAGGTGTCGGACCCGCCGCCGATCTTCCGGGTCAACTGGTTCCGCAAGGATGAGAACGGACAGTTCATCTGGCCCGGCTTCGGCGAGAACATGCGCGTGCTCAAATGGATCGTCGACCGTGTGCATGGCCGTGCCGACGCGGCAACGAGCCCCTTCGGCCTCATGCCCCGTCACGAGGACATCAACTGGAGCGGGCTCCTCTTTCCACGCGAGACATTCTTTGACCTTATTTCGGTGGACCGCGCCGCCGGCCTCGCCGAGGCGGAGGACCAGCGCGAACTGTTCGGCCAGTTCGACGGACACCTGCCGGCGGCGATGGAACACCAGCGCGCGCGCCTGATCGAGCGCCTGAGCGATGCGCCCGACATCTGGCGAATTGAGCAGTAGACCGGCGGCCCGTGTGCGAGGTCGTTCCGGTTGCACGATGGCATGCCGGATTCGCCTCAGTTGAGCCGGTTTTCATGCGCCGGGGGGCGCCGGCTGGCCCCCCGCTCCTCGCTCAGCTCGAATAATCGTCGATCGCGATTGGTCGTGCTGATCTTACTCGCTGGGCCGCGGACCCTCGGGCTTGAAGTTGCCCTTGCCGCGGATACCGTTGACCGCAATGGTGTTCATGGAGAACTGCAACGTCGCGGCCGCGACCGCATCGGAATTGATGTCGAGCGCGTGCAGGCTGATGTTGTCAAAGGTATCGCATGCCAAATGGTAGCAAGGATCGTATTGGTCGCCCACTGTACCGCCCCAGACGAACGCTTCCTCGGGTGTCTTAACGCCCTCGGCTCCGGTGAACAGGCCGCCGGCCGGGATACCGACCGCGATGAACGGTCCGTAGTCCGACCGTCCGGAGAAGTCCGTGCCCTTGTAAAACTCGCCAATCCCCTCGTAGAAACTCTCGAAGAAAGCTTCTATTTCGGCCGACCCTTGGGGACCGGGACCGGCACCGACGCCGTCTGAATCATCGCCATCGTAGATGAAGAAGACGTAGTTGGGCGAACCGATCATGTCGAAGTTCAGATAAAGCGCGATATTATCCTGCTCCTCCTGCGTCAAGCCATTCACGTATGCCGTCGAGCCGACAAGACCCGATTCCTCGCCGCCCCACCAGGCGAACCGTACCGTGTTCCACGGCTGGACCTTGGCCATCTGAACGGCGACTTCGAGAATCGCGGCGCTGCCCGAGCCATTATCCTGAACACCGGGACCAGCCTGCACGGAGTCCAGATGCGCACCGACCATAACCACGTTGCTGTCGTTGCGGCCAGGCAGTTCGGCGATCACGTTGTACTGGATCATTTGCACCGGAGGGTCGACCTTGATGAAGGCTTCAGAACCGGCTCCGGACAACGCAACCCCTTGGTCAAAACTCGCGCCCACCAGCGGGACGGTCAGATTGCTGGGGCTGCCGTCGGGAAAGCTGGTGGCGTTTCCGACAATAAGACCCAAGCGTGTCGGGCTGTTACCCTGATTGAAGATTATGACCGCCTCGGCACCCGCCGCTTCGGCATTGGCGGCCTTGACCGAGAAGAAGCAAGCCCCGCACTGTATCAGGGCGATGTCGGCGGGACCGGAGAAATCGAGCCCGTCGAAGTCGGAGAGCTCGCAACCGCTGGTCGACGCGTTCCGGTCCAGTGGTCACGGTGATGCCCCCAGAGCGAGGTCGACGGGGATAACGGGCCCGCTCACCTCACCGAATCCCGAACCACTGAATGCGCCGGTCTCGTACTCCTCAACGAAGGGCGCGGTCTGTATGAGTGTCGCCGGCGGGACAAATGTGAAGTCGAACGGATCAAGTTCGACATGGTATCCCGCCGATTCGAGCGTCGCGGCGACGTAATCGACGCTCGCATCATAGCCCGGTGTTCCCGCCGCGCGGTTGCCGTCGTTGGCGTCGGCAACCGCCTGGAGGGCCGCCTGATGCGCGCGCACCGCCTCTAACGTTACGCACTCTTGCAGTTTGTTCTGGGTGTTGTTGACTCGGGTATCGCAGCTCAGCGGTCCGGCCCGGGCCTCCGAAGAGATCGAAAAACCAGCGAGGACCGCCAGAATTGCCATACTCGCGCTCGTTGTTACCTTGGATACGTGTTTCATCGTCGCCTCCCCTGCGGAAAGATTAGCCTTGGACATTAACTGTTCGAATTTCATGACGATGCTGTCGCGACCGGGATTCTTCACCCTCGTCACGTCAAGCATCCTAGGGCGCTTGAATTTGCCGTACAACGGGAACAAACCGGGATATTGGGTGTAATTCGCGCCGTATCGGGTCACCGACCATTTGCGCGAAGGAAACACTTGTGCGGTTCGATTTGTTGGCCGCCAGACTCTCGTAGGGGTTGCAAACAGGCAGGCGCGTGGACATCCGCCGACGGCTGCGGCTTGGCGGGACGTTTGAGAGAGACCGCCTGGAACGGGCCGCTACTTCGCCGCCACCGGCTCCGCGATCGTCTCCAGCTTGCCGCCGCGCACGGCCCGGTAGAAGCAGCTGCGCCGGTTGGTGTGGCACGCCGGGCCGGTCTGGTCGACCAGCAGCAGCAGCGTGTCGCCGTCGCAGTCGAGGCGCATCTCGACCAGCGACTGGACGTGGCCCGAGGTTTCCCCCTTGCGCCACAGCGTGGCGCGCGAGCGCGACCAGTAGCAGACGCGGCCGGTCTCCAGCGTCGCATCGATCGAATCCCGGTTCATCCAGGCCATCATCAGCACCTCGCCGGTGTCGTGCTGCTGGGCGATCGCCGGCACCAGCCCGTCGGCGTTGAACTTCACCTCCGCAAGAAGTCCCGCTGCGGCCATCGTCTTAACCCCCTTTGCGCAACCGCTCGAAACCGGCTTCGAGATCGGCGATCAGGTCGTCCGGATCCTCAAGCCCGACATGGATGCGCATCGCCTGGCCCTTTTCCTGCCAACGCGTGGCGCTGCGCGACTTGTTGGGCCAGGTCGGGATCAGCAGGCTTTCGAAGCCGCCCCAGCTCGCACCCATGCCGTGCAGCTGCAGGCCGTCCATCATCGCGGCCAGCGCCGCCATGTCGTTGCAGTCCAGCACGAAGCCGAACAGGCTGCAGGCCCCGGTGAAATCCCGCTTCCAGAGTTCGTGTCCGGGGTCGCCTTCGAGTGCCGGGTGCATGACCCGCGTGACCTCCGGCCGGCTGGACAGCCAGTGCGCGACGGCCAACCCGCTTTCGTACTGCCGCTTCAGGCGGACACCCATGGTCCGCAGGCCGCGCAGGGCGAGATAGAGATCGTCCGGCCCGGCGCAGACGCCCAGCGCCTGGACGTCGGATCGGACATGTCCGTAACGCTCCTGGTCCTTCCAGACGACGACGCCGATGCTGGTGTCGGCATGCCCGACGATATATTTCGTGCCCGCCTGCAGCACGATATCGGCGCCCAGCGCCAGCGGCCGGTAATAATAGCCGGCGCCCCAGGTATTGTCCGCGATGACCGTAGCGCCCGCCCGGTGTGCGGCCTCGGCGATCGCCGGCAGGTCCTGCACCTCGAAAGTCAGCGACCCGGGAGATTCGACAAAGACGACCGAGGTCTGCGGGCGGATCAACCCAGCGATATCGCCGGCGACGAGCGGATCGTAATACTCGACCTCGACACCGAACTTCGTCAGGGCCGTATCGCAGAAACGCCGCGTCGGCTGGTACGCGCTGTCGGTCATCAATACGTGATCACCGACCTTGGCGCAGGCGAGCAGGGCCGTCGTGATCGCCGCCAGTCCCGAAGGCGTGCTGACCGCGCCCGTCCCGCCTTCCAGCTCGGTCACCGCGTCCTCCAGCGCGAAGCTGGTGGGCGTGCCGCTGCGCCCGTAGCGGACCTTCGCGCTGCCGCGCGCCAGGTAATCCTCGAGCGTCCGGGAGAGCACCGTCGACGCATGGTAGACCGGAGGATTGACGATGCCGTGGTTGGCGTGCGGGTCGAGGCCGGCATGGGTCAGGAGGGTGTCGTCTTTCATCGGGAATCCAATTATCTTTGCGCCGCGCCGCGGCCGGACATGCTTCGGGGCGCGCATTCAAGCATCGCGGCCGCCGGGATGCCAGCGGCATTTGCACGAAAGGGCAGGGCGTTGGACAGCGAATCCGTCGACAGCGTCGTCATCGGGGCCGGTGTGATCGGCCTCGCGGCCGCGCGCGCACTCGCCCTGTCGGGGCGCGACGTCGTGGTCCTGGAGGCCGAGGACGCCATCGGCACCCACACCAGCTCGCGCAACAGCGAGGTGATCCATGCCGGGATCTACTATGCGCGGGACAGCTTGAAGGCGCGGACCTGCGTCGCCGGCCGCGACCTGCTGTACCGGTACTGTGTCGAGCACGGTGTCGCACACCGGCGCTGTGGCAAGCTGATCGTCGCCGCGACCGAAGCAGAGGAGCCGGAGCTTGCGCGCATCGCCGATGCCGCGGCGGTCAATGGGGTCGACGACCTGCGCCGCGTTGCGGGCACGGAACTGAAGGAGATGGAGCCCGCGCTGCGCGGCACCGCGGCTCTGCTGTCGCCATCGACCGGCATCATCGACAGCCACGGGCTGATGCTCGCCTACCAGGGCGATGCCGAGGCGTGCGGTGCGATGGTGGCCTTCAACAGCCCGGTCGAAGGGGGCCGGGTCGACGAGGACGGCATCGAGCTTGCGGTCGGCGGCGCATCGCCGATGCGGCTCGCGTGCCGTACGGTCGTCAATGCCGGCGGGCTGCAGGCGCCGGCGCTCGCGGCGTCGCTCGAGGGGTTCCCGGCGGGCCGCGTGCCGCGGCAGTGGCTGGCGCGGGGCAACTATTTCACGCTGGCGACGACGCCACCGTTCCGGCGCCTGATCTATCCGGTGCCGGAGCCGGGCGGGCTCGGCGTCCACATGACGCTGGACCTGGCCGGGCGTGCCCGGTTCGGCCCCGACGTCGAGTGGATCGAGTCGATCGACTACCGCGTCGATCCGGCACGCGGCGACCGGTTCTACCAGGCCATCCGGCGCTACTGGGCGGATCTGCCCGACGGCGCCCTCGAGCCCGGTTACGCGGGAATCAGGCCGAAGCTGGGGCCACCGGGATCGCCGCCCCAGGACTTCGTCGTGCAGGGGCCGGCCGATCACGGCGTGCCGGGGCTCGTCAACCTCTTCGGTATCGAATCGCCGGGCCTGACCTCCTCGCTGGCGATCGCCGACATTGTGACGGAACTGCTTCAGGACGGTTCGTAGCCGAACGCATCCACGAACGGCTCGAGGATCGGCAGAATCGGTCTCAGCTCAGCTTCATAATTCCGCCACCGGCCCACGGCACGGCTGTGAATGGGCCGTGTCACAGCTTCGTAGCTCGGGGTGCGAATGCGAGTTTCAGCAGCCTGTTCGGCATACCGCTCAACTGCATCGTCCCAGCTCTCACCAACGAATTTGAGTATTTCGGTCACGGTGGCTTGGGGACTGGATACCAGGTCCTCGTAACGGTATTCCAACCACGGCATCGTCAATATGTTCCGGTAATGGCGCCACAGGCCCATGACAGCGGCATAAAGCCGTGCTGCGCCCTCGAGACTCGAAAACTGCTGCATTGCACGGTTCATTTGGAAATTCTGCATATAACAGCTGAGTAATGCGTCACGCGGATCACGCAGTGCCACGATGACTTTGCCGCACGGGAACAACCAGTTGGCGACCCCGAGTTCAACGATGTTGAGGGGCATCTTGTCGATCAGCGTTCGAGTCCCCAGCGCGGCGCCGATGATGTCGTCAGCAATTTGGAAGTATTCACGTCTATAACCGTCGAGATCTTCAGCAGTCAGAGCAGCGAGGCTGTCGGGTAGATCCATTCCGCTGCCACCTTCGGCATTGCGTGCAAGTGACAGCCTGTCGAGCGGGGTTCGCTCACCCGTCGTCGCAAATCGCGGGTGCGTACCAAGCATCTGCTCGATCAGTGTTGTGCCCGATCTGGGAAATCCTACAAGGAATACCGGGCTGGCGGTGCCGTGTCCCGGGGAACCCGGAATCGACGCGATGCGCTGGGCGGTGAACCAGGCACGATACCGTGCGAGGTGCCGCGGATATTCTGCCAGGTCCCAACGTGCGGCGTCGGGTAGGTGTCGCCGCACTTCCTTGGCCCGGGTGCACGTTGCAAATGCAGCCTGGTACTCGCCCAGTTCGTCCAGCACACGTGCCTGCTCGTAAAGCAGGGGACACAGCTCGGCCGGTGCCGGCTCAGAGGCGATCGCCGGTTCGAGGTGTGCGCGCGCCGACTCTAGGCGGCCGGCACGGCGGTCAAGGCGCGCACGCATCAGGCGCGCAATGGGAAAGTCGGGCGCGACACGAAGCAGTTCCCCGGCTTCGCGTTCGGCCTCTTCGGTTCGGTTGAGGGCCTCAAGCGCCGCGACGAGGTTTGAACGGAATTCCGGCGACTGAGGGGCATCACGCGCGGCTCTCCGGTACCGTTCCACCGCCGCTGCCATTTCGTCCAGGGCTTGCAGTACCGATCCCAGGTTGTTACTGGCGGCGGCGTGCGCCGGACTGATTCGCAGTGCCTCGCTGTACGCTCGCTTGGCGTCCTCGAGCCGATCGGAAGCACGGAAGGCGTTGCCGAGATTGTAGGGGGCGTCCGCAAGCGCAGGGTCGAGTTGGCATGCCTTGCGGAAGCGGGCTATTGCTTCAGCCAGCCGGCCCACTGCCAAGAGCGCGATACCGAGGTTGTTTTGGATTTTTGCCTGGTCTGGCGCCAGCGCAACCGCCCGTTTGAGGAGGCTCAGCGCATCTGTCGGACAGCCAGTCTGGAGTTTCGCGATCCCTAGCAGACTCAGGGCCTCTGGATGGTCAGGTTTGGTGAGGAGGATCCGCTCATAGATAGGAATGGCCTCGACGACAGCGCCGCTGCGGTGGACGGATCGGGCCCTCTCAAGCTCTCGGTCAAAGTCCATTGGCGCCACACCAGAGCGTACGCATCATGCGCCCGGATCGGGGATGGTGACGGTCCTTTGGTCGTAAGGCACGAAACCGGCCTTCTGGTAGACCGCCAGCGCCGCCGGGTGGTCCAGCGTACAGGTGTGCACCCAGAGGCGCCGGGGTCGGCGGGACCACGCGGTGTCGACCGCCCAGTCGAGCATGTAGGGGCCGAGGCCGCGGCCCATGTAATCCCGGATGAGCCCGAAATATGCGAGCTCGACCTCTTCGTCCTGCCTGAAATCCAGTTCGGCATAGCCGGCGGGCGCGCCATCGCAGTACAGCACGTAGATCTCGACGCGGTCATCGCCGATGATCGCGACCAGCGACTCGTCGGACAGCTGATTGCGCTCGTACCAGCGCCAGGGCGCGCCGACCGCGTTGTAGAGATAGCGGTAGAAGCCGATGGTCGGCCGCTCCGCGCGCAGCAGCGCCACTTTCGAGCCGGTGCGCGGCAGCGGGGCCGGCGGCCGGGCAGGGGGGTCGCGCATTTCGAGGTAGGTGATCGTCACCTCGATTTCGTCGGTTGCTGCCTGCGGTGGGGCGACCAGCCATTTCGCCATGACTTCGCGGTCCTCCCGCGCATAACCGACGGCCGCATAGAAACCCGCGACCGGATTGCCGGCCCGGATCATCAGATCGACCTTGACCGCACCGAGCGCCTTCAGCCAGCCCTCGGCATGGGCCATGATCGCCCTGCCGAGACCGGCACCCCGCCGCTCCGGGGCGGTCGCGGCGTAATAAACCCACCCGCGGTGGCCGTCGTGTCCGGCCATAACCCCGGCGATGATGGCGCCGTCCTCCTCGATGACGAATATCTCGGATTGTGGCGCTGCGCGGGCTCGTGAGATGTCCGCGTCGGGATCGTTCCACGGGCGCACGAGGTCGCATGCCTTCCACAACGCGATCAGCCCGTCGACGTCGCCGTCCCGGATGGGGCGGATTTCGGCGGATGTCATGACGGCTCGACAGGCGAATCCGCGTGGCTGGCCCACTCCGTCCATGAACCGTCGAACACAGGGACCTCCTTTTGGCCGATCAGGTAAAGGCCGAGCGAGACGACGCAGGCGGTGACTCCGGAGCCGCAGCTCGTGAACATCGGCCGCTCGAGATCCACGCCGGCCGAATCGATCGCGCCGCGGATGACATCGGCCGGCGCCATCGTCTTGTCGTCGTTGAGAAACGAACCAAAGGGAAGGCTGATCGCGCCGGGCGCATGGCCGCTGCGCAGGCCCGGCCGCGGCTCCGGCTCGGTGCCGGCAAAGCGCCCGGCCGAGCGGGTGTCGATGAACTGCTCGCGTCCACTCTCGACACTGGCCCGTACCTGTCCGTAGTCGCGGACCAGGAGCGTGTTGACGCGGGCGGTGAAATGACGTTCCTGCGGGCGCACAGGCTCGTCGGAGACAGGCCGGCCCTCGGCCAGCCACTTGCCCATCCCGCCGTCCAGTACCGCGATGTCGTCGTGCCCGAACACCCGGAACATCCACCACACGCGGGCGGCGGCGGAGGCACCGGTGGTATCGTAGACGACGATGCGATTGCCGTCGCCAAGCCCCAGCTTGCGCACCCGCGCTGCGAACTTCTCCGGCGGGGGCAGCATGTGCGGCAGGTCCGAGTCGGTGTCCGCGATCTCGTCGATGTCGAAGAACACCGCGCCCGGGATGTGCTGCGCTTCGTATTCCTTACGCGGATTTCGCTTCGCCTGCGGCATGTGCCAGCTGCCGTCGACGACGCGCACGTCAGGCGCGTCCAGATGCCGTGCCAGCCACTCGGTCGAGACCAGCGCCTCCGGGTTAGAGTACGACATCAATTATTTCCCTTTTTCCTTTGAAAAATTGCATTTTTTTCGCATCACTATAAGCCCCCGACGGTGGCGCAACGATGTGATTGGAAACCGGTCTTCGCGGCTTCCTGCCATGATCGGACAGCCTTTCGAGCCCCAGTCCGAGGAGGCTGCAGAGCGTCCGCCCCGAAATGTAAGGTTGCCCGGCTGCCAGTCTGCGACATTTCACGCGTCGACCAGAACGACGTTGACGCGGCGGTTGCGCTTGCCCTTGTTCTCGATCTTGGACACGTCGACCGCGCCGATCTCGCCGGTCCGCGCGACGTGGGTGCCGCCGCAGGGTTGCAGGTCGGCGCCGGCCACCTCCATCAGCCGCACCCGGCCGGTGCCGCGCGGCGGCTGTACCGACATGGTGCGCACCAGATCGGGGCTGGCATCGAGCTGTTCGTCGGTGATCCAGCGATGTGACACTGTCCGGTCCTCGGCCACCAAGCGGTTCAGCGCCGCCACGATTTCGGCCTTGTCGAGCGTAGCCTCGCCCGTGTCGAAGTCGATCCGGCTTTTCTCTGCGCCGACCTGTGCCCCCGTGATGCGGCACGGCACGACGGCGCACACCAGATGCAACAGGCTGTGCATGCGCATGTGGCGGTAGCGCCGCTGCCAGTCGATGCGGGCGACCACCGGGGTACCGGTTGGCGGGGCCGCCACGTCGTCGGCGACCACGTGGACGACACCGCTGTCGTCGTCCTTGAGCGTATCCAGCACCTCGATCTCGGTTCCGTCGGACAGGGCGAGAACGCCGGTATCGCCAGGCTGGCCGCCGCCGGTGGGATAGAACACCGTGCGGTCAAGCACGATGCGACCGGGCGCCGATGCGGTCACGGTCGCCGTGCACTCCTTCAGGTAGGAGTCTTCGCGGAACAGTTCCTCGGTCATGGCCGCGCCCTCAGTCCATCCATTTGGGCCACGGCAGGCCCTTCGAGCGCAGGAAATCCGGGTTGAACAGCTTCGACATGTAGCGCTGCCCGGAATCGCACAGCAGGGTGACGATGGTGTGACCCGGCCCCATGTGCCTGGCGAGGCGGATCGCGCCGGCGACGTTGATGCCGCTGGAGCCGCCGAGGCACAGCCCCTCGTGCTGCAGCAGGTCGAAGACCACCGGCAGCGCTTCGGAGTCGGGAATCTGGAACGGCACGTCGACGATCACGTCCTCCAGGTTCGCCGTGACCCGCCCCTGGCCGATGCCTTCGGTGATCGAGTCGCCCTCCGACTTCAGCTCGCCATGGTGGTACCAGTTGTACAGCGCCGCGCCCATCGGGTCGGCAATGGCGATGACGACGTCCTTGTTGCGCTCTTTGAGGGCCATCGACACGCCGCCCAGCGTGCCGCCGGTGCCGACGGCGCAAACGAAGCCGTCGACCGTGCCGTCGGTCTGGTTCCAAATCTCCGGCCCGGTGGTCCGGTAATGGCCGTCGCGGTTGGCGACGTTGTCGAACTGGTTGGCCCAGATGGCGCCGGCCGGCTCCGTCTCCGCCAGCTCGGCGGCAAGCCGGCCGGAGACCTTGACATAGTTGTTGGGATCCTTGTACGGCACCGCCGGAACCTGGCGCAGCTCCGCCCCGGCGAGCCGGATCATGTCCTTCTTCTCCTGGGTCTGGGTCTCCGGGATGACGATGACCGTCCGATACCCGCGCGCGTTGCCGACGAGCGCGAGCCCGATGCCGGTGTTGCCCGCCGTGCCCTCGACGATCACGCCGCCGGGTCGCAGCGTACCGCGCCGTTCTGCGTCCTCGATAATCGCCAGGGCTGCGCGGTCCTTCACCGACCCGCCCGGGTTGAGGAATTCCGCCTTGCCGAGGATCGTGCAGCCGGTGAGTTCCGAAGCCTGGCGCAGCTTGATCAGCGGCGTGTTGCCGATGGTGTCGGTGAATCCGTCGCGAATGTCCATGAGTGCCGTGTTGTTCTTGTGGAAGGCCCGCCCCGGGGCAGGAAACTAGACCGCGGGGATGGTCGAATCAAGCGCGGCCGGCGGCCGGTCGCAGCATGGACCTGAGCAGGTTTCGAGGTTTGTCTGCGGATTTGCATGCATGATGTCTGGATTCCGCTCGCCTGCCGATCCGAGTGGCCGGAATGAATCATCCTGGTTCGATATTGTCGCTGCGCGCAAATCGCGACATCCACCTCCCGAGCCCCCTCCTCACCTTCGCGTTACAAAAGTGGTCCCGATCTGAGCGTGAGGCCCCCCGACCCGAGTCGACATGTCCGAGCAAACACCGCCAAGCTCTGTCCAGCTTTCCGTATGATGCATGACCTGTTATTCTCAAACCGGGCCTAGCAAAATATGGCCGAACAGGACAGCGGACAATGGAGAGGAGGCTTGCGGCTATTTTGGCCGCTGACGTTGTCGGCTACAGCCGTCTCATGGGTGAAGACGAGGCGGGAACGCTCGCTGCGATCAACAGCCGCCTCGAAGATCTCATCAAACCAAAAATCGCTGAGTTTCACGGGCGCATTGTAAAACTTATGGGTGATGGGGCGCTGGTTGAATTCCCCAGCGTCGTCGAAGCCGTCCAATGCGCTGTGGAGATTCAGAAGGCCGTCGCTGCTAATCGCCATCCGGCCCGCGGTCATCGCCCGCTAACCTACCGGATTGGAATCAATCTGGGCGATGTGATCGCCGAGGCGGACGATATTTTCGGTGACGGCGTCAACGTCGCAGCACGTCTCGAATCACTGGCCAAACCCGGAGGCATCTGCCTTTCACACAATGTCTACGACCAAGTGCGCGACAAGCTGAGTCTTGATTTCGAAGATATGGGCGAGGTCAAGATGAAGAACATCGCAAGGTCCATTCGCGCGTACCAGATTCGGCTGGATACGGGCGGAGCACCGCGCGCGAAAGGGGCCAGTCGTTCAGCCTGGCGATATGGCATTGCGGTTGCGTCTGTGGTGATGGTCGCTTTGACGTCGTCCGCCGCTGTCTGGCTCTTGCGGTCCCAAGATATCAGTCGTCCGCCGGTTCCAATGCGAGCCGAGCGGCCGGCCATCGCCGTACTGCCGTTTGAAAATCTTGGCGGCGACCCGGACCAGGAATATTTCGCCGACGGCATCACCGACGACCTGATCACGGATCTGTCGCGTGTTTCCGGGCTGTTGGTAATAGCCCGCAATTCCAGTTTTGCCTACAAAGGAAAGACCGTCAGTTTGCAGCAGGTCGGTGAGCAGTTGGGCGTGCGGTACGTGCTTGAGGGCAGCACCCGCCGGTCGGATGACCGCGTGCGGATCAACGCTCAGCTGGTCGATACGACGAACGGCCTCCATCTCTGGGCCGAGCGGTTCGACAGTGACATCACCGATGTCTTCGCTCTTCAGGACGAGGTGGCCCGTAAGATCGTCGATGCCTTAGCAATTCAACTTACAGATAGCGACCGCGAGAGGCTGAGCCGCAGCGCCGAAACCAACCCAGACGCCTACGATCTGCTGCTTCGGGGACTGGAGCGTTTGCGACGGTTTACGTCCGAGGACATACAGGAAGCGCGCCGCTTCTTCGCACGGGCCATTGCGTTGGATCCCGGCTACGCGCGTGCCCATGCCGACACTGCGATAAGTCACTTGCTGGATATTAGTCTTGGCTTGACCGACGATCCTGACGCATCGCTCGGAGAAGCCCGATCGCAGGCCCAGCATGCGCTCGCACTGGACCCGGCGGTGCGCGAGGTGCACTTTGCCCTGGCCAGTGTTCATTTGCGGTATGGTCGCCACGGTCAGGCACTCGACGCCGCGCGCACGGCAATATCGGTCGATCCCAATTATGCCGATGCGCACGCCCAGCTGGCGTGGATATTGGCGTATTCCGGCCAGCCGGATGACGGCGTGGCGTTGATTCACAGGGCTATGCGACTCAATCCGCATCATTCCTACTTCTTTGATGCGATTCTCGGTCAGATCTATTTCCATTTGCGGCGATATGACGAGGCGGCGGACACGCTGGAGCGAGCGCTGGAGAGAAATCAGAATTTCCTGCTTGCCCGGCAGTACCTGGTCGCGACGTATGGCCGAATGGGCAAAATCGAGGACGCCGAGTGGGAGGTGGAAGAGCTGCTGACCCTGAAGCCCGAATTTTCAATTCCATCAGAACGGGCGGAAGCGCCGTACCGCAATTCGGACGATCTGGAGTTTTACCTGGAGGGCCTTCGCTTGGCCGGTCTTCCGATGTGATTCGAAGCTAGGAGACGCAATATGTGCAGGAGGCTAATCGTGCTTGTCGCCTTGCTCATTTCCGTCGTCGGCGTTACTGCCGGCCGCGAGGCCAAGTCTCCGAAACGCGCCGAGATTGCGCCGCCACCGGGTAGCACTTTGACCGCTCTTGTTTCCGGCTATTATTTCCGCAGCGAGGGCACCCGTGCCATGCAGGACGACGACGCGTCAAATCCGGGTTTGCTATGGGTCGACCAAGGCAGAGACATCTGGTCAACGGTCGAGGGTAAGGTCGGCAAGGCCTGCGTCGACTGCCACGACAGCGCTCAAGATTCGATGCGGGAGGCCGGCGTATCGTATCCAAAGTACGATCTTTCGACCGGTAAGCTGATTAATCTCGAACAGCGGATCAATCGCTGTCGGACGGAAAACATGCAGGCTCCGGCATGGCGGTGGGAGTCGGATGAGTTGCTTGCGATTACCGCATACGTGCGCCATCAGTCGCGCGGATTACCAATGAATGTAAGGATCGACGAGAAGGCGCGGCCGTTTTTCGAGCAGGGCAAGGCGCTGTTCTATCGGCGGCTGGGCCAGCTCGATATGAGCTGTGCGCAGTGCCATGAAGAACATACGGACAAGCTCCTTCGCGCAAACCTGCTCAGTCAGGCGCATATCAACGGTTATCCATTGTTTTCTCTGGGATATCAGCGCGTCATTTCGCTGCACGAAGTGTTCCGTCACTGTAATGAACGCCTGCGGGCGACCCCTTATGATTTCGGTGCGCCGGAATATGTAAACCTCGAACTGTATATGGCTTGGCGCGGCAGCGGTCTGCCGATTGAAACCCCTGCTGTGCGTTAGACCTCCACGCTCGAGTGAAGGTGCATTCACGACGAACGCAAAACGGCGGCTCGCGATCGAGCCGCCGCCTTCAATTCCGGGCGCCGCTTGGGGGGGCGCCCGGTTTGCCTTCAGGGAATGCGCGTCAGGCCTGCTTGACCTTGCAGGTCTTGAGGCCGAACGGCAGGTAGGCCGGGCACCAGCCGATCACGCCAGTGATCAGCGGCACCACGCCGACCCAGCCCCAGACGGCCAGCTCATGGCTGCTGAGAAGGGCGAAGGCGATCGCGCCGAGGCCGACAAGGATGCGCAGGATGCGGTCGATGCCGCCAACGTTCTGAGTCATGGGTCGTCCCTTTCGTGTTGTCTTGCGGCCTTTTGAGGGCCGCCGTGGTGCGAATTACGGGGCCGAGCATAGCGAAGGGCGACGGGCCGCTCCGTGACTTACTCACAAAGCCGAAGGTTTTTCGAAATACTCGCAGTTTACCTCAGGCGGCATCGCCGAGCGCCTGCAGCGCCGCCCGATCGGTCACCGTGATGCGGCCGCGCGACAGGGTGACGAGACCCTTGCGCTCGAACTCCTTGAGCTGGCGGCTGACCACTTCGCGCGCGGTGCCGAGCTCGACGGCGACGGCCTGGTGCGTGGCGTCGAGGGTGCCGCCGGCACCGGCATGCTCGACGAGGAACCGCGCCAGGCGCAGGTCGATGCGGCCGAAGGCGACCTCCTCGACGAGCAGCATGAGGTCGGCGATCCGCGAGCCGTAGGTCATGAAGACGAAGTCGCGCAGGACCGTCGAGCGGCCTAGCAGCTCGCGGAAGGTGCCGGCCGGGATGGCGACCGCGCGCACGGCGCTCTCGGTCACGGCCTCCGCGGAATACGCCTCGTGCGCCAGCAGGCAGGCGGTGGTCAGCACGCAGGTCTCGCCGGGATCGACCCGGTAGAGGACGATTTCACGGCCCGATTCCGCGGTCATCTGCACCCGCACGGAGCCGTCGAGCACCAGCAGGTAGTTTTGACACTCGTCGCCGCCACGGAACACGGTCTCGCCGGCTGGCAGGGCGACGATCCGCGATCGCGCCTCGAGGGACTTGCGCGCGTCGGGCTCCAGCTTCGCGAGGGCGGGGAATCGGGCGATCCAGTTCTCGTTCATGCGGCGACTCGGTTCCGACGACGACCGTGCCACGATAGCCACGGTCCGCAAACCGATAAAGAGAGGCTGCGGGGCGGGGCGCCGAAACGCGCAGAAAACCCTAACGTATGGGCTCGTTCCATGCATTCCGCCGCGGAATGGGCGTCAGTTTCCAACCGAATCGCGTGCGGCGCTGAGGTCGCGGTGGATCGCTGCCGCGGCATTCTTGCCGGCGCCGGCGGCGAGGATCACCGTCGCGGCGCCGGTCACGACGTCGCCGCCGGCATAGATGCGGGCCTGGCTCGTCCGGCCGTCCGTCTCGTCGGCGACGAGGCAGCCCCATTTGTCGGTCTCCAGCCCGGTGGTGCTGCTCAGCAACAGTGGGTTGGGGGTGGTGCCGATCGACAGCACGACGTTGTCGACGGGCAGCACGAACTCGCTGCCCGCTACCGGGACCGGCCGCGCGCGTCCCGATTCGTCCGGCTCGCCGAGTTCCATGACCTGGCATTTGAGGCCGGTGACCCAGCCCTCGTCATTGCCCAGCACCTCGATCGGGTTGGTCAGCCAGTGGAACTCGACGCCTTCCTCGATGGCGTGGTGGTACTCCTCGATGCGGGCGGTCATCTCCGCCTCGCTGCGGCGGTAGACGATCAAACCCTGTTCGGCGCCCATGCGCAGGGCTGAGCGCACGGTGTCCATCGCCGTGTTGCCGGCGCCGATCACGGCGACCCGCTTGCCGACCTTCATCGGCGTGTCGGAGGTGGGAAAATCGTAGGCCCGCATCAGGTTGATGCGCGTGAGGAACTCGTTGGCCGAAAACACGCCGTTCAGATTCTCGCCGGGGATGCCGAGGAATTTCGGCAGCCCGGCGCCGGTGCCGATGAAGACCGCGGCGAACCCCATCTTTTCGAGCAAGTCGTCGAGGGCGATGGTCTTGCCGACGATGACGTTGGTGATGATCTCGACGCCACGCATCTTCAGCACGTCGATCTCCCAGTCGAGCACGGTGTTGGGCAGGCGGAACTCCGGGATGCCGTAGCGCAGCACCCCGCCCGCGGCGTGCAGGGCCTCGAACACCGTTACGCGGTAACCCATATCGGCGAGTTGGCCGGCGCAGACCAATCCGGCCGGGCCGGAACCGATCACCGCGACCTTCTCGTCGCGCCACGGCTGCCGGGCGTCGCCATTGGCCGGCCGGCCGCGTTCCCAGTCGGCGACGAACCGTTCCAGATGTCCGATCGCCGCAGCGTTGAAGCGGGTGTTCATGTGGCAGCGCTCCTCGCACTGGCTCTCCTGCGGGCAGACCCGGCCGCAGATCGCTGGCAGCGGGTTGGCGCCGCGCAGGATCTCGGCGGCCTTCGCGAGGTCGCCGGCGGCGATGGCGTGGATGAAATCCGGGATCGGGATGCGCACCGGGCAGCCCTCGACGCAGATCGCGTCCTGGCAGCGCAGGCAGCGTTCGGCCTCGAACATGGCCCGCTGCAGGTCGTAGCCCTCGTTGACTTCGAGGAAGTCATGGGCGCGCACGCCGGGATCGCGCTGCGGCATCGGCGTCTTGTCGGATCGCTTGACCGGCATCAGGCTCCTCCCGCCGCGCGTTGGCAGGCCGTGGTCTGCCGCTCGGCGGCCTCGTGTTCCAGATCGACGTACATCTTGTTGCGCCGGACCGCCTCGGTGAAATCCACCGCATGGGCGTCGAAGAACGGACCGTCGACGCAGGCGAACCTGACCGCGTTGCCGACGGTGACACGGCAGCCACCGCACATGCCGGTGCCGTCGATCATCAGCGGATCCATCGACACCAGCGTCTCGATATGGGCGGCGCTCGTGGTTTCGGCGACGGCGCGCATCATCGGCATCGGGCCGATCGCGACCACCCGGTCCGGCCGGCCCGGACCGTCTCCGTCGATCAGCTGTTGCAGGCGTTCGGTGACGAACCCCTTGAACCCGGCCGAGCCGTCATCGGTGCACAGCTCGACATCACCACAGACGGCGTGCAATTCGTCGGTCAGGATCAACAGATCCTTCTGGCGGGCGCCGACGATCGCCGTCGTCCGGTCGCCACGCTGGGTCAGCTCGCGCATCAGGCACAGCAGCGCCGCCGCGCCGAAGCCGCCGCCGACGCCGACGACATGGCCGCCGGCCGGGATCTCGGGCGCGGTGCCCAGTGGGCCGACCAAGTCGAGGATTTCGTCACCCTCGCTGAGCGCCGACAGCATGCGCGTGGTGACGCCGACCGCCTGGACCACGATCGTCAATTCGCCCTTGGCGGCGTCGTAATCGGCAATGGTCAGCGGGATGCGCTCTCCGTTCTCGTGAACGCGAAGAATGACGAATTGGCCCGGCCGCGCCGCCGACGCAATCATCGGCGCGTCGACGACGAACAGGGTGGTGACCGGGGTCAGCGGACGTTTCGTGAGGATCCGTGCCATCGCTCACAAACCCTCCTGCCCGTGCATCAGCTTCAGCCGCCGCCAGCGCCGGCCCACTTCTTTCTCGATGGATGCAAGCCGGTCTGCGTTGTCGGGCGCAAGCAGGTGCTTGGTCTTGCCCATGAGCCCGAGCCAGTCGGCGACCGGCCGGCGGCGGCCGATGGCGTCCGGATCATAGGTCAACGTGGTGTTGCCGTTTTCCACCTCGTAGAGCGGGAAAAAACAGCAGTCGATGGCGGCCTGCAGGACCTCCTCTGCGGCATCGTCGGTGGTGCGCCAGTTCAGTGGGCAGAACGACAACACCTTGCCATAGACCATCCCCTCGCGTTTGGCGTACCACTGCGCCTTGGCGACCTTGCGCATGAAGTCCTCGGGATATCCTTCGCTCGCGGTGAATACGTAGGGCAGGTGGCAGGCGGCGAAGATCTGCGCTGTGTCCTTGTGGTGGAAGGCCTTGCCGACCCGGGCCTCGCCGACTTCGCTGGTCGCCGTGCGGTGGCCCATCGGCGTTGCGTAGGACAGCTGGGCGCCGGTGTTCATGTAGCCCTGGTTGTCGTATTCGAGGATGATCATGCGGTGGTTGCGGTTGGCGGCGCCGAGCGCCGGGCCCATACCGATGTCCATGCCGCCGTCGCCGGTGACCATCATGAAGGTGATATCGGGCGAACCGGGCAGCTCGCCGCGGCGCATGCGTTCGAGATACATCTCGACCAGACCCGACATCGTCGCCGCGCCGTTCTGGAACAGGTTGTGGATGTAGGTGACGCGGTGCGCCGTGTGCGGGTATCCGGTTGTCACCACCATGGCACATCCGGTCTGGAACAGCACGACGAGATCGCCCTCGAGGATGCTGTAGGCCTGATGCAGCACCGGGAAGATACCGCAACCGGGGCAACCGCCGTGGCCGGGCGCGACTCGGCACGGCACCGCGGTCATCGCCCACAACGGCTCGAGCTCGACCTTGAGGCGGCCGGTCCCTGGATCTTCGGTGACCTTGGCCATGCCCCGCGAGACTTCCTCGGCGGTGATCGGCGGCAGCCCTGGCAACGGTTTCTGCTTGGGGTCGCCGGCATAGACACCGTGATAGGCGAACGGCTTGTCGACAGATCCCTGCGCCGCCGCCTCAAGGACCTCGACAAAGAACTGCTCGGCGTCCGCGTCGTAGAAATCGCGGCCGCCGAGACCGTAGACACGGTTGAGCACCAGCGTGCGGTTGTCCGGATCCTGCTGCAGTGCAGCCCGGATCTCGAGGGCAAGGTTGCCGTTGCCGGCGCCGTAGGAGTCGCCGCGATCCCCGACCAGTACCGCGCGCACGTTCCGGAGCAGCGTACGCAGCTCGTCGCCGGGGAACGGCCGCAGCGCGTTGAGCGAGACGACACCGACCCGCTTGCCCTCGTCACGCAGCCGGTCGGCGACCTCCTTCGCAGTCTCGGCGGCCGAGTTGAGCAGCACGACCGCGGCTTCGGCGTCCTCCATGCGATACGCGTCGATCAGCGGGTAGCTGCGACCGGTCAGGGTCGCCAACTCGTCCAGGACCTCGGGGATGACGCGCTTGGCGGCCTCCATCGCCTCCGTCAACTGCATCTTGTTGTTGATCAGGTCCGGGTCGTTCATGTAGGGGCCGAACGTCACTGGCTGCGCAGGATCGAGCGCGGTGATCGGAGCGTCCGGAGAGCCGAGGAACTCGCGCACCGCCTCGGAATCGTCGAACACCTCGAGCCGGCGCTTCTGGTGGCTGGTGAAGAAGCCGTCATAGGCCACCAGCACCGGCAGCCGCACGTCCTTGTGCTCACCGATCCGGACGGCGGCGAAGTTGAGGTCGTAGACCGCCTGCGGATCGCGGGCGAGCAGGATGATCCAGCCGGTGTTGAGGACGAAGTACAGATCGGAATGATCGCAGCGGATATCGAGCGGCCCGGACACCGCGCGGGTTGCGACGTTGAGGACCATCGGCACGCGCGTTCCCGCCTGCACCGGCAGCTGCTCCAGCGAATACAACAGACCCTGGGAGGAGGTCACGTTGAGCACCCGGCCGCCACCCAATGCGGCACCGTAGCAGATACCGGCGGCGCCATGCTCACCGTCGCCCGGCACCATGGCGATGTCGTGAGTACCCTCCGCCTGCATCTCGGAAAGGGTCTCAGCCACCTCGGTGGACGGCGTGATCGGGAAGTAGCCCATCAAATGGAATCCGATGTCGCGTGCTGCCAGGGCCGCAGCCTCGTTTCCGTTGCGGAACTCGGCGCGCTGGCGGACCGTGCCCTGCGGAACGGGACGTTGGTCCCGCCCGCCCGGCTGGAGGTCCGCGGCGATGGTCGAATCTTCGGTCGGCGTCAGGGATGCGTCCATATCAGCCATCCAGTTGCGGGAACAGCGGCTGCGTCAGTTTCGCTGCCAGTCCCGGGGTTTCCGCCTCGCGCGTCATTGCCCCGGTCGGGCACGTCTCGATACAGCGCTGGCAGCCCTTGCAATAGCGGTAGTCGATGCCGGTCAAGCGCACCGCGTCGGGCACTGGCTCGTTGCCCTCAGCCGTCCACACCAGGCAGAGGTCGGGGCAGACCATGTCGCACATGCCGCAGTGAATGCATTTGTCGAGGTCCAGCACCGGCATCCAGCCCGTGCGCGAGGTCGAGAGGTCGTTCCATGCGGTCGAGCCGGCATTGAGAATGACACCGCCCGGTGGGGCGGTTCGGTATCCCCAGAACGGGTCGGGCCGGATGATCGGCAGGTCGCCTTCGGCCCGTCCAACACCGGGTAGCAGCTCGAACTCCTCGGTTCCGCGCCGGAATGCCGCCTCATTGCTGGCCACCGCCTCCGGCCGCTTCTGGGCAAACGCGTCGGTCAGCGCCTGCAGGAGGACTTCGGTATCGAAAAACGGTACAGCTTCGGCAAGGGTGCCGAGCAGCACCGCGTTGGGCCGCGACTTCTCTTCCGCGGCGATCCGCTGGGCATCAATGCGGATGACGGTCGCGGTGCGTGGCAGGCGGGCAAGCCCGTCCGGAAGCTCGCCGGGCGGGCCTGTGAAGATCAGCGTGCCGGTGGCGCGGAACCCGGCAATCGTCGCAGGGTGGCTCAACAGGGCACGGTGGAAGACGACCACGACATCGGGCGACTCGACGGGCGCACTTGTTCGGATCGGTTGACTTGACGGGCCGAGGCGAATGAACGATTTGATCGCCGTGCCCTTCTTCTCCGAGCCGTAGGACGAGAAATGGGCACCGTTGAGGCCCATGCGCAATACCGCAGCGGTGGCCAGGATCTGGCCGGCAGCGTGGGCGCCGAGGCCGCCAATTGACTCAAATCGGAGTTCAAACAGGCGGTCGTCGTGGGGCAATGAAACAGAACCGTCCATCAATCGCTCAACCTTGGGAAAAGGGGATTGTTCCTTGAAATAATGAAATTTTTATTTATCACTTGATACGTGCCTAACGCATTGACTTGGGTCAAACTACGGCCCGTCTAGGGCCAATGACGGGTCGATTTCGCTTGCCGGCTCGACGACGCGGACGTTTATTTGCCTTTGCGAGGCAATGGATAGCTAGCCGTATACGGCAGGGGGAGCGCACATGGGATTTGCGCCACCAGTCCGACGGGAGGAGCGAGGCGACAGGACACGACGGCAACCGCTTTGCCGGTCGCTGAATGTGAGGATGTGAGGCGTCAGTCGAGCCAGCGTGCGCGAATCGTGTTCCGGTGCACTGCCAGCCACTGCAGTGCGGCGACGGCAATGATGTTCGTAATGGTGCCGTCGGTGATGCGCCGGAGTGCGATGTCCAGGGTCTCGGTGAACACGCGGATGTCTTCGCTCTCTTCGTCGAGGCCATGCACGCCGCCGACTCCTTCGGAGTCGACGCGACCACAAAAGATCGCAACGCGCTCCGACGAGCCGCCGGGCGTCGTGAACACGTCCATCACCGGCACCATATCGGTTGCGGTGCAGCCGGCTTCCTCGAGGAGTTCGCGGCGCACGACATCCTCGGGAGTTTCGCCGGTTTCGACGATGCCGGCCACGATTTCGGTAATCCACGGGTTGACTCCCGCGACCAACGCGCCGACTCGAAACTGTTCGATCAGCACCACCTCGTCGCGCTCTGGATCATAGGGCAGGATGGCCGCCGCCTGGCCACGCTCGAACACCTCGCGCACCACGGGCCGGCCCCAACCGCCGCCAAACAGGCGGTGGCGCAGCCGCAGCCGCTCGACGCGAAAGAAGCCTTGCCAGACTGTATCGGATTCAAGAATATCGACATCGTCGCGGGTCATCACAATTCGACCTTTATTTGTTGCGAATATCCGTCAAACACAGCCTGCCCGGTGGACCATGGCCGTTCTCGAAACCGACCGCAAGCCTCAGCAGCGGCAGACCGTTACGGCGCCGCCTAAAGCCAACCGCATCGAGAAAATCGAGGTCAGTCGCCATCGGCTGCCGCTCGATCCGCCGTTCCCCGCGGCGTGGGACAGCCGGGCGCGCACGGCCTTCGATGTGGCAATTGTCAAAGTGACCACAGCGGACGGCGCGGTCGGCGTCGGCGTCGGTGGTACCATGGATGGCATCGAGCGCCATTATGACCTGTTTGTGGGCCATGACCCGCTCGACCTTGACCGGCACGCAGCGGTCCTCGCCAATCTTGATTTTCACGGCGGCCGACCGTGGGCCGTCGATGTTGCCCTGTGGGATCTTGTCGGCAAGATCCGCAAACAGCCGGTCTGGCGCCTCCTGGGCGGGAGTTCGGGCACCGTGCCGTGCTATGCCTCGACCGGCGTGCTGCGCGGCAAGAACGCGCTTGCCGAAGCAGCGCGGGTGCTGTCCGGCAAGGGGTTCAAGGCGGTCAAAATCCGCCTTCACCATCCGGACTGGCGCGATGATGTCGCGCTGCTGGACGCCGTGGCGATCGCTCTTAACGGCAAGGCGGATCTGCTGGTCGACTGTAATCAAGGCTGGCGCATGCCATGGGACGTGGAGCCGTGCTGGACTTACCACCAGGCCCTTGCGGTTGCTTGGGAACTCAAGCGCCTCGGCGTCTACTGGATGGAGGAACCGGTGCATCACGGCGACGTAAAGGCGATGGCGGCGCTACGCGGCGCCACGGGCTTGCGTATTGCCGCCGGCGAAATGACGCGTGGCGAACACGCGCTGCGCGACCTGATGGAGCGTAACGCGGTCGACGTGCTGCAGCCCGATGCCACGTTAACAGGCGGCATTCTGGGCTTGAAGCGCCTCGCACGATGGGCAACGGAGAGGGATGTGGCATTCACGCCGCACAGTTGGGGCAGCGGCATCGGCCTACTCGTCAATGCGCATGTATTCGCCGGCTGTGGCGGCGGACCGTGGCTTGAATACCCGCTCGATCCCCCGGAATGGACGCCCGAACGGCGTGATTTCATGCTCGCGCGGCCGGTTCAGGCGAACAAGGACGGCTCGCTCGAGCTCTCGGATGCGCCCGGATTTGGCATCGAACTGGACGAGGAACGTCTGGCGGCGACCCGGGTGGACTGAACGCGTCACTGGGTAGACCCGCACCGGTGGAACATTCCCGAGACACGGGATTCAGGAGCGCGATCTGATCAGGGCTCGGTACTCATCCGTATGCCGGGAATCTCGCGGCATCGCTTCTGTTCGACCAGCAGCAGGGTCGGCGCGATATTGGGCGCCGGGTCTTTGAGAATCTCACTGTTGAGGTTCGTGCCCAGCGACTCGACGAGCACCACCTCGTTCTCCCAGCCGACCCGGTCAAGGCGGGTGCGCACGAACCAGACCACGGTTGCCGCACTGTGACCCGGCAGGCAGTCGCCGAAGAAGGCCCGGGATTCCTCGACCAGCTGACCGTCGACCCGGCTGTAGAGCTGCCCCGGATAGCGGTACCGTTTGGTACGCCGGGTCATGCGTCCGTCGAATGCGGAGTGTACATAGATGGACTTGTTTGACTCGCAGCCGTGGCAACGCCGCCCGGCGTAGATATTGAAGGGCGGGCGGTTGCGCGCGGCGAGCTGGCCGATGAACTCGAGCTCCACGATATCGGAGCGCATCTGGGTGCCATTGCGGAATTCGACGGTCATGTTCCTCGGCCCGTAGATGCCGGACTTGACCTGCGAGATATTGGCGGTGATCCGCCGCGGCATCCAATCCTTGTCCACAATCAGCCGGTCCTGTGCACAGCCGGCGAGGAGGCCGACCGCGACGATCGTCAGGATTGCTCGCATCCAGGTGTGCATGTTTGGTATGCCTTCTTATGCTATGCACGCACGATGCCGCCGGGCCGCGTGGCCCTGAGCGCCCCACGGATTAGAGAGCAATAAGACTAAATATTTGTAAAAGGACGGCCCGCGAATTCAGCGAAGGCTGCCTGTATCGACAACTGAATCCGGGTGCACCGGTCGGTCCTTCAAACTGAATGCGAACAGGCGCGCGATTTCCAGATAGCCGCCCGCGAACAGGTAGTTACCATTGTCGTTCAGGATAGCCGCGCGATCGCTGCGCCAGGTTGCCGACAGCGCATACCAGGGCAGGTCGGGGCGGGCATGATGCAAGGCGTGCAGATTATTGTTGAGGAACAATAGACTCATCAGCCGTCCGGCCTGAACGATCGCCGTTCGCTCGTCCTGACATTTGGCCGGCCGATGCTCCGCGAAGGACCGCAGCAGCGTCAGGGACAGGCCGGGCCAAGCGAAGATCAGCGCGTATTCCAGCACAGCAATGCCGCAAGCAAGCGTCACCCATGCCAATAGCAAGCCGCACAACGCAATGTGCAGGGCCCAAGATCCGGCGTGGCGGAAATCTCCGGCCAGCAGGCGTCGCGCCTCGGCGGTCCAGAACCGGGCGACGGCGAGAAACGGGCCGACGAACATACGGCCAGCCAGCGTGTTGTTGATCACCAATATCGCGCGTGTCGGCACGTTCGTTTCAGCCCAACGCCGAACTGTCACGTAACACGATTCGGGATCCTCCAGGGGGTCGGTCAGAACGGGTGATCGGTGGTGCGCGATGTGGCTGTCGCGGTACAGCGCGTACGGCATCCAGAGTCCCAACGGGGGCCAGGCCAACGCGGCGTTGAACGTTCTGTTGCGGCACACATGGCCGTGTACGGCTTCATGCTGAAATGAGTTGTGCCAGGCGACGAGCCAGCCGGCCAGGGGCAGGGCAAGCCACCATGGCACGGCGTGATAAAACCAGGTAAGCAAACCCCAGCCACCATAGATGGCGACGGCGACAAGCCAGGTCGCGGCCCCTTGCCAAAACCCGGCAAACCAGGCCGGCTCCCGGGTCGATGGCGGGCAAACGGCTGTCGAGCTTCTCGTTTCGGTCATGCGGGACGCCCCCTGAACATTGCACCGCAACAAGCTGAATTTTTTGCCGGATTTGGTTTGGCGCCAAGATGGGAGTTGTCACGGAACCATAAACTGTGTTGTAAACTATCAACAAGATTGCAATTACACCCCAATGCGCACCATGCCTGCTGTATTCAGCGCGGGACACCGTCGGGATACTGTAACGATCTTCCGCGCCCGGCTCGTCGAAGCGCTCCAAAGGGCCGGGCTAAACCGCTCGGCCTTGGCCCGTGCCACCGGTATCGACCGGTCGACGCTGTCGCAGCTAATGTCGCCGGCGAACGAGCGGCTGCCGCGTGCTGAGACGGCGGCCGCCATCGCCGTCGCACTGCGTGTCAGCCTCGACTGGCTTCTTGGCCTCAGCCAGGAGGACAAGCTCGGCGCAGACGTGTTGCAGGAGTCCTTGCAGTTCACGCCCAGCGCACGTACGCCGGTGGACGAGAATCTGGCACGCTGGCACGACGAAGCGGTCGGCTACAAAATCCGGTACATTCCGGCGACACTGCCCGATCTCATGAAAACCGATGAGGTGTTGCGTTACGAATTCGAGGACGGCGTCTCGAAAACGGTCGAACAGGCGATCGCGGCGTCGCACGGACGACTCGCTTATACGCGCCATCCCGAGACCGATATGGAGATCTGCATGTCCCGCCAATCACTCGAAGCCTTCGCGCGTGGGGAAGGTCAGTGGAGCGGCCTTGTACTGGCGGCGCGGGCGTCTCAGCTTGAGCGGATGTCCGTGCTTTGCGACGAGCTGTATCCGTCGCTGCGGGTCCATCTGTTCGACGCGAAGACACGCTTCTCCGTGCCGTACACGATATTCGGTCCGCTGCGCGCGGCGATCTACGTCGGCCAGATGTATTTCGTGTTCACCACGACACCCCACATCAGGACATTGACGCGGCATTTTGACGAGTTGGTCCGCAATGCCGCGATCGAGGCACGCGAAACCGGCGCCTTCCTGCGCCGGCTTTCCAGTGGGCGCAATGGAAGCTGAGGCGGCGCGACGAACCGTTCAGATCGGGGCACAAGGGCAGGGGTTGTGCCACCTTAACTCGCCAGCGAAATCACAGGTTCCATCGCCTCGAGATGTTCGTCCGCGAGATGGCATTTGATGATGTGGCCGTCGCCCACCTTGCGCATCGGTGGCATCTCGCGTTCGCACCGCCTGTCCGCAACCAGGTGCTTGCGTGGGCAGCGCGTCTGGAACGGGCAGCCAGACGGAGGGTTCATGGCTGACGGGATATCGCCTTCCAGAACGATATGTTTCTTGAGTACCGACGTGTCGGCGATCGGCACCGCCGATAGGAGAGCTTCGGTATAGGGATGGTAGGGCGGCGCGAACACCTGCTCCGTCGTGCCCTGCTCGACGACATGCCCGAGATACATCACGACGATGCGGTCCGACAGATAGCGCACGATCGACAGGTCGTGACTGATGAACAGCATGGTGGTGCGGGACGAGCGCTGGATCTCGACCAGCAGCTCGGTGACCGCCGCCTGCACCGATACGTCGAGGGCCGACACCGGCTCGTCGGCCACCACCAGCTTGGGACGGCCGGCGAAAGCGCGCGCGATGCCGATACGTTGCTTCTGGCCACCCGAGAGTTGGCGCGGCATGCGCCGTTCGAACGCCCGCGGCAGCTTGACGAGATCGAGCAACTCCAGCATTGCCTGCCGCCGCTCCGCCTGTGACCTGCCGATCCCGAATTTCTCGAGGGAACGGACGATCTGGGCGCCGACCGTGTGGCTGGGGTTCAGCGTGTCGAATGGATTCTGGAACACCATCTGAATGGAGCTGACGGTTTCCGTGTCGCGCTTGCCGATTTCGACCGTGCCGATTTCCCTGTTACCCAGCATGACCTTGCCGCCAGTCAGGGTCTCGAGCCCCAGCAGAACCCGTGCCAGGGTCGATTTGCCGCAACCCGACTCGCCGACGATGGCGACCGTCTCGGCCTCGCGCGCTTCCAGCGAGACATCCTCGTTGGCCTTGACGCTACGTGTCTCGGTGCCGCCGAAGATCTCGTTCGCAGCCACCCGATAGTATTTCTTGAGGTTCTCGACGCGCAGCACGGTTTCGCCCGGCACGATCGGTTCACCCGCGTGTTCACCGGCAACCGGGGCCGACCAGTCGATGTCGTCGGTCCGAACGCATCGTGTCGCATGACCTTCAAGGCCCTTCGGCGCACGCATCGGCAAACTGCCCCGGTCGCAGAGCCCGGGCTTGAAATGGGCGCAACGCGGACCGAAGTTGCAGCCCGGCGGCCTTTCATGGGGCAGGGGGAGTTGTCCCGGAATCGCAATCAGCGGCCGCGCCGTCTTGTCGGCGCTGGGCAGCGGGATCGAACGGAACAGTCCTTGCGTATAGGGATGCCGCATGTCGTCGAAAATATCGTCGACCGTACCGGTCTCGACAGCCTCGCCTGAGTACATCACCGTGATCCGGTCACAGGTCTCGAGAATCAGGCCGAGGTTGTGGGAAATGAACAGCATCGATGTGCCGAACGATTTGCCCAAGTCCTTCACAAGCTCGACGATGCCGGCCTCGACGGTCACGTCCAGCGCGGTCGTCGGTTCGTCCATCAGGAGGAGTGCCGGGTTGGACAGCAGCGCCATGGCGATGACGATGCGCTGCTGCTGCCCTCCCGACAGCTGATGCGGGTACGCATCCATGACCCGTTGCGGATCTGGCAGGCGCACCGACTCCAGCATCTCCAGGGCACGCGCTCGCGCCGTCCCCGCATCGATGCCTTCATGGATGATCGGGACTTCCATCAGCTGTTGGCCGACCCGCATGGCCGGATTGAGGCTGGCCATTGGCTCCTGGTAGACCATTGAGATGGCAGAGCCGCGGATCTGGCGCAGCTCAGCGTCCGACATTTCGCTCATGTCCCGGCCGCGGAACCGGATGGTACCGCCGACGATACGGCCATTGCGGCCCAGATCACGCATGATACCGAGGGCGACGGTGGACTTGCCGCAGCCCGACTCGCCGACCAGCCCCATGGCCTCACCTGGCATCACCGTGCACGAAAAATCCATGACCGCCGGTATTTCGCCGGCGCGGGTAAAGAACGAGATCGACAGGTTTTCGATGTCCAGGATCGGCTCGGTCATGGCCCTTCGTGCTCCTCAATCCTTCAGCGATTGCTCGCGCAATCCGTCGGCCAGCAGGTTAAGCCCCAGTACCAGCATCGCGAGGGCGATGGTCTGCGGCAGCACGATTGTCGGCGCGATGCGGATGAAGCCGCGTGTCTGGTTGATCATCGAGCCCCAGTCCGGCGATTCCGGCGCCAGGCCGAGCCCGAAGAACCCGAGGGTGCCCAGCAGGATCGTCGTATAGCCGATGCGCAGGCACGCATCGACGATCAGCGGGCCACGGGCGTTCGGCAGAATCTCCCACAGCATAATGTACCAGGCGCGCTCGCCGCGCGTCTGCGCGGCCGCCACGTAGTCCCGGGTCTTGATGTCCATCGTGAGTCCGCGCACGATCCGGAATACGCCCGGCGAGCTGGCGAACACGACGGCGGCGAAAATGTTGAGCTCGTTCGGCTCGAGGCGGATCAGGCCAAACGGATCGCTATCGAAGACGAGCCCGGCATATAGCCAAGCACCGACGGCCGCAGTGGCCGCAAGCTGCACCGCGAGCACGCGCGGCCGCGTTGCATAGCGGCTGTAGAACAGCACGGTGAAGAAGAAGATCGGAAAGGCGAAGAATATCCCGGACATGACATTCGGGATCGCGGTCTCGCGCACGCCAGGCGTGACGAGAAGGTAGAACAGCAGGATCACGGGAAAGGCCAGCACCAGATTGGCGATGAAGGTCAGCACGGCGTCCATCGTGCCGCCGAAATAGCCCGCGGGCAGGCCGAGGGAGATACCGACCATATAGGCGACCAGCGTGGCGGCCGGGGCCACCGTCAGCACGAATTGCGCGCCGTGCACCATACGGCTGAACAGGTCGCGACCCAGATTGTCGCCGCCGAAGAAAGCCGGGATTCCGGTACTGGTCTCGATCGTGCCCGGCGGTTTGCGCTTGATTGCGGCGAACTGTTCGATCGGATCAAAGGTTGCAATGATCTCGGGAAACAGGGCGGTCAGCACCCAAAACAGGACGATGCCGAGCCCTATCATCCCGACATTGCTGTCGTACAGACGCCCGTAGAGTCCGAGGCGGCGCTTGAACACGGCGCTGCTTCCCATGATGACGGCCAGGCCGAGCCAGACCGGCCAGAACCGCCCGATCACACCGGCCCAGATGTCGAGGAAACCAAGCGGTTCCATGGCCGCCCTACCTCACCCGGATGCGCGGGTTGAGATAGGCGTAGCCGATATCGGAAATCAACTGGGTGACAATGACCACCGCCACGGAGACGATCGAGCAGGCGAGCAGCAGGTCGATGTCGTTGTTATCGGCCGCTTCCACCAGCACCCAGCCGAATCCCTTGTAATTAAAAAGTTTTTCTACAATGACGACGCCCGTCAGGAGCCAAGGAAACTGGAGCATGATGACCGTAAACGGCGCGATCAGGGCGTTGCGCAATGCATGCTTGACGACGATGGCGCGAAATGACAGGCCCTTGAGCCGGGCGGTGCGGATATATTGCGAGGTCATGACCTCGGCCATTGAGGCGCGTGTCATGCGTGCGATGTAGCCCATGCCATACAGAGACATGGTCATCACCGGCAGCGTGAAGTTCACGAATGTCACGTCGCCGGCCTTGGCGACTCCCTTCAGCACGCCTAGCCACGACGCGAATATGACCGTGAACAGAATGCCGCTGACATATTCGGGCGTAGCGGTCGTGGCAATCGAGAGCACCGACAGCGAGCGGTCGGTTTTGGACCCCTCGCGCATGCCCGCCAGGATGCCCACAACGAGCGCCGCGGGCACCATCGTGACCATGACCCAGAACGCAAGAATCCCAGTATAGCCGAGCCGCTCCGGCAGAATGTCGACGACGGGCTTGCGGAAGCGTGTCGAATAACCGAGTTCGCCGGTCAGCGTATTACCCAGCCATTCGCCGTAACGTACGACGAGGGGGCGGCGATAGCCGTTCTTTTCCAGCCAGCTGTCGATTTGCTCACTGGTCATCCGGTTGTTGTTCTGCTCCAGCGCCAGCTTGCGCAGATTGGGCTCCAGATTGACCAGCGTGAATACGATGAAGGTCAGCGCGAGCATGGTCGCTAGCATCACGCCCAGACGCCGCGCGATAAAGGCGAGCATTACACCTCCCGCTCTTTAGGCATTCAAGGACCGGGCAGGGGCCGCGTCGCGCACGGCCCCCGACCTCACCATCAGGCGTCGTCCAGCCAGGTCTTGTCGAAATGCATCTCGAACGTTTGATGCATCTTGTAGCCCTTGACGTTCGGCGTCATGTGGCAATACAGGGAGCGCCAATACGGCTGAATGATGATGCCTGAATCCTGAATGATATTTTCGATGTCCTCCATCAGGACGCGGCGCTTGTCCGCGTCGGCGACCGCCAACGCCTTGTTCAGCTTTCGGTCGAACTCCGGGTTTGAATAACCGGTCTCGTTCCAGGCCTCGCCGGTCCGGTAGGCCAGAGCCAGCACCTGGACGCCCAGCGGACGCATGTTCCAGTTGGTTGTCGAGAACGGATATTTGGTCCAGTCGTTCCAGAACGAAGATCCGGGAATGACGGTGCGCTTGACCTTGATTCCCGCATCGCGCAGCTGTGCCGCAATGGCGTCAGTGGTGTTACGGCGCCAGTCGTCGTCGATCGAGATTAGCTCGTGCTCGTAATCTGCGGCGCCGGCCTCCTTCAGCAGGGCCATCGCTCTTTTGGCATCGCGCTTGACTTGTGGCAGTTTGAAATACTCGGGATGGATGGGGCAGACATGGTGGTTCTCTGCCGGTTCACCCAGACCGCCGTAACCGAGTTCCAACACCTTGCTGTTGTCGACGGCCAGCAACATTGCCTGACGCACGCGCTGATCGTCGTAGGGCTTGTTCTTGACATTCATACGGGCAACGATGGTCGCCGCCGTGACGACGTCGCTCTTGACCAGGTCGAATCCGTCCATGATGTCGACGAAATCGGCCGTGGTCTGATAATTGAGGTGGACCTCCTCCGCCTCGAAAGCCGCAACTTCGGCAGCCGGATCGGTTCCGTAGTCGGTCCACTCGATACCGTCGAGCAGGGCTTCGCCGCCCCACCAGCCGGATTTGCGGCGTTTGACGGACGCCCTGATACCGACTTCGAACGTATCCAGTTCAAATGGACCCGTGCCAACCGGGAACGTTTTCAGGTCGCCGCCGGTCTTCTCGAAGTCGCGATGCACGATCAGACCGGGATAATCGGCCATGCCCGGGATGATCGTGATGTCCGGCTCGGGCAGCACCAGTTTGACTGTGTAATCGTCAACGCGAATGATACCGCCGGTACGGGCCTTCTTCGTGTTCGGATCGACCAGCCCACCCATGCGCGAGGCCATCGAATTGCCCTCGACGCCGGCCTCGCACCAGCGGGCTATATTGAAGATCACATCGTCGGCGTTGAAGACATCGCCGTTGTTCCATGTCACGCCCTTGCGGACATGTAGGATATATTCCTTGGCATCGTCACTGATGTCCCAACCCTCCAGCAGCATCGGCTCGAAGGTGAAATCCGTCGTGTATCGCACGAGGGACTCACAGATTTGTCGACCGACATTGCCCATCTCGCTCCAATCGTAGATGCGAGGGTCCTTGATGTCCTTGACGAACATTGAAACCTTGAGGATTCCGCCTTTCTTGCCTTGGGCTTTCGCTGTACTCGGTGCCGCCATACCGAGCAGCCCATAGGCGGTGGCTGTCGTCGCGCCGAAGGCGCTGGCGAGCGCAAGGAATTCGCGCCGGTCGAGGCGCCCCTCCTTGGCATCCCTGGCCCACGGTTTGATGAACGGGTGCAGCGGGAGCCCCTTGCGATCGGTGAATTTGTTCGACATTGTCCTTCTCCCTGGTGACGTTCTTGTTTTTCGGACGCGCCGCGGCGCTCGCTGACACGTGCCGGCATGGTCGGTCGAAAGCTTCGGGCAGTGGACACGTCATGTCAATGACCGACTATAAGAATTACGACCATCGGCCGGATTCCAGCGTCAAATCGCCATTCAAAGACCTTGTGAAAAACCATAATGTTTGCAAGGCCTTCCGCCGCATGTGGCGGGGATGCGCCGGTCGGTCATCCAGCATCTGCGGTCTGGCCGGTCGCCTACAGGCAAGTCCTATGTGCCGCTGTGGCAGGGAAACCGCGGCGCTCAGAAATCCTCAGGCAGTTCCAGCGTGTCCAGCCACAGGGCTTTCTCGACGTCGATTCCCTTCGCGCGCAGTATGTCGCCGTAACCGTCCAGCCAGCGCTGAAAGCTGGGCTCGGTCTCATAGCCCTTCTCCCTGACGTAGCGAAACTGGAAATAGAAGTGGAACTGCTTGAAATAGCCGGGCACCCGATGGACTTCCGCCACGTCGCCCCTCTTGCCCTGCGCCGCTGCCGGCGAATCGGGGAAGAACTGGAAGGTTGGCGTAAAGAGGACACGCCACTTCCGCGCCAATTTCTTTTCGGTTGTCACCTCACCGTCGAAGTCCGTGACCTCGCGGTCGCCCCACATGTTGAGCTGCAGGACGAAGAAATTCTCCTTCACGTAATCGACGATCCGCGGGATCCGGAAATTCACCTCGTGTGTCTGCTTGCAGTAGGGACAGCCCCGTTGCTCCCAGATGATGACCAACCGACGTCCTGAATTCGTCGCTTCCGCGAGGTCCTCCGACAGGTCCAGGAACGTCTCCTGGAACCACGGCTGCTTGTGGAGCCCGTCATCGCCCAGCTCCGGCGGCGGCAGCCGCCCGTCTTTTGTTGCGGCCGCGGCACTCCCGTCGGCGACGGTCAGCGCCAGGCCCAATGTCAAGGTTTGCAGCCAAAATCGCCGTATCATCGTCTTGTCCCTCTAATCACCCCATCGATATGTCCGAAGGCGACGGCGGCTCCGCCATCACGGTATTCTATTTGAAGCAGAGGTCTGGGTGCGGGTTCTTCACGACCTGTTGTCCATCTATCGTCCAGTCAGTTGCCGCTTCAGATAACCTCGGAACGGTTCGTTGTCGTAGGCTTGGTCACGCACATAGCGGAACATCGCAAGAAAATGAGGCGGTTGGAAATAACCCGCCATCTGCGCCACGGTGCGCTTCTCCGCCGGCAGGTCGGCCAGCCCGTCCAATTCGATTGGAAAGAACAGGAAGGTCGGCGAGAACCGGACACCGTATTTGCGTGCCAGCCCGCGCTCCTCGATCTCATCGCCGTCGAAGTCGACGACGGTCCGCGAACCCTGCAGGTTCAGTTGCAGAATCACGAAGTTGGCCTCGGCGAAGGCCCGGATTTCCGGATCCTGGAAATTGACGAAATGCGTCTCCTTGCAATAGGGACAGCCCTTGAGCTCCCACATAATGGCGAAGCGCTTGCCCGCTGCCTTCGCCTCCGCAAGGTCGTCGCGCAGGTCGAGGAAGCTCTGCAGGAACCAGGATTCCGTGTAGAGCCCGTCCTCGGTGAGCACCGGTCCTTCAGCACCCGATGCCGGCGAAGCGATCAGGAAGATCGCCGCAAGCGTGAGCATCGATACAGGAAAACCCTCCAGCCGGGGCACGGACATGGCATTCCTCCCGCCGTCGCTGTCCGGACCGCGCACCGTGCAGTGCGGACATTCTCATATTCGAGTTTTCATATGTTAGCATGGCGGGTAGCTTCATCGGAAAGCGAAATCTGGACTCAAGCTGGGCGGTCACGGGAGATTGCGGCAATGCGGTACCAGTCCTTGGCTGATCATCGGCGCCATGCAGGTTGGGGGCGCCATGTAGCTCTCGTCGTGGCGGCGATGATGTTCGGCGCGGCAATACAGGCGGCAGTTGCCGGCGAACTTCGCGCATTCAACACCGACTTTGCCGACGCCTGGTCACATTATCGCGCCGCGGTGTTCTATGGTCGTAGCGGCAATGTCGCCGTGGCAGCGCTCGAACTCGACGAATTCGTCGGCAAGTGGTCCGTCCTGACCGAACGGTTTGGCAATGCGCCCCCGGACGCATTCGCCGAAGACGGTTCGTGGCAGGCGGCACTGGAGTCGATTGGCGCTGCAGCGCGACAGGGTCTTGCCGATTTCGATGCCGGCGACGCGGAAGCGGCCGGGAAGGTTCTCCAGCCCATCAGGAAGATCGCCGGTGACCTGCGCCGACGCAATGGCGTGACAGTCTATGCCGACGACGTCGACGAGTTGGGGGCGGCGATGGATGTGCTCGCCCGATACCGCCGCGACGTGACGAACCTTGCCGACGCGGAGACGCAAGACATGGTGTCGCGTCAGGCCGCGGTGGTCGCCTATCTTTTCGAAAAGTGCGACGCACGGGCGCCAGCCGCGGTGCGCGACGACCCGGAGTTCCGGCGCCTGATCACGGGCGCGCGGGACAGCATGGGCAAGCTCTGGACGTCGCTGAAGACCAATGACATGCGACTGTACCGCATCGGCATTGGCGAGTTGCGCTCCTACGAGCGGATCCTGTTCTTGCGCTTCGGGTGATGCCGCGCTCGGCTCAGCCGATCCGGCCGAATTGGGGGAAGGTCTCGAGCAGCCAGTTGCCGATATCGTTGATGCCGCCGGTAATGAACAGGATACCGGTGGCGACCAATAGCGCCCCCATGGCGCGCTCGACCCAGACGATGTGGCGGCGGAACCGCGCCATGAACTTCAGGAACAGCGGTGCAAACAGCGCGGCCGCGATAAACGGAACACCGATACCGGCGGCATAGGTGGCGAGCAGCGTCGCTCCGTGCAAGGCCGAATCCTCGCTTGCCGCGACCATCAGGATGGCGGCGAGCACGGGGCCGACACAGGGTGTCCAGCCAAACGCGAAGGCGAGGCCCACGACATAGGCGCCTACGATGCCGGTGGGTTTACGCTCCAGATGAAAGCGCGCCTCGCGATAGAGCAGGGCGATCCGGAACACGCCGAGGAAATGCAGGCCGAGGACGATGATCAAGAGGCCGGCGATGACCGACAGCATCTCGATGTTCTCTACGACGATGCGGCCGAGCGCGGAGGCCGTGGCGCCGAACGCGACGAACACCGTGGCGAAGCCGAGGACGAATACCACCGAGGACAGGACGACCCGGATTGATGCAGCTCGGTCAACGGCGGCGCCGTCCTCGAGCTGCTTCAGGCTGACACCGCCGAGAAAACAAAGATAGGGCGGCACCAGCGGCAGGATGCATGGTGAGAGAAAGCTCAGCATGCCGGCGATGAATGCGCCGTAGAACGTTGCATCCAGGCCGGTCATGGTCGCTCCTCTCAGCTCGTCCCGGCGTCAGACCCCGACCACCCGGATGTTCTTGTTGTCCGGGACGGTGACGACCTGCTTGCGCTCAATGTATTTGCTGACGACGTCCCAGATCGCTGGACCCTCGGTGCCCTCATTCACCGACGCCCAGCCGGAGACGACGTAATTGCGTGCCGGATCGATCGGCTTTCCGGTTTTCAGCAGTCGCATGTCCGAGATCCGTTCGCCCATCCGGTTGTTCGGCGCGATGGCATACGACATCCCGCCGACCCGGACCATATCGCCGCCCTGTTGATAATACGGGTCCGGGTTGAACAGGTTGTCCGCGACGTCCTCCAGGATCACTTTCAGGAATTCGCCGGTGAACTCCGTCCGGTAGACGGCGGGATAGGTGATCGAGGTCTGGTTGTGGACGTCCTCGACCGTGATCTCCTGTCCCGGCAGCAGCGATGCGCCCCACCGGAAGCCCGGCGACAGGGCGATCTCGGCATCGCGTTCCTCGAGCAGGGCGTTGCAGATCAAATCGTCAAACGTGCCGTTGAAGTTGCCGCGGCGATACAGCAGGCTCTCGGTCCGGCCAAGGACCTTCGACAGCGTTGCCTCGTAGGGCGCCCGGATTTCCTTGACCAGGGCGGCGGTTTCCGAATCCGGAGCAATGACGTCGGAAAACACGGGGATCAGCCGATATCTGTAACCGGCAACCTTGCCGTCGTTAACGTCGAGGTCGAGACGGGACAGGAACTTGCCGTGCGATCCGGAGGCGACGAGGAGTGTGCCATTCTCTTCCAGCGCCACAGGCAGCGCGTCATGGGTATGGCCGGTCAGGATCACGTCGATACCGTCCACGCGGCTGGCCAGCTTGCGGTCGACATCGAAGCCATTGTGGCTGAGCAGGACGACCAGCCCGGCGCCGGCCGCGCGCGCCTCCTCGACCAGCTCGCGGACGCGGTTCTCCTGGATGCCGAAGCTCCAGGTCGGAATTTTGTAACGCGGATTGGCCACCGGCGTATACGGGAAGGCCTGGCCGACGACGCCGATCTTGACACCGCCGCGCTCGAAATAGGCGATGCCGTCGAACACCGGCTCCTCCCACTCGGTATCGCGCACGTTACCGGCAAGGAACGGAAACTCGAGCTGCTCGACAAGCTCCTGCACCCGGGCGGTCCCGTAGGTGAACTCCCAGTGCGCGGTCATGGCGTCAGTTGCCAGCGCGTTCATGGCGCGGACCATGTCCGCCCCCTGAGTCTGCAGCGAGGTATAGGAGCCCTGCCAGGTATCGCCACTGTCGAGAAAAAGCGTGTTGTCCGGTCGCTGGGCCCGGATCGCCTTGACCAGGGTGGCCAGCCGGTCGAGCCCGCCGACGCGGCCATAGCTCCTGGCGAGAGCGACGAAATCCTCGCTGGTCAGCGCATAGGCCTCCGGCGAGGTTGCCGGGATCGAGAATTTCTTGAGGAAGTCCTTGCCCGTAATGTGCGGCGGCAGGCCATGGACCTCGCCGACACCCAGATTGATCGACGGCTCACGGAAATACAGTGGAACCAACTGCGCGTGAATATCGGTGATATGCAACAGCGTGACTTGACCGAGGGGATCGAAGCGCAGCAGGTCGTCCTGAGTGATGTGCTGGCGTGCAGCGGCCCGTGTGAGGACGCCGGCACCGCCCATCAGCGTTGCCGTGGCCGCGGCCAGGGTAAAGAAATCGCGGCGCGTGAACATCTGGGACCTGTCTCCGAAAAATAAAGGGGGACGCGAACGGCCGCTCCCCCCGATTGAGCTATCGCTGCGGTTCTAGTTGCGCACGGACGGCGATTCGACCGGCAGGCCGCGGCCCCGCCATGCGAGATAGAGTTCGAGATTGACGTACTCGTCGGAACCGTAATCGTACGGTGTCGCACGGACTTGGCTGTTGCAGCCCCGGATCCGTCGGTGCAGCGAGCCGACCTTCTGCCATTTCAGGCGGTAGGTGGGAAATCCGTTGCTGTGGCCCTGGCTCAGCAGGTTGGCGCGGATCATGTTGCCCGCATTGTCCTCATGGCAGTGCTTGCAGGCCATGTCCAGCTGGCCGCGTCGCTGGAAATAGAATTCCTTGCCCTTCAGGAAGAAGTCCTTGCTGGGCCCGCCGATGTCGACGCTTACCGGCATGTCGCGGGACTGGTACTTCACGAATGCCGTCATGCCGAGCATCTCGTTCGACTCATACTTGTACGGCTTGGCCTTCATGAATTTCTCGCGGCACTCGTTGATGCGGAGCTCCACATTGATCAGCTTGCCCCACGGCTGGTAGTACACGGGATATCGCGCGCCGACCCCCTTCATCGATTTCGCGGCGTCGCCGTGGCAGTCCGCACAGGACTTGTTGGCCTCGCCATCCTTCGCCGACCACAGCTCAGCACCGTAGTCCAGCGTCAGCATTGCGGGATTTTCGAAGTCGTCGTCCTGAATTGCCCGCGTCTCTGGCTCAGCGTAGGTGTAGCCGCTGCGGAGTTCGCCCACCTGATACTTCCCCCAGTCGCCGTCGGTGTGGGCGACCGACGAAAAACCAGCCAGGGCCGCCGTCGCCGCGACCACCCCGAAAACCTGTTTCACCTGCATCCGGCATTTCCTCTCTGTTGTCATTATCCGGTTTCCTCGCCGTTCGATCACCGGCCAAGATCAGCTAACCGCAAGGTTGGCCGATTTGCTGTAGGTCTCGCCGTTGTCGTCGTCCCAGGTGAAATCCAGCTTGCCGCTTTCGGTGGCGCGAATGTGGAACGCCATGTAGGGGTTGGCCGAGATGGCCGGGTGCCAGTCGGCGCTGAAGACGACCTTGTCATTGAAGGTGCAAGTGAATTTGTTGATGATCTGTCGCGGAATGACCTGGCCGTCCTTGTCCTTGCGCAGACCGGTTTCCATCTTGTGAGAGATCAGGGTCTTGATCTCCACGACTTCCCCTTTGACGGCCGACTTCGGCACTTTGATGCGGGGTTTGGCGCTTGCCATGTTCGTATCTCCCTTCGGATAGCTGTCCGTCAGCCGCCGCAGCCGCCGATCGTAACCTTGACCTCGACGGTCTCGCGATACACGCTGCCGTCACTCATTTCCGCAACCGCAACCACGTTCTGCGTTTTCAGAAGACGCATCCGGGTCGACGCCTTGGCGGCGCCGCTTGCCGGTGTAAAGTGCAGCGACGCGACCCGCGGGTTGGGGTTGCCTTCGGCGAATATGTGCACCGACTTGACGTAGTCGTTGGCGGTCATCGGACTGTCGACCTCGACCCCGATAGGCACCGTATTGCCGTTCTCGGCGATCTGCGGCAGATCGAGCGTGATGCGCCCGGACTGCACGTTGGCGTCGCCGATCGTTTTCTTGATCGCCTCGTCAACGGCCGCCTTGTCGGCCGCTGCGATGCTGGGGAGCAATCCCGTGCCGGCCGCCGCGACGGCTGCGCCGGTCAGAACCAGCACATGGCGACGAGTCACTCTTGCTGTCGAATTTGTTCGGGTCATTCCTTTGGTTCCTCGGTCTTTAAGAATTCGATAGTCAGGTATTCGGGCCATTCGCTTTCATGGTACGCGCGGCCCAGCACCATTATTCCGTCAGCGTCTGAAGATACGCGACGATGTCCTCGACCTCCTGGGCCGAGAGCACAGACATGCCTTCGAAGCCCTTTAGCACGCGATGAAACCCGTCCGCCCGGTAGAACGCCGGCATGATGGTGTCGGGATTGACGAATTTCGGATTGACGATCCGCAAGCGCAGTTCACCGGCATCGTACCTGCTCCCGACACCGGCGAGATCCGGCCCAACTCCACCGTGGAACGGCTGGTCCGGAATCGGCATGGCGTGGCAGGCAAGACAGTTGCCTTTTTTTCGGTCGATGGCCAATTTCCTGCCGTTCTCAGGGTCTCCCGGTTGTCCGGTCAGCGATTTGGGGATGCTGTTTTGGTCCTTGACCGCGTATTTGACAAGCTCGTCGGCACCCGCATTGACCGACATGACGGCCGCGGCCAGCAGGCTGGCGATGCCGAGTATGGCTTTGGGATATCTTCTTGTTCTCAAAGTTCCCTCCCGTCGGCCCGGAATCATACTGTCCGGAACCTCACAGTTTTCACATAAGGGGCCAGGCAGGAAACCCTTTCACCCCTCAACCCGTCAGGTCAATATTGTTTTCCGAAATCATATTCATAAAACATGATTTATCAAGTTCGAATGTGACTGCTATAATGTTGCCTTACAGCGGGACGGCCTGGCAAGTACTGAGGATGGGTGCATTCAGTGCCGTCGTGTGGTGGGCAAGAGGCGAAGTGGAGACGGCAATGCTCTCTCACGCAATCCGGTGCGTGTTGATGGCCGCATGCATTTGCGGGCTATCGGTGGTGCCGGCTGTTGCGGCGGAGCTCGTGCTGTTCGAGGCGGCGGGCTGCGTCTGGTGCGAGGCATGGGACGCGGAGATCGGGATGATCTACCCGAAGGCGGCGGAGTCGCGGATCGCGCCATTGCGCCGTGTGGACATACATGGAGAGCGGCCGGACGACCTCGCCTCGGTGCGGGGCATCATCTACACGCCGACGTTCGTACTGATGGACAGCGGCAAGGAAGTGGGTCGCATTACGGGGTATGCGGGCGAAGAATCTTTCTGGGGTCTGCTGGAAATCGAGTTGCGGAAACTGGACGACCAGATACCCGACGTCGCGGGCGCGTCGGAGGCAGGCCGGCAGCCCACGGTCCGACAGGGAGAATGATGATGAGAAAGTTTGCTCTTGCCGCTGCAGTCATTGGATTATCAGGGTACGGGGCCAGCGCCCAGGATGATGCTCTTGTGACGTTGAAGGTGATGACGCCGGAGACGGCACTGACACTTGCCCAGGCTGCGCTGAAAGACTGTCGCGGTCGCGGGTATCAGGTTGCCGTCGCGGTTGTTGACCGGTTCGGTAACCTTCAAGTCCTTTTGCGCGACCGGTTCGCCGGGCCGCATACCCCCGAGACCGCACGCCGCAAAGCCTGGACCGCCGTCAGTTTCCGCACCGATACGCTGAGCATGGCTGAGTTCACCGAGGCTGGCAAGGAAGCGTCGGGCGTGCGGTTTGTCGACATGGCAATGATGGTCGGCGGCGGTGTGACCGTCGAGGCGGCGGGCTCGATCGTCGGCGGTATCGGCGTGTCTGGTGCGCCGGGAGGCGCCGCGGACGATGAATGCGCGCGGGTCGGGATTGCGGCAATTCAAGAGGATCTGGAGTTTTGAGCGCGACCGTGCATGGCGACGAAACGATTAACTGATTATATGCGAATTTTGTGATATATCTAGAGTCGTTGATGACGAGAGGCAGGGCGGTGGCGACGGCCGGCGCGGCGATGTGCCTGGTGCCGCTGTCGGACGTGCGTCAGGTTGCCGAAATGGCTTCGAGGGCTTGCGGGACAACCATATCGGCTGCGGCCGGACGAAACGGGAGGGCCATGTGGACGCATACTCCGTAGCGGAAAAGAAGGATTTCCGCGCTTTGTGGGACAACGCTGGCGAGGCCAACATGCTGCTGCGTGCGATGGCGAACGAAAACAGGCTGATGATTCTCTGTCTGCTCGCCGCTGGCGAACGTTCCGTCGGTGAGATCGAGGCGATGACGGGGGCACGGCAGCCGACTGTCTCGCAGCAGCTCGCCAGACTGCGCGCGGACGGGCTCGTCGAATCACGGCGCGACGGCAAGACGATATACTATTCTCTGGTCTGCCCGCGCATCCGCCGGATCCTGGAACTGCTGGACCAGTTCTGCGGCGCAGATGCGGGGGACTACGCCAGCGGCAGCGATCGGGAGGCGGCCCGGGGCAGCTAGGCGCAGGCGGGCCGAACGTACCCCGGCCGCGGGTCGTCAGCGCGCGGCTTCCTGCCGCGGGGGCAGGATGAAGCCGTAAATCGGGTAGTCGGTCTTGCCGAATACGGAGCCTGGCGTATACCAGACCCGTACCGTCGACCAGTCGTTGTTGCGCGAAACGTCGCGAATCGGCGTATCGAGATGGATTTTTCCGTTGTTGAGCCAGTTCGCGTGACGTGCGATGACCTCGCGGTCGTTGACGACCTCCGTCACCACGGCGAGATGGCCAAATCGGTTGCGCCGCGTCTTGCTGAACACCATGATCGATCCGACGGTCGGACGCGTCGAGCGCTGATAGCGGCCGGCCGCCTGGTGCCACCACGTCCAGGCGTCGCCGCGGATGGCAATGCCGGATTGCTCGCGGGCATAGGGCACGCATTGCAGCCGCCGGGCGGGCGTGATGATGCGCGGGCTGACGGTCGTGGCCGGCTGAATTTCCGGTGCGGAGAGCGGCGGCGTAGTGACCGGTGCGGATATGACGGGCGGCCTCGGCCTTGGCGCATTGGCGGCAGCGATGCGCTCGCTGGTGGAAGGCCCGCAGCCGGTAAGGAAAGTGAGTGTCAAGACGATGCCAGGGACGACGGTTCGGTTCATGCCAAACACCTTGATTCCCCCCCGGTTCATGCCTCTCCCGGTCGTGGAATCCAAATTAATCGGTGTTTGTAAACAAAAGGTTAGGGCCGCCTGAGATCGGTAGCGGCCCTTGCCCGGTTGCCCCATTTCGCGTCACGCCGCCTGGATCCGCGTCCAGGCGTCGTCATACAGACGCTGTGCGTCACCGATCTCGATCAGTGAATCGCATTTGGCCACGATCTCGTCCGGCGGATAGATCGCCGGATTCTCGAGGTCCTCCTTGGCCACCAACTTGCGGGCCGGCTTGTTGCTGGTCGCATAGTGGATGGTGTTGGCGATCTCGGCATTGACCACAGGGTCGTGCAGATGGTCGATGAAAGCGTAGGCGTTGTCGACGTTGGGCGCGCCCTTGGGGATGCAGACGCCGTCGATCCACACTAGGCTGCCCTCGTCGGGCAGCACGTAGGACAGCTCGCTGTCCTCCGCCATCACTTTGAGGATGTCGCCGTTCCACTCCATCGCCAGGTCGACGTCGCCGGAGATCAGCATGTCCTGGCCGCTGTCGGGGGCGAAGGCCTTGACGTGTTTCTTCTGCCGCATCAACAGGTCGCGCGCCGCGGCGATATGGGCGGGATCGGTGCTGTTCATCGGATGCCCGAGATAGAGCAGGGTAATGCCCATGACGATGCGTGAATCGGCCATGAGCGCGATGCGGCCCGAATGCGTCGCGTCGTCGAGCAGCGGCTTCCAGCTGCGCAGGTTCTTCACCTCCGTCGTCCTGTAGCCGACGCCGACAGTGCCCCAGAAATACGGCACGTTGTATTTGCATCCGGGGTCGAAGCTCGGATTGCGGAAGTTCTCGTCGATGTTCTCCCAGTTGGCCAGCCGCCCCTTGTCGATCGGCAGCAGCATGTCCGTCTTGATCATGGTCTCGATCATGTAGTCGCTGGGGAAGATGACGTCATAGCCTGGATTGCCGGTCTTGAACTTCGCGAACATGTCGTCGAGATTGGCGTACAGGTCGTATCGAACCTCGACGCCGGTCTTCTTCGAAAACGTGTCAAGCGTCGTTTCGCCGATATAGGTGTCCCAGTTGTAGACGTTGACCTGCTTGCTGGCAGCGCGGGCCACGCCGCCAAAGCTGACCGCCATGGCGGCCGCGCCGCTGGCCTTGAGGAAATTCCGGCGGCTGTACAGCCAGTCCGCTGTTGCTGGTTTCATCTTATTTTCTCCCTGTCGATGTCCCGCGCGGGCACGGACCGATTATGCCCGAAGCGGAGAACGGCGAAAAGCGGTGAGTTGCCTCTGCCGGCCACACCGGTCCGCTGCGACCGACTGGCCATTGCCGCGGTCCGCCCGTTGCGGCATAGTCGGGCCGCACCGGGTTTTCGACGAGCGAGAAGGCCAGAAATATGACGTTCAATCGCGCCCCCGTGGAGCCGCTGCCGGTTTCGCCGGCACCGGACAAGCGCACGGGCCATTACCGAATCCGCATCACCGATCTGGTGCTGCCGGCCAGCATCGGCGTCTACGATCGCGAGAAGCAGGCGCCGCAGCGGGTGCGTATCAATGTCGAGCTCACGGTCGCCGATCACGGCCGGCCCCGCAATGACGACATCGCCAACGTCGTGTCCTACGAAGACATCGTCGACGGCATCCGCACCATCCTCGAGCGCGGCCACATCAATCTGGTCGAGACCCTGGCGGAGGACATCGCCGCACTGTGCCTCGACGACCGTCGCGTGGCCCAGGCCCGGGTCGCCGTCGACAAGCTCGACGTCGAGGTGGATGCCGCCGCCGTCGGCGTCGAGATCGAACGCGCCCGCTGACGGGCGGCGGAGCCGGGCGGGACCACCAACCGATGGGCGCGAACGCGAATGGCAGTGGGCACTTCGCGAGGGCCGTCGCTGCCGGCATGTACGCGCACGACAACGCCGCGCGGTCCTGGGGAGTCGAGATCGCCGAGATCCGGCCGCATTACGCGGTCGCCCGGATGACGGTGCGCGACGACATGCTGAACAGCCACGGCGTCTGCCACGGCGCGATGCTGTTCGCGCTGGCCGACACCGCCTTCGCCTATGCCTCGAACAGCGAGAACCGGGCGACGCTGGCCAATTCCTGCACTATCACCTTCACTGAGGCGGTGCCGGCCGGCGCGGTGCTGACGGCGGTGGCCGAGAAGCGCAGCCGCGGCCGCCGCACCGGCGTGTACGATGTCACGGTAACCACCGGCAAGGGCGCGGTGGTGGCCCTGTTCCGCGGCAATTCCTATGAGGTGCGCGGCGAGTCAGCTCCCGGCCTCGCCGGCCCGCGCGACACCTCCGAAGACTGACCTCCCGGTGCGACGAGGCGCCCGTTGCGATGCGCGGCGCTTCATGCTTGAATGGCCATAACCATAAAAACTTTAAGACTTTTGTCCGGGGGACATGATGACAAGCATGCCGCAGCCGCTCGACCGGCGCGACCTCGAACCGATCGAAATCGCAAGCCGTGACGAGATCGCGGCACTCCAGTTCCAGCGCCTGAAATGGTCGCTCAATCACGCCTACGCCAACGTGCCGCACTATAAGGATACGTTCGAGGCCGCCGGCGTGCATCCGGATGACCTGAGGGACCTCTCGGACCTCGCGAAATTCCCGTTCACCGCCAAGGACGATCTGCGCGCCAACTATCCGTTCGGCATGTTCGCGGTACCGCGTGAGCGGGTGGTGCGCGTGCATGCTTCCAGCGGCACTACGGGCAAGCCGACCGTCGTCGGCTACACGAAATCCGACATCGATCTGTGGGCCGACCTGATGGCACGCTCGACCCGGGCCGCGGGCGGCCGGCCCGGCGACGTCGTCCACGTCTCCTACGGTTACGGCCTGTTCACCGGCGGCCTCGGTGCCCATTACGGGGCCGAGAGGCTGGGCTGCACGGTGATCCCGGTGTCCGGCGGCATGACCGAACGGCAGGTCCAGCTGATCGAGGATTTCGGCGCCACCATCATCATGGTGACCCCGTCCTACATGCTGGCCATTGCCGACGAATACAAGCGCCAGGGGCTGGATCCGCGCAAATCGCCGCTGCGCGTCGGCATGCATGGCGCCGAACCGTGGACGCAGGCGATGCGCACCGAGATCGAAGACACGTTCGACATGGATGCGCTCGACCTGTACGGCCTTTCCGAGGTGATCGGCCCGGGCGTCGCCTGCGAATGCATCGAGACCAAGGACGGGCTGCATCTGTGGGAAGACCACTTCTATCCTGAAGTCATTGACCCCGTAACCGGCGCCGTACTGCCGGACGGCGAGATGGGCGAACTGGTGTTCACGTCGCTGACCAAGGAAGCCTTCCCGATCATCCGCTACCGCACCCGCGATCTGACCAGGCTGCTCCCCGGCACGGCCCGCAGCATGCGGCGCATGGAGAAGGTCACCGGCCGTTCCGACGACATGATGATCGTGCGCGGCGTCAACGTCTTCCCCTCGCAGATCGAGGAGCAGATCCTCAAGGACGAGCGGCTGTCGCCGCACTACGTGCTCGAGCTGTCGAGCAAGGGCCGGCTGGACGCGCTGACCGTCGTCGTCGAGCCGCGCCCCGGCCAGCATATGGGCGGCGACGAATCCGCAGCGGCGTCGGCACGGCTTGCCGATACCGTGCGGGCGTTCACCGGCGTCCATGTCGACGTGCGCCTGGTCCCCGCCGGTGGCATCGAGCGCTCCATGGGCAAGGCCAAGCGCATCGTCGACCTGCGCGACAGCGGCTGAGCGCCCGCAGGCGCACCGCCGCCTCAGAGCTCGTCCTCGGCCACCACCACCAGGGCGTCGTCCGCCGTCAGCATGTAGGTCGCGTTCTTGTCCGGCACCAGACGGACGCCGAAATTGTCTTCGATATTCGCCGCGCAGTTTGCCTCGCGCACCCCGATGCAGATCTCGCGGCGCTTGTTGGCGATCGCCAGCAAATCGGCGCACCGCACCTCGAGCGGCAGAGTCTCGAAATACAGCGAGGCGGGCTTCAGATAGATCTCCGAGCCGCTCTCCTCGAACAGGTTGTCATAGACCGCCTTGATGTCCGGCTCCTCGCTGATCTGTGCGAGGATGTTGCTGACCAGCCGGTTGGAGATTATGAAATCGTTCACCCCGGCCTTTGAAACCAGCTCCTGGTTGTCGGAATCCATCACCTCGGTGATCAGCGCCGTACGGCCGGCCTCTGCCGGATGGGCCTTGAAGATGGCCCGCAGCAGCAGCAGGATGATGATGGTGTCCGAATCCGTCTTCTCGGAATCGCCGTTCGCGCCGCCCTGGCTGAGGATGACGATGTTGTCGTAGGTGAACGGCTTCAGCGCCACCAGCACTTCGTTGGACAGCGGGTTCGCGTCGAACAGGTGCAGCGACAGCTTGCCGAGCTCACGGCGCAGCGCCTGTACCTGCTGCGTGATGGCCTCGGACGGCCTGTCGACGACGATGTCGATCACCGATTCGTCGCGCACGTAGTCGGCGAGCTCGCGGGCGAAGATCAGGGCCTTGCGGTTCCAGCCGAGAATCAAATTGCGCTCGCGCCGCGGCTCCAGCCGCCCTTCGCGCAGCTTGTGGTCGGCCGGCGTGGCCACCGGCTTGCGGCGCAGCTTGATGGTGGAATTGTCCTGGGCGAGAATCAGGATCTCGTCGCCATCCTGCATCGGCGTCTCGGGGTCGGGGTTGACGATGATTTCGCCGTCCGGCCGCCGGATCCCCATCGGCACGCCATCCGCGAACCGGTATTGCAGCTCCGAGAACCGGGCCCCGCGCCAGTCGGCGCCATGGAAGTACATCTCCGAGCGGTCGAAGGAGAGAATCTCGTTGTAGACCACGGCAAGGCCGCTGGTCCGCGATGTCTGCACCAGGATCTTGGCAAGGATCTCCTCGGTGTCGACGGCGCGCACCTCGTCCGGGGCGATCTGCTCGACGATGCGGCGGTTCCGCGCATCGAAGATCTCGGCGACGATGTTGTGCCGCTTGTCGTCCGGCTTGGCGGCGACGACCGCCAGCACGGTCTTGATGACCCGCGAGTCGCTCGCCGCCTTGTCCTCGGCCGTCGCCGAATCGGCGCAGCTGGCGAGCACGATGATCGACTTGCAGTCCTCGACCGTCACGCGGTCGAGATTGGCGAGCAGCGAAGTATTGCCGGAGCGCGTGATGACCCGGGTGTTCTGCGTATCGGGGACGCGGGTGCGCAGGGTCTCGTCCATCTCCTCCTTGTCCATCTCGGAGAGGATGACGATGGCCGGGCTGCGCTCGCTCTCGTTGGCCATGACCAGCTCTCGGATGATCTCGACGACGCGCTCGTTCCAGCCGAGGATCAGGGTATGGCCGGACTCCAGCACCTTGGAGTGGCCCTGCCTGAGATCGGTGAGCTTCTGGTCCAGCCCGGTCGTGATCACGGCGATCAGCATCGACAGGAGGATCACCCCGGACAGGCCGGCGAGCACGGCCGGGAACTTATACTCGGTGGGGGTCGACAGGTCCTGCGCCATGTTTCCCGGGTCGGTAAGCTGCAGGAAGGT
>CAYFYY010000030.1:0-7116 GCA_964347475.1 uncultured Flavobacteriales bacterium
CCGAGGAGATCTCGCAGCAGATCGCCGCCGTCCAGGACCGGACCGGCGGCGCCGTTGGCGCGATCGAGACGATCCGGTCGATCATCGGCGAGGTCAACGATATCTCGACGACGATCTCGTCCGCGGTCGAAGAGCAGGGCGCCTCGACTCAGGAGATCGCCCGCAGCGTTCAGCAGGCGGCGCGCGGCACCCAGGGCGTCAACGACAGCATCGAGAGCGTCAGCCAGGCAGCCGGGGAGACCGGCACGGCGGCCGGCCAGATGCTCAACGCCGCCCAGGCTATGGCCCGCCAGGCGGAGGGATTGCGCGCCGAGGTCGAGCGCTTCCTCGCCGACGTCCGCGCCGGCTGAGGCGGTTTCGGATATCGAGTGGAACATTCAAGGCCGCCTCGCGGGGGCGGCCGACTCACTTGTCGGCGCCTGTTGGATCCGGCTCCAGGGTCCTCACGTGGGCCATTCGGGTCGCAACCGGCCGCCCTGGCGGAGTGGCGCGACGTGGGTGGCAAGGCCCGTCGCGTCATCGGTCTCGACATAGGTGCCGCACAGGGTCGCCTCGCCGCCGGCGGGCTCGAGCCGCTCGCCACGGATCTTGCGGACGAAGCGGTCGATCGCGACCTCCTTCTTCATGCCGATCACCGAGTCGTAGTCGCCGCACATGCCGGCGTCGGTCTGGTAGGCGGTGCCGCCGGGCAGGATCTGCGCGTCCGCCGTCGGCGCGTGGGTGTGGCTGCCGACGGCAAGGCTGGCCCGCCCGTCCGCGTAATGGGCCAGCGCCGCCTTCTCGCTGGTCGCCTCGCCGTGGAGGTCGACGAGAACGGCATCGCCACCACCGCCCTTCGGGCCGCCCTTTGGCAGGATCCGGTCGAGCGTGGCGAACGGGCAGTCCAGCGGGTCCATGAACAGCCGGCCCATCACGTTGACCACCAGCACCTTCCGGCCGCCGCGCGCGGCGAACAGGCCGGCGCCCTTGCCCGGCGTGCCGGCCGGGTAGTTTTCTGGCCGCAGCAGCCTGGGCTGCTGGCTGATATAGGGGATGATCTCGCGCTGGTCCCAGCTGTGGTTGCCGCCGGTGATCACATCGACGCCGGCCGCGAACAACGCATCGCAGATCTTGCCGGTCAGCCCGAAGCCGGCGGCCGCGTTCTCGCCGTTGGCGACGACGAAGTCGAGTTCGAGGGATGTGCGCAGGTCGGGCAGCCGCTTGATCACCGCATCGCGGCCGCTGCGCCCCACGATATCACCGAGGAACAGGAGCTTCATCGGGCATCCCCCGGCATACGGAAGGCCGCGCGCTCGGTGACCACCCAGTCCAGCCGCTGGTCCCGGGAATCGTGCGGCACGGCGGGAACCTCCTGGGCCGCCCGGGCGATGCCGACCGCCAGCACCGTCCCCTGCGAGCGCAGCCCGGCGAGGCTGCGGTCGTAAAAACCGCCGCCGTAGCCGAGGCGATAGCCGGCCCGGTCGAAAGCGAGCAGCGGCACCAGGACCACCCGCGGGGTCAGCGCCGGCGCCGATTCCAGCGGCTCGCGAATCCCGTAAGGCCCGTCCGCCATCGCATCGCCCTCGCGCCAGGCCCGGAAAACCAGCGGCTTGCCCCGCCCCGCGACCACCGGAAGGGCCACGGGATGTCCGCGCGCCGCCAGGGCCCGCAGCAGCGGCATGACGTCGATCTCGCTGCCTATCGGCCAGAAGCCCGAGACCGACGCGCCGTCAGGCACCGTGATCGCGTCCAGGAACCGCAGGGCGAGCCATCTGCCCGCACCGCCATCGTCGGCAGCCGCGGCCTCGTCGCGACGCGCCGCTGCCTCTATGCGCAGCGTGCGCTTGGCGTCGTCGATGTCGGTATCTGAAGGCATCGCGTTCCGGAAAAGACAGGCGGCGGCCAAGCCGCCGCAAGGACAGCGCCGGCGTGCAAGGCCGGCGCAAGACATGGGCGCTGCCGCCTCGGCCGTGATCACAGAGTCCTCTCGGGCCTGCAAATGCAGGTGGGCACCGTGTACCGAGGCCACGACCCCGGCAGGGACAGTTCCCTAGAGAGTTTCATTGGCCCCAGGGATCATGACGATTCACGCGCCGCGCCGCAGTCGCCCGGCCCTTATCTAGGCGCCCTCGAGCCGTTCGGCAAGCGTCTCGATGCGCGCCGCCAGCGATTCCAAAACGGCGGCGGCCCGATCATCGTCGCCGACGCCGCTACCGGCGGGCGCCATGGCGCCCGACAGCTCCTCGATCTCGTCGAGCAGCAGGAGGTTGAGCATGACCAGGAGCCGCGCGTCGCCGACCTGCCCCACTTCGGAAACCAGCGCATCCATGCGGCGCGACAGCTCGTCAGCCAGGATGCGCAGGCGGTCCTCCTCGCCATCGCCGCAGCCAATCGTGTAGTGGTGCCCGTTCACGGTGATGGTCAGCTGTCCCATGGCGCCCTCCTAGACCGCACCGTCGCCGAGAACCGCCCGCAGCCGGCCGATCGCGACGTCGAGGCGCCCACCGGCGACGTCGGCCTTCTCGCGCAGCGTCGCATAATCGCGGCGCATGCGTTCCAGTTCGGCCGCCGTCTCGGCTTCGCCGGCCGCCTGCGGCGCCTTTGCCAGCGCCGTCTCGAGACGGTTGAGGGCGGCCGTCAGCCGCGCCTCGGCAACATCCAGACGGCTCACGCCTTCCTCCCGGGCCGCTTGAACTGCTTCGACAGCATCAGCCCTTGCCCCTGATAGGACGAACCGATTTCCGCGCCGTACAGCTTTTCGGGCACGTCGGCAAGCTTGTCGTACACCAGCCGCCCGACGATCTGCCCGTCCTCGAGCAGGAACGGCACTTCGTGCGAGCGCACCTCAAGCACCGCGCGCGTGCTGCCCCGGATATCATCCTGCCAGCCGAAGCCGGGATCGAAGAACCCGGCGTAATGCACGCGGAACTCGCCGACCAGCGTATCGTACGCGACCATCTCGACGGCGCAGTCCGGCGGCACCTTCACCGCCTCTTTCGAGGCCAGAATATAGAAATCGTCAGGGTTGAGGAAGATGCCCTCGCCCGGCCGGACGTGGATCGGATCCCAGAACTCCAGCGGGTCGTAATGGCCGATCTTCTCGACATCGATCAGCGGCGCATGGTGCTTTGCGCGATAGCCGACGGGTCCACCATCGCGATCGCCGCCGAGATCGACGGACAGGGCGAGGCCGTTGGCGACATCCTCCTCGCCCGGCGCGCGATCGATCAGCCCGACCTCCTGGTGCAGCCGGCGGATCGCGGCGTCGCTGAAGGTGGACGTGCCGCGCCGCAGCCTTAGCTGGTTGAGCCGCGTGCCCTCGTAGACCACGATGCTGAACGAGCGCGGCGAGATCTCCAGATACAGCGGCCCTTCGTATCCGGCGCGGATGCGCTCGAAAGCGCTGGAATGGTCGGTGATGGTGCGGGTGAAGATGTCGAGGCGACCGGTCGAACTCTTGGGATTGGCGATACCGGCGATACTGCGCGCCAGGCGCAGCGATTCCATTAGCGGCACGATGTAGACGCAGCCCTTTTCCAGGACCGCGCCGTCGGCGAGATCGATCTCGTGCATGCAGAAGCGCTCGATCTTCTCCATTACCGTCGCGTTGGGGCCGGGCAAGAAACTGCCGCGGACGCGATAGGCGGTCCGGCCCAGCCGTAGGTCCATGCTTGCCGGCTGGATCTGCGCCTCGGGGATTTCCTGCGTCGCGGTGATCTGGCCGTCGGCGATCAGCGCCCGCATCTCCTGGTACGGCAGCACACCGTTGGCCCGCCGGGCCGGCCGCTTCCCGTCCGGCTTGGCCGCCTCCATCGCCTTCGCAGGCTCGCTCATGATCCTCGCTTCCTGGACATGCTCACCAGTCGACCTTCATAGCAGAGTCGCGGGCCGACCGTAAGCCTCCGGCAACCATTGAGTTTTCCACAACTTTTCCACCGCCATATGCACACCAGTGTGTCCAATTGGGCGACACATCGCCAATGCCCCGAAGTTATCCTCGACTTCCACAGATTTGATACACAGCGTCACGATTGTGAAATCATGGCGCCGGATCTCCGGCCGGTGCCGATCCGCCCTTGGCCGCCGATGTCGCAGACAATGCTCCGCACCGGCGCAGATGCACGGTTGCCCCCACCCGGACGGGTCGGGCATTGACGACCCCGAAGCAGGGCGTCATTTTGCCACCTTGCTGCCATACTGGCCCACCGGCACGTTGTCCGGCCGGCGGCGCCGGAGCCGTCGATGGCACGGAATGCCGGACGCGCCGCCCCCTTTATGGCCGGCGAATCGTTTGCGAATAGAGGGAAGAGACCGGGAACATTGCCATGACCCTAGCCGAAGCGCTGGATCCGACCGCAACACACACCGACATGGCGAATGCCATCCGCGCGCTGTCCATGGACGCGGTGCAGAAGGCCAATTCCGGCCATCCGGGCATGCCGATGGGTGCCGCCGACGTCGCCACCGTGCTGTTCACGCGGCACCTGAAATTCGACCCCTCGGCGCCGGACTGGCCGGACCGCGACCGCTTCGTGCTGTCGGCGGGGCACGGTTCGATGCTGCTGTATTCGCTGTTGCACCTGACCGGCTATGCCGGCATGGATATCGACCAGCTGAAGGCGTTCCGCCAGCTCGGCAGCCACACCGCCGGTCATCCCGAGTACGGCCACGCGGCGGGCATCGAAACGACCACCGGCCCGCTCGGGCAGGGACTTGCCAACGCGGTCGGCATGGCGCTGGCGGAGCGCATGCTGGCGGCGCGGTACGGGAGCCGCATCGTCGACCATTACACTTACGTTCTGGCCGGTGACGGCTGCCTGATGGAGGGCATCAGCCACGAGGCGGTCTCGCTCGCCGGGCATTTGCGACTGTCCAGGCTGATCGTGCTGTTCGACGACAACGGCATCACCATCGACGGCAAGACCGAGCTCTCGGTGCACGACAACCAGCTGATGCGATTCGAGGCCTCGGGCTGGCATGTCGCCCGCGTCGACGGGCACGACCCGGCGGCGATCGACGCGGCGATCACCACCGCCCGTGCCGATGACCGGCCGTCGCTGATCGCCTGCCGCACGGTGATCGGCTTCGGTGCCCCGACCAAGGCGGGCAGCGAGAAGACCCACGGCGCGCCGCTCGGCGAGGACGAGATCGCCGGTGCGCGCAAGAAGCTGGGCTGGCCGTATCCGCCGTTCGAGATCCCCGACGAGATCCTCGCCGCCTGGCGTGCCGTCGGCGCGCGCGGCGAAGCGGTGCGGGCCGACTGGGAGGGTCGCGTCGCCGCCCTCGACAACGACGTCCGCAGCGAGTTCGAGCGGACCGCCGCCGGGGACCTGCCGCTGGGCTGGGAGGCGGCGCTGGACGAGTTCAAGGCGGCGATGTCAAGCGAGGCGCCGAAGCTGGCGACGCGCGTCGCCTCGCAGAAGGTGCTCGAGGTATTGACCGCCGCCGTGCCCGAAATGGTCGGCGGCTCCGCCGACCTCACCGGCTCCAACGGCACGAGGACGAGCCGCCATGTCGCCGTGACGCGCGACGATTTCTCGGGCGGCTACGTCAATTACGGCGTGCGCGAGCACGGCATGGCGGCGGCGATGAACGGCATCGCGCTGCACGGCGGGCTGATCCCCTATGGCGGCACCTTTCTCGTGTTCACCGACTACTGCCGGCCGTCGATCCGCCTGTCGGCGTTGATGGGCAAGCGCGTCATCTACGTGATGACGCACGATTCGATCGGCCTCGGCGAAGACGGCCCGACGCACCAGCCGGTCGAGCACCTGGCGAGCCTGCGCGCCATGCCGAACCTGTTCGTCTTCCGGCCGGCCGACGTGGTCGAGACCGCCGAGTGCTGGGCACTCGCCCTGAAGCACGATAATACGCCCTCGATCCTGGCGCTGACGCGCCAGGGCGTTCCGACACTGCGCACCGAGCACACCGCGGAGAACCTGTGCGCCCGGGGCGGCTATGTTCTGGCCGAAGCCTCCGGAAAGCGCAAGGCAACGCTGATCGCAACCGGCTCGGAGGCCGAAATCGCCATGGCCGCACGCGCGCAGCTGGAAGGCGACGGCATCCCGACCGCCGTGGTCTCGATGCCATGCTTCGAATTGTTCGCGCAGCAGGACAAGAGTTATCGCAACGCCGTGCTCGGCCCGAAATCGGTGCGCGTGGGGGTGGAGGCCGCCGTCCGCCTCGGCTGGGATGCAATTATCTGCAGCGACGGCGGCTTCGTCGGCATGGACAGTTTCGGCGCCTCGGCCCCGGCCGGGAAGCTGTACGAGCATTTCGGGATCACCGCCGACGCGGTGGTGGCGGAAACGAAAAGCAAGCTTTAGAAGACGCGGACCACACAGAAACGATCAGCTTCAAGAGGGAGTTCCCATGGCATTACGGGTGGCAATCAACGGCTTCGGCCGCATCGGGCGGCTGGTGCTGCGGGCGGCGATCGAGTCCGGCCGCAAGGACATCGAGTTCGTCGGCATCAACGATCTCGGCTCGGTCGAAGCGAACGCGCACCTGGTGACCTACGATTCGGTGCACGGCACGCTGCAGAGCAAGGTGAAGACCGGCAAGGACTGGATCGATTTCGGCCGCGGCAAGGTCAAGGTGACGGCCGAGCGCGACCCGACCAAGCTGCCGTGGAAGGAGCTCGGCGTCGACATCGCCTTCGAATGCACGGGCATCTTCACCGCGCGGGAGAAGGCGGCACTGCACCTCGAGGCCGGCGCCAAGCGGGTGCTGGTCTCGGCCCCGGCCGCCGGCGCCGACCTCACCGTCGTCTATGGCGTCAACCACATGAAGCTGAAGAAGAGCCACGTCGTCGTCTCGAACGCCTCGTGCACCACCAACTGCCTGGCCCCGGTCGCCTATGTCCTGCACAAGGCGATCGGCATCGAGCGCGGGTACATGACGACGATCCACGCCTACACCGGTGACCAGGCCACGGTGGACACGCTGCACAAGGACCTGCGCCGGGCCCGCGCGGCGGCGGTCTCGATGATCCCGACCTCGACCGGCGCCGCCAAGGCGGTCGGCCTGGTGATGCCGGAGCTCGCCGGCAAGCTCGACGGCACGGCGATTCGCGTGCCGACGCCGAATGTCTCGCTGATCGACCTGAAATTCGACGCGAGGAAGAAGACCACCGCC
>CAYFYY010000030.1:7126-47958 GCA_964347475.1 uncultured Flavobacteriales bacterium
AACGAGGCGATCAAGAAGGCCGCGAAGGGCGAGCTGAAGGGCATCCTCGCGGTCAACGACAAGCCGCTGGTTTCGATCGACTTCAATCACAATTCGGCGAGCTCGACCTTCGATTTGACCCAGACCCAGGTGATCGACGGCAAGCTGGTGCGGGTGATGTCGTGGTACGACAACGAATGGGGCTTCTCCAACCGCATGTCGGACACCGCGGTGGCGATGGGCAAGCTGCTCTGAATCGCGGCGAGCCCGACGAGGATTGCGAAACGGGGCCGGCAGGCCCCGTTTTAGTTTGGCGCCAGCCCGAACTCGTCCGCCAGCAGCTCATAGCTGCGCCGGCGCACGGCTTCGTCGTGGGCCCAGGTGACGACGGCGATCTCCGCCGCACCGAGCGCTTCGGCGGTCGTGCGGATTCGGTTCGCCACGCTCCCGCCGGTGCCGACGAAGGAGTCGCGGCGCAGGCCCTCGAGAATCTCCGCCTCCTTGTCGGTGTAGCTGTGTGCCGCCGCATCCTCCGGGCTCTCCAGCGGGCCGTAGACGCCGCGGTCGCGGTACAGCTTCCAGCGGGCGCGCGGCGTGAAATGATGCTGCGCCGCCTCCTCCGTGTCCGCCGCCAGCGCCCACAGGCAGAGCGCCACCTGCGGCTGCGGCCAGCGCGCGCTGGGGCGGTAGTTCTTGCGGTACTGGGCCAGCGCCTCGTCGCAACCGAAGCCGTCGGTGATGAACCAGGCGAAGCAGTAGGGCAACCCCAGCACGGCGGCGAGCTGCGCGCCATAGAGGGAGCTTCCGAGCATCCACACCTCGGGCGCCGTCGGCCCCTGCGGATAGGCCTTGATCGCCGCGAAGGGGTGGTTCTCGACCAGCGCCTCGCCGTGCACCCAGGCGTCGAGGTCGCGCACGTCGGCGGGGAACTGCTCGGGGCGCTGGCTGGCCAGCGGATGCAGCGCGAAGGCGGTGCGGCCGTCCGAGCCGGGCGCGCGGCCGAGGCCGAGATCGATGCGCCCCGGGGCGATCGCGTCCAGCACGCGGAACTGCTCGGCGACCTTGAAGGCGGAGTAATGCGGCAGCATGACGCCGGCGCTGCCGACACGGATGCGCTCCGTGCGCGCCGCGATGGCCGCGATCAGGATCTCCGGCGCGGTGCCGACGATGGTCGGGTGGTTGTGGTGCTCGGAGACCCAGAAGCGGTGGTAGCCGAGCGCCTCGCAGTGCCGCGCGAGGGACAGCGTGTCCTGGATCGCCTGGCCGTGCGGCCGGCCGGCAACGGCGATCGACTGGTCGAGAACGGACAGGCGCATGCGGCGGGATCCTCCTGTTGCGGCGCCTCGGATGGGCGCGGCCGGTCATGGTACGGACCTTCGGCCCAATCTCCAACCGGCTTCGCGATTGCGGCCGCGCCGGGCGGCGCGTGCGGCGCCGACCGCGAGGAACAACCCCATGCAAAGGGGTTTTCTGCGGGTTTCAGGGTGTCGAAATGGGCCCTCGAAGGCACGAACCCTGGGGCGGCCCTCAGTCCTCGGGATAGCGGATCTCCAGCACCTCGAGCTCTTCTGAGCCGGCGGGCGTGCGCACCTCGACGACGTCGCCCGCCTCCGCCTTCAGGAGCGCCCGCGCGACCGGCGAGACCCAGCTGATCTCGCCCTCCTCGGAGCGCGCCTCGTCGACGCCGACGATGCGCACCGTGCGCTCGCGCCCGTCACTTTCGGCATAGGTCACGACGGCGCCGAAGAACACCTTATCGCGGTTCGTCTGACGCTCCGGGTCGACGACCTCCGCGATCTCGATGCGCTTGCGCAGGTGCCGCACCCGGCGGTCGATCTCGCGCAGCCGCTTCTTGCCGTAGATGTAGTCGCCGTTCTCCGAGCGGTCGCCGTTGCCGGCGGCCCAGGCGACGGTCTCGACGACCTTCGGCCGCTCCACGGTCCACAGCGCGTCGAGCTCCGCGCGCAGCCGCTCCAGCCCGGCCGGCGTGATGTAGTTCTTCCGCCCCGCCGGCAAGGGATCCGGCTCATCCGGGAGATCCGCGTCGAGGTCGGTGTCGGACTCTTTTGTGAAGGCTTTGCTCATGGCTTCGTCGATAAGTCGGAACGATCCCGACGATATAGTAATCGGCGCGGCTAATCCAAAAGCCTCGCCTCTGGGACATGCTTGCGAATCAGGTCGCGCAGCCCCTGCAGGGCCGCCGAATCTGCGAGGCTGCGCTTCGGCACGGGCCACATGCTCCCTCCGCCCATGCGAAGCAGAAAGAATTCCCGGGTCTCCAGCGCGCTGGTAAAATTCACCCAGTACAGCAGTCTGCGCGCCACCGGACTCTTTGAACTTACACCTTCGTCTGAGACGGTCACCGCCCGGTCCGCGCCGGTGACGCGCGCACCCACAGGATAAATCCACATGTGCACGAAGACGGCCGCGGAAATGCCGAAGAATATCAAAAGGCCCGGCAGCAACGAATTCAAAGGCTCGTCTCCCTCCAGTACGGTGAGTGCCTGGGGCAAAATGACAACGGCACAATAAAACAGGGTGGACACCGCCCACGTGGCCCAGATTGATTTCTTCCGGAACGCGTCGGCGCGCCGGGCGCGCGTTTCCTCTTTCACGGAGAGCGTGTAGTTCAGGGTAAAGTCCTTCGGCATCCCGTTCGGCTTTCCTCGATCGGCGTCAGTGCTGGTGAAAGTCCGGAATGTGCGTGCGGATCCAGTGGCGGAACCAGTCCAGTTCCGTGGCATTGGCGAAATACTGCTTCGGAATGGGATAGAAGTTCCCCTCATGCGGATGCAGCAGAAAGTATTCGGCGATCTCGTTCGCCTTGCGGAAATGCGCCCAGAACAGCTCGTCCCGGCCAAGGCTGCTCTGAACGACGATCCGGTCGTCGAAGAGCGATATTTCCTCCTCGACCCCGAGCGAAGGCGAGGCGCGCATCGCCCAGCGCGGTGGGTACCAATATGAGCCCCACATCAGAACGCCGCCCACAGCGAACACCAGAAGAGTGCTGGCGAAAGAATTCAGCGTCATGGTCCCCTGGCCAACACCGATACCGCCCGCAAGAACGGCGTACGCGGCAAAGGCGCCGAAAACAATCTACATTGCCCATACCGATTTAAAGGTGCGCGTGTGGGCGCGCAGGGCGCTGGCAACGTCCTCTTCCTTAATAGTGTATTTGAAGGAAAACCTGCAAATTTCCGTCATCGCCTCACCCCTTCGTCCAGGCGCGGAATCCGGGCGCATGCGCGCGAAGCAGGGCGCGGAACGCAGTTAAAGCCAATGACTCCCCGAAGGCACGTTTAGGTATGTAGCTGTAGTAAGATCGTTCAGACGGATGAGGTTCGCTCCTGACGCGGAGCAGGAAATAGTGCTGTTTTTCTACCGCGGTCAGAATGTCGGACCAACTGTATTCTGTGCCGTCGGGAAATCCGGATAACGCGATGCCGTTGGCGTCAGCGACGCCCGCAATCCCTTCGCCGCCGGGGGGCGCAGCTTGTTTTAAGGCGTTCCAGTAGCGATAACCCATATAACCGTAAATCGGTATCTTGATCGCGAATATCACGCCGACAAGGACCAGGGCGCCGCTTGCCAGAACGTACCAGCGCGACAGCTCAGCCGTCAGGCAGGCGCGAACCTCGCGCCAATAATCGTCTGTTTTTCTGACGTAATTGAAGGTAAGGCTTTCGGGCACGGTATGGTCTGCCTCACAGTATGCCGGATTAGAGACAGGATCGTGGTATCGGGTTAACAAGTGCTGAACCGGATGATGGCACGTAACAAAGACCAAACAACCAGAGAGGGGACGGCTTCCCTCCCCCCCGCCATCGTCGTCCACGGGCTCGCCCACGCGAAGGCGGCGCTGGCGGCGGCGGCGGAGCTCGGCGTGCCGGTCACGCTGATGAGCGCCAAGGGGGCCGCCGGCTATGCCGGGCCGTCCTGGTTCCGCGCCGTTATCGACGAGGCGCGGGCGGCGCATCCGCAGGTGCAAGTGTCGGCAGTGCTCGACTGCGGCGACATGCCGGGCTACGCGCTGGCGGCGCTGCGCGACGGTATCGCCGTGATCCGCTTTGCCGGCGAAACGACGGGCAAGATCGCGGACATCGCGGCACAGTGCGGCGCCCGCGTGATCGTCGAGCGGCCCGAGGCGCTCGACCTTGCGACGATCGAGCGGGCGCGCCGCGATCCGGAACAGGCCTGCCGCGACTGGCTGGAGCGACACGCGGATGGATGATCGCGACCGCTGCCGGCTCTATCTGATCACCCCGCCCGTGCTCGACCCGGCGGCCTTCCGCGACACCCTTGCCGCGGCGCTGGATGCCGGCGACGTCGCCTGCCTGCAGCTGCGGCTGAAGGACGCCTCGGACGACGAGATCCGCCGCACCGCCGACATCCTGCGTCCGCTGGCGCAGGCGCGCGACGTCGCGGTGCTGATGAACGACCGCCCGGACCTTGCGGCCGACACCGGCTGCGACGGCGTCCACGTCGGCCAGGAGGACGTGAGCTATGCCGACGCGCGGCGTATCGTCGGCCCCCAGGCGATCGTCGGCGTGACCTGCCACAACTCCCGCCACCTCGCCATGGTGGCGGCCGAACAGGGTGCCGACTACGTCGCCTTCGGGGCGTTCTTCGCGACCGGCACGAAGCAGCCGAAGACCCGGGCCGAGCCGGAGATCCTGACCTGGTGGAGCGAGCTGATGGAGGTGCCGTGCGTGGCCATCGGCGGAATCACGGTGGACAACGCCCCGGTGCTGGTCCGGGCCGGCGCCGACTTCCTCGCCGTGGTCGCCGGCGTCTGGGCGCACGAGGACGGGCCGGCCGCCGCGGTCCGCGCCTTCAACAAGGTGTTTGCCGAGATTGCGTAGCGGCCGTGCAACCGCTATAACCGCGCCGCTTTCCCCGACAGACGAACGGTTTTTTGCAACATGAAGATCAACGGCAATGCCATCCGCCCGGGCAACATCATCGAGCATCAGGGCCGGCTGTGGCGCGCGGTCAAGATCCAGCACACCCAGCCCGGCAAGGGCGGCGCCTATCTGCAGGTCGAGCTGAAGGACATCCGCGACGGCACCAAGCTGAACGAGCGCTTCCGCTCGTCGGAGACGGTGGAGCGCGTGCGCCTCGACCAGAAGCAGTACCAGTTCCTCTACGGCGACGGCGACGACTACACCTTCATGGACAGCGACAGCTTCGAACAGATCACGCTGAACATCGACTTCATCGGCGAGGATGCGGCGAAGTTCCTGCAGGAGGGCATGAACGTGATGATCGAGTCCTATGAGGACTCGCCGATCGGCGTCGAGCTGCCGGAAACGGTGACCATGCGGATCGTCGAGGCGGACCCGGTGGTCAGGGGCCAGACCGCCGCCTCGTCTTACAAGCCGGCGGTGCTGGAGAACGGCGTGCGCGTCATGGTGCCGCCGCACGTCGAGTCGGGCACCCGCGTCGTCGTCAACACGGCCGATGCAACCTATGTGGAGCGGGCGCGCGACTGATCCCGCGTCCCCTGCCCCGCCCGCAATATCGAACCGGAGCCGGCGATGGCTTTTCGATCCGCCAACATCAACGTCATGGTGCGCGCCGCCGAAAAGGCCGGGCGGGCGTTGATCCGCGACTTCGGCGAGGTCGAGCAGCTTCAGGTCAGCCGCAAGGGGCCGGCGGATTTCGTCTCCGCGGCCGACACCAAGGCCGAGCGCATCGTGCGCCGCGAGCTCGAGAAGGCGCGGCCCGGCTTCGGTTTCCTGATGGAGGAAAGCGGCGCCGTCAAGGGCACCGACAGGGACCGGCGCTGGATCGTCGACCCGTTGGACGGGACCACGAATTTCCTGCACGGGCTGCCGCATTTCGCGGTCTCGATCGGCCTCGAGGAGCGCGGCGAGGTCATCGCGGGTGTCGTCTACGATCCGGTCAAGGACGAGATCTTCTGGGCCGAAAAGGGGGTCGGCGCGTATCTCGGCGACCGCAGGATGCGGGTCTCCGGCCGGACGCGGCTTGCCGAATCGCTGCTGGCCACCGGCATTCCCTTTCTCGGCCGGCAGGAAGGCGCGGGGCATGAGACATTCCTCGCGCAGCTCGCCGCCGCCATGGAGAAGACCTCCGGCGTGCGGCGCTGGGGCGCGGCGTCGCTCGACCTCGCCTACGTGGCGGCCGGCCGCTACGACGGGTTCTGGGAGACGGGTCTCAGCGCCTGGGACGTGGCCGCCGGGGTGATCCTGGTGCGCGAGGCCGGCGGCTATGTCAGCCAGATCGACAACCGGGCGCACAGGCTCGACTCGCCGACCATCCTGGCCGCCAACGACCGACTGCACGGCGACATCGTCAGGTTGCTCGCCAGACGCGCCTGACGGGACGGGCGGCGCACGGCGGTTGTCCGCGGCGCCGGCTGTGGGCTATCTTCGCGGCGTGCCGGCGGCCCGACGGGCACTCCGCGGACCCCGCTTGACAGACGGCAGATTGGACAGTGGCAGCGCCTCACCGGATGACCAAGATATGGTGTTGCCGGCGCCCGCGGCGGCCGGCGCGCGCCGGCGGCTGCGCGGCCCGTGCCGTCGCCCTGGCCGCGCTGTTGCTGGCCCCGCAGGGCGCCCCGGCGCAGGAGCCGGGTGCGGACACGCCGCTGCCGCCGCCGGCTTCGGCGCCGGCCTCGCGCCTGACCATCACGCCGTCCGAATTCGAGCGCTGGCGCGCCGGCACCGCCGGCCGCCCCGACATCGCCGCCGTGCCGCAAGAGGCGTCGCCCGGCCTCGTGGCCGCGCCGCCGCCGCCGTTGCTGGTGGCTCCCCCGCCGCCGCCCTCGCTGGTGGTCCCACCGCCGCCGCTCAGGCTCGCGCCGCCGCCCGCCCCGACGGTGCCCGAGGCCCCCGTCGTTCAGCCGTCGCGGCCTCGCAGCGGCGCGCCCGCGGCCGGTCCGGAACCCGGCCTCGTCAGCCCGCCCCCGGCGCCCGTCCTGACGCCGCCCGCGGACCCCCAGGTCGCCACACTTCCGCCGGATTCGCGCGATACCACGCCACCGCCGACACCACCGACGACGCTGCCGCGGCCGGCCGAGATCCGCATTCTCTACGCTGCCGACGCGACCGACCTTCCGGAAGCGGCACACGCGGACCTCGACGGGCTGGCCGCGTGGCTCAAGGCGAACCCCGAGGTGCGGGTGCAGATCGTCGGCTACGCAAGCGAGACCGCCCCGTCGGGGAGCGAGGCCAGACGGCGTTCCTTGTTCCGCACGCTGGCAGTGCGTACCTATTTGATCGAAAATGGTGTATTGAGCACGCGGATGGATGTCAGGGCGCTCGGGCCGCGGACCGAGGAGGAGCCGAAGGACCGGGTGGAGGTGCGGGTGCCGCCGTCGTGAACGGAAAGGACAAGGACAAGGACATGGACGCGAGTTTGACGGGGAAGGACGGAGCATGACGAAGCCAGGCGGTTTCCTGTTCGGGATGATGGCTTTCGTCGGCGCTGTCGCGCTTGCCGTCACTTGGCTGATGGCTTTGTCGCCAACGCTGGTCGAAGCCTTCCATTCGAACGCCCCGCTCAACACGATTATCCTCGCGGTCTTGGCGGCAGGCATATTCCATACCTTCCGCAACGTCTGGACTTTGCGGCCGGCGGCGCGCTGGATCGAGAGCTTCCGGCGCGACCAGGCGGCGGTCTCGAGCGGCGCCGTGCCGAAGCTGCTGTCGCCGATGGCGAGAATGCTCGGCGACCGCACCGGGGGCCGATTCACACTGTCGACCACGGCCATGCGCACGCTGCTGGACGGCATCTCGAGCCGGCTCGAGGAGCGGCGCGAGCTGTCGCGCTACATCATCGGCCTGCTGGTCTTCCTCGGCCTCCTCGGGACGTTCTGGGGGCTGCTGGATACCGTGAGCGCGATCGGCGGCGTGATCGGCAACCTGTCGGTCGCCGGAAGCGACCTGACCGACGTGTTCGAACGGTTGAAGGCCGGCCTGCAGTCGCCGCTGTCGGGCATGGGCACGGCGTTCAGCTCGTCGCTGTTCGGCCTCGCCGGCTCGCTGGTGGTCGGCTTCCTCGAGCTGCGGGCGGGGCAGGCGCAGAACCGCTTCTACAACGAGCTGGAGGACTGGCTGTCGGGCCTCACCCGGCTCAGCTCCGGCGCCCTCGGCGCCGAGGGCGAGACCTCGGTTCCGGCCTACATCCAGGCCCTGCTGGAGAAGACCGCCGACAGCCTCGAACGCCTCGAGCGCGCCATCGGCCGGGCCGAGGCCAGCCGGGGCGCCACTGACCGGCACCTCGAGCAGCTGGCCGACAAGCTGGGCACGCTGGGCGACCAGATGCGGGCGGAACAGCATTTGCTGGTCGCCCTCGCCGAGGGGCAGAAGGAGCTCAAGCCGGTGCTCGTCAGGCTGGCGGACGGCGCCGGCGGCGACCCGGCGCTGCGCCAGGCGGCGCACAGCATCGACCAGACGCTGACCCGGCTGACCAAGGATGCCAGCGCCGCGCGCGCCCAGATCGTCGAGGAGCTGCGCGGCGAGATCCGGCTGCTCGCGCGCACCGTGGCGGCGACCGCCGGGCAGGCGGCGAAGAAGACGGGAGCGTAGCGTCGCATGGCCACGCTCTCACGCAGAAGCAGGGCCGCCGTAGACATCTGGCCGGGCTTCGTCGACGCCCTCGCCACGCTGCTGATGGTCATCATGTTCCTGCTGATGATCTTCGTGGTCTCGCAGTTCTACCTGAGCGAGGTGCTGAGCGGCCGCGACGAGGCGCTCGAGCGGCTCAACCGCGAGGTCGCGGAGCTGGCCGACCTGCTGGCCCTCGAAGAGAGCACCAGCGCCGAATTGCGGTCGACCGTCGCGCAGCTCTCCTCGGAGCTGCAGAGCACCCTTGCCGACCGCGCCCAACTGGCCGCGGAGGTCGGCACGCTGCGCGGCCTGACCGACAACCTGACGGCCCGGCTCGCCGAGCTGCAGGACCGCTTCGACACGTCGGACGCCGAGCGCCGGCGGCTGGTCGCCGCGCTGGCCGAATCGGAAAGCCTGCTGGCTGAGCGCGAGGCTGCGCTGGCGGCGTCGCGGCAGGATGTCTCGGAGCGCGAGCGCACGATCGAGGAGACGCTGGCCCTCCTGGCGGCGCGCAACGCGGCGCTGGAGGAGAGCAACCGCAAGCTGACCGCGCAGGAGGAGGAGCTGGCCAAGCGCGCGCTGCTGCTGTCGGCGGCCGAGGACGAGATCGAGAAGATGAAGGCCAACCTCGAGGAGCGGACCAAGGCTCTGGAAGCGGCGAGCCGCGAGATCCTGTTGACGCAGCAGGCGCTGGAGCGGGCCGAGCAGGCCTATGCCGACAGCGCCGCCGAGCTGGCGCGCCGCATGCAGGAGCTGGAGGCGGCCAACGCCCTGATCTCCGTCGACAGCGAGACGATCGAGATGCAGCTGCGCAAGCTGGCCGAGCTGGAGCAGGACATCGCCGCCATGCGGCGGTACCGCGACCAGCTCGAGGCGGAGCTTCAGACCATGATGGCCAAGGCCAAGCAGAGCGAGGAGGCGGTCGTTGCCGAGCGCGCGATCTCGGCCGCCGCCAAGGCCCAGGTGGCGCTGCTGAACCGGCAGCTGTCCGAGCTGCGGGCGCAGATCGCGGCGCTGAACGAGGCGCTGGAAGCCTCGGAGGCGCGCGACAAGAAACAGCAGGCGCAGATCGTCGACCTCGGCAAGCGGCTCAACGCGGCGCTCGCCGCCAAGGTGCAGGAGCTGGCCCGCTACCGCTCGGAATTCTTCGGCCGGCTCCGCGACGTGCTCGGCGACCGCAAGGACATCCGCATCGTCGGCGACCGCTTCGTGTTCCAGTCGGAGGTTCTGTTCGCCTCCGGCGAGGCCGAGCTCGGCCCCGGCGGGCGCGAGCAGCTGGCGGCGCTGGCGCGCACCCTGCGTGACCTGTCGGACGATATCCCGCGCGACCTGAACTGGGTGCTCCGGGTCGACGGCCATACCGACAGGGCGCCGATCAACACCGACCGCTTCCCCTCGAACTGGGAGCTGTCGACGGCGCGGGCGATCTCCGTGGTCCGCTTCCTGCAGGACAACGGCATCCCGCCGCAGCGCCTGGCCGCCACGGGGTTCGGCGAGTATCAGCCGCTCGAGCCGGGCGATTCCTTCGAAGCGTACCGCCGCAACCGCCGCATCGAGCTCAAGTTCGACCAGCGCTAACCGCGCTGTCGGCGGCGCCGCGCCCGGTGCAGGCGCCCGACAGCGAGGCCGAGGGCGCCCAGCGCCAGTGCCGGCAGCCAGATCCAGCGGAACTCGATGGCCAGCAGCCCGAGCCAGTCGCCGGCGAAAAAGCGATCAACCGACAGCGCCGAGACCCGGATCGGCCGGACGTCGAAGAAGTAGCGCTCGTTCGAGAACGGCGAGAGGAAGGCGATGCCGAGCCCGCCGTCGGTGAGCGCGTCGAGCAGACCGTGCGAGCCAAGGCACAGCGCGAAATACAGCCACAGCACCCAGAACCCCGACCCGGACAGCCGCGCCGCCGGCCACGCCGCGAGCCCGCCGATCGCAACGGCGAAGGGCAGCGAGTGCGTGAGCCCCCGGTGCCCCAGAAGGTCGCCATAGGCGATGCCGAGATGGAAGCCGACGACGTCGACGTCGGGCAGCACCGTCAGGACCATGCCGGCGAGCAGCAGTGCCGGATGGCCGAGGCGCAGGCGGAACCACGGAAAGGCGCCGATCGCAACGGCGGGGTGGGAGATCACGGTCGGCATGGCTTCTCCGGCAGCTTCATGGGGCAAGTCTGACCGCACACTGTGGCGCCGGCGTGGCGGCCGCCCGACCGTGACAGGCGCCGGGCGACCATCCGCAAGGCGCGCGGGCGCGACGCCGGCCCCGCCGCGCCAGCGCCGTGGAACGAGCCCATGCGTTAGGGTTTTCCGCGGGTTTCAGGGGGGTGTTATGGAAAATGCCGATCCGGCCATGCGGCGCTGGCCGCACCGGAGCATCCGGTCGGACGGGAGGACCCTTCGCCCGCCCGGGCGTCGTCCTTTCCATCCGGCAAATTCTCGGGGGATGAGCGTGCAACGGCAGAGGATGTTGACCGCCGCGGGCCCCGACAGCCGGCCGACCCGGCTCCGCCGCCGTAGAGATTTCGTGGTCACGGACGGCCGCCGGCCTTGAGCAGCGGCAAGCGGGCACCCAGCGCGAAGCCCAGTGCAACCAGGACCGCGGGAATGCCCACGTCGACCAGGGTGCGCGCCATGCAGAGATCGGGATGCGCGCCGCACCACAGGTTGTAGGGGACGAGGTAGAAATAGCCGGCGAACGCCAGCGTGAAGGCCGCGGCAAGCGCCAAGACACCGACCAGCGAGCCCCAGCCATATCGCGATATCAGGGCAAACAGCGGCAGGCCGAAGACGGTCATGAAGAAGATAGCGATCGGTATGAGCATGAGGGACACGAACCAGATCCAGCCGGCAAGCGACTCCCGCAACACGTCGGGTGTAACCTGCCCGCGCTCGACCTTCTCCAGGCCGAGGCGATACGTCTCGAGCGCCGCATACAGGGCGATCGCCGCGACACCCCCCAGATAGCCGAGGCCAAGCCTGCCCCTGTCCGTCGCGGACCCACGCCCGTCCGTCCCGGCCTGTCGGCCGGCGACGCCGACGACCAGCAACAGCACGCCGCCGGCCACGACCGGCCAGAAGTACGCGTTGACGACAAAATCCGTGAGCACCGGCAGCCTCTTCGATCAACGGGACTTCGGACTATAACGCCCACGCCCGTGATCAGCAAAACCCGGGCACCATCAGCACCCGAGGGCACTGACGGATGTCCGGCGTCCGCCCCGCCCGGCCCGACCGGGGCCGCCTGGCCCCTACTTGCGCTTGGCCAGCGGCACGAAGGGGCGCAGGGTGGGGCCGGTGTAGAGCTGGCGCGGCCGGCCGATGCGCTGCTGCGGATCCTTGATCATCTCCTTCCACTGGGCGACCCAGCCCACCGTGCGCCCGACGGCGAACAGCGGCGTGAACATGGCCTCCGGGAAGCCCATCGCCTTCAGCGTGATGCCGGAGTAGAAGTCGACGTTCGGGAACAGCTTGCGCTCGACGAAATCGTCGTCCTCGAGCGCGATGCGCTCCAGCTCGATGGCAAGATCGAGCAGCGGTTCGTCCTTCACGCCGACCTCTTCCAGCACCTCGTGGGTCGATTCGCGCAGGATCGCGGCGCGCGGGTCGTAGTTCTTGTAGACCCGGTGGCCGAAGCCCATGAGCCGGAAGGGATCGTCCTTGTCCTTCGCCCGCTTCAGGAACTCGGGGATGCGGTCCTTCGAGCCGATCTCGCGCAGCATCCGCAAGACCGCCTGGTTGGCGCCGCCATGCGCCGGCCCCCACAGCGAGGCGATGCCGGACGCGATGCAGGCGAACGGATTGGCCCCGGACGAGCCGGCGATGCGCACGGTCGAGGTCGAGGCGTTCTGCTCGTGGTCGGCATGCAGGATGAAGATCCGGTCCATGGCACGCGCCAGGACCGGGCTGACCTTGTACTCCTCGCTCGGCACCGAGAAGGTCATGCGCAGGAAATTCTCGGCGTAGCTAAGGTCGTTGCGCGGATAGACGAAGGGCTGGCCGACGGAATACTTGTAGGCCATGGCCGCGATCGTCGGCATCTTGGCGATCAGCTGATGGGTCGCGAGCCGCCGCTTCTCCGGATCGTGGATGTCGGTGCTGTCATGATAGAAGGAGCTGAGCGCGCCGACCACGCCGACCATCACCGCCATCGGATGGGCGTCGCGCCGAAAGCCGCGGTAGAAGTAGTGAACCTGCTCGTGCACCATGGTGTGATAGGTGATCTCGTGCACGAACGCTTCCTTCTCCTTCTTGGTCGGCAGCTCGCCGTAGAGCAGCAGGAAGCACACCTCCATGTAGTCGCTGTGCGCCGCCAGCTCCTCGATCGCATAGCCGCGATGGCGCAGGATCCCCTTCTCGCCGTCGATGAAGGTGAGCTGGGAATTGCAGCTGCCCGTCGACGCATAGCCCGGGTCGTAGGTGAAGTAACCGGTGTCCCGGTAGAGGTTCTGGACGTCGATGACGTTGGGTCCCTCGGAGCTCTCCAGAACCGGCAATTCGTACTGCTTGTCGGTTGCATGATCGATCAGCGTGACATGTCCGCACTGTTTGGGATCGGCCAGCGTCATGCGCGAGCTTGGCATATCCATGGCAACCTCCGTTGCTGCGTGGAATTCGCTGCGCCGACATAAGGCACAGGATCGCGGCGTGCGCATTGACCTGCCTCAACGCCGTGCGAAAAGCCGGGACCCCGGCCCGCCGGCGCGCAGGTCACGCCCGGCGCGACGGAGCCGCCGCCCGGCGGCGCCTTCGTTCTATTCGCCGGCCGGCCGGAAGAAGCCGCGCAGGACGGCCGGCCCTCCTCATTGTCCGGGCGCGCCCCGGGCGCTATATCGTCCGCCATGGATCTCGAGTCCTTCGTATCCCTCCTTGTCTTCGTACTGGCCTCGGCGGCGGCGGCGACGCCCGGCATCGCCTTTCGGCCCGGCGCGTGGTACCGGCGGCTGGCAAAGCCGCCGTGGTGCCCGCCCGACTGGCTGTTTGGACCGGTCTGGCTGGTCCTCTACGTCTCGGTGGCCGTTTCCGGCTGGCTGGTGTGGCGCAAGGCGGGCATCGAGGGGGCCATCCTGCCCCTCGCGGTCTTCGTACTTCAGCTCGTTCTCAACGGCCTGTGGTCGACGCTGTTCTTCGGCCTGCGCCGACCCGACCTGGCCCTCGTCGAAATCGTCGGCCTGTGGCTCAGCATCCTTGCGACCATCGCCCTGTTCCACCCGATCGACGCGACAGCGGCCTGGATCCTCGTCCCCTATGCGGCCTGGGTGGGTTTCGCGGCGCTGCTCAACCTCGGCATCTGGCGCCTCAACCCTGGACGTGCCGCATCGTAAGGGCGAGGGCGGCGCCGATCAGGGCAAGGGCGGACAGGGCGGCGATGCCGAGTTCGAGCCCGAAGCCGAGCAGGACGCTGACGAGGCCGCCCAGGACCAGCAGCAGCACACCGATCACGGTATTGCTGACGGCGACGTACTCCGCCTTGCGGTCGCCGCCGGCAAGGTCGACGACATGGGTCTTGCGGCCGATCCGCACGCCGGCATGGGCGATGCCGAGGACGAACAGCGCCGCCGCGTAGAACGCGATGCTGCCGGTCACGGCCGGCACCCAGGCGAACGCGGCCAGCACCAGGAGGCCGAGCAGCCCCGCCATGGCGGCGGCGAGCGCCATGGTCAGGCGGCTGGAGCGGTCGGCCAGCGCACCCCAGACCGACGCGCTGAGCGTGGCGGCGAGCCCGGAGGCGAGGACCAGCCAGCCGAGGCCGTCGAGCGTCTGCCCGGTCTCGCGCTGCGCGAGGCTGACATAGACAGGCCCGACCAGCGCGGTCGAGATCATCAGCGTCCGCGCCGCCAGGAATTTCTGCAGCTCCCGGTCCCGCAGCAACAGCATTACCTGGTCACGGATCAGATCGCCCAAGCCCCGTCCGCCCTCGGTGGCGCCGGGATATTCGCTGATCCGCCAGAACGCGGCGGCGGCGAGCAGCCAGGACACGCCGGCGGCGACCACCATCGCATACAGGAGCCAGTCCGGCCGCGCCTGTTCCGGGCTCAGGACGAAGTACAGGCCGACGGCGGCGGCGACGAGGCCCGAGCCCGTGGCGGCATAGCCGCTGACCCGGCCCCGGCGGCCCCTGGATACGGTCTTGCCCAGCGTGTCCTTGGCGGCGATCGAGGCGACTCCGCGGCCGAGGCTGAACACAACAAGCAGCCCGATGATCGCCCAGCCCGCGGTGGCACCCCGGACGCCCGCCGCCGCGACCGCACCCATCAGAATGACACAGAGTCCCTCGACCACGCTGCCCGCGACCCAAAAGCCCTTGCGCACCGGCACGCGCCGGATGACGCCGCCGACGAGGATCTGTGGCATCAGGGCCAGCGATTCGCGGATCGGCACCAGAAGGCCGACCAGATGGACCGGCGCACCCACCGCGCCCAGAAGCCATGGCAGCACGACCTTGCTGTCGGCCAGGACGTCGCCGGTCTTGCTCAACGCCTGGGCCACGACCTGGAACAGGAAATTCCGCGGCTGCTCGCGGCACTGGTCGTCGGCGATATCGCGACACAGCCGCGCGTCCTCGTCACCGGTGGCAAGATCGTAGAGCCGGAAGGCGAGGCTGCCGTCGTTCGCGACAATGGGGGAAGGCGGCGGTTCGGTGGGCATCGCGTAAAACGCTCTACTCGGCAGAGTGAATGGCAAGGAAACGGTCGCCTGGGACTTCATTCACTAGCACGATACCGTGCGGCGGTCGCCCGGCCTGTGAAACCACGCCGATTCGTCCGGCGACGGCGGTGCGGATTTCCCGACATCAAGGCTTGACCCGCCCCACTCCGAGGCATAGGGTCCGGTCGTTCTACGAAAATTGTATACAGTTGCGCTGCTGGCGCACCCCCTGCACGACACTGACAGGCTCGTCATGACGACCCCCTACAACGTAATGATCATGGGCGCCTCCTACGGCTCCCTTCTGGCCACCAAGTTGATCCTCGCAGGCCACAACGCCACCATGGTCTGCCTGCCCGAGGAGGCCGACCTCATCAACCGGGAGGGCACGCGCGTGCGGCTTCCGGTCAAGGGACGCGAGGGCCTCGTCGAGATCGACTCGCGTCAGTGCAAGGGCGCCCTCGCCGCGGCAACGACCGATGTCGCCGATCCGACGAAGTTCGACCTCGTCACCCTGGCGATGCAGGAGCCGCAGTACCGCGCGCCGGGCGTGCGCGACCTGCTGGATAAGGTGGCCACGGCGCGGATCCCGTGCATGTCGATCATGAACATGCCGCCGCTGCCGTATCTTGCGCGCATGCCCGGGCTGGACGTCGCCACCGTCAGGCACTGCTACGCCGACGCCACCGTCTGGGACGGCTTCGATCCCGCCTTCATGACCCTGTGCAGCCCCGACCCGCAGGCCTTCCGCCCGCCGGAAGAGCCGGTCAACGTGCTGCAGGTCGCGCTGCCGACGAACTTCAAGGCCGCGCGCTTCGAGTCGGACGCCCACACTGACATGCTGCGCCGGCTGCAGGCGGACATCGAGGCGATCCGCTACGATGCCGGTGACGGACCGATGGAACTGCCGGTCAAGCTCAAGGTGCACGATTCGATCTTCGTGCCGCTGGCGAAATGGAGCATGCTGCTGACCGGCAACTACCGCTGCGTCCAGAAGGACGAAATGCGCTCGATCAGGGAAGCGGTGCACAGCGACCTCGAGCTGTCGCGCGCGATCTACAACTGGGTCGGCGATCTGTGCGTCGCACTGGGCGCGGCGCGCGAGGACCTGGTGCCGTTCGAGAAATACGCCAACGCGGCGCAGGGTCTGGTCAAGCCGTCCTCGGCGGCGCGGGCTCTGGCCGGCGGCGCGCCGAACATCGAGCGGGTCGACTGCCTGGTGCGCACCCTGGCGGCGCAGAAGGGCATGCAGTCGGACACGGTGGACGAGACCGTCGCGCTCGTCGACCTCTGGCTCGAAGGCAACCGCAAGGCAGCGTGATCCCTGCCCCCGCAGGCCGCCTGGCCCGGCCGGCGCGCCAGTCGCAGCGCGCGGTCACTGTTTGACGGCAGTAACAATGTGAGCGGGGGCAGCGAACTCGACGGCGCCATCCTTCTGCACGAACGCCATGAGTTCGGCCCGCGCCTCGCGCCGCAGCGCCTGATACTGAACATCGTCGATCAGATCGGCAAGCGTCCAGCCCTTGACGTCGGTCCGCACCCACGCGTCGATCGACGGGAAACGGGCCGTACCGCACTGCGTCTGCAGGTGCGCGCCGCGGATGCCGGCGGCGCCAAACAGCGACAGAACCGTGTCGGGGTCGCCCAATACATACGGCGCCCGAAGCGCATCGGCGATCCGATCGCCGAACAGCCGCTGCAGCAGCCGCGTCATCGCGGCATATCCGGGCGTGCGGTCCAGCGCATCCCAGACGGCGACGGCGAGGTGGCCACCCGGCCGCAGGACGCGCCACATTTCGCGCAACGCCGCAACGCGATCGTCAAAGAACATCAGGCCGAACTGGCTGACGACGGCATCGAGTCTGCCATCCGGGAACGGCAGGGACTCCGCTTCTCCCTGCCGCCATTCGATAAGGGGCGAGCGGCGTCGCGCAACGGTGAGCATGCCTTCGTTGCGGTCGAGACCGACAACGGTCCCGCCCGGCCGAACGCGCCGCAAGGCCTCGCGGGCCAGCACACCCGTCCCGCACGCAACGTCCAGAACCGTCTGGCCGGCAGCGATGGCGGCAGACGCCGCGACCGGTACCGCCCACTGCCGGAACAACGCCGGCACAAAGAACTCTTCATAGATATCTGCGGCGTTTCGCGTAACCTGTCCGGCAAGCGTGGCATCCATGGCGTTCCCTCCGATTTCGATTGTCCAGCGTCGCGCATGCGGCGTGAAACCGGCGCACATCGTGCAGCGCCGGTGACGGTGCGGATAGTCCATAAAATGTAGTTTCAAAGGGTAACGCACCGGTGCTATCCTCGGGATCGGTAGGATCAGACGATGAAGAGCTACGGTCAGTTCTGTCCCGTCGCCAAGGCGGCGGAGGTGTTCTGCGAGCGTTGGACGCCGCTCATCGTGCGCGATCTCGCGGCCGGCGCGACGCGCTTTTCGGAGCTTCATCGCGGCGTGCCGCTGATGTCGCCGACGCTGCTGTCACGCCGCCTGAAGCAGCTCGAGGCGGAAGGCGTCATCGAACGACGGCCAGCGGCCCGGGGCGGGACCTACCACCTGACGCCGGCCGGAGAGGAATTCGCCCCCCTAATCGCAGCCCTCGGAATATGGGGACAGCGCTGGTCGCGACGGCAGCTGGCCGAGAACGAAATCGACCTCGGCTTGCTGATCTGGACGCTGGAGCGCAGCGTCAAGCCGGACGCGTTCGCGGCGGAGCGGGCGGTCGTCAGGCTGCAGTTCACCAATCAGCGGTCAGGCAGGGACCTCTGGTGGTTCGTGAACCAGAACGGCGTGTGCGAACTCTGCCTCAATGATCCCGGTTTCAAGGTCGACCTGTATCTCGCGTGCAGTTTGCCGGACATGATCTATATCGTCCGTGGCGACCTGCCCCTGAGCCGGGCGCTGGACAGCGAGCGCCTGGAAGTGATCGGCTCGGCAGCCGCGAGGAAACGGTTGGCCACCTGGCTCAACCTCAGTCCGCTCGCGCGCATCGGATCTGAAAGACCGCTGCCGTCCCCGGCATAGCGGTGCTCGGTTGCTTCGTTTGCGGCGCGCCGGGGCGGCAGCCAACGCGGCGGACATCCCCGCGCAGGTCGTTGGCCGCGTAAATGCCCTGAGGGGGTTTCTCCTGGGTTCAGTCCACCGGCTCGAACTGCTGCGTGCCGGCGTCGTAGATGTGGAGGGCGCAGGCGCGGATGTCGAAATACCAGCCGTGCAGGCGCAGCCGGCCGTCGGCGACGCGCGTGCCGATGCCCGGGAAGGTCATCAGGTTCTCCAGCGACACCAGCACCGCGCTCTGCTCGCAGGCCCTGGCCTTCACCTCCTCCGCGGCGTCCGGCATCGTGGCCTCGACCCGCAGATGGGCGGAGCGCACGAGGTCCATCCACGGCGCCACGAAGTCGGTGCCGGCGCCGGCGCGCCCGCCCGTGTCGAACAGGGAGCGGATGCCCCCGCAATGGGCGTGTCCGAGCACGATCACATGCGCCACCTCGAGGTGCTCGACCGCGAATTCCAGCGCCGCGCTGGTGCCGTGGTAGTGGCCTTCGCGCTCAAAGGGCGGTACCAGGTTGGCGACGTTGCGGACGACGAACAGGTCGCCCGGGTCGGCCTGCAGCACGACGGCCGGATCGACCCGCGAGTCGGAGCACGCGATGAGCGCCACCTTCGGGTTCTGGCCCTGGTCCACCAGCCTCTCGTAGACGGCGCGCTGGGCCGCGAAACGGCCGTCGCGGAATTCCCGGAATCCTTTGGTGAGCTTGGCGATGGGATCCATGAGTCCGGCTGTCCTTCGATGTTGTTGCGCAACTGCCGAGAAGGTAGCGGAACCGGCCCGACAGGGAAACCGTGCTGCGTCGGTCGCAGCGGATTTCCCGCGCACGGATTATCGGCTAGGCTGCCGGTGACGCCGGCCATGCCGGAACGGGAGGAGAGGAGCGCCCGATGATCGCCGTGATCTTCGAAGTCTGGCCCGCAGAGGGCCGCACCCAGGACTACCTCGATATCGCCGCCGAGCTGCGGCCGCTCGTTGAGGAGTTCGACGGATTCATCTCGATCGAGCGCTTCGAGAGCCTGACCGAGAAGGGCAAGTACCTGTCGCTGTCCTACTGGCGCGACGAGGAAGCGGTGGCGGCGTGGCGCCAGGTCGCCGAGCACCGCAGCGCCCAGGCGGCGGGCCGCGGCGGCATCTTCCGCGACTACACGCTGCGCGTCGCCGCGGTGCTGCGCGATTACGGCATGCGCGAGCGCGACGCGGCGCCGGCGGATTCGCGCAGCGCGCACGACGGCAAGGCGGCCTAGGCACCGCGGGGGCGACGGGCGACGATGGCGCGGGAATTCCGGGCGACCGCGTCCGCGGCGGCGACGAAGGGCGGCGGCTGGGCCGCACTCGGCCGGCTGATGCGCCTGTTGTGGCCGGCCGACCTGCACGGCTTCAAGCTCCGGCTCGGCGCGACCATGGCGCTACTGGCCGGCACCGCGCTGCTGAACGCGCTGGTGCCGCTGCTGTTCGCGGGCCTGGTCGACAGCGTGGCCGCGCCCCAGCGGCAATGGGCCATCGCCGCCGGGGTGTTCGTCGCCGGCTATGTCGGGCTGTACTGGATCACCCGCATGCTCAACGAGGCGCGCTGGGCGCTGTTCGCGCCGATCGACCAGCGCCTCCAGCGCAATCTCGCGCTGCGCGCCATCGAGCACATGCACGGGCTGTCGATCCGCTTCCACCTCGCCCGCAAGCCGGGGCAGATCAGCCGCATCCTCGACAACGGCCTGCGCGGGCTGCGCGAGCTCCTGTTCGACGCCGTGTTCCTGATCCTGCCGCTGGGCTCGGAGATCCTGTTCGTGACCGTGGTCATGCTCCTCGCCGTCGATCCGGTGTTCGCGGCGATCCTCGCGAGCGCGCTGGCGCTCTACGGCATCGTCCTGGTCGTCGGCTCCAACCGGCTGCGGGTGCACCAGCGCCGCGCCGTCGAGACCGGCTCGCGCGCGCATGGCGAGGCGGTCGACAGCCTCTTGAACTTCGAGGCGGTGAAACTGTTCGGCAACGAGGGGCACGTCGCCGCGCACTACGACCGCAGCCTCGGCGAGGTCGAATCGCTCACCGTGCGCTCGCTGACCTTCCGCAGCCTGCTCGGCATGGCGATGATGACGATCATCGCCGCCGCGATGGGCGCCATCCTGTGGCTCGCCGTCGGCCGCGTGCGCGCCGGCGCGATGAGCGTCGGCGAGCTGGTGCTGGTCAACGCCTACCTCTTGCAGCTGATCCGCCCGATGGAGCGGCTCGGCAACCTGTACCGCTCGATCAAGCAGGCGCTGGTCGACCTCGAACAATTGCTGCACCTGATGGACGAGCGGCCGGAGATCGTCGACCGGCCGGATGCGGCGCCGCTCGGCGACGGGCCGGGCGAGCTGGCATTCGACAAGGTCTCGTTCCAGTACGGTGCGGGACGCGGCGCCCTGCACGGCGTCTCGTTCACCGCCCGGCCGGGCCGCACGCTGGCCATCGTCGGGCCGACCGGCGCCGGCAAGTCGACCATCGCGCGGCTGCTGTTCCGCTTCTACGACGTCGATCGCGGCGTCATCGCGATCGACGGCCAGGACATCCGTCAGGTAACGCAGCAGAGCCTGCGCCGTGCGCTCGCCGCGGTGCCGCAGGACACCGTGCTGTTCAACGATACGATCGGCGACAATATTCGATTCGGCCGCCCCGGCGCGTCCGATGCCGAAGTCGAAGAGGCGGCGCGCGCCGCCGAGCTGCACGATTTCATCATGGCGCTGCCGCAGGGCTACCGCACCATCGTCGGCGAGCGCGGCCTGAAGCTCTCCGGCGGCGAGAAGCAGCGCGTCGCGCTGGCCCGCTCGATCCTGCGGCGGCCGCGCATCGTGGTTCTCGACGAGGCGACCTCGTCCCTCGACAGCCGCACCGAGGCGACGGTGCAGCGCAATCTGTCCGGCGCGTTCGGCGGCAGCACGCGGATCATCATCGCCCACCGGCTGTCGACCGTGGTCGATGCGGACGAGATCGTCGTGCTCGACCGCGGCCGCATCGTCGAGCGCGGCGACCATGCGTCACTCGTCGAACGCAACGGGTTCTACGCCGCGTTGTGGCGGGCCCAGTCGCAGACTGCCGACTCCGAGACAGCGGAGCGCGATCTCCTGGCCGGCGGGATCTGAACCTCGCCGCATTCGCTATCGGGATCGCCTACTCCGCCGCGGCCTCATCGTCGCGGCCGGCCAGCGCCCGGCCCTGGTCGAACTGCAGCTTCGCGAGGCGCGCGTAGAGGCCGCCCGCGCGCGTGAGGTCCTCGTGCGTGCCCTCGTCGACGACACGGCCGTGGTCCATCACGACGATGCGGTCGGCCGTGAGCACGGTGGCAAGGCGGTGCGCGATGACAATCGTCGTGCGGCCGCGCATCAGGCGCTCCAGCGCCTGCTGCACCAGCCGTTCGGATTCGGCGTCGAGCGCGCTGGTCGCCTCGTCGAGCAGCAGCACCGCGGGATCGCGCAGGATCGCCCGGGCGATGGCGATGCGCTGGCGCTGGCCGCCCGACAGCTTGATGCCGCGCTCGCCGAGGTGGCTGTCGAAACCGTCCGGCAGGCGATCGAGGAATTCGGTCGCGGCGGCGGCCTCGGCGGCGGCGCGGACCTCCTCGTCGCTCGCGCCCGGGCGGCCGTAGCGGATGTTCTCCCAGGCGCTGTCGGCGAAGATCACCGGCTCCTGCGCGACCAGCGCGAAACGGGCGCGGACGGTCAGCGGGTCGGCGTCGCGCAAATCGATGCCGTCGAGCCGCACGGTGCCGGAATCGGGATCGTAGAAGCGCAGCAGCAATTGCACGACCGTCGTCTTGCCGGCGCCGGAGGGGCCGACCAGCGCCACCGTCTCGCCCGGCGCGACGGAAAGCTCGAAGCCGTCGAGCGCCGCGATCTCCGGCCGCGACGGGTAGGTGAAGGTGACGCCCTCGAAGGCAACGGCGCCACGCGGCGGCTCCGGCAGGGCGAGCGGGTGCGCCGGCGCGGCGATCTGCGGCACGGTGTTCAGCAGCTCGAGCAGCCGTTCGGCGGCGCCGGCGGCGCGCTGCAGGTCTCCGACGACCTCGGAGATCGCGCCGACCGACCCGGCGACGATGACCGCATAGAACACGAAGGCGGAAAGATCGCCGGCAGATATGCGCCCGGCGATCACGTCGTGGCCGCCGATCCACAGGATCAGGCCGATGGCGCCGAACACCAGCGTGATGACCACGGCGCTCAGCAGCGCCCGCGCGCCGACGCGGCGCACGGCGATCCGGAAGGCGGTTTCGGCCACGTCGCGAAAACGGCGCCGATCCTCCGCTTCGTGGGTGTAGGCCTGCATCGTGCGGATGCCGTGCAGCGCCTCGTCGCCATAGGCGGACAGGTCGGCGACCCGGTCCTGCGCCGCACGGCTGAGCCGCCGCACCCGCCGCCCGAAGATCACGATCGGCGCGACGACGACGGGGACGAACAGGAAGACCAGCCCGGTCAGCTTCGGGCTGGTTACCGCGAGCATGGCGCTGGCACCGCAGAACAGAAGGAAATTCCGGATCGCCACCGACGCCGAGGAGCCGATCACCATCTGCAGCAGCGTGGTGTCGGTGGTCAGCCGCGACAGCACCTCGCCGGTGCGGGTGACCTCGAAGAAGCCGGGGCTGAGCCGGACGACATGGTCGAAGACGGCGCGCCGCAGGTCGGCGACCACACGCTCGCCGATCCAGGAGACGAGGTAAAAGCGGGCATAGGTCGCCGCGGCAAGCAGCAGGATGACCGCAAGCAGCACGAGGAGCGCGGTATCGAGCAGCCCGGCATCGCCGGCGCTGAACCCCTTGTCAACGAGCGTCCGCAGCCCCTGGCCGAGGGCGAGCACGGTGCCCGCGGCGATCACCAGCGCCACCGCCGCGCCCAGCGCCGCCGGCCAGTAGGGCCGCACGTAGCGCAACAAGGCAGCAAGGGCCCGCAGATCGCTGGCCTTGCCGCGGTCTTCCTTCAGCGCGGCGTCCATGTAGGTCGGGTGGCGCAGGGTCGTGCTCCCTTTCCGCTGGGGTGCGGAAGGAATGCACATGCCGGCGCACAAGGCAAGCGGCAAGCCGCGGCCCGCCCGGCCCCTCAGGTCATCGGCGTGCCGCGAGCCGGGCCGCCGACGGATCGGCTACCGTGGCGGCCGCCGGCACCGGCGGCAACGCCAGCCGGGCGACCACCGACCGATGGTCCGATCCGGGCCCGGGGCCGGCCCGCACCTCGATCGGCACGATCCCGGCCGGCACCAGGACGTGATCGATCGGCAGGTCGATCGGCGGCGCCCACGCGAGCGGCCGCAGTCGGAAGGTGAATCGCAGGCCGCCGGCGACCGTCGTATCGCTGGCCGCCGACATCCGCGCCACGGCGTGGCTCCACGGCGCCGCATTGAAGTCGCCGGCGAGCAGGACCGGCCGCGGAATATCCGCAAGCTCGCCCTGCAGACGTTTGATCTGCACCGCCTGTCCGAACGGATACGGCCAGTGCAGATGGACGGATGCGACGCTGACCGGCCGGCCGGCGGCGACGACCCGCAGCCAGGCGAGGCCCCGCCCCTGCTCGCAGCCCGCCGATTCGCCGGGCGCTTTCGGCAGGCGCGAGAGCACGGCAACGGCACCGACCCGGCCGAACGGGCACCGCACGCGATTGGGATAATCCTGTTCGAGGAGAGCGATCACGCGTGCGGTGCGGTCGGTGACCTCCTGCAACGTCACGACGTCGGCATCCTCGCTGCGCACGAAATCGGCCACTGCCTGCGGCGTGCGGTTGCGGTACGACAGGTTGAGCTGGACCAGCACCAGCGACGGCTCCTGGCCGCCATTGTCGGCCGGACTCCAGAGCGGCAGCGCCGGCATGAGCGCGACGAGCCCGGCGGCGCTCACCACGGCGGCGACGCCCGCCCGACGCCAGCTCCGGACCGCCAGCAGCAGCGCCGCGGCGAGCCCCAGCGCCGCGGTCAGGTGAAGCCGGAAATGCGCCAGCGAATCCGCCGCCGGTAGCCACGGTGCGAGAAATCCCGCGACAATGGCCAGCCCGATCAGCGCCGCAATGGCGGAAACCAGCCAAATCAGAAGTCTCGTGAACGCCGACGCCATAGCCCTCGCTTCCATTGCCGTGCCGAACGGACTCTATTCCGGTACCGTTAAAATCTGGCAAAGCGATGGCCGCCCCGGGGCGCGCCGACGGCAACCCCTGGGCTTGCATCGGCGGCCCGTGTCCTGTATACAGCCGCGCTGTCTTGCAAGAGGACCGAGCGATGAAAGCGGACATCCATCCCGATTACCACGAGATCACTGTCGAGATGACCGACGGGACGACGTACAAGACCCGCTCGACCTGGGGCAAGGCGGGCGACACGCTGAAGCTGGAAATCGACCCGAAATCGCATCCGGCCTGGACCGGCGTGCACCGGCTGGTGGATTCCGGCGGACAGGTGGCGAAGTTCAACAAGCGCTTCCAGAGCTTCGCCCTCAAGAAATAGCGGCCCGGGCCGGCACGCGACGGCCACCGCATATGACAAGCGGGCGCACATTCGTGGCGCCCGCTCTTGCGTTGCGGCGCCCGGCGGGTGCCGCGCCGAATCGCGTCTCAGTTCTTCTTCCTGGGATCGATGTACCGCATGTCGAGCCGCATGATGCGTTTGTACAGCTCGTAACTGCGGTCCATCAGGTCGGACAGCCCGTCCGGCAGATCGTCCATATCCTCGATCGCCCGCTTGAGGCAGACCTCATGCCCTTCGAGGCGGTACTTGTCCTGGACCAGCTCGGCCTCGTCGATCTCGCCTTCCTGAACGGCGCGCTGCGCCATCAGCCACGCCATGACCTGGGTGAGGCGCGAGGTCAGGCGCATCGTCTCCTTCGTCATTACGGCCGCATCCGGCGGGTTATCGCTGTACCGGAAGGCCGGCACGTTGCGTTCGACATAGTTGCGCGCCTCGACCAGCAGATCGAGGGCTTCCGCATAGGTGCCGTTGAAATAGAGTGGCGTTCCCGCGGTGTCCTGGCTGTTCTTTTCGCGCTCGTCGGTCATCGCGTAGTTCCTTTGCCGACCCGCCGATGAATTGGTCACCGCCGCCCATGTTAAGCCTTTAATATACTTGATTTTTCAGCCGCACACAAATTTCGCGCCCGTTAACCATACGGCCCCTTGAAAACACACGACAGTTTCTTAAATGCAACGGTGTTCCGATGCCGGATCCGGGTCGGAACGTGATGAAGCCGGGAATCGCCCGGCAGGGCCCAGCCATGGTGGTGGGTCCGAGACAACCATATCGCTTGAGAAGGAGGATGTGGCTATGCGTACGACGTTTGATCTTTCCCCGTTCACCCGTTCGACGATCGGATTCGACCGGATGTTCCGCCTGCTCGACAGCATGGCCGGGGCCGGCGAGACGCCGAGCTACCCGCCGTACAACATCGTCAAGACCGGCGAGGACCGGTACAGCATCACCGTTGCGGTTGCCGGTTTCGGTGAGGACGAGCTCGAGGTCAAGGTCCAGGACGGGCAGCTGACCATCGCCAGCACGCCCGAGAAGACCGAGAAGGAGGATGTGTCCTACATCCATCGCGGCATTGCCCGGCGCGCCTTCGAGCTGCGCTTCAGCCTCGCCGATTACATCGAGGTGACCGGCGCCAGCATGGACAACGGCATGTTGACGGTCGATCTGGTCCGCAACGTGCCCGAGGCCATGAAGCCCCGGACGATCGCCATCGGCAAGGGCAGCGGTCGCAAGGTGCTGACCGACAAGGCTGCCTGACGCTTCGAGCCAAGCGGCGGCAATTTCGGGGGCGCGTCCGTCCGGGCGCGCCCCACTCGATTCACGCCGGCGTTCCTGCGAGCGGTGCCAGCGCAGCGCGGATCTCATCCGGCACCGGCACCGGACGGCGGCTCTCCCGGTCGACCCAGACATGGACGAAGGTTCCGAGCGCGGCCGGTTCCTCTTCGTTGCCGCGGAACAGGCCGATCTCGTAACGCACGCTGCTCCGGCCAAGCCGGGTGACCCGGATCCCGGCGTGGATCACGTCGGGGAACTGCAGCTGCTTGAGAAAGCGGCAGCTCGTCTCCGCCACGACACCGAAGGCCGGGCCATGGTGGATGTCGAGTCCGCCGGCCGTGATCAGATGGTGGTTCACCGCGGTGTCGAAATACGAATAGTAGGTCACGTTGTTGACGTGGCCGTAGATATCGTTGTCCATCCAGCGCGTCGGAATGGCCATGAAATGCGGGAATTTGGCCCGTCCGGGCAGGGTTTCGTCGGCCATGATCAGTCCGGAAGGCCGCGCGAAGCGCCGCGGCAACGGGTTGAGGGTTCACAAACGACGGGGCCGCCCGATGAGGCGGCCCCATTTCTTCTTAGCAGCTCTAGCAGACACGGATCGGAACCCGTCACGCGCAACTGGCCGTATCCTCACGGAATTCCGACCTTGCCGGGCCGCTGGTCTGCCTACCTGTCCAACTTGCCCACGGCCGATACGTTAGCGCTAAATTTCTGCGCCGTCAAAAAAAAATGAGCCGCGCGATGCGGCTCAAGTTGGACAGGGAGGCATAAACGGGGGATCGAATACCCAGAGTATGCTAACTAGGGGCCTCATAAGGGCATAGACACCTTAATGCAGCGCATACTAACAAAAGGTTAACGAAAGAACAGAATTCCGAAAAAAATTTCGAATTTTAGGTTTTTCTTGCAGTGCCGCCGTCAAACCAACGTTTTCTGCGGGTTACGACACCCCGGAATCATCCGACGCCTTGCAATTATTTCCGGAAAACCGATTCTGCGGTCGACCGGGCCGACTGTTTTTTGGCGATTTCGGCCCGCACGCGGGCGATTTCGCCTTCCAGCTCGCCGATATATTCCTCAAGTGCCTCTACCGACATTACTTCGAGATTCTTAAGATCGGGTTTCCGCTTTTGCGGCTGCAGATCGTTCTCGTCCATGGGCTGCACGGCTCCGGTCGTCGTCCGTCATATCGGAAGTGTGGCGGCGGATGATCGGTGTCGCAAGCCTGTTGTGGTCACTTGCACCAGCGGCTGCAAACTCACGGCGCCGTCCGACCCGGTAAATCCCCTGATTCGGCTCTCGACAATTGCACCAAGCGCGCCGTGCGTTATATAAGGCGTCAACAGAGCGCAAGATCGACCCGCGACGGCACGCTGCCGGGCGCGGGACAACAATCCCGGAGTAGGAATGCCCAAGCCACTGATGCCCAAGGCGACCGCCATCTGGCTGGTCGACAACACAACGCTTTCCTTCGAACAGATCGCGGAGTTCTGCGGCCTGCACATCCTGGAGGTCCGCGCCATCGCCGACGGCGAGGTGATGGGCGGAATGGCGGGCATGGACCCGGTCGCCAACGGCCAGCTGACGAAGCAGGAGATCGCCCGGGGCGAAGCCGACGAGAACTACAAGCTGCGACTCGCCGAATCCGATATCCCGCAGCCGGTCTCCCGCCCCAAGGGGCCACGCTACACGCCGGTTTCGAAACGCCAGGACAAGCCCGACGCGATCGCCTGGCTGCTGCGTCACCATCCGGAGCTCAGCGACGCGCAGATCGGCCGGCTGATCGGCACCACCAAGCCGACCATCAATTCGGTGCGCGAGCGCTCCCACTGGAACATCGCCAATCTCCAGCCGCGCAGCCCGGTGGAGCTGGGGCTGTGCACCCACATGGAGCTGACCGAAGCGGTGCAGAAGGCGCGCAAGACCGGCCGCGGCGCGCAGGCCGTACCGATGGCGGCGCCCGCTGAGCCGGAGCCGATGCAGGCGCCGCTCGACGAGCCGAAATTGGACTGACTGCAGCGACTGGACGATCCGTCCGCAGACATCCGCGCCCTGTACCCGCAGGAAAGGGGAAAGCCGCCGCGGCCCAACTTGGGTCGCTTGTATCGGTGACCGCCAGATAGGGATTTGCGTACGTTCCTGATTTGCCCCTGAAAAGAAAACCCCGCCGGTACGGGTCCGACGGAGGCGCTCTCCGGCAGGAGCTGCGGGGAGGCTAGTATTATGTCCCTCCGTTCTTTCCGAGGTAATCCAGGCCTTCCACCCGAATAGGAAGGATCTGCTCCGAAGCGGGCATCAACTTCGCATCCGCGGGCAAGGCGCCCCGGAAATCCAGCCCCTTCTCCGTCTCCTCGATCAGCTTGTCCATGATCCTGGCTTGCCGATCCGCCACGGTCTGGATGGCCGAACGCGAACCGTCCTTTATCGCCACGTGCATCACTTCGGCGGCCGCGTCGCGCATCTTTCCTATGGCCATGGCCTGGGGTTTGGCGATCGCGATGCCATATTCGGCGGCAATTTGCGCCGACTTCCCCCAGGCGGGAGAAGGCGCCCGGTACGATGGGTCACCCCATACCGACCGACGGCACATGGGCACTGCGTTGTTCTGTCCCAGTTGCATGATATGCTTCTGGGTCATCCACATGATGAACATGTAGGCGATGTCCTTCTTCTTGGAATACTGCGAGATGGCCAGCGAGGTCGTGGGCAGGTTGGGATAACTGCCCGCCGTGCCGCGGGGCACGAGGATTGTGGTCGTCTTCCCGACGACCTGCGATTTCCGGGGATCTTCGAACAGAGCCGTCCAATAGTTAAGCTCAGACAACATGGCCACCTTGCCGGCGGCAAACAGGGCAACGTTAGCTGAGATCTTGTTGTTGGCGGCCTCAGGCGGAGCATAGGTGCGGATCAACCGGCCATAATACGCGAAGGCATCGATCGCCTCCTTCGAGTTGATATTGGATACCTTCCTGCCGTTCGCGTCATGCCTGAACCAGGAACCGCCATGGTTCCAGAGATAGGTGGCGAAGCTGGCCGTAATCGACGCGCCGCTGCCGCGGGAGAGAAACCCATACACTTCCGGCGTGCCATCGCGGTTTTCATCGATGGTAAGCTTCTTGGCTGCTTCCTCCAGCTCTTCCAGCGTGGTGGGTACTTTGACATTGTATCGCTTGAACAAGTCCTTGCGGATGTGGAGCAGCTGGGCCTGGGCGGACCAGACAATATTGTTGATTGGTTGCCCCGCGATCACCTTCTGGGTGTTCAGGCAGCCGCCCAGCCAGTCACCGGGGAAGTCGTGATTCGCCGGAGTTTGCTCGGGATCTGCCAGATACGGCTCAAGGTTTGCAAGATGTCCCGCTGCCGTCAATTTCCCACCGCGGTTGTCCATTTGCAGCGTAATGACATCCAGCGAGTCATCCCTGGCAGCGAACATGTCGTCTTGCTTCTTTCGATACTCCCTAGATGGGAGCGCCTCAATTCGCACGGTGACACCGGTCTCTTCCTGAAACCGTTTGGCCATTGGCTGGAGCCAGGCAACGCTCGAAGCGCCCGAGTCAGTAATAACGGTGATCGATGCGCCCTCAAATCGCCGCCAGTCAACCTCGGTCCGTGACAACGATGGGAATATCCAGACGACGACGCCCACGATGAGCGCGAGCGCCGCGATCAGACGCTGTTTCATATCGAATCTCCCATTCGATCATGGGATCCGATACTGTCTTGCCCGGACTGGTACATGCGGAACGTAGCCCAGGCGTCGACAGTGCCGGGTCACTGTTCCGGGCGGTGTTTTTTCTTTGTTTTCTCGCCTTCTCAGGAATTCATAACAGCATATCCCCCTTCCCCGGATTACTCGAAGCAGGGAGAACTGCAACGCGAAATGTGTATGGGCGGAAAACTATCAGCGGCTGTCGGGAGGTCCATGACCTAGGTCAAATCCTCTAGTTTGACCTCCCCCTTGCGGAAAGCAACCCGCCGCCGACGCGCACCAGCACCTCACCCGCGACGGGCCTGAGCACCGCCACGTCGTCGCGGTACTCGAGCTGCTCGAAACCGCCATGGCCCCTGAGAAGCACGGCGCACACGCGTGCCGGAATCGAGACCATTTCGGGTTGCCCGCGGCCCTCGTGCGGTCGCCTATTCTTTCACCGGTACGGTGGAGTTGAGGGCCAACCGACCGCCGTCGACATAGACGACCTCGCCGGTCATGTAGCTGGAATCGTCCGACGCCAGGAACACCGCGACCTTGCCGATCTCCTCGGGTTCGCCGGCGCAGCCGAGCGGTGTGCGGGCGAGCACCTTGTGCATCGCCTCCTGTTCGTGGCCGACCGATTTCAGCAATTCGGCCATGATCGAGCCCGTGCCGATGGCGCCGCCGCCGGACCCGGAGCCCATGCAGGCGCCGCTCGACGAGCCCAAGTTCGACTGATCGCGTTGCCCGGCTCGGCCCCTCAGACCGGCGGCACGAGCACGATCTTTCCGGTGAACCGCTTTTCGAGGAACGTCTTCTGGGCCGAAACGATTTCGGCCAATGGGTAGGTCTTCGCGACGACCGGTCTGATTTCGCCGCGCTCGATGTAACCGACCAGATTGCCGAACACGCCATCCTCGAGGACGGTGCAGCCCACCAGCCGCAGGTCTTTCAGATAAAGGATGCGCAGATCAAGTTGGACCATCGGCCCGGCGATCGCGCCCGAAGCCGCATAGCGCCCGCCGCGCTTGAGGATCTCGAGAAGCTCCGGCCACTGCGGCCCGCCGACGAGGTCGACGACGACGTCCACCGCCTCGCGGCCGAGCCGGTCGACCAAGCCGTCGCCGCGGGCAATCACCGCGTCGGCGCCCAGCGCCGTCACGTCCTCCGCCTTCGCGGCGCCGGCGACCGCGATCACCCGGGCGCCGCGCCGCCTGGCGAGCTGGACCGCGGCCGATCCGACGCCGCCCGAGGCCCCGGTGACCAGAACGGTCTCCCCGGTCTTCAGCGCCGCGCGTGTGAGCAGGTTCTCGGCGGTCGAGTAGGAGCAGGGGAACGAGGCGAGCTCGGCATCGGTATGCCCGCTGTCGACATTGTGGGCGTGCACCGCCGGCGCCGTCATGTACTGGGCGAAGCCGCCGTCGCACTCCGAGCCGAGATAGTGTGCCCGATACGGTTCCCAGCCCGCCGGCTCGCGCAGGCAGGGATCGATCAGCACGCGTTCCTCCAGGCGGGCGGGGTCGACGCCCTCGCCGACGGCGACAATGCGGCCGCAGACGTCGGCGCCCTGGATCCGGGGGAAGGTCAGCGCGCTACCCGACCAGCTGGCATCGCCGACGTCGGCACCCGCGATTCCATCCGCCGCGGCGTCGCTCGTCGTGCCCGCGCTGACGCTCTTGGAATACCAACCGACCCGGGTGTTGACGTCGGTGTTGTTGACGCCCGCAGCGCCGACGCGAACCAGCACCTCGCCGGCGTCCGGGGCCGGGACCGGCACGTCGTCGCGGTACTCGAGCTGCTCGAAGCCGCCATGGCCCTTGAGCAGCACCGCGCACATGTGTTTCGGAATCGCCGCCATCGACCGCACCGCCCGCTTACAGACCCGTTTCGATCACGGCCCAATCCGGCGCCTCGACCATCGGGGGCTACTCCTTCACCGGCACCGTGTAGTTGAGGGCCAGCCGGCCGCCATCGACATAGACGACCTCGCCGGTCATGTAGCTGGAATCGTCCGACGCCAGGAACACCGCGACTTTGCCGATCTCGTCCGGCTCGCCGGCGCGGCCCAGCGGCGTGCGGGCGAGCACCTTGTGCATCGCCGCCTTGTCGTGGGCGACGGATTTCAGCATCTCGGTCATGATCGAGCCCGGGCCGATCGCGTTGACGCGGATGCCCTTGTCGGCGAGGGCCAGGGCCATCACCTTGGTCAGCTGGTTCACCCCGCCCTTGGCGGTGACGTACGGCACGATATTGGGGATCGCGACGACGGCGTTGATCGACGACATGTTGATAATGGTGCCGCCGCCGCCCTGCTTGACCATCTGCCGCGCCGCCGCTTGGCCGGTGAGGAACACCCCCTTCAGGTTGACCCGCAGGACGGCGTCGAAGTCGTCTTCCGAAAGCTCCAGGAAATCGCTGAACCTGACGATGCCGGCGTTGGCGACGGCGCTGTCGACCCGCCCGAAGGTGTCGACGGCGCCGGCGATCAGCGCGTCGACCTGGGCCTTGTCGCCGACGTCGCAGGCGATGAACGTCGCCTCGCCGCCGGCTTCGCGGATCGCTCCGACGACCGCTTCGCCGCCCTCTGCGTTGACATCCGAGACGACGAGTCTTGCCCCCTCGGCCGCCATGCATTCCGCGCAGGCCCGCCCGAGACCCTGGGCCGCGCCCGTCACCACCGCCACCTTGCCGTCGAGCCGCATTTCCATCGTCCTCCGCTGCTGTCCCAATCGCGCAAGGCTGCCATGGCGGCGGGAACGCCGCAAGTCGGGGGAATCACGGGTTGCCAATTCGGGGTCGGACGGGGCCGGCGAGCGCGCGGCGGCCACTCCTTTCGGGTCTAACGCATTGCCAAAACAAGTGAAATCTCCCGTTAACCATAAATTCATGAAAATGCCGTCAATTTGGAATCGTTCGAAGACCACGGCCGCAGAGCAAGCGCGGCCGGCTCCAGGGGGCGAATGTCGCCGCGACGGGCAAAGGCGGATCCACGGACCGCCGGCGCGCCGGACCGTTCCGGTCCGCGCGGCAAAACGAACGAAGGAGTAAGAGATGAGTCATCGATACCCATCCTTTGGGAGCCCCCGCCGGCTGGCCTTGCGGATAGCCGGGGTCGGGGGCCTGGTCGCGGGCCTTGCCGTTGCGAGCGCGGCGACCGCGTCGGCCCAGACCGGCCAGACGGCGTGCCTGGCGCACGACAAGCTGGCGGAGATGCTGGACGGCCGCTACTCGGAAAAACCCGTGGCATTGGGCCTTGAAGCGAGCGGTCGCCTGTTCGAGGTGTTCGCGGCCAAGGACGGCGCGACCTGGACGATGGTCGTGACCACGCCGGAGGGCGCAAGCTGCGTGATCGCCGTCGGCGAGCAGTGGCACGTCCCGCAGCAGCTGGTCTTCGACCCGGAGATGTAGGGTATCTGCGCGCCGGCGAGGGTCGCCGGGCAAAAGCGCCGCCCCTTCCCTACTTCGCGTAGCCGACGCCTTTCAGCGCCGCCTTGATCTCCTCGAGAATCGCCGGGTCGTCGATCGTCGCCGGGGTCCTGTAGGCCTCTGAGTCGGCGATCTTCTTCATGGTGCCGCGCAGGATCTTGCCGGAGCGCGTCTTCGGCAGGCGCTGGACCACGGTCGCCGTCTTGAACGCGGCGACCGGGCCGATCCGCTCGCGCACCATGGCGACGACGTCCTTGACGATCTCCGCCTCGGATTTCTTCGCGCCGGCCTTCAGCACGAGGAAGCCGAGCGGCAACTCGCCTTTCAGTTGGTCGGCGACGCCGATGACCGCGCATTCCGCGACGTCCGGGTGGTGCGCCAGCACCTCCTCCATGCCGCCGGTCGACAGCCGGTGCCCGGCCACGTTGATGATGTCGTCGGTGCGCGCCATGATGAAAACGTAGCCGTCCTCGTCCATGTAGCCGGCATCGCCGGTGGCGTAGTAGCCGGGGAACTCCGACAGGTAGGAGTCGATGTAGCGCTTGTCGGCGTGCCACAGGGTTGGCAGGCAGCCCGGCGGCATCGGCAGCTTGACCGCGATCGCCCCCATCTCGCCGCGTTTGACCTCATGCCCCGCGGTATCGAGGATGCGCACGTCGTAGCCCGGCACCGGGCGCGACGCCGAGCCGGCCTTCACCGGCAGCTGTTCGATGCCGACGCAGTTGGCGCCGATCGCCCAGCCGGTCTCGGTCTGCCACCAGTGGTCGATGACCGGCACGCCGAGTTGGTTCTCGGCCCAGTGCAGGGTGTCCGGGTCCGTCCGTTCACCGGCCAGGAACAGCGTGCGGAAGTGGCTCATGTCGTACTGTTTGAGCAGCTTGCCCTCGGGATCCTCGCGCTTGATGGCGCGGAACGCGGTCGGCGCGGTGAACATGGTGCCGACCTTGTGTTCCGAGATCACGCGCCAGAACACGCCGGCGTCCGGCGTACCCACGGGCTTGCCCTCGAAGACGATCGTGGTGCAGCCATGCAGCAGCGGCGCATAGACGATATAGGAATGGCCGACCACCCAGCCGACGTCCGAGGCGGCCCAGTACACCTCGCCGGGATCGACGTTGTAGATGTTCTTCATCGACCATTTCAGCGCCACCATGTGGCCGCCATTGTCGCGCACGATGCCCTTGGGCTGTCCGGTGGTGCCGGAGGTGTAGAGGATGTAGAGCGGGTCGGTCGCGGCGACCGGCACACAATCCGCCGGCTCGGCCGACGCCATCGCCTCGTCCCAGTCGACGTCGCGGCCTTCCTTCAGCGTGCAGCCTTGCTGCTCGCGCCGCAGGATCACGCAGTGCTTCACGGAATCGCCGGCCAGCGCAATCGCCTCGTCGAGCATCGGCTTGTACGCGATGACGCGGCCCGGCTCGATGCCGCAGGAGGCGGACACGATGACCTTCGGGGCGGCGTCCTTGATGCGGGTCGCCAGCTCGTTCGGCGCGAAGCCGCCGAACACCACCGAATGCACCGCGCCGATGCGCGCGCAGGCCAGCATGGCGACGACGGCCTGCGGCACCATCGGCATGTACAGGATCACCCGGTCGCCCTTTTCGACGCCGAGCCCTCGCAGCACGCCCCCGAAGCGCGCCACCTCGTCCTTCAATTCGGCGTAGCTGATGGTGCGCTTGGCGCCGGTGATCGGGCTGTCGTAGATGATCGCCGCCTGATCGGCGCGGCCGCGTTCGACGTGTCGGTCGACCGCGTTGTAGCAGGTGTTGACGACACCGCCGGCGAACCAGCGGTAGAACGGCTTGTTCGAGTCGTCGAGGACTCTGTCCCACTTCTCGATCCAGTCGATCTCCTGCGCCGCCTCCCCCCAGAATCCCTCGGGGTCGGACAGCGAGCGGTTGTAGACGGCGTCGAAACGGCTGGTCATATCCCTGTCTCCCTGAACGTCGGGACGGCGGTGCTGCGCCGTCCCGGTCTTCCCTGTTCTGTACGCGGCCCATTATAGGGCGGCTGCGGCAGACCGGAAGCGGCAAGCTGCCGCAACCTGACCGCTTGCTGTTGACCGCCGCCCGACTTGTGGCAGAGTCGCCGGTGCGGCCGCAAGAGCCACTGCCCCCACCGGGGCGGAACGGACCGTACGGGAGCGCAAGGCCATGGGTGTGTCAGCCTACCAGGAGAATCTCGACCGCAACGCGGCCAATTACGCGCCGCTGAGCCCGCTGAGCCTGATTCGCCGGGCCGCCGCAGTGTATCCCGACCGGCTCGCGGTGATCCACGGCGACCGGCGCGTCACCTGGGCGGAGAGCTATGCCCGCTGCCGCCGGCTCGCCTCGGCGCTGGCACAACGCGGCGTCGGCAAATTCGATACCGTGGCGGTGCTCGCGGCCAACATCCCGGCGATCTACGATGCGCATTTCGGCGTGCCGATGACCGGCGCCGTGCTGAACACCATCAACACGCGCCTCGACGCCGAGACCGTCGCCTTCATCCTCGACCACGGCGAGGCCAGCGTGCTGCTGTGCGACCGCGAGTTCTCGGCCATCGCAAAGGATGCGCTGGCGCGCTGCGAGGCGCGGCCGCTGGTCATCGACATCGACGATCCCGCGGTGGCCGACGGCGAATCGATCGGCGAGATCGAGTACGAGGCGTTCCTTGCGACCGGCGATGCCGATTTCGAGTGGTCGCTGCCGGCGGACGAATGGGATGCGATCTCGTTGAACTACACCTCGGGCACGACGGGCAACCCCAAGGGCGTCGTCTACCACCATCGCGGCGCCTACCTGCTGGCGCTCGGCAACATCCTGACCTGGAGCCTGCCGCCGCACCCGGTGTATCTGTGGACCCTGCCGATGTTCCACTGCAACGGGTGGTGCTTCCCGTGGACGCTGGCGGCTGTGGCCGGGACCAGCGTCTGCCTGCGCAGAGTGAGCGCGGCCAACATCTTCGCCGCCATCCACGAGGCCGGCGTCACCCATTTCTGCGGCGCACCGATCGTCCTCAACATGGTGATCAACGCCACCGAACAGGAACGCGGCGCGGCGCTGCCCCGCACCGTCTCGGTGATGACCGCCGCCGCACCGCCGCCCGCGGCGGTGCTGCAGCGCATGGCCGAGCAGGGGTTCCAGATCACCCATGTCTACGGTCTGACCGAAACCTACGGCCCGGCAACGGTGTGCGCATGGCATCCGGAGTGGGACGCGCTGCCGATGGACCGGCAGGCCGCGCTGAAGTCGCGCCAGGGAGTCGGATACGCGGTGCTGGAGGGCCTGACGGTCGGCGACCCGCAGACACTCGCGCCGGTGCCGGCCGACGGCGCGACCATGGGCGAGGTGTTCATGCGCGGCAACATCGTGATGAAGGGATATCTGAAGAACGCCGCGGCCACGGAGGAGGCCTTCGCCGGCGGCTGGTTTCATACCGGGGACCTCGGCGTCATGCACGCGGACGGGTACATCGAGCTGCGCGACCGCGCCAAGGACATCATCATCTCGGGCGGCGAGAATATCTCGACCATCGAGGTCGAGAGCATGCTGTACCGCCATCCCGCGGTGCTCGAGGCGGCGGTGGTGGCGCGGCCGGACGAGAAATGGGGCGAGACGCCGTGCGCGTTCGTCACCCTGAAGGACGGTGCCAGCGCCACGGAAGCCGAGATCATCGGCTTCTGCCGGGACAACATGGCCCACTTCAAATGTCCGAAGACGGTGGTGTTCGGCCCGCTGCCGAAAACCTCCACCGGCAAGGTTCAGAAATACGTGCTGCGCGAAAAGGCGCGCGGGCTGTAGCGCGCTGTCCGTTAAGTTGGGCTCGGCCGTATCGGCGCGACCTCATACTTCGAGACGGCTGCTTCGCAGCCTCCTCAGCATGAGGGCACAGACGTTGGAGCCTCATCATGCCGAGGAGGGCCGCCGCGCCGAGCAGCCGCCATCAGGCTGCGTGTGCGAGCCGCGAAAAAGCAACCCGTCTCGAGGTATGAGGTCGCGCTGCCGTTCACAACCGATTCCATCTGAACCGATAGCTCTATAGGTACGGAACGCGCTGGCGGCATTTGGCATCCGGTTGCGGCGGCGCACGACCCCGCGTCCGGACGCAAGCGGCGCCGGCCTGTCCGGCCGACGCCGCCCGCGTTGGTCAAGACCAGCGAGTTTCGTCGGATCCGCCGGGCGCCGCCGTCACGGCATGACGCCTTGCTCGGGGATCCTGACGGCGACCCGCCACCTGGGTGGAGGATCGCCACGATAGTGGCCGGGTGGACCGCTCCCGTCCCGGTCAGGGATGTGTGAGACGTGCGATCTCGTCCTTAATGGCCAGTTTTTGTCGTTTGAGGTCGTGGATCACGATGTTGTCGGGTAGCGGCCTGTTTTCTTCTTCCTCGAGTATCTTTTCCAGATCCCGATGTTTTTCCCGAAGGGTCCTGACTCGATCCTCAAGCGACATGGCGTCACCCCCATTTGCTGTGGATTTCACTGGTTTACCGCGTCTCCTGACCCGATGCGGCCGAGTGCAGTACGGCACGCTACCGCCGACGAAGCTGCGCCTCGCCGCCGTGCTGCCCGCCGGGGCATCCGGTTCTGCATCGGGAATTGCGTTTTTAGATCGGAAACGATCATCTCTGTCGCAAGCATCATACACCGGGTCCCCCCGGCTGTCAGCAGCTTTGGCATCACAATTTGGCAGCATTTTCGGCAACCTGCGCGGCGATCGCGGCAAGGTCCGAACGGTCCGCCTCCGACAGCGTTACGCCGACTGCGTCGACATAGTCCAGCAGCGCCGCCAGGGGATCGCCGCGCCGGTCTCCCGGTTCCGCCAGGTCGGCGATGGCGAGCTGCTCGGCATGCTCCGCGTCCAGCTCCAGTGCCTTGACCCGCTCGCGCAGCGCGGCCGACCAAGGGGTAACTGTTGAATTCTTCAGGAACCGACGGACGCCGCGCAGGGGCACGACGACCTGCGACCGCCACGCCGCAGTGCCGTCGATCAGCCGCCGCCAGCCGGCCCGCGACGGCGGCGCGCCACGTTCCGCCGCGCTCCAGCATGCGAACAGCAGCAGATTGACGTCGAGGCCGGGCCCGTCCTGCAGGCGCAGGCAGGCCTCGGCGACACCGGGCCTGGCATACAGTGCCAGCGAGAAGTCCCAGAACGGGTGGTCGGGGAAATCCATCAGTCGTCGCCGAGGCAGATCCCGAGCCCGCGGGCGGTGCGGACGACGGGTCCGTCCCGATCGACGGTCCGCGGCCGACCTATGACGTCGGCGATCGGCACGTCGATCACCTCGCGCGCGCGCCATCCGACCATGCGGTCGAACCGGCCCGCCGCGACGAGGTCGACCGCGTGCACCCCGAAGGCCGAGGCGATCAGCCGGTCGCGCGCGTCGGGCGCGCCGCCGCGCTGGATGTGGCCGAGCACCGTGACCCGCACTTCGGCGCCCGTCGCATCTGCGATGCGGCCGCCAACATAATGTCCGACGCCGCCGTAGCGCGCCGCCTCACCGGGCGCGCTCTGCAGGATCGCCTTGCCCTCCTCGGTGCGGATCGCCTCGGCCACCACGACCAGGGCGAAGTTCCGGCCGAGGTTGCGAATCCGCTCGATACGCCGGGCGATGCAGTCGACGGACCATGGGATCTCCGGAATCAGGATCACGTCGGCGCCACCGGCGATCCCGGCAACCAGCGCGATATGCCCGGCATCGCGGCCCATCACCTCGAGCACCATGACGCGGCTGTGGCTGGCCGCCGTCGGCTGCAGCCGGTCGAGCGCTTCCGTCGCCACCTGAACCGCGGTGTCGTAACCCACGGCGACTTCGGTCTCGGCGACGTCGTTGTCGATTGTCTTGGGAATGGTGACGAGCCCGAATCCCCCCTTCTGGGCCAGCTTGCGCAGGATCGCCTGACTGCCGTCGCCGCCGATGCCGATCAACGCGTCGAGTCCGAGCATGCGCACCCCGTCGATCGCCTCGTCGGAGCGGTCGCGCACGGTGCCGTCGGCCATGGGGAAGGCGAAAGGGTCGCCCTTGTTGGTTGTGCCGAGGATTGTGCCGCCCTGACGCATCAACGTGCCGTCGAAAATGTCGAGCGCCATTTCGCGCGCCTTGGGCGGCCTTTGCATCAGTCCGCGGATGCCCTGTTCGATGCCGACCACCGACCAGCCGTAACCGTCGATGGCGCGGTGAACAACCGCCCGCAGGGCCGCGTTCAGCCCGGCGCAGTCGCCGCCGCTCGTCAGGACCCCCAAGCGCATCCTATTCTCTCCCGTTCTTCCGATACGTTCCCTTTTCTCCTGTATTTAGCTACTATTAACATCGGCGGCTAGGTTTAGCTCGAGGAGCACACATTGGGCGACCCGGACGATCAGGAGACCCTGAAGCGGCGACTTGCGGAGTTGCGGAGCGAACATCGCGACCTGGACGATGTCATCGCCCGGATCGCGGAGCAAGTTCCGTTCGATCAGCTCCAGCTGCAGCGCCTGAAGAAGCGCAAGCTGCAGCTCAAGGATGAAATCGCAAAAATCGAAAGCGCACTGCTTCCCGACATAATTGCCTGAAAATACTCACGAAAATTCATTTCTTTCTGCGCGGCGGCGTGGCGGCTGCGTGAATTTGTGATCGCGCGGTAGAGATTTCTTTACCGGTTGACCGGTTCAATTGACCCAGGGTGCGGCCTCGTCGGCGGCCAGCAGCAAAGAACCGCCGCGAGGGCAAAAACGGACACCAGCCGTTACGGCGGCGACCTGGGGAAACGGAGATGCGCGTCTGTCACCGTCGCATGTATCGACATCGCAGTGGATCCCGTACGCGTTCGGGCACGCTGTGCCCCCGGCGTCGACCGGGGAGTCACCGCGATGCTCGACGCTGATCAGGATTACCCCGCGGACGAAGACGGGGTGGAGCTCGACGCGCGCGAAATCGCGCCGTTGCTTGGCCTGACGCCGGAACGCCTGATGGCCGAACTGCGTGCCGGCGAAGTCTATCACAGTGCCGAGGAATGCGGCCGTGAAGATGACGGCCGCGTCCGCGTCATATTCCGCTACCGGGCCCGTACCGCGCGACTGATCGTCGAGTCGGACGGGTCGATGCACCCCGAGGACGGCCTCAACAACTGACACGCCCCGAAATCGCGCACTGCGCCCTCACGTCGCAGGCAATTGCGCTTGCCCCCACTTCGCGGCTGGCTATATTGGGGGCGATCCTGGGTCCCCGAGTCTGACCCGGTTCCTGTTGGGGGACACTCCCGCTGTACACTTTGGCGTTTCGCGTCCGAGAATGGTGCGGCCAGGCCGCGCATTTTCGGACCGTGACGATACGAGACCAGCCAAATCAGGGACGTTATCAATGAAGATCGCCGTATTGAAGGAGATGCGCCCGAAGGAGACGCGCGTCGCCGCTTCGCCCGAGACCGTCGGCAAGATGGTCGGGATGGGGCTCGACGTCGTGGTCGAAAGCGGCGCCGGCGTCGCATCCTCGTTCTCGGACGACGCCTACAAGAAGGCCGGCGCGTCGATCGGCAAGGATGCCAAGGCGGCCGCCGCGGGCGCCGACGTTGTCATCAAGATCCAGCGGCCGATGATCGCCGGCGAAGGCCAGGACGAACTCTCCGTGCTGTCCAAAGGACAGGCCCTGGTCAGCCTGATGAGCGCGCTGACCGAGCCGAAATTCGTCGGCGCCATGGCGTCGGCGGGCGTGACGGGGTTTGCGTTGGAGCTGATCCCGCGCATCACCCGCGCGCAGTCCATGGACGTG
>CAYFYY010000031.1:0-46910 GCA_964347475.1 uncultured Flavobacteriales bacterium
CATTCGAATGGCTGCGCAAGGCGCCCTGGGGCAATCCCGCCTTCGCGGGCATGTTCATGTCGCTGGTCTATTTCGGCTTCCTCGGCGGCATCTCCGGCGTCGTCATGGGCGCCGAGCAGCTCAACCTGATCATGCACAATACCCTCTATGTGCCGGGCCATTTCCACGCCACGGTGGTGGCGGGGACGACGCTCGCCTTCATGGCCATCACCTATCTGGTGGTGCCGCTGATCTGGCGCCGCGAGATCATGTTCCCGACTATGGCCAAGTGGCAGCCCTATATCTTCGGGCTCGGCGCGGCCGGCATTTCGGTTTTCATGATGGGCGCCGGCACGCTGGGCGTGTCGCGGCGGCACTGGGACATCAACTTCACCGACGCGACGCTGTCCTTCAGCTACCCGGACATGGCCTTCCTGATGATGGCGCTGAACGGGTTGTCGGCGATCCTGGCGGCGCTCGGCGGCGTGATGTTCATCGTCATCGTCGTGGCCTCGATCCTGTTCGGAAGGAAACGCGGTGACGATGCCGCCCAGACCAATCCCGTCATCGGTGTCGGCGGTGGCGAGGCGGTGGCCAGTTACGGCGGCGAAGGCACGTTGAAGGTACCGGGGACGATGATCCTCGTTGCCGTCTTCTTCACCGCCTTCTTCCTCTATTACTGGGTCAACTGGAAGTACCTGTCCGAGGTCTGGCCGCTGAGCTAAGGTGCGGCCGTGGAGGACGGCGATATGCGTGCCATGGTCGGGGAGCTGTATTCGGTGCTGAAGCTGCGCATCGGCGTGGCGATCACCCTGTGCGCCCTGGCCGGGCTCGCGGTCACACCGGGCACGGCGCCGCCGGCATGGCAGGTTGCGGTGCTGGGGCTGGCGGTTCTGTTGTCATCGGCCAGCGCCGGCGCCTTCAACCACTATGTGGAACGCGATCTCGACGCGCGGATGACGCGAACGCGCAACCGCCCGTTCGTCACCGGCCGCTTCCGGCCCGGTCTCCCCTGGCTCTGGGCCATCGGCGGGATGCTGATGACGGCGGTCGCCGCGGCCGCGCTGGTGCTCAACGTCCCGGCCGCGCTCCACACCTTTCTCGGTGCCTTCGTCTACGGCGTCGTCTATACGGTCTGGCTGAAGCGCCGGACGGCGTGGAACATCGTGCTCGGCGGACTTGCCGGAAGCTTTGCCGTTCTGGCCGGGGCATCGGCTGTCGACCCCACGCTGGCGCCGGCGCCGATCTGGCTTGCGGTCGTCCTGTTCCTGTGGACGCCGCCCCATTTCTGGAGTCTCGCCATCGCCCTGCACGCGGACTATGCGGCGGCGCGCGTGCCGATGCTGCCGGTCGTGGTCGGCGATGCCAGGGCCGCGTGGATCATCCTCCTCCATACCATCGCGGTAACCGGGGCCTCGATCGTGCCGGCGTTCTACGGGCTCGGCTGGCTGTATCTGATGGCGGCGGCTGCCGGCGGTGCCTGGTTCACGGTCCGCAGCGTGCAGCTGGTGCGCAATCCGTGCCGCCATGCGGCGATGGCCAACTTCCGCGCATCGCTGATCCAGCTCAGCCTGCTGCTCGGCGCCGCGATCGTCGATCGGTGGCTCATCGGATAGGGTCGGCGATCATGAGATGGCAATCCGGCATCGTTCTGGCAGTCGCGGCGCTGGTTTCGCTGGCCCGGCCGCTCCCGTCCTTCGGCGCCCAGGTCCCGGTAAGCGAGAACTTCGATCTGTCGGCGGCGCTCGCCGCCAGCAAGGCGGCGGTCGGGCGGCGCCTTGCCGACTATCCGTTCCGCGACACGATGGGAACGCGCATACAGCTGTCGGCGTTCGGCGGCCGGCCCGTCATCATCAACCTGGTCTATACTGCGTGTACGGATTTCTGCCCGGTCACGGTGCAGAGCCTGGCGCGTGCCGTTGCCGGCGCCCGCGACGCCCTGGGCACGGAATCATTCAGCGTGCTGACCATCGGCTTCGATACCCGCAACGACCATCCCGCGCGCATGCGGGCCTATGCGAAGAACCAGGGGATCGACGCGCCGAACTGGCATTTCCTCAGCGCCGACGCACCCACCGTACTTGCCCTGACCGAGCAGCTAGGCTTTGCGTTCTATCGCGCGCCGCAGGGATTCGACCACCTCGCCCAGACCACCATCATCGACGCCGAAGGGCAGGTCTTCCGCCAGGTCTACGGCGCGGATCTCACCGTGGCCTCGATCGTCGAGCCGCTCAAACAGTTGCGATACGGCCAGACCGCGAACCTTGTGAGCCTCGACAACATCGTCGAGCGGATTAAACTGTTTTGCACCCTGTACGATCCGGACGAAGACGCCTACCGCTTCGACTGGTCGATTTTCACCGGGATCGTGGTGGGCTTGCTCAGTATCGCGGGACTTGCCGCCTTCCTACTGCACGCGACGCTGCAATACTGGAATGCCGGCCGGTCGTGATGGCGGCCGCAATTCCCGACCGACCCATGCGGACCGTTCCCGAGAGGTAAGAGCCGACCGGCATGAGTTACGTAAAGCGCGTTCTGCGTATGGCCTTCGCATGGCTGGAAGCGGGCCTCGACCGCATCTTCACGCCTGCCTGCAACCCGCTCTACCACCTCGGCGCACTCGGTTTTCTCTACTACTGGGTGGTGGCCGCGACCGGGATCTACCTGTTCATCTTCTTCGATACCGGAATCACCGAGGCCTACGGCTCGATCGAGGCGATCACGTACGAGCAATGGTATATCGGCGGCGTGATGCGCAGCCTCCACCGCTATGCGTCCGACGGCATGATCGCAATGTTGATGGTGCACATGCTGCGCGAGTTCGCCCTCGACCGGTACCGCGGCGCGCGCTGGTTCACCTGGTTCACCGGACTGCCGATCCTGTGGATGGTCTACGCGGCGGGAATCAGCGGTTACTGGATGGTCTGGGACAGGCTCGCCCAGTACATCGCCATCGCGACGACCGAATGGCTGGACTGGCTGCCGATCGTCGGCGGCACCATCGCCCGCAACTTCCTGAACCCGGAACGCCTCGACGACCGGTTCTTCACGCTGATGGTGTTCATGCACATCTTCGTGCCGCTGTTCCTGCTGTTCGTGCTGTGGATCCACCTGCAGCGGGTGACCAAGCCGACGATCAACCCGCCACGCCTGCTCGCCGGCGGCACGCTGCTGATGCTGCTGGTGCTGTCGGTCGTCAAGCCGGCCGAGAGCCAGCCTCCCGCAAACCTTGACCTGGTTCCGTCGCAGGTCGGCCTGGACTGGTTCTACTTGCCCGCCTACCCGCTGATGGACGTGTTCGGCAACGGCGCCGTCTGGGGCCTTGCGCTCTTCGGATCGTTGCTGATCGCGGTCCTGCCCTGGCTGCCACCGCTGCGCCGCGCCAGGCAGAAGGCCGCGGTCGTCGACCTTGCCAACTGCAACGGATGCACGCGCTGTGCCGCCGACTGCCCCTACGCGGCGATCGAGATGGGGCGGCGCACCGACGGAAGGCCGTTCGACCGCCAGGCAGTGGTCTTGCCGGACCATTGCGTTGCCTGCGGGATCTGCGTCGGTGCCTGCCCGACGGCGATGCCGTTCCGCCGGGCCAGCGAGTTGATCCCGGGCATCGACTTGCCCGACATGCCGATCCGCGGCCTCCGCGAGCAGATCCACGAGGCTGCCGAGGGGCTGGCCGGCGATGCCACGATCATGGTGTTCGGCTGCGACCATGGATACGATGCGGCGAAGCCCGCCGGGCCGGAGGTGGCGGTCCTGCGGTTGCCCTGCATCGGCATGCTGCCGCCCGCCTTCGTCGACTACGTGCTCAGTCGCAATCTCGCGCACGGCGTCGTGCTGGCCGGCTGCAGCGACGGCGAGTGCCACAACCGGAACGGCGTCAGCTGGACCAACGATCGCCTCGCCCGCGCGCGCGACCCGATGTTGCGCCAGCGCGTCCCGCGCGAGCGGATCGAGACCATCTGGTCGGCGCCGGTTGAGGGCTGGACGCACCGGCGGCGCATCGCCGCCTTTGCCGAGCGTCTGCGCGGGCTCGCCGAGGCGGAAACCGCCGAGCGTCCGGGCAAGGCGGCGGAATAGGAGGCGTCCGGATATGGCGGTGATCTTGAGGTGGTTCGGACAGGCGGTGATCTACGCGGGGATGGCACTGTGGCTCGGCTATTTCGCCAACCAGCCTGTCTATACCCATCTGCCGCCGGATCAGGCCCTGATCAAGATGAGCATCGTGCACGGTGCGCAGCGCAAGGGCGAATGCCGCAGACGCACGAAGGAGGAGCTGGAGGCGATGAACCCCAACATGCGCACCCCCTTGGACTGCCCGCGCGAGCGGCTGCCGATCCACATCGAAATCCTCCTCGACGGCGATCGGCTGTACGATGAATCGGTGACCGCGGCAGGCCTGGCGCATGGCGGTACCACCCGCGCCTATCAACGGTTTCCCGTCGTCGCCGGGCGGCACGAGCTGGTCGCGCGCATGGTCGACTCGGCGCGGACCGAGGGATACGATTTCGAGCGCGCCGCGATCGTCGAGCTGGCGCCGGGCGAGAATTTCGTAATCGATTTCCGCGCCGAGTCCGGCGGCTTCCTGTTCGACGGGCAGTCCGTCATCTATATTCCGTAAGGCCGGACGCGGGCAGGAGAAGAGTAATGGCGCTGATCGAATGGCGGGAGGAATTCGCGATCGGCATCCCCTCCGTCGACTACGAGCACAAGGGGATGATCCGGATGATCAACGAACTGCACGAGGAAATGTCCTCGGCTCCCTCACGCGATACGGTCACCGGCTTCCTCGGCGAAATCCACGCGCTGATCTCGGCCCATTTCGCGCTCGAGGAAAAGGAGATGCGCGAGATGGGGTACGATGCCTTCGACGATCACAAGGACGACCACGAGCGCCTTCTCGACGAGATCCGCGACATCATGGACAGCTTCGAGGCCGACGAGACCGAGGACTATGCCGAAGATTTGAGCCGGCGGCTCGAGTCCTGGTTCACCGAGCATTTCCGCGCAAAGGACGCGCGCCTGCACCGTTTCCTGCAGGACCGGCCGACAAACTGACCCGCCATGAGGTTACGAGTCCGCCCGGCGCCGCACCGCAGCGACTCGAGCAGTCCCGGAATCCGCTCCACGCCACCCTCATGGCCAGCCCAATGGAAACACGGCCCCGCAGGGCCGTGCTATCCTGCTGTTTTCATTGGTCGGAGCGGCGGGATTTGAACCCACGACCCCTTGTCCCCCAGACAAGTGCGCTACCAGGCTGCGCTACGCTCCGGTCGTATCCCGGACCGGACCGGTCCGGCGGCGCGCAATGTAACGCGTGGCCCGGCGTGGCGCAACGCTTACGCGGCGGATCGTTCAGCGCAGCAGGTCGCGGATCTGTACCAGTTCACCGAGAACGCCGCGCAGCTCTGTCTCGGTACCGGACCGGTCCGCCGTTCGCTTCGGCGCCGCCGGCTGCGGGTCTTCGCGCACGGCCTCGATGACCGCCTTGGCGCCCGAGGATCGCAGCAGTCGCTGGACTCCGCGGATTGAATATCCTTCGTCGTGAAGCAGTTGGCGGATGCGTTTCAGAAGGGCGATATCGACGGGACGGTAGTAGCGGCGGTTGCCGGCGCGCTTGACCGGGCGGATCTGGGAGAACCGGGTCTCCCAGAAACGCAGAACATGTTGCGGCACCCCGATGACTTCCGACGCCTCGCCGATCGTCCGGTAGGCGTCGGGGGACTTCCCGGTCCTGTCTTCGCCATCCACCGTAACGCGCCGTATACCCGGGCTCAGGACGCCGCTCTGGCCGATCGGGCAACTTCTCCGTTGATGCGGTTCTTCAGCACATGGCTCGGACGGAAGACCAAGACCCGGCGCGGCAGGATCGGAACCTCCTCACCGGTCTTGGGGTTTCGGCCGACTCTCTGACCTTTCTGGCGCACGGAAAAGCTACCGAAAGACGAGATCTTGACCATTTCTCCCCTTTGAAGCGCATTCGAGATCTCGGACAGGATCGCCTCCACCATTTCGGCGGACTCGTGCCGCGAAATGCCGACTTCCTGGTAGACGACCTCGCCAAGTTGCGCGCGCGTAACGGTTTTTTCGTTCATGCAAAATCCCCCCGGTTCATTAACCATACGGTACTGTGCGAGTCCGGGGCCGTCAATTCCCATTCGCCAGTTCGGCGTCCGATTACCCTCACCAGCGAATCAGCGCCGAGCCCCAGGTAAATCCCCCGCCCATCGCCGTCAGGGCCACGACCTGGCCTTGCCTGATCCGCCCGTCGCCCGTCGCCTCCGCCAGCGCCAGCGGGATCGTCGCCGCGGACGTGTTGGCCTGTCTGTCGACGGTCACAATGACCCGCTCCATCGGCATGTCGAGCTTCTTGCCGGTGCTTTCGATAATCCGCAGGTTCGCCTGGTGGGGCACCAGCCAGTCGATGTCGTCGTGATCGAGCCCGTTGGTCCCGAGCGCATGGTCGACGCATTCCGCCATTCGAATGACGGCCTGCTTGTACACCTCGCGCCCGGCCATCCGGATGACACCCGCCGTTCCCGTACTCCCCGGCCCGCCGTCGACATACAGGGCTTCGTAGTTCGCACCGTCCGAGTGGATGTGCGTCGACAGAACGCCCCGGTCGCGGCTCGTTCCCTCCCCTTCGCCCGCCCTGAGCACCACGGCACCGGCACCGTCGCCGAACAGGACACAGGTCGTCCGATCGTTCCAGTCGAGAATCCGGCTGAACACCTCGGCGCCGATCACCAGAGCCGTATCCGCCTGGCCGAGGCGAAGCATGTTGTCGGCAATCGTCAGCGCATAGATGAAGCCGGTGCACACCGCCTGCACGTCGAACGCTGCGCCGTCGGTGTTGCCGAGGCCCGCCTGGACCCTGGTTGCGGTTGCCGGAAAGGTGTTGTCCGGGGTCGCGGTGGCCAGCACGATGACATCGAGATCGCCACCGTCGACACCGGCCCTGGCAAGCGCCGGCCGCGCTGCGGCAAGCGCCAGGTCCGAGGTCAGTTCGCCATCGGCCGCGATATGGCGCTGGCGGATGCCCGTCCGCTGGGAAATCCACTCGTCCGATGTATCGACGCGCGCGGCCAGCTCGTCATTGGTGACTATCCGTTCCGGCAGATAGGCGCCACATCCCGCAACGATTGATCGTCTCATCTACGCGACCGGCTCCTGATCACTCGCCGGCATCGCGCTCTTTTTCAGACGTTCGAAATCGTCGCGTATCTTGGCCACAAAGCCGTTGATCGCCATTTCGGCAGCCACGCCGATCGCATTCGAGAACCCGAGCGCGTCCGTGCCTCCGTGCGCCTTGACCACGATCCCGTTGAGGCCGCCGAGAATTGCGCCGTCGTAGAAGCGCGGGTCCGTGCGCTCACGCATCACGGCGAGTGCCGGGCGCGCCAGCAGATAGCCGAGCCGTGCACGCCAGCTGCTGCGGAAGGCATCGCGCAAGAAGCTCGATATCAGCTTGGCCGTCCCCTCGGCGATCTTCAATCCCACATTGCCGGTGAATCCGTCGGTCACGGCGACGTCAACCCGGCCCGACGAGATGTCGTTGCCTTCGATGAATCCGGTGAAGGTGATTGGCAGAGGCGTTTCGCGCAGCATCGCCGCGGCCTCGCGCACTTCCTCATGACCCTTGATTTCCTCGATTCCGATATTGATCAGGCCGATGGTCGGACGGTCGACGCCGAGAACGGTGCGCGCGAACACTTCGCCCATAACGGCAAACTGAACCAGGTGCTCCGGACTGCACTGCACATTGGCGCCAAGATCGAGCACACAGCACTGGCCGCTGATGGTCGGCACCGACCGAACGATCGCCGGCCGGTCGATGCCCTCGATCGTCTTCAGCACGAATTTCGACATCGCCATCAGGGCACCCGTATTGCCGGCGGACACGGCGGCGACGGCTTCCTCGTCTTTAACGGCGTCGATCGCCTTGCGCATGCTCGATTCGCGCGCCCCGCGCAACGCCACGGATGGCTTGTCGTCGCCTTTCACGATCTGCTCGGTGTGGCGGATCTCGACCGCGCCGGAAAGCGCCTTGTGACGCGCGACCAGCGGCTCCAGGCGCTGCGCATCGCCGAACAGCAGAAACTCGACATTATCCATGTTGCGCCGCGCACGCGCCGCGCCGCCGACCACCATTTCGGGAGCGGAGTCGCCCCCCATGCCGTCGAGCGCAATGACGATCCTGTCCGTCACGGTGTGCCCCCCAGTGCCGCCACCGAACGCAAGGATCAGACCGATTCAGGCTCGATCACCTCGCGCCCGTTATAGGAGCCGCAGGCCGGACAGACATGGTGCGGCCGCTTCAGCTCACCGCAGTTCGGGCATTCCGCATATGCGGCGTTGCTGAGGGCATCATGCGCCCGCCGCATATTGCGGCGGGACGGCGTGATTTTTCGCTTCGGGACGGCCATGAAACAAACCTATTCGTTGTTGCCAGTCTGTGGCTCTGAAAATTGCCGGGTTACATAATCATATTCCGCGCGATCGGCAAGCGACAACCCGGTTATTTTTGTCGCTTCGCCATCAACTCGCCCAGCGCCGCGAACGGTCGGCTGCGATCGCCGCCGAGTTCGTCGGGCCGCGCTTCCTGCGCCACTTCGGCGCCGGGTGAACGCGGGTATGAATCCAGCGACAGTAGGAGCAGCTGTGCCACCAGTTCACCGACGTCGATGCCGTTGTCATCGAATACCTCCGGCAGATCCGACTCAGGCTCGCCCTCCGGGGCGCGGTATCCCGACGGGCCGAACGTCTCGATGAAATCCTCCTCGATGTGGGCCGGCAAGGGCGCCAGGGTGACGACGCAGCGCTGTATGACGTCCGCTCTCAGCCGTCCCGAGACGCGCACGAGCGGGCCACCGGACACGCGTCGCACGCGGACGCTGGCCTGGAGCGCTTCGACCGCGATCAGGTCGAACCGGGCGGCGAGCGCCGCGCGCTCGGCTTCGTCCGCCTCTATGGTGCGGCAGATTTCACCGTCCTGGAGCTCATCCAGGCCGATCGGCCGCGAGAACTCTGGTTCGATTGTGGCCTTCATCGTCTGGCTCCTTGAGATGCGTCGGCAAACCGGACTCGTCCTTCCGAAAGGTCGGCCACGGTCTGACCTTCGAGATCCGCTATGCAGGCCCGGAGATAGGCCGCCATCGCCTTCAGGGCCGCCGGCGATGGCCTGCCGTCTGCATATACGTAGTCGCTCAGAGCCCCGCACAGCGCCGCGTCACCACGATTCAGCCCGTCGCGACACGCCGCGGCCATGGCGTAGAAGTGGCCGACGAACTTCTTGACGCGCTTGCCGACGCTGAGGTCCCCGACCCCCATCTCGCGCAGGTTGCGGTCCAGGTCCTCGACCAAGGCGTCGACCAGGGCCTGCGAAACGTCGCCACCGCCCTCGGCGTGGCTGAGCCGTTCCAATACGGCGAAGACATGCAAAGCGATCATGGCGTACCGGCCGGTCACCGTATCGGGCACACCAAGGTCCCTGTAGAACTCGCCGTTGCGCGCGTGGGCGACGATGGCGACATAAAGCCGTTTCGCACCTACCTTGTGCGGAGCCGAGGCAAAGAACGACTTGATGGAAATCGGCATCCACGGTCTCTTCTGGTGCCCCATGTCACGCGGCGTCGAGCCGGCGGCATTGACTTGGGGTTCCGTTCGGTGCGAATCTGAATGTGGAAAATGGGGAGTAACTCTCCCGGAATCAACAGATTTGCGGTGCCGACCCGGGACGGTCTGGCAGGGAGGTTGTTGAATTTTGTGCACGACCCGCTCGACGAGGATCGCGGTTTCCACATTGGCTGGCGCGCTGGCCCTGGTGACGGTGGCCGCGTGCGAACCCCGGTACGCAGCCCGCGGCAACATGCCCACTGCGGAGCAGATCACCGCAGTCGTTCCCGGTGTGCATGGGCGCGATGACGTGCGCAGCGTCCTCGGGTCGCCGTCGGTCATCAGCACCTTCGACGAGAACACCTGGTACTATATCGGAAGGCGCACTGAACAATACGCATTCTTCGAGCGGAAAACCGTGGAGCAGCAGGTCCTGATCATCCGGTACGGAAGAGACGGCCGGGTCGACAAGATCTCCCGCCTGGACAAAAGCGACGGCCGCGAAATCGCTCTGGTCGAACGCGAAACACCGTCTGCCGGCCGCAAACTGGGTCTCCTGGAACAGCTGTTCGGCAACATCGGACGCTTCAGCGGTGACAGCGGCTCGGAATAGCCGTGTCTATCGTGCTTTGCGGTGGTCCGTCCCCGCGATGCCAAAACGAACCCCGGCGGGTGTGCCCGCCGGGGTTACGGGTTTCGGCGCATGCGCAGCGCTAGTGCGCCAGCGCGACGAGCAACAATAACGCAACGATATTGGTGATCTTGATCATCGGATTGACGGCCGGCCCGGCGGTGTCCTTGTAGGGATCGCCGACGGTATCGCCGGTCACCGCGGCGTGGTGGGCGTCCGAACCCTTGCCGCCGTGATGGCCGTCCTCGATGAATTTCTTGGCGTTGTCCCAGGCGCCGCCGCCGGAGGTCATCGAGATGGCGACGAACAGGCCGGTCACGATGACGCCGAGCAGCATCGCCCCGAGCGCCGCAAAGGCTGCGGACTTGCCCGCGACCCCCCAGATTACTCCGTAGAGCACGATCGGCGCCAGCACCGGTAGCATCGAGGGGATGATCATCTCTTTGATCGCCGCAGCGGTCAGCAGGTCGACCGCCCGGCTGTAGTCGGGCTTGCCCGTGCCTTCCATGATGCCGGGGATTTCCTTGAACTGACGCCGCACTTCCAGAACCACCGATCCGGCCGCACGACCGACCGCGGTCATGCCGAGCGCCCCGAACAGGTAGGGCAGCAGGCCGCCGATGAACAGGCCGACAACGACATAGGGGTTGGACAGCGAGAAGTCGAGCGACACGCCCTGGAAGTATTCGAACTCCAGGGGGTTGGCCATGAAGTAGCGCAGATCCTGCGTATAGGCCGCAAACAGCACCAACGCGCCGAGCCCGGCCGAGCCGATCGCATAGCCCTTGGTCACCGCCTTGGTCGTGTTGCCGACGGCATCCAGCGCGTCGGTGGTCTTGCGCACGTCCTCTTCCAGCTCGGCCATCTCGGCGATGCCGCCGGCGTTGTCGGTGACCGGCCCATACGCGTCGAGCGCAACCACCATGCCGGCCAGCGCCAGCATCGCGGTGACCGCGATGGCGATCCCGAACAGGCCCGCCAGCATGTATGTGACGATGATCGCAATGCAGATGATCAGCGCCGGCAGCGCGGTCGCTTCCATCGAGACGGCGAGGCCCTGGATGACGTTCGTCGCGTGGCCGGTGATCGAGGCCTTGGCGACGCTCTGAACAGGGCGGTAATGGGTGCCGGTGTAGTACTCCGTGATCCAGACGATCAGGCCCGTGGTCGCCAGGCCGACCAGCGCGCACCAGTACAGATCGAGGCTGGTGAAGGACACGCCGGCCGCCGTGAACTCGGTGCGCAGGCCGTCGAGAACCAACCACGTCACCCCGTAGATGAACAACGCGGAGATAATGGCCGAACCGATGAAGCCCTTGTAAAGCGCGCCCATGATGCTCTGGCTCGCGCCGAGCTTGACGAAGAAGGTTGAAATCACCGAGGCGACGATACAGGCGGCGCCGATGGCCAGCGGGTACAGCATCACGTCGGACAGGTTGGTGGCGCCCATGAAGAAGATGGACGCCAGAACCATCGTCGCCACGACGGTGACGACGTAGGTCTCGAACAGGTCGGCAGCCATGCCCGCGCAGTCGCCGACATTGTCGCCGACATTGTCGGCGATCACCGCGGGATTGCGTGGATCGTCCTCGGGGATGCCGGCCTCGACCTTGCCGACGAGGTCGGCGCCGACATCGGCGCCCTTGGTGAAGATGCCGCCGCCGAGACGGGCGAAAATGGAAATCAGCGAGGCCCCGAAGCCGAGACCGACGAGCGGGTCGATCAGATCGCGTCCCGTCGCACCGAGGATATCCCTGAGAATTATGTAATAAATTGTGATCGCCAACAGCGCCAGGCCAGCCACCAGCATGCCGGTCACGGCGCCTGCCCTGAAGGCAATCTCCAGACCGTGCGCCAGCCCCTGCCGCGCCCCTTCCGCGACCCGCACGTTAGCGCGCACCGAGATGTTCATGCCGATATATCCGGCCGCTCCGGACAGCACCGCACCGATCACAAACCCGGCGGCAACCGTGCCACTCAGCGCGAAATACAGAATCACCGCGACGACGACGCCGACGATCCCGATCGTCTTGTACTGCCGGTTCAGATAGGCTCGAGCGCCTTCCTGCACGGCCGCCGAAATCTGCTGCATACGTTCGGTACCGGCGCTTGCCGATAGCACAGAGCGGCTAGCCCAAACGCCATAGACGAGCGCCAGAGCGCCGCATGCGATGACTGCATAGAGCATCTCAAATTATCCTGGTATGTGGTTGGCCCGGCGGGACAGAGCTATCCCCCTCGCTTATAGGAATCCCGGCGCGCAACGGGCCCGCATCGCGGCCCCGGCGCACCGGAAATCGGCCGGACCATGCCAGACTTGCCAACCAAACGCAACGGGCTTTAGGCCGTCCGGGTGACGGCAGCCCGCTGTGCCGCGCGCCGCTTCAGCCGCAACCAGAGGGCGGTCGCAAAGACCGTCAGCAACGGCAGGATGACCGCGTGGCTCACCGCCTGCCAGCCGAAGCGGTCGTAGATCACACCCGATGACAGGCTGGCCACCGCATTGGCGCCGAACACCAGGAAATCGTTGACCCCCTGCACCTTGGCTTTCTCCGGCAGGGTGTAGACCTCGGTCAGGAGCGTGCTGCCGCCGATGAACATGAAGTTCCAGCCGATGCCGAGCAGGACCAGTGCCGACCAGTATTCGAGAATTCCGGCACCCGACATGTTGACGGCGATCATCGCGAACATCGCCACGGTTCCGGCGAGCACGATCCGCACCGCACCGAAGTAGCGGATCAGGTGACCAGTAAAGAAGCTGGGCACGAACATGCCCAGCACATGCCACTGGATCACGAAAGCGGTGTCGGGAAAGCTGTGCCCGTGTCCCTGCATGGCCAGCGGCGTTGCCGTCATCACCAGGGCCATGCTGCCATAGCCGATCATCGCCGCCAGCACCGCGATCAGGAATGTCGGCTGGCGCGCGATCACCGCCACGGGGCGACCGCCACCCGTCCGCTCCTCCTCGCCGGGCGGTGGGATGGCAATGAACTGGATCAGCACCGTCGCCGTAGCGGCAAGGCCCGCCATCACCAGATAGCTGCCGGCGAACCGCGCATTGTCGACAAGGCCGGCGCTTATCTTGGCGAGTTCCGGACCGATGACGGCGGCGACGATGCCGCCCAGCAGAACATACGAGATCGCCCGGCTCTTGTAGTCCTCATGCACCGCATCGGCGGCGGCGAAGCGGTAATACTGCCAGTACGCGTTGTAGCAGCCCTGGATCAGCCCGCCGAGAGCGAAGGTCACGAAGCTGTCGGTCAGCAGGCCCCACGCGCCGACGAGCGCGGCGCTGACGCCGAATACTGTGCCGACGGTGAATCCCGCGCGACGGCCGACCCGCTTCATCAGCAGTGATGCCGGTACGGTCATCGCCATGTTGCCGACGAACATCAAGGATACCGGCAGGGTGGCCAGCGACTTGTCCACCGCAAGCATCTTGCCGGCGAGCGCCGAAACGACGATCACCATGGTCGCGCCGGTCATGGCGAGGATCTGGCACAGGGCCAGCACCAGGATCGTCAGTGTCGGACGGGCCGGGAGCGGCGGTCCCGGAGCCGGTGTGCCGGGCGAAGGAGTCATGCGTTTCGATCTAAGGCATCTGTAAGAATTGAGATACTCGCCTCTGCATACTGCCAATCTTCAAGAAAGTCATCCGGGGCCGTCAGCCTCCGTGCACCCAGCCCTTGCGCGGGAGGTGCATCTCGGTTCCGTCCGGCGCGGTGATGCGCAACCCGCCAGTGGGAACAATCCGGCCAATCGGGGTCAGCGGCAGCGCCAGGTCGGAGGCGATCTTGACGACCCGGGCGGCGTAGCCAGGCGGCACGGTGAACAGGATTTCGTAATCGTCGCCGCCGGTCAGTACCGTCGCCAGCAGCTCCGGCTCATTCTGGAGGACGGTGCGGACGCCCTCGGACAGCGGTATGGAGGCGGCGTTGATCTCGGCGCCGACTCCCGAAGCGTCCAGGATGTGCGTCAGATCCGCCGCCAGGCCGTCCGATACATCGATAGCCGCGTTTGCCAGCCCGACGAGACGCAGCCCGAGTCCGATCCGCGGCCGTGGCAGGCGGTAGCGTCCAATCAGCTCGTCGCGCCGGTCCGGGGACAGCTCGGCCACCTCATCGTGCAGCAGCTTCAGGCCAATGGCGGCGTCGCCGATGGCCCCGCTTACATACACGATGTCTTCGTCCTGGGCACCCGACCGGCGGATCGCACGGCCAGTCTCGACCGACCCGAAGGCGGTGATCGTCAACGTCAGCGGCCCCGGCGTGGTAACGCTGTCGCCACCTGCGAGCGTGACAGCGAAAGCGGCCTGGTCCGCGGCCAGCCCCGCGACGAAGGCCTGCACCCAGTCGTCATCGACGGAGTCCGGCAGGGCAATGTTGAGCACGTAAGTGAGCGGACTCGCCCCCATCGCCGCCAGATCCGACAGGTTGACGCGCAGCAGTTTCGCTGCGATCAGGTCCGGTCGCTCATCGCCGATGAAGTGGACGCCGGCAACCATCGTATCGGTCGTCACGACAATATCGCGGTCCGCCATCGGCGCGATCACTGCCGCATCGTCGGTCAGTCCGAAAGCGCCCGGGAATCCTTCGGTCAACGGCGCGAAGAACCGCGCGATTCGGGTAAATTCGTCGCTCTTACCCGGCATGGCCGCCGTCCGGGCACGCCGTGTCGCCGGAGTCGCGCAGGATGGCAGCCAGCCTGTCCAAAACTCCGTTCACCAGCTTCGGTTCACCGCCGTCGAAGAAGGCCTCGGCAATCCGAACGTATTCCGTTATCACGACTGCCGCGTCGATATCCGGGCGCGACAGCAACTCCCACGTGCCGGCACGCAGGATTGCGCGCAGGACCGCCTCCAGACGCGCCAGCGGCCAGTCTTCCGAAAGGGCCTCTCCGACCATCCGGTCCACATCCTCCCGGCGCTCGGCGACGCCGCGAACGAGATCGGCGAGGAACCGCCCATCCGGCTCGACCCGCACAGCGTAATCCGCATCGGGGTCACTGGCGCGCCGCGCCTGCTCCTGCAGTGCGACATCCGGGCTCGCCCCCGACATCTCCATCTGGTACAGCGCCTGGACTGCAGCAAGCCGTGCGGCGCTGCGTTTTCTGTAACTGCCGGCCGCCGCCGTCATCGCGGTTTCTGCGCAAGGTCCTTGCGCAGTTCGATCATCCGCAAACACGCCCGCGCCGCATCCGCGCCCTTGTCGTTCTGGTCGACCGCGGCCCGGGCCCAGGCCTGGGCCGCATTCTCGACCGTCAATATACCATAGCCGATTGCCAGGCCCAGACGCACCGCCAGATCCTGCAGTCCGCGAGCGCTCTCGCTGCAGACATAATCGTAATGCGTCGTTTCACCGCGGATCACACAGCCGAGCGCGACATAGCCATCGAACCGCCCGCCCCCGACTTCGTGCGCCGTCACGATTGCGGCAGGGATTTCGAATGCTCCGGGTACGGTGACCCGCTCATGCGTCGCCCCTGCCGCGTCCAGCGCCGCAACGGCGCCGCGACGCAGCTCATCGGCGATATCCTCGTAAAAACGAGCCTCCACGATCAGGACATGGGGCGGATTGGCATCGGCCATGTCTTGCTCCCTCAACTGCCCGGCCGACGGCTATTTCTCGATCGGCCGATGTCCAACGACCGTAAGGCCATATCCCTCGATGCCGATGATGGCTTTCGGTGAGTTGGACAGGAGAATCATGTCGCGGACGCCCAGATCCAGGAGGATCTGTGCCCCTACGCCGTAATCGCGAAGCGCCCCCGGACGGGCCGGGCGCTCGCCGCGCGTTGCCGCCGCCTGCGCGGCAACCAGATCGGACAACGCCGTCGGCCGCGGCTCGCGGATCAAGACGATCACGCCGCGTCCGGCGCGGCCGATCATCTCCATCGAAGCCTGCAGGTCGCCGCCCTTGCCGCTCGCAGTGCAGCCGAGAACGTCGTCCAGAACGTTGAGCGCGTGCATGCGGACGAGCACTGGTCCGTCTTCCTCGATATCCCCCTTGACCAGTGCCACATGTTCGGCGTGGTGGATGCGGTTGACATAGACGTACATGCGGAAGCGGCCGCCATACTGGCTGTCCAGCTCGACTTCCGCACCGCGCTCGACGATCCGGTCGTGTCGCAGGCGGTAGGCGATCAGATCGGCGATGGTGCCGATCTTCAGGCCGTGCCTTTGCGCGAACGCGATGAGGTCGTCGCGCCGCGCCATCGACCCGTCCTCGTTCATGATCTCGCAGATCACGCCCGACGGGTTGAGCCCGGCAAGACGGGCAATATCGACCGCCGCTTCGGTATGGCCGGCCCGCACCAGGACGCCGCCGTCCCGCGCCACCAGCGGGAACACATGGCCGGGGGTCCGAATATCGTCGGCGTCCTTGGCCGGGTCGATTGCCACGGCCACGGTGCGCGCGCGGTCCGGCGCCGAAATCCCGGTGGTCACACCCTCCTTCGCCTCGATCGAGACAGTGAAGGCCGTCTCGAGCCGACTCGTATTGCGCTGTTCCATCAGGTTCAGGCCGAGCTGTTCGACCCGCTCGTGGGTCAGGGCGAGACAGATCAGACCACGGCCGAATTTTGCCATGAAATTAATGGCGTCCGGCGTCGCCATCTGCGCCGGAATCACGAGATCGCCCTCGTTTTCACGCTGCTCGTCATCGACGAGGACGAACATGCGCCCGTTGCGGGCCTCATCAATGATCTCTTCGGCAGAGGACGCGACCTCGCCGAACGTCACCTGCCATGGCTCTTTGATGCGACCGGCCATTTAATCATCCCTCGCAAGTAGGCGCGCAACATATCGGGCCAGCATGTCGATCTCAAGGTTCACGCGCCCACCGGGCCCGATGTCACCGAGCGTGGTCATCTCCGCGGTATGCGGTATGATGCAGACGCCGAATTCCGTTGCACCGACTTCGTTGACCGTCAGCGACACACCGTCGAGGACCACCGAACCCTTGGGTGCGATATATCGCGCCAGAGCCTCCGGCGGCCGCACCGACAGGCGAGTCGCTTCGCCGTCCGGGCGGCGGCTCGTGACCTCGGCAACCCCGTCGACATGGCCGGATACGATGTGCCCGCCGATCTCGTCCCCCAGACGCAGCGCCCGCTCCAGATTGATCTGGCGTCCGGGTTGCCACTCGTCCAGCGTGGTCATGGCGAGGGTTTCGGCGGAGACATCCACGGCGAACCAGTCGGCACCCTTCTCGACAACCGTCAGGCAGGCTCCGGAACAGGCGATCGAGGCGCCGATCGCGACCTCCGCCATCGGATAGCCCGTTGCGATTTCCATCCGGGCGCCCTTCTCGAGAGTCCGGCGGGCGCGCAACGTGCCGACATCGCTGATCAGTCCAGTGAACATCGTGCCTCCTTACTCATGGCGCACATAATTCTCGAGCAGGTCTTCGCCGACGCTCTGGACCGAAGTCCGCCGATAACGGCGCATCATCGATAACTTGTCGATGCCGTGGGCCGCGACCGCCGGCACGCCGTCACCGCCAATGATGCCGGCGGCACGGAACCAGCGAAGACGGTCGATCAGATCGGCCCGCATCAAACCGGCGGCCAGATGTCCGCCACCTTCGACGAGAATTCGGGTCAGCCCTGCATCGCCGAGGGCGGACAGCATGGCTGCCGGGGCCGGGTAGCCGTCAGGTCCGGGCTTGACATCGATAAGCCGCACGCCGCTGTCCTCGAATGCATGACGCCTGTCGCGATTTGCGCCAGGAACCGTGACGAGCCAGGTCGGCGTTTTCGATGCCGTGACGACGAGCCTGCTTGTCAGGGGGAGCTGCAGCCGGGAATCGACCACGATGCGCAACGGCGAGCGATCTTCGAGTCCCGGCAGGCGGCAGGTCAGGTCCGGATCGTCGGCCAGTCCCGTGCCGATCCCGATCATGACTGCGTCGTGGCGCGCGCGCAGCAGATGGGCGCGCCGACGCGCGGCGTCACCCGTGATCCAACGGCTTTCGCCGCCGTGCGTTGCAATTCGACCGTCGAGGGTGGTTGCGAGCTTTAGCGTGACCAGCGGCCGTCCGGAGCGTACGCGCAACAGGTAACCGGCGTTGATCGCTTCCGCTTCGTCGCGCAGCAGGCCGCAATCCACCTTTATACCGGCATCGCGCAGTTGTCGCAGCCCCCCGCCCTTGACACGCAAGTCCGGGTCTTCGGTCGCTGCGACCACCCGGGCCACGCCCGCCTCGATCAGCGCCCCGGCGCAGGGTGGCGTCCGCCCCTGATGCGCGCAGGGCTCCAATGTCACGAAGGCCGTGGCCCCTCTGGCGGCGTTACCGGCACGCCGCAGAGCCTCTGTTTCCGCATGCGGCCGGCCGCCCGGCTGGGTCCAGCCCCGGCCGACGACCGTGGCTGCCGCACCCTGCGCCACCACGACGCATCCGACTGCCGGATTCGGCCACACCCTGCCGAGACCGCGTCCGGCAAGCGACAGCGCCGCACGCATATGGGCGGCATCGGCGGGATCAGGTTTGCTCGACACCAAGTTCGTCAGTGATGAAGGTCTCGAAATCCTTGGCCTCTCGGAAGTTCCGGTACACCGACGCGAAACGGACATAGGCAACCTTATCCAACGCGGACAGCGCCTCCATCACGAGCTCGCCGATGACTTCGCCGCGAATTTCGCTTTCTCCGGCGCTTTCGAGCCGACGCACGATGCCATTGATGACGCGGTCGACGCGGTCCGGGTCGACCGGCCGCTTGCGAAGGGCGATCATCATCGAACGGCTGAGCTTGTCGCGATCGAAAACCTCACGATGGCCGTTCTTCTTCAGGACGGTCAGTTCGCGCAGCTGGACCCGCTCGAAGGTCGTAAACCGCGCGCCGCAGCCGGTGCAGAACCGGCGTCGTCGAATCGCAGAATTGTCCTCGGTCGGGCGCGAGTCCTTCACCTGGGTATCGTCGTGACCGCAAAACGGGCACCGCATCCGTTTGCCCTCCGCTCAGTGTCAATTCATTCCCGCATAGATCGGAAAGCGTCGGCACAACTCGCCGACACGTGCCCGAACCCCCATTTCAACAGCGCTGTTGTCATCGCGGTGAGCTGCCAGGCCATCCAGCGTCTCGACAATCATCTCACCGACCTGGCGGAATTCGGCAGCACCGAACCCGCGAGTCGTCGCCGCCGGCGTGCCAAGCCGAACCCCCGACGTGACGGTCGGTTTTTCGGGATCGAAGGGCACGCAGTTCTTGTTGCAGGTCATGCAGGCCCGCTCGAGGCTCTCCTCCGAGATGCTCCCGGTCAGCCCCTTCGGCCGCAGGTCAACCAGCATGAGATGGGTGTCCGTCCCGCCGGAAACAATCTTCAGACCGCCTTTGGCAAGGGTCTCGGCCAGCACCCGGGCGTTGTCCGCCACCGCCTGCGAATAGGCCTTGAATTCCGGTTTCAGCGCCTCGCCGAAGGCCACCGCCTTGCCGGCTATGACATGCATCAACGGGCCGCCCTGCAATCCCGGGAACACCGCGGAATTGATCTTCTTGCCGAGAGCTTCGTCGTTGGAGAGGATCATGCCGCCGCGCGGACCGCGCAGCGTCTTATGGGTGGTGGTCGTGACCACATGCGCATGCGGCAGCGGGCTCGGATGCACCCCGGCCGCGACGAGCCCGGCGAAGTGCGCCATGTCGACAAGGAGATACGCATTTACAGAATCCGCGATTTCGCGGAACCGCCCGAAATCGATGACCCGCGGATAGGCAGACCCGCCGGCGATGATCAGCCTCGGTTTGTGCTGCTGCGCCAGACGCTCGACCTCGACGAAATCGATAAGCGCATCATCCTCGCGCACCCCGTACTGCACGGCGTTGAACCATTTCCCCGATAACGCCGGCGGTGCGCCATGCGTCAGATGACCGCCGGCGGCGAGCGAAAGTCCCATGATGGTGTCGCCCGGTCGCACCAGGGCCATCATCACGGCGCCGTTCGCCTGGCACCCGGAATGAGGCTGCACGTTTGCGTAAGAGCAGTCGAACAGCTGCTTGGCGCGCTCGATCGCCAGGCGTTCCGCGACGTCGACATACTCACAGCCGCCATAGTACCGTCGCCCCGGATAGCCTTCGGCATATTTGTTGGTCAGCACCGAGCCGGTCGCCTGCAGCACGGCCTTGCTGACGATGTTCTCCGAGGCGATGAGCTCGATCTGATCCTGCTGGCGCGTCAACTCACTGCTGATCGCCCCGAAGACTTCGGGATCACGGTCCGCAAGATCCTCACCGAAGAAACTCGCCAGGTCGGTGCCTGCAGCGACTGCCGTTATTTCATTCATAACCCGGAACATTCCCCTTCGAAATTCGTGGTCTGCCAACTCTCCGTGACGCTTGCCCGGCGCCGCTGCGCCCCTAGGATATCTTGTCGACACGGCGCTGATGCCGCCCGCCGGCAAAGGCCGTTTCGAGAAACATGTGAACGCAATCCCGCGCTGTCTCGGAGCCGCTGGTTCGCGAGCCCAGCACCAGCACATTGGCGTCGTTGTGTTCCCGTGCCAGCCGGGCATCGGTGGCATCGCAGCAGCGCGCGGCGCGGATGTGACGATGCCGGTTCGCCGCAATCGATATGCCGATCCCGGTGCCGCAGATCAGCACGCCTCGCGCCGCCCGCCCATCGCCCAAGGCTTCCGCGATCGCATCGGCAAAATCCGGATAATCGACCGACTCCGGCCCGTCCGTGCCAAGATCGATGATATCGTAGCCGGATTCGGCGAGGAGTTTCTTGATTTCCTCCTTGACCTCGAACCCCGCGTGATCCGAAGCGATCGCAATGGCTTCGCGCGACATGGATGTTCTGCTTCGCCTGCTGTCCGTTTCTCGTTAACGCCGCCGAGCGCCACAACCACGTGTAACTCGAACTGACACGCATACCATATGTCGCGGGGCCATGCCAGCCTGCGACCAACGGAAATGCGTGGTGCGCGGGCGCGGATTGTCGCAAGCCGCCCAACGGCCCTGCCATTCACTGACGAGGCCGGACGAATCGCGTTGCCACTACCGCATTTGGCAGTGAATCGTCCAATAATAACAATATATCGCAACATTATGGTTAATATTTCTGATTCAAATATGCGAAAAATGTAAACGTTAATAAATATAGTTAATATTTTTCAGAGTTTAGTTGACTAAAGTACTTAAAATTAGTATTAATTATACAAACAAAATTACCTTGGATCGGGAAACATGTCGCAAAATTCTCTTAGTGCCGCCGCGCGCGGCGATATTCTCCGAATGACGGCCGATGTGGTGGCGGCCTATGTCGGAAACAACGCGTTGCCGGCAGGCCAGGTCGGCGACGTTATCAGCACGGTGTTCGGGTCGCTGAAGGATCTGGGTGAAAACGGCGGCCGGACGCCGCCCCCCGTCCCGGCTGTGCCGATCCGCAAATCGGTCACGCGGGATCATATCATCTGCCTGGAAGACGGCAAGAAGCTGAAGATGCTCAAGCGTCACCTGCGCTCAACCTACGATATGACGCCGGAGGAGTACCGGGCGAAGTGGAACCTGCCGGTCGACTATCCGATGGTCGCCCCGGCCTACGCCAAAGAGCGGTCTGACTTCGCAAAGAAGATCGGCCTTGGCCGCAAGACAAAGGTGATCCCGCCCAAAGGCAGGTGATGACCGCGGATGACGCGCCGCGTCCCGATTTCGGGACCGGTGGCACCAACAGGGGCCGGCTCCGCGATCCGGCCCTTTTCCGTTTCTGCGTAAAGTATTGCTGCACCGCGAATTTGAATCCGCTATACATCGGCGGCTCGTATTCCCTCGACAGTCTTGAACCGGAGTAGCACGATGAGCGCGCCGCAGACAGCCAGTCCCGACCCGTCCGCACCCGATGCCGCCGGCGCGGCCGTATTCTCCTGGGAGGATCCGCTTCGTCTCGAGGCGCAGCTGACCGAGGAGGAGCGCATGGTCCGGGATACCGCCCGCGACTACGCGCAGGACAGGCTCATGCCGCGCATCCTGGAAGCCAATCGCCATGAGACGTTCGACCGCTCGGTGCTCAACGAGATGGGCGAGCTTGGTCTGCTCGGCTGCACCCTGCCCGAGGAATACGGCTGCGCCGGCCTCAACAATGTCTGCTACGGCCTGGTGGCGCGCGAAATCGAGACCGTCGATTCAAGCTACCGCTCAACCCTCAGCGTGCAATCCAGCCTGGTCATGCATCCGATCCACGCCTATGGCACCGAGGCCCAGCGCAAGGCCTACCTGCCGAGGCTGGCGAGCGGCGAGATCGTCGGTTGTTTCGGGCTGACCGAGCCCGACCATGGCTCGGACCCGGGCGGCATGAAGTCCCGTGCCGTCAAGACGAAGGGCGGCTACGTGCTGACGGGAAACAAGATGTGGATCACCAACTCGCCGGTCGCGGATATCTTCGTCGTTTGGGCCAAGACCGAGGACGGCGTGATTCGCGGCTTCATTCTCGAGCAGGGTATGAAAGGCCTGTCGGCGCCCAAGATCGAGGGCAAGTTCGCGCTGCGCGCATCGATCACCGGCGAGATCGTGATGGACGAGGTGTTCGTGCCGGAGGACAATTTGCTGCCGGGCGCGGAAGGCCTGAAGGGTCCGTTCGGCTGCCTCAACAAGGCGCGCTTCGGTATCGCCTGGGGCGCCATGGGCGCGGCCGAGTTCTGCTGGCATGCGGCCCGCAGCTACACGATGGACCGCAAGCAGTTCGGGCGCCCGCTGGCCGCCAACCAGCTCATCCAGAAGAAGCTGGCCGACATGCAGACGGAAATCGCGCTGGGCCTGCAGGCGTGCCTGCGGCTCGGCCGGCTCGCCGACGAGGGCGTGGCGACGCCGGAGATGATCTCGATGCTCAAGCGCAACAACTGCGGCAAGGCGCTGGACATCGCGCGCATGGCGCGCGACATGCACGGCGGAAACGGCATTGCCGACGAGTTCCACGTCATCCGCCACGTCATGAACCTCGAGGCGGTCAACACCTACGAGGGCACGCACGACATCCATGCGCTGATCCTGGGTCGCGCCCAGACCGGGCTGCAGGCCTTCACGGGAACCTGAGACCGACCGGACTTAAGAGGTGTGCGCGCGAAAAAGGCCGCTCCCCTGCCGGAGCGGCCCTTCCCGGTAGACCCCTCTCAGTACGCAGCGCGTACGGGAAAATTCATCGCCGCGATCCAGAAGCGCTCCAGCCTGCGCAGCAGGGTGTTTGCGCCGTCCAGATCGTTGGCCGAGGTGATCTCACGCTCGAGCTTGTCGGCCTGCGCCTCGAACATTCCGTCGAGCACGTCGTGCAGGCGGATGCCCTTCTCGGACAGCCGGACACGCACGGACCGCCGGTCGTGGGTCGAGCGCTCCTGGATGAGGTATCCGTTTTCGACCATCTTGCGGACGTTATAGGAAACGTTGGAGCCGAGGTAATATCCGCGGTTGGTCAGCTCACCGACCGTCAGCTCGTCCTTGCCGATATTGTACAGGATCACCGCCTGGACGTTGTTCACGTCCTGGACGTCCAGGCGATCGAGCTCGCCCTTGACGACCTCTAGAAACTGCCGGTGAAGACGCTCGATCAGGTGGATGGATTCAAGATATTGCTCTTTCACGGCAGACCCGCATTAAGCTGTTGATCCGAAACTCATTTCAGCACCCGCCCGCGCGCCGGCGACGGGACCGTTCGTGCCTCGAATCTGCGCTATACTTCTTAAAATTCGTTTAATTGAGCGGATTAATTGCCGCGAATCATCTTGATGATTCCGGAGAAGTCGGTCCTGGCCCGTCCGCTGTTGACGAACAGCCCGTACAGGGCCGCCGCCGCCGCCCCCATCGGCGTCGCCGCGCCGCCGGCCTGGGCCGCCTCCTGCGCAAGCTTGAGGTCCTTGAGCATCATCTCGGCCGTGAATCCCGGCTTGTAGTCGTTGTTCGCCGGCGAGGCCGGCACCGGGCCCGGCACCGGGCAGTACGTGTTGAGCGACCAGCACGATCCCGACGATTTGGAGCTGATGTCATACAGCTTCTGGTGGTCGAGCCCGAGCGCCTCGGCCAGCACGAGGGCCTCGCAGACGCCGATCATCGTCACCCCGAGGATCATGTTGTTGCAGATCTTGGCGGCCTGGCCGTTGCCGGGCCCGCCGGCGTGGATCACCGCCTTGCCCATCGTCGCGCACACCGGCTCGGCCCGCGCGAAGGCCTCGTCGCTGCCGCCGACCATGAAGGTCAGGGTCGCCGCCGCCGCCCCCGCGGTGCCGCCCGAAACCGGTGCGTCGACCATCGCCATGCCAGCCTCTTCGGCCGCCGCGTGCATGTCGCGCGCGGTGGCGACGTCGACGGTCGAGCACTCGATGAACAGGGTGCCCATTTCCGCCGCCGCGAGCGCCCCGTCGTCCACCAGCACCTGGCGCACATGGCGGCCGGCCGGCAGCATCGTGACCACGATCTCGGCGCCTTTCGCCGCCGCCGCGGCGCTGTCCGCCGCCGTCACCCCGGCGGCGACGGCGCGCTTGACCGACTCCGCGACCAAGTCGAAGCCGCGCACGGTGTGCCCGGCCTTGATGAGGTTTGCCGCCATCGGCCCGCCCATGTTGCCGAGCCCGATGAAACCGATCGTCGCCATGTGTCTCTCCTTCGTGTTCAGTCGTCCGTCCCCGCCGGCTCACGCGCCGGCGCTGGGGCGAATTGAAGCTCCCTCTCGCCGAGCGGCGCGAAGCACGCCGTGACCATGTCCTCGCCCACCTCCGCCAGAGTCGCCGGTTGCCATCGCGGCGCCCGGTCCTTGTCGATCACCGCGGCGCGCACGCCCTCGCGGAAGTCGTGCGCCGGCACGACCCGCTGGCTGAGCCGGTACTCCATCGCCATGCAGTCCTCGAACTCCAGCGCCCGCCCCAGCCGCAGCTGCCGCAGCGCCACCTTGAGCGCGAACGGCGACTTGCCTTCCAGCGCCGCCAGCGTCTTGGCAGCCCAGGCGCCGCTCTCCTGCTCCAGCGCCACGACGATCTCCTCCGCCGAATCGCCGGCAAAGCAGCGGTCGATCGCGTCGCGCTCCGCGGCCAGCGGCGCCGCGCCGGCCGGCCCGTCCAAGTCGCGCAGCACCGCGTCGGCGGCCTCGCCCTCGGCCATCCGCTCGACCAGCACCGGGTGCTTGGACGCCCCGACGTGCACGTCGGCGATCCCGGCGTAGAGGCAGTCGGCGGCCTTCAGCCGCGCCCCGCTCAGGCCGAGATACATCCCGATCTCGCCCGGGCAGCGCGGCAGGAAGTAGGAACCGCCGACGTCCGGGAACATGCCAATGCCGGTCTCCGGCATGGCGAACAGCGTCGCCTCGGTGGCGATGCGCAGCGCCCCGTTGACCGACACGCCGACGCCGCCGCCCATGGCGATGCCGTCGATCAGCGCGACATAGGGCTTGGGATAGCGGAAGATCAGCCGGTTGAGGCGGTATTCGTCGGCAAAGAAGCCGGCGATGTAACCTTCGTTGTCGGGCTGCACCAGCGCCCGGATGTCGCCACCGGCGCAGAACGCCTTGTCGCCCGCGCCGCGGATCAGCACCGTGGCGACGGATGGGTCGTCCGCCCAGGCCTCGAGCCTGGCGGTCATCGCATGGATCATGTCCAGCGTCAGCGCGTTGAGCGCCTGCGGCCGGTTCAGGGTGATCAGGCCGAGCGCGCCGCGCCTTTCGAACAGCACCTCGTCCATGGCGCCTAGGCCTCGAGCAGCCGGCGGGCGATGATCAGCCGCATGATCTCGTTGGTGCCCTCGAGGATCTGGTGCACCCGCACGTCGCGCACGTGCCGCTCCAGCGGGAAGTCCTGGAGATAGCCGTAGCCGCCATGCAGCTGCAGCGCCTCGTTGCACACCTTGAAGCCGACATCGGTGGCGAACCGCTTGGCCATGGCGCAGTGCATGGTGGCGTCGGGGTCGCCCTCGTCGAGCGAGGCGGCGGCGCGCCAGGTCATCAGGCGCGCCGCGTCAAGCTCCGTCGCCATGTCGGCGAGGCGGAACTGCAGCGCCTGGAAATCGGCGAGCCGGCGGCCGAACTGCTTGCGCTCGCCCATATAGGCCCGGGCCGCCTCGAGCGCCGCCCGGGCGGTGCCGATCGAGCAGGCGGCGATGTTGATGCGGCCGCCGTCGAGCCCGGCCATGGCGATCCGGAAACCCTCGCCCTCATTGCCCAGGCGGTTGGCGAGCGGGGTCTTGCAGTCCTCGAAGATCACCGCCGCGGTCGGCTGGCTACGCCAGCCCATCTTCTTCTCCTGCGCGCCGAAGGACAGGCCCGGCGCCCCCTTCTCCACGAGAATACACGAGATCCCGCCCGGCCCGTCGCCGCCGGTGCGCGCCATCACCGCATAGAGGTCGCTGACCCCGCCGCCGGAGATGAAGGCCTTGGAGCCGTTCAGCGTGTAATCCTGGTTGTCGGGCGCCGCGCGGGTCTTGAGCGCCGCCGCGTCGGAGCCGGAGCCGGGCTCGGTCAGGCAGTAGCTCGCCACCGTCTCCATGGTCATCATCTTCGGCAGGAAGCGGGCCCGCTGGTCGTCGTCGCCGTAGCGGTCGATCATCCAGGCGACCATGTTGTGGATCGAAAGAAACGCCGCCGTCGAGGTGCAGCCGGCCGACAGCTCTTCGAAGATCAGCGCCGATTCCCGGCGCCCGAGGGCCGCGCCGCCATGTTCCTCGCCGACCAGGATCCCCGCCATTCCCAGCGCTGCCGCCTTGCGCAGGGTGTCGACGGGAAAGACGCTGTCCGCGTCCCACGCGGCGGCGTGCGGCGCCATCTCCTGGACGGCGAAGTCGCGCGCCATCTCGCGGATGGCCTGCTGTTCCTCGGAAAGGCGGAAATCCATGGATCGTCGAGTCCCGTGCGGTCCGGCGCCGGCCGGCGCAATCGCTGCCACGATAAGCCTTGAGCGGCCATCTATCCAGCACTCTTGGCCGAGGGCGGGCCAACGCCGCGCCCCGATGCGTGAAACGAGCCCATGCGTTAGGGTTTTCCGCGGGTTTCGGGGCCCTGTTTCGCGGTCGGCGGCACAGCGCGGACAGCTCGTCGCGCAATGCGTGGACTTGCGGCGGCCGCGCCCCATATCTCCGGTCATGCGCCTGCGCCTTGCCGAGCCGTCCGACCGCGCGCTGCTGGAGCATTGGGACCGGCAGCCGCACGTCATCGCCGCCGCCGGCGTCGACGGGCCCTGGGACTGGGCGCGCGAGCTGCCGCGCCGGCCCGACCGGCGCGAGATGCTGATGGCGGAGATCGACGGAAGGCCCATCGGCTTCCTGCAGATCATCGATCCCAAGCGCGAGGAGACCCGGTACTGGGGCGACGTGCCGGCGAATTTGCGCGCCATCGACATCTGGATCGGCGAGGCGGCCGACCTCGGCCGCGGCCACGGCACCGAGATGATGCGCCAGGCCCTCGCCCGCTGCTTTGCGGACCCCAAGGTGACCGCGGTGCTGATCGACCCGCTGGACAGCAACACCCGCGCCCACCGCTTCTACGAGCGCTGCGGCTTCAAGGCGGTGGAGCGGCGGCGGTTCGGCAAGGACGACTGCGTCGTCTACCGGCTCGATCGGGCGCCATCCTCCTGATGGACCGGAGGCCGGTCATGCACTAACAGCCAGGGTGGGCCGCCCGTGGGGGGCGTCTCCCCCGTCGGCTCGGTGGATTTGCGGAGGAAAAACCGGATGGAGCAGCGTCAACCCGGCTGGATCGCCACCTTCCTGTCCAGGCGCCTGTCATGGGTGCTGCTGCCGGTCGTGCTGTTTTCGCCTGATCGGGCCCCGGCACTCGAGCCCGTGCCGGAGTTCGGCGCGAACCCGCGCGGGCTCGCGCAGTTCTTGCACCGGCCCGCGGAGTTCGAGGCCGGCCTACCGCTGGTCGTCGCGCTCCACGGCTGCAGGCAGAGGGCGGCGGATATCGACGATGAGACCGGGCTCGTGGCCCTCGCCGAGGAGACGCCCTTCGTGCTGCTCCTGCCGCAGCAGAGCCCGGACAACATGGCGCTGCGCTGTTTCCGCTGGTACGACCCGGACGACAACCGCCCGGGCCGGGGCGAGAGCGAGTCCATCCTGGCGATGATCGACAGCGCGATCGACCGCTACGCCGTCGATCGGGACCGGGTCTTCGTGCTTGGCCTGTCCGCCGGCGGGGCGATGACCGCGGTGTTGCTGGCGAACTATCCCGACCGGTTCGCCGGCGGCGCCATCATCGCCGGCACACCGTTCGACTGTAATCGCCCCGCCGGAGCCTTCGACTGGACCTGGTATTGGCTGAACCTGAACCCCTTCGCCTTCGATGGCGCGGATGCCAGCTATGCCTGCGGCATACGCGGCTTCGGCACGACCGATCGCGCGGCCGCCGAGTGGGGCGGCTTCGTGCGCGCCGTCGCGGCATCGGAACCCGGGACCTGGCCCCTGGTCTCCCTCTGGCAGGGGGACGGCGACGAGACGGTGGACCCGGGCAACCTCGACGAACTGGTCGAGCAGTGGACCGATGTTCACGGAATCGATGCGGTGGCCGACGCGCGCGAGACGGTCGGCCGCGCCACCCGCGACGTCTACCGGGACGCGACCGGGCAGGCGCGCGTCGAGGCCTGGACCATCGAAGGGTTCCCGCATGGCATGCCGATCGACCGGGACGGCGATCCCGAACCCTGCGGGGTGTCGGCGGACTACATCGAGAATGCCGACCTTTGCGCCGTGCGGCGCATCGCGGAATTCTGGCAGCTCGGGCGGCGATGAGTGCTTGAAGAGGTCGAAGACTTTCCCGCCACGACGCCGAGCGCCCTCATACTTCGAGACGGCTGCTTCGCAGCCTCCTCAGCATGAGGGCACGGGTGATGGAGCCTCATGCTGAGGAGCCCCGAAGGGGCGTCTCGAAGTATGAGGTTGCGCGGCCGTCCGGTACCGATTCCATCCGGACGGACAATGCCCTCAGTGCGGAGCCGGAAGAGCGGCGGCGCGCGACGGATCGGGGATTGCGGTCCTGCGCCCCGCCCCTCCCCCGCCGGCTCAGCCGGGGAACTTCGCGACCTCGAACTCGCGGCCGCGCAGCATGTCGTCGAGGGTGCCGAAGGCGTTCATGTAATGGCCCGAAAACCCGGTCGCCTCGACGCGGCGGAACATGTCGGTCCAGTCGATGATGCCCTTGCCCGGCTGCATGTGGACCTCGTACTCGCCGTTGTTGTCGGCCAGCCGCACCTCGCCGAGCCGCTCCGTCGGGCCGCCGTCGAGGAAGCCGGCGATGCCCTCGGGCACAAGGGTCGCGTGGTTGACCGTGAACGACCAGCCGAGATTGGGCGACGCGAGTCGGTCGAAATAGTACATCGTCTCCTCGAGATTGTGCGCAAGGTAGTGCACCTCGGCGCGCTCCGGCTCCCAGTTCAGGTTCTCCAGCAGGATCCGCGCGCCCTTCTCCTCGGCGTAGCCGAGAATGCGCTTGAGCCGCTCCAGCCCGACCTCCATGCGCATCTTCACGTCGTCGGAGAAATGATAGCCGGCGTGGACGACGATCCACCTCGCGCCGAGCCGCCCGTAGGCGTCGATATAGGCCTCAAGGTACCGGTCGACCGCCTCGCTTAGGTAAGGCGAGAACTCGGCGACGTTGACCGCCGACAGCGTGTGCAGGCCGAGCCGGATGCCGGCCGCCTCGCAGCGTGCGCGGATCGGGGCGCAGCGCGCCTCATCGAAGCTCTCCAGCGCGTTCGGCGCAACGTCGATCTGGCAGTCGATATAGGTGACCTCGTTGGCGACGGCCCATTCGACGGCGTCCTCGACCGACAGCTTGCGGCCGACGTCGACGCCGATGCGATCGCGGATGTTCATCGCTTGCCCGCCTTTCCCGTCCGAATTAGCGAATGTTCAATTGCGCATCATGTCCGGCAGCCAGGTCGCCAGCCCCGGGACCGCGATGGCCACCAGCAGGAAGGCGATGATACCCCAGAAGAACGGCATGTTGGCGCGCAACACGCGCATCTGGTCGATATTGGCGATGCGCCCGGCGATGATCAGCGCGATCGCCATCGGCGGCGTCACCTGCCCGATGACCACGGCGATCACCATCAGCACCCCGAAATGCACGAGGTCGATGTCGAAGGCGATCAGCGTCGGCATGATGATCGGCAGCAGCACCGGGATCAGCGGGTCGAGGATCATGCCGGCGAGGATGGCGAGCGCGACCAGCGCGAGGATGCGCAGATACGAGCTGTCGACGATAACGATGTGGTCGATCAGGCGAACGAGGAAGTCGGGAACATGGGCGTTGGTCAGCCCGGCGCCGAGCGCGAACGACAGCCCGACGATGATCAGCAGCTCGCCGCTCAGCTGGACCGCGTTGACCAGCACCCGGTACAGCTCCTTCAGATTCAGCACCCGATGCACGAACAGGGCCAGAACCAGCGCATACGCCACGGCGAACGCGCCGGCCTCCGACGGGGTGAACACGCCGACCGCAAGGCCGCCGACGATGATCAGCGGCAGGCCGAACGACAGCACGGCGCGCTTGCCGGTGCGCCACACCTCGTCAAGCGAGAAGGCCGCGTAGGGCAGCCAGCCGCGCCGGCGCGCCAGCCAGGCGACGATCAGCATCTGGCTGAGGCCGAGCAGGAGCCCCGGGATCACCCCGGCGAGGAACAGCGCGCCGAGCGACACGCCGGTGACCGCCGAATAGAGGATCATCGGCGAGCTCGGCGGGATCATCGGGCCGATGCCGGCCGAGGACGCGGTCAGCGCGGCGGCGAAGTCGGCCGGATACTTGTTGGCCTTCATCGCCGGGATGACGATCGAGCCGGTGCCGGCGAGGTCCGCGGTGGACGAGCCGATCATGCCGCCGAAGAACATGCTGGTGACGACGTTCACATGCGCCAGACCGCCGCGCATCGCGCCGACGATGGCGCGGGCGAACTCGAACAGCCGGCCGGAGATGCCGCCGGCGTTCATCAGCCCGCCGGCCAGCACGAAGAGCGGCAGCGCGATCAGCACGAACCGGCTGAGCCCCGACATCATCGTCTGCGGCAGGGTGAGCGCCCAGGCGCCGGAGAAGTAAAAGTTGAGGAACACCGCGCCGGCGATCGACACGAGCATCGGCACGCGCAGCATCAGGAGGCCGCACAGCAGCAGGATCGAGACGGCGGCGCCCCACAGCGGCGTCATGACCGCAGCCCGCCGTGGCCGGCACTGCGGTCGCGGTACCGCCACTCCTTGTAGAACTCGGCGAGATAGGCCATCGCCGCGCCGGCCGAGCCGAACACCAGCGCCGAGGTCGACCAGCCCATCGGAACCTGCACGTAGAGCGCGACGTCGCCGCCGAACAGGCGCACGAAATCGAGCGAGACCCAGGCCATGAACAGCAGCACGCCGACATTGACCGCATAGCCGAGCTTGGCCACCGCGCCCTGCCAGCGCGCCGGGATCTTCTCGAAGAAGAAGTCGATGCGGATCATCGTGCCGCGCCGGACCGACAGGAACACGCCGGTCATCGCGAGCCACGGCATCCCCATCTGCACGATCTCCTCGGCCCACGAGAAGCTGTAGCTCAAGGCGTAGCGCGAGACGGCATTGGCGAACACAATGGCGACGATGGCGACCAGCACCGAAACCCCGACGATCTCGACGATCAGGTTGACGATGCGGTCGGCGGGCGGCTGCCCCGCGTCGGGGTGACGCAGCTCCATGCGGCGGGTCGCCGCCTCGATGTGGCCGGCGATGTCGTCGCCCGCTTGCGCCGGGTCGGGCCCGGTGGCCGTCGTGGGGTCACTCATCCGCTCGTTCCGCTGCTGGGGGACGCGCCGCGCGGCGGGCGCGGCCGGGGCGGTCGCACCTCGCACCCGCCGGGGGCGGACGCCGGTGCGTCCGCCCCGCCGGCCGGGCGTCCGCGGTTACTGGCTTGCCGCCGCGAGGAATTTCGCGGTGAAGTCGGTGCCCGCGATCTCGCCGATCTTCTTCGCGATCGGGCCCGCCGCCTCCTTGAACGCGGCCTGGTCGATTTCGTTGAACGCTACGTTCGGCGCCAGCTTCCGGATCTCCTGCTCGAGCCGGGCGTCGTTGTCGGCCCCGTACTGGCGGCTTTTCGCCACCGCGACGCGGGCCGCCGCGTCGACCCTGGCCCGCTGCTCCGGCGTCAGGCCGTTGTAGCGCTGCAGGTTCATCACGAAGGTGATCGGCGTGTAGACGTGGCGCGACAGCGAGATGTATTTCTGGACCTCGAACCACGACCACTTGCGGATGTTGCCGAGCGGGTTCTCCTGGCCGTCGATCACGCCCTGCTCCAGCGCCAGGTAGATCTCGCCGATGTTCATCTTGATCGGCGACGCGCCGAGCATCTCGAACGACATGATGCGGGTCTTGCTGCCCGGCGTGCGCAGCTTGATGCCCTTGAGGTCCTCGGGCTTGTAGATCGGGCGCACGTTATTGGTGATGTGGCGGAAGCCGATCTCGCCGAAGCCGAGCACCTTGAGGCCGGCTTTCTCCTGCAGCGATTTGTCGAGCTCCGCGCCGATCGGCCCGTCGAGCACCGCCGCCACCTGATCGCGGCTGGCGAACAGGAACGGGATGTCGAACACGGCGAACTTGGAGTCGAGCTGGACCGCATCGGAGCCGATCGGGATGACGTCGAGCTGGCCGGTGCGGACCTGCTGCATGTGCACGATCTCGTCGCCCAGCGTACCGCTGTCGAAATACTCGATCGCCACGTCGTCGCCCATCTCCGCCTTGAGCGCATCGCGGAACGACGCCAGCATGTGCTGGGTGGAGGCGCCGGGGGTGCTCTCCACCGACAGCCGCAGCTTGAGGGGTTCAGCGGCCTGCGCGCCGGTCGCCGCCAGCAGCAGAATTGATGCGGCCGCGATGGCGCCGCCGCAAAGCGTTCGAAGGATGTTCATCTGGTGCCTCTCCTGGTCTCTGGGTTTCCGTCCGGTCTGGTGCCGGATTGACCCGATTGCCGGCGCGGGGCTTCGCCGTTTCCGTCCCTTGCGCGTGTCGCGATTTCTGCCGTTTCCCCGCACTAACACGATAGTTTAGGGAATCGCGGAGGGTCAATAGACTTCGCCGACGCCGGTGGCCGCGACCGGCACGCGCGGGCGGACCTCGGCCGTTGCCTGCGACACTCCCGGCCGTTGCCCCGCTGCGCGCCAGCGCCTAAACTCCCGCGGCGCAGATGCGAGTGAGGAGATCCGATGACCGCAGGCCCCTTCGATCCGACCCTCGGGTCCTTTCCCACGAGCCGCATGCGGCGCAATCGCACCCACGATCCGGTGCGCCGGATGGTGGCCGAGAACGTGCTCACCCCGTCCGACTTCATCTGGCCGGTCTTCGTCATCGAGGGCAAGGGCGCGCGCGAGGCGGTGCCGTCGATGCCGGGGGTCGAGCGGCTCTCGGTCGATTTGCTGGTCGGCGCGGCGGAAGAGGCGTTCGCGCTCGGCATCCCGGCGCTGGCGATCTTCCCGGCAACGCCGCCGGAGGCCAAGAGCGAGGACGGCGCTGAGGCCTGCAACCCGGACAATCTCATGTGCCGGGCGATCCGTGCCGTCCGTGCCTCGCTGCCCGAGATGGTGCTGGTCTGCGACGTCGCGCTCGACCCGTACACGACGCACGGCCATGACGGGCTGCTGCGCGACGGCGAGATCCTCAACGACGAGACGGTCGAGGTCCTGTGCCGACAGGCGCTGGTCCAGGCCCAGGCCGGCTGCGATACCATCGCGCCGTCGGACATGATGGACGGCCGCATCGGGGCGATCCGCAAGGCGCTCGACAGGGCCGGCTACCGCAACACGCGGATCATGGCCTACGCGGCGAAATACGCCTCCGGCTTCTACGGGCCGTTTCGCGACGCCGTCGGCTCCAAGGCGGCGCTCACCGGCGACAAGCGCACCTACCAGATGGACCCGGCCAATTCCGACGAGGCGCTGCGCGAGGTCGCCAAGGACATCGCCGAGGGCGCCGACATGGTCATGGTCAAGCCCGGCATGCCGTATCTCGACATCGTGCGGCGCGTGAAGGATGCCTTCGCGCTGCCGACCTTCGCCTACCAGGTGAGTGGCGAGTACGCGATGCTGACCGGCGCCGCCGAGCGCGGCTGGCTCGACGGCGACAAGGTGATCCCCGAGGCCCTGATGGCCTTCAAGCGCGCCGGCGCCGACGGGATTTTGACGTACTTCGCCGTCGAAATGGCGCGCAGGATGGCGGGGAAGTAGGGAGGAGCCGGCACGATCCCGAGCGACTCACCCCGAAACCTGTGGGCACCGCATCCGGCTTGGGGGCGGAAAGCCTCCGCAGTTTGCGGTACCACGGAACGTCGCCTCATAGCCACGATCGTAGAATCGCATCTGGCTCGGTCGCGGATTCCGGAGCATATTGGATAGAACGCGGTCGACATCTATGAGGTCGGCAACTTGAAGATCAAGGAAATACCGTTGGCAGACGTTAAGGCAGGCAAGAACTGGCGATTCTATCCATCCAATGAAAATGATTGGCTCCAGTTCAGAATGGAAGACTGGGGATTTGTGATTGAAACCGAACACTTTACCGTGGAAGACGAAATCATTTATTCGGGGCTGATAGTCTTTCCTTCTGGCCAAGTACGACCACTGCTTCAACTCAAGACGGTTGGCGACGCTGACTATGGGGGAGATTTCTGCGAGTATGCGAATGGGCGATGGCGGCAAATTGGCCTTGTTGCAAACCCGGACCTGCCAGTGGGGCAAGAGTACATTGCTAACCCACTTGCGATCGATCCATCATTCGAATCGTCCGACCGTGATTATAGAAAATGGCATCGCGACGGGTTTCTAAAACATGCTCCGCAATTGCCTAACGGCGACTGAAATAATAAGCGCATGAATAGTCAGCGTGCCCGCTCCGGGTCATCAGCGGGCGCAAGAAGTCGACTTTTCCGGGTCACAAATACGGCCGTAAGCGGACCTAACCGCGGGACCTGAACGCCCGTCAATGCGCGGCGAACCATTGCGCAAGGCAGGCGTCGTGCCAGTTCGGCGGGTCTCCGGGCTGGTGGAAGCCGACATGGCCGCCGCCGGGCGCAAGCAGCGGTGTAAGCCCAGGATTGCCAGCCCAGTCGTAGGCGCGATACGCCGCCGACGGAATCCACGGATCGTTCGCGGCGTGGATCAGCAGGGTCGGGATGCGGATATCGCCCATGACGCGCTGCGCCGCGCAGTCGGTGTAGTAGCGGTCGGCGGTGCCGAAGCCGTTCTGCGGCGCCACCAGGCGGTCGTCGAAGGCGTAGACGCTGTCCACCGTCTCCAGCGCCGCGCGCTGTTCCTCGGTCATGTCCGCCGCCGCCCAGTCCGCCTTCATGCGACGCACGAGGTAGCGCTCGTAAGGCCGGTTCCGCCAAGCCCGAATCCGTCCTGAGGCGGCCGCGAGGTCGATCGGCGCCGAGACGCTGGCGGCGGCGCGCACCGGCAGGCCCGATGCCTCCTTCGCCAGAAAGTTCAAGAGGATGTTGCCGCCGAGCGAGAACCCGGCCAGCACCACGCCCTCGCGCAGCAGGACCGGATCGAGCGACGCGAGCGCCCCGGCGATGTCTTCGCCGCGGCCGGCATGGTAGCGCTGCCGGCAGGTCGCCGCCGACGTCCCGGCCCCGCGCAGGTTGAGCCGCAGAACCGGATGGCCGCGGCTTATGAGGTGCCGCGCCGTCGCCATCATGTAGCCGGACGCATGGCAGCCGGTCAGCCCGTGCACGAGGACGACGAGCGGCCGCGCCGCCCCTGCCCTGCCCTCGTTCAGCACCGCGATCAGCTTATCGCCGCTGCCGTCGCCGGGGTCCAGGTCGAGCCGCGTGCCCGGCAACTCGGCATCCATGACGCCGAGCCGCAGTGCAAGGCTGTTGCGCAGCGTCTGCAGATCGCCGCCCCACCAGGGCGGGCGCGGCCGGAACGGGGGAAAGGCGAGCCCCTGGTCCCCGCTACCGTGCAAGCCAGTCCCTCACGACGGCCATCTGCGCCTTGTCCATGAGCGCCGGGGCATGGCCGCAGCCGGCGATCTCCTCGACGTCGCAGCCGGGGCCGCGTTGTCGCATTTGTTCCACCGTCTCCGGGAGCAACAGATCCGACTTGGCGCCGCGGAGCACCAGAACCGGGCAGGCGACGCGGTCCCAGATCTCCCACATCGCAACGTCCTCTGGTTCGTCCCCCGTGAAGGCCGCTTTCGCGATCGCCGGGTCGTAGGCGAGGCCGTAACCGCCGCCCTCGAGCGGCCGCGCGCTGTGCTCGGCGAGGTGCCGCCACTGGCTGCCGTCGAGGGGCCCGAACGGCGCGTGCACCTGGCGCAGATAGGCCTCCACCGCGTTGCGGTCGGGAAAGCGCGGATCGGTGCCGACATATTCGCGCAGCCGCTGAAGGAACGCCTTGGGGATGAACGGGCCGATGTCGTTGATCACGAGGCGGCGGATCGGCGAGTTGGGCCGCGCCGCCAGCATCATGCCGATCAGCCCGCCCATCGAGGTGCCGACCCAGTCGACGCTGTCGATGTCGAGCCGCGCGATCAGCGCCGTCATGTCGGCCAGGTATTGCGGGTAGCCGTAGTCCCGGTAATCCGCCAGCCAGTCGCTCTTGCCCCGTCCGGCGACGTCCGGGCAGACGACGCGCCAGCGGTCCGCCAGCGCCGCGGCCAGCGCGTCGAAGTCACGGCCGTTTCGCGTCATGCCGTGCACGCACACCAGCACGCGGCGCTTGCGTGCGCCCCATTCGGTGTAGGCGATCGCATGGAAGCCTTGCGAGTCGAGGCCGAGAACGCTGTGTTTCGCCATCGGCATGCATCGATTCCCCGTGTCATGTCGACGCGGACATACTACGCTGCAGCGGTATCAGGAATCCATGCGGCAATTCCCGCCCATGGCCGATTCGAAAGCGTCGAGGATGAACGAAAGACCGCGGGGAATCCTGCTGGTGCTGGCGGCGACCCTGTGCTGGAGCACCGAGGGGCTGTGGGTCCGGCTGGTCACGGCCGACGACTGGCAGATCCTGTTCTGGAGCGGCGGGCTGATGGCCATCGCCCTGGCCGTCTGGCTCGGCTGGGCGCATCGCGGGCGCTTCCTGCGGGCGATCCTGGATACCGGCCGACCCGGGCTGGTCGCCGCGGCCAGCCTCGCCTTTGCCTACAGCGGCTACATCTTCGCGCTGAACCGCACGACGGTCGCCAACACCTACGTGCTGATGGCGACGGCGCCGCTGTTCTCGGCCCTGCTCGGCCGCATCGTGCTCGGCGAGCGGGTGCGCCGCCGCACCCTGGTCGCAACCCTGCTGGCGTTCGGCGGCGTCGCCACCATGGTCTCCGATTCGCTGAAGGTCGGGCAGCTCTGGGGCGATCTCTTCGCGCTGTCGACCGGGTTCTTCTTCGCCGTCAACATCGTCGCCCTGCGCAGCGCGCCGCGGCGCGACGGCATGCCGGTCGACATGATGCCGTCGAACGCCATGGCCGGCATCCTCATCGCCGGCTTCATGCTGCTGCTCACCGAGCCGTTCGAGGTGGCCGACCGGGACGTCCCCTACCTGATGCTGATCGGGCTGTTCTCGATGGCGCTCGGCACTTGGCTGTTCACCCGCGGCGTGCGCTGGCTGCAGGCCGCCGAGGCCGGGCTGCTGTGCCTGACCGAGGCGGTGCTCGGGCCGCTGCTCGTGTGGGCCGTGCTCAGCGAGATGCCGACGCCGCAGGCGATGCTGGGCGCCGCCGTCGTCCTCGCCGCGCTGGTCTACGACACGCTGCCGGAACGCCGCTCGCGGGGCGCGGCCGGGCGGTGATCAGGACCGCATCCGTGCACCGTCCGGGTCGTACAGCGGCGCCGCGCACAGCGTCGCCGGGCGGAATTCGCCGCTGATCTCGACCTCGAACCGGGTGCCGTCGACGGCAAGCGCCGGCGGCACGTAGCCCAAGGCGACGCTCCGTCCGACCCAGTGGGCGTAACCGCCGGAGGTGACGTAGCCGACGCAGGCGCCATCATGCAGGATCGCCTCGTCGCCGGAAACGTCGATGTCCGGCGTGTCCACCGTCATGACGACGAGCCGCCTGGCGGGGCCGCCGTCGCGTTCGCGCAACGCCGCGTCCTTGCCGACGAAATCCGTGTCCCAGTCGATGAACGCATCGAGTCCGGACTCGGCCGCCGTGAAATCGGGCCGGTAGTCGAGCGTCCAGGCGCCCCAGGCCTTCTCCAGCCGCAGCGACATCAGCGCCCGCGCGCCATACAGCTTGAGCCCGAGACCGGCGCCCGCCTCCTCGATGCGCTCGAACAGCTTCAGCTGGAATTGCGGCGCGCAGTAGATCTCGTAGCCGAGCTCGCCCGAGAACGAGAGGCGCGCGAGCACCGCCGGCACGCCGCCGACGAAGGTCCGCCGGATGTCGCGGAATCTCAGCGCCGCGTTCGAGACGTCCTCGCGGCACAGGCGGCCCAGCAACCCGCGCGACTCCGGCCCGGCGATCGCCATGCCGTGCAGCGCATCGGAGCAATTGCGGTAGGCGACGCCCTCGTCCGGCAGGTGCGACTCGAACCAGCGCCGGTGCATCTCCTGCGCGGCGCCGGAGCCGATCAGCAGGAATTCCTCGTCGCCGAGGCAGGCGACGGTCAGGTCGCCGTAGAGCTTGCCCTTAGGCGTCAGCATCGGGGTCAGCGCCAGCCGCCCCGGGCGCGGGATGCGGCCGGCCAGCATGCGATCGAGCCAGGCCCGCGCGCCGGGGCCGGTCACCTCGTGCTTGGCATAGTTTGCGATCTCGATCGCGCCGACCGCCTCGCGCACCGCCCCGACCTCGGCACCGACGAAATCGTGCGCCCGCGAGCGCCCGAAGGTCGGCTCCTCGTGCGCGTCCTCCGGTCCGTCGGCGAACCACAGCACGTGCTCCAGCCCGAAGCTGTCGCCCATCACGGCGCCGCGCGCGACCAGCCTGTCGTACAGCGCCGTCGTCTTCTGGCGGCGGCCTTTCGGCAGCGTCTCGTTGGGGAAGGTCATCACGAAACGCCGCTCATAATTCTCCGACGACTTTACGGTGCCCCAGTCGGGCGAGGCGTAGCCGCCGAAGCGGGCGATATCCATCGCCCACACGTCGATCGTGGGCTCGCCGTCGATCATCCATTCGGCGAGGCACAGGCCGACGCCGCCGGCCTGGCAGAAGCCGGCCATGACGCCGACCGCGACCCAATAGTTCCGCATCCCCGGCACCGGGCCGATCATCGGGTTGCCGTCGGGCCCGAAGGTGAACGGGCCGTTGATGACGTCCTTGACGCCCGCCCGGCCGAGCGCGGGGATGCGCGCGAAGCCCAGCTCCAGCCGCTCGCCGATGCGGTCGAGGTCGGGGGCCAGCAGCTCGTGCCCGAAATCGAGCGGCGTCCCGGCGACCTGCCACGGAGTCGAGCGCGGCTCGTAGGTGCCGAGCAGCATGCCGTCGCGCTCCTGCCGGAAGTACATGTTGCCCTCGTAGTCGATGCCGGCAGGCAGCCGCTCATCGGGGCCGCGCCCGGCGATCTCGGGGATCGTCTCGGTGATCAGGTACTGATGCTCCATAGGCTGCACCGGCAGGTGCAGGCCGGCCAGGAGCCCGACTTCGCGCGCCCACAGGCCGCCGGCGTTGACCACGATTTCGGCGTTGACCGTGCCCTTGTCGGTGACCACGTCCCACGATCCGTCCGGCCGCTGTTTGGTCTCCAGCACCGCGGTGTGGGTGTGATAGCGGGCGCCGTAGTGCCGCGCCGACTTGGCGTAGGCGTAGGTCACGCCGGACGGGTCGATGTCGCCGTCGAGCGGATCCCACAGCGCGGCGATGTAGTGCGACGGGTCGATCAGCGGGTGCCTGCGCGCCAGCTCCTCGAGCGAGATGAACTCCTGGTCGAGGCCCATGTAACGGGCCTTCGAGCGCTCGCGCTTGAGGTAATCGTACCAGTCCTCGGTCGACGCCAGATAGAAGCCGCCGGTGGCGTGCATGCCGACCGACTGCCCGGAGGTCTCCTCGATCTCCTTGTACAGGTTGATCGTGTAGCCCTGCAGCCGCGAGATGTTGGGGTCGGAGCTGATGGTGTGGATCTGCCCGGCGGCGTGCCAGCTCGAGCCCGAGGTCAGCTCGTTGCGCTCGAACAGCACAACGTCCTTCCAGCCGAACTTGGCGAGGTGGAAAAGGATCGAACAGCCGACCACGCCGCCGCCGATGATTGCCACCTTCGCGTGGGAGTCCATGACCGGCGCCTCCTCCGTGTGCATCGGGCCCGCCGTTCGGCCGCCAGCCCGGCAGGCCGGGGCTTTACCGGTCGACGGTAGCGGGACTGCCCGCCGATGTCACCCGCTATGACGTGCGGGAAGCTGCGCCGGCGCCCGGCGTGACCGCCCGTCAGATGCGGGCTGGCAGGAAGGGCGGCGAGTTGACGGTCACGAACGTCTCCGGATGGAACCCGTTGAAGTGGGTCGACATGGCGTTCGAATAGGCGCCCATCTGGCCGAACTCGATCCAGTCGCCCTCGCCGATATCGGCCGGCAGGGCCACCGTGTGCGGGATCACGTCCGTCGAATCGCAGGTCGGGCCGTAGACGGTGAACTCGACGAGATGGATGGCGGCCGATCCGTCGGGACGGATCATCCGCGCGGGATACCGGATGCCGACGGCCGCCGGCTCGTTCAGGCTGTGGAAGATGCCGTCGTTGATGTACAGCGCGTTCTCTTTGCGCAGATGGACCTGGGCCACCAGCGAAATGGCGTTGGCGACGAGCGCGCGGCCCGGTTCGCACATGACGACGCAATCGGCGCCCAGCGGCATTACGGCCAACCGCTCTTCGATCGCGGCGAAGTAGTCCTCCAGCGGCGGTGTCGCGTAGTTGGCGTAATGCGCCGGGAATCCGCCGCCGACATCGAGATAGCGGATCGGCACGTCGGCCGCGCGGATCACGTCGGCCGCGCTGTCCATGGCCTTGCGCCATGCGCCCGGATCGCGGCATTGCGAGCCGACATGGAAGGCGAGCCCGGTGCGATGGCCGGCTTCGTGCACCAGGCGCAGCAGCCGCACGGCCTCGTTCGGCGACGCGCCGAACTTGCGCGACAGCTCGAACAGCACGTCGGCCCCAGGGGTCGACAGCCGCACCAGGATATCGAGGTCGGTGCGGCGCGTCGCCGCGACGATCTTCGCCAGCTCGTCAGCATGGTCGATGACGTAATGCCGAACGTCATAGACCTGCGATGCGGACAGCAGCGCGGCGCGCGACTTGACCGGATGCATGAAATAGGCCTCGGCCTCCGGCAGACCCTCGCGGACCGCCGCGATCTCGGACAGCGACGCGGTGTCGAAATGACGGATGCCGGCCTCGTAAAGATGGTGCAACACCATCGGGTGCGGGTTGCATTTCACCGCATACATGACCAGACCCGGGAATCCGGTCAGAAACCGGTGCGCGTTGTCGGCCAGCACATGCGGCCGCAGGCAATAGACCGGGTAGCTCGGCCGGAGCGCGGCGACCATGCTGTCGGCATCGGCATACGAGCGTGCGGACGCGCCGTGTCCGCGCGGCGCGAGTCCGCCCGCACCGCCGGAGTCGCGGCGGATCGGATCAACTCGAGGGTCAGGCGGCTGGCGCATGACAACACATCCTGAATACAAGGGGTGCAGCCAATTCGGGTCCGATGAACCCCTGCCGGAAGCACGCAACCCACTGGGTCTGATTCCGCGATCGGAGCCGCGAGCGGCCATTTACACCAGTCGATATTGGCAGACAAGGGATAACGTTCGATTAAAATCTTCGTGACCTTTAAGACTTGCCAGACGCAGGCAACTGCGGGTTATCTCCTGGACGCCCCGCGTTGTTCACGCAATGAGGAGACCGGCATGAAGAAGCTCAGCAAACAACAGAAGGCCTACCAGATGCGGCGCAAGGACGGCCTCAACAAGCGCCGCATCAAGTCCCGCGACAAGCGCAAGGAAGGGCGGCTGCGCCAGATCTCCGGCGACGAGGCTTAATCCCGGGAACGATGGCTCGCATGCCCGGTGATACCGCATGAGCGACACCGGCGCGCGTCGAATCAGACGGTACCGGCGGCTGGCGCGTCGGACGGCCGCCGTCCTGCTTGCGACCATCGCCCTCCTCCTCGCCGCAGTGGCGATCCGTGCCTGGCAGACGCTGCCGCAGACCAGCGGCGAGGTTGCGGTGCCGGGCATTGCCGGTTCCGCTGAAATCCTGCGCGACGTGAATGGCGTGCCGCATATCTTCGCCAATTCGCTGCCCGATGCCTGGTTCGCACTCGGCTACGCGCATGCCCAGGACCGCATGTGGCAGATGGAGTTCACCCGACGGCTCGGAGCCGGACGGCTGGCCGAGGTGATCGGCCCGAAGGCGCTCGTTACCGACCGGTTCTTCCGCACCCTGGGCCTGCACCGTCTTGCCGTGGCGCAGGCCGCCTCGCTGTCGCCGCAGACCCGCCGAGCGCTCGAATCATACGCCGCCGGGATCAACGCCTGGCTGGTGCATCGCGCCGCTGCCCTGCCCGTCGAGTTCATGCTGCTCCGCTACCGGCCGGAACCATGGCAGGTCGCCGACAGTCTCGTCTGGGGCCGGCTGCTGTCTTACCAGCTGTCGACCAACTGGACCACCGAGCTCCTGCGGGCACGCCTCGCGACGCGACTGCCCAAGTCGCTGATCGTCGACTTGTGGCCCGTCGGCCCGGACGAGTCGCCCGTAACGCTCGGCGTATCGGATTCGTTGTCGGCCGGCTTCGCGCGCCTGGCCGACTCCCTCGGCCCGGCCGCCGGCTGGCCGGAGTCGCGGGGCGCGTCCAACGCCTGGGCGATCGGCCCTGAGCGAAGCGTCACCGGGTCACCGATCCTGGCAAACGATCCGCATCTGGAACTGGTGGCGCCCAACCAGTGGTACCTGGCACGGCTCGTCACGCCCGACATCGAGATGGCCGGGGCCACCGCACCCGGGGTGCCGTTCGTCCTCCTCGGACACAACGGGTCGGTCGCCTGGGGCATGACCAGCACCAACGCCGACACCCAGGACCTGTTCATCGAGACGGTCGATCCGGAAGACCCCGGGCGCTATCTGACTCCCGGCGGATCGCAGGCGTTCCTGACGCGGGACGAGACCATCCCGGTGAAGGGCGCCGAGCCGGTTGTCTTCACCGTCCGGGCGACGCGCCATGGTCCGGTCATCTCCGATTTCCTTACCGATATGGATGCCGTTGCCGGCATGAACGCGGTGATCGCCCTCGCGTCCGAGTCGGAAGCGGTCGAAGATCCGTCGGCGGACGCCCTGGCAGCGATGCCGTTGGCCCGCGACGCCGAGTCCTTCGCGGCGGTCGCAGCGGATTTCGAGGCGCCGGCGCTCAACGTCTTCTTCGCCGACATCCGTGGCACCATCGGGTTGATCGCGCCGGGCCGCATCCCCGTGCGCCGCCGGGGCGACGGCAGCTTGCCGGCCGCCGGCGCCGGCGGCCGGCAGGATTGGATCGGGGTCATCCCGCGAGACCAGCGGCCGCGCATCCTCAACCCGAAGGCCGGATATTTGTTCAATGCGAACAACCGTCTGACGGGAAAGGATTATCCGTGGTTCATCGCGCGCGACTGGGAAGATCCGTATCGGGCGCGTCGCATCGCCGAGGTGCTGGCGGCGCGGCCGCAACACTCGCTGGACGACATGCAGGCCCTGCAAAGTGACGTGTTGTCCGACGCCGCGCGCGAGCTGCTGCCGCTCATGCTGGACGGAGTCGACCCCGTCGACGGCGTGGCCGCGCGCGCCGCGGCGATGCTGCGGGGCTGGGATCTGCGGATGCGGCGCGACCGGCCCGAGCCGCTGATTTTCGCGGCATGGCTGCGCGAAACCACACGCGGCATGGCGGCGGACGAGTTGGGGCCTTACTTTCCACAATACTGGCGCAATCGGCCCCGCTTCGTCGCCGCGGTACTGGCGTACAACAGCCATTGGTGCGGCGATGCGCGGCGGTCCGGCGTGGCGCAGGATTGCGGGCCGGTCCTGCGCGACGCCCTGGACCGGGCACTCGCAAGCATCGCCTCGCGGCTCGGCCGCGACATGGCCGGCTGGCGGTGGGGCGACCTGCACCGGGCGGTGTTCCGGCATCGCGTCCTGGGAGACGTGCCGGTGTTGTCGTGGCTCGCCGAGCTCTCGGTCCCGTCGGACGGCAGCGACGATACGGTCAACACCGGCGCACTGGCCGGGGGCGACTCGGCGGAGCCGTACACCAGCGTCCACGGCGCCGGCTACCGGGCGGTGTACGACCTCGGCGATCTCGCTGCCAGCCGCTACATGATCGCGGGCGGCCAGTCGGGAAATCCGTTTTCACCGCACTATCGCGACCTCCTGGCAGCGTGGCGGAACGGCACCTACATCCGCATTACGGGAAGCCGCGAGGAGCTCGCCGCCGCCGACCATGAGCGTCTCGTACTCATTCCTGCGCGCGACTAGCATGGTCCGGGACGCCAGCAACGCGCTCGGGCAGCCCCGCCCGCCGGTGGCAGATCTTGCCCGCCGCATTGCCAACATATCGACGCTTGGCCTCTCGGCCCTGGCCGCCGTGGTCTGGGCGCTTCCCGCCGCGACCGCTGAGGAGCTGCCGAAATGGGAGGCTGGCATCGCCGCCGGCGGCGGCTGGACGCCCCACTATCCGGCAGCGGATGAAGGCAACGCGGCGATCGCCGGGGTGCCCTACCTGAAATATCGGGGCCAGCGCCTGCGACTCGGCGAGGACGGCCTCGTCACCGGCCGCCTGTTCCGGACGGCGAGGGTCCACGTCACCGCCAGCGTCCGCGGCTCCCTGCCCGCGAGCTCGAACGACAACACGGCCCGCGCCGGCATGCCCGATCTCGATGCGCTGTTCGAGGTCGGCCCGCAGGTGGAACTCCTTCTCGCGGGACACAGAGAGGACAATTCGGTGTCGCTCAAGCTGCCGGTCCGCTTCGTGTTTTCGACCGATTTCTCGAACCTGAGGGATCGCGGCGTCGTCTTCCAGCCGCGCCTGTCCTACCACCACGAGGGGCTGTTCGGCTCGGACGACCTGTCGGCAACGGCCAGCATCGGCCCGTCGTTCGCGAGCGAGCGACTGATGGATTACTTCTACGAGGTGCCGCCGCAGTTCGCAACGCCGGAGCGGCCGGCCAGCCGGGCCGACGGCGGTTACCTCGGCAGCGACCTCGCGTTCAGCCTGACCTACCGCGTGTCGCCGCGGTTCAACCTCCTTGTCGGCACGGAGGTCAGCTATTACGGGGGCGCCACCAACCGCGACAGCCCGCTGTTTCGATCGGACACGGGGGTCAAGGCGGGCGTCGGGTTCGCCTGGAAGCTGTGGACCAGCGAGGCGACGGCACCCGACTGAGGCCGCCAGGGGTCCGAAACGCTTGCGCTGACCGCGACGACGCCCAAAATATGAAGGATCATGGCAACACCGTAAGGGGGCAGACATGGCGCCCGACTCCCTGCCGGACCAGCCGGCCAGCCCGTTTTCGTGGGCGCAGCCGCCCGACCCGTTGAGCCAGGCGGAGCTGTTCGAGGGCATCATTCTCAAGCGCGTCCTGGCCTACCTGATCGACATGGCGATCCTCCTCGGTGTTACCGGCTTCTTGTGGCTGCTTGTGGTGTTGACGCTGGGCCTCCTGGGTGGTGTCGCCGCCATCCTGACTCCGCTCATACCGCTTGCCTATCATACGCTCTTGGTCGGCGGCCGCGATTCGGCCACGCTCGGCATGCGCATGCTCGGCATCCACGTCCGCCGCCTCGACGGCGGCGCACCGGATTACGGGCAGGCGGCGCTGCTGACCCTGCTGTTCTATGCCAGCATGGCCCTGACCGGCCTGCTCCTGGTGGTGGCGTTCTTCAACGAGCGCGGGCGTTGCCTGCACGACTATCTTTCCGGGACGGTCACCGTGGTGAATATCTCCGAACAGACGGTGTGATGACGGGTTGCCAGGCCCGCCGGTCTGGCGATAATCGGAGCATGAGCAACCAACGCCGCGCCGCTTCCCTGGTGACCGGGATCGTCCGCTTCAGGCACTCCACCGGCATGCCGTGCCCGTACCTGCCCGGGCGCGTGGAGCGACAGGTCTATACCGAGCTGACGGAGCCGACCAGCCACGAGGTCTTTCGTCGCCTGTCGGCGGCCGGGTTCCGGCGCTCCCACTACATCACGTACCGGCCCGCCTGCCCGGGCTGCAGCGCGTGCGTCCCCGTGCGCGTTCCGGTCGACCGCTTCGAGTGGGGCCGCGCATGGCGGCGCATCTGGAACGCCAACCGGTCGCTTTGCGCGGAAGATGTGGCGCTGACGATCGACGATGAACAATACCGCCTGTTCCGGCGCTACATGCGGTCGCGCCATGGCGACGGCGACATGGCGACGATGAACCGCGGCGACTACGCGGCCATGGTGCTGACCAGCTGTGTCGACACCCGGATCATCGAGTTCCGCGAGGACGGGGTGCTGCGGGCCGCCTGCCTGATCGACATGCTGCCGGATGGCCTGTCCGCCGTGTACAGCTTCTTCGATCCGGACCTGCAGCGACGCAGCCCCGGCAGCTATATGGTGCTCTGGCTCATCGAAGAGGCACGGCGCCGTGGCCTTGCCCATGTCTATCTCGGCTTCTGGATCGCGGACAGTCCGAAAATGGCGTACAAGATTCGCTTTCGCCCGCTCGAGGCATTCGGCCCGGACGGCTGGCAGCCTCTTTGTCCATAGCCCGGACGCCGGGTTGCAGGCACGCGGCACAGCCGCCAGCAGGTAGACAAAGCCGATCTGCGCGGATAATAATCGTGGCGCTGCCG
>CAYFYY010000032.1:0-43421 GCA_964347475.1 uncultured Flavobacteriales bacterium
TTCATGCTATCATTGAGGCAGCCGAGGGCAGGCGGAGAACCATCCGGGATACCTCGGCACAACCGACGATCATCGACCGGAACAGGAGCAGGGAGATGTCAAACGTGGTTGGAGGATGCCTGTGCGGCAGCGTCCGCTATGTCAGCGACGCGGCGCCTGCACTGACCGCGGTCTGCCATTGCAAGCACTGCCAGCGGCAGACCGGAACGTCCTTCTCGATCCTCGTGGGGGTGCCGAAGGGCAGCCTGAAGATCGAGGGGGAGAGCCTTGCCGCCTTCGAGGACGTCGGCGACAGCGGGCAGCCCGTCATCCGCCATTTCTGCCGGAGCTGCGGGTCGCCCATCTATTCCGACGTCAAGGCCATGCCGGGCCTGGATTTCGTGAAGGCCGGAACGCTGGACGATGCCGCCTGGCTGCAGCCGCAGATGCACCTGTGGTGCAGCCATGCGCAGCCGTGGGTCGGCATCGACAGCCGGGCGCAACAGTTCGAACGAAACCCGCCGGCCGGCTGAGCGGTCGGCGTTGACGGGCCGGCGGCGGCTCCGTGCATCGCCGAGACGCGGGTTTGCGGCGCCGCCTCAGGCGGCTCGCGTGGCGCAGTTGACGATCGGCGCGCCGGCTTGACGGACGTCGTTGAAGCCGGTGCCCCGCAGTTCGTTCGGCAGGACGACCGGCAGGTTCGGCATCATGGCGTGGGCGTCCCAGGCCGCCAGCACGCGCGACGTGAGCTCGGCATCGGTGCCGCTCCAGAACACCGAATGCCAGTTGGTCGCAAGATTGACGAACCGGCCGCCGGGTTTGAGGACACGGTGGAGCTCGCCCAATGCCGATGACCGGTCGTCCACATATTCCAGGACCTGCACGGAAACGACCGCATCGAAATGCCGGTCCGGTGCGCCGAGGGCGCGTACGTCACCGACCCGGAACGCGACGTTGTCGAGGTCCCGGTTGTGCGCATCCGTGGCGGCGATCTGGTCTGCGCTGATGTCGATGCCGGTTGCGGTGCCGCCGTCGGCGACGGCGAGGGCGATCTCACGGGTGCAGAAGCCGCCACCGCACCCGACTGCGAGGACCTGCCAGCCGGGCACGGGCTGAAGGGCGTCGAGCACGGCAAGTCGTCGCGCCGCCATATCGGTGCATTCCGCCAGGCGCCGCTGAATCGTGGCCATGTCACCGGCATATTCCGTTGATTTCCTCCCCCGGCCCCGACGATTTCATGCGTGCACCTAGGTGCGTCGCCCGACGATAGAGCTAGCCCGACGACACATACGATCAAGCGGACGCCCCGCCCGCCGCGCCTCCGCTATCCCTCGCCGACCCTGGTTCGTGCTATCCTTGCGCCATGAAACGGACGGTCCTTGGCTTCATGGTGGCGCCGCTGTGGGTGCCGATGGCGTTCGCGGCGGCGCTCTGGCTCACCGGGGGCCAGAGCGGGGCGATCGTGCAGATCTCGTGGCTGAGTTTCGTCTTCGGCTATGCCGGCGCCTGCCTGCTCGGCGTGCCGGCATTCGCCTGGCTGCGGGCGCGCGGCCTGACCGCGGCCTGGGTCAACGCGATCGCCGGATTCGCGCTCGGCGGGGTCGTGCTGTACCTGGTCCTCGTCATGGTCGGGCTGCTCCTCGGCGCCGAGGTGGAACAGTCGCTGTTTGGCGCGCTCGTGTCGTTCACCACGTGGGGACCATGGATTATCGTGTGTCCGGTCGGATCCCTCGTCGCCATTACCGTCTGGCTGATCGCCCGCCCCGACCGCCCTGCCGCGGCAGGATACTGAGCGACGGCCCTGTGTTCGGCACTACCGATCGAGCGCGGCGATCAGCCGCGAGTCCCGGTCGTAGATGTCGTCGACGAAGCGAACCGTGTCGGCGCCGTCGGAGACCACCGTCCAGTACAGGATGTGTACCGGGATCGAATGCGCAAGCCGCACCAGCGTCTCGTCGTCGCCGGCGGCAAGCGCGCGGATGCGAGCGGGATCCCAGCCGGGTGTCTCCGCCAGGACCCAGTCGGCGAAGTCGAGGGCATCGCGCACGCGCACGCACCCCGACGAGAAGTCGCGGCGGGTGCGCGCGAACAGCCCGCGTGTCGGCGTGTCGTGCAGGTAGACGTTGTGGCGGTTGGGGAACATGAACTTGACGTCCCCAAGCGCGTTGTTCGGCCCCGGCGCCTGGCGGATGCGGTAGGGGAACGCGCGCTCTGGCACCGCGTTCCAGTCGATCGTCTTCGCGTCGACCAACTCGCCGTTGCGGTCTACCACCTGGAAGCCGAGCGTTTGGACCGCCTGCGGGTCGCGGCGGAATACCGGCAGCTTGTCCTTGACCGCCAGGTTCGGCGGCGTCTCCCACCACGGGTTGAACACGAGGTAGGTCATGGTGCCGGTGAAGATCGGGGTCTTGCGATAGAGCCGGCCGACGATGATCTCGTGCGTGCGCTCCACCTGCCCGTTGGCATGCGCCTCGAGCCGGAAGTCGGCGATGTTGACGCGGACATGGCGCCGCCCGAGGTCGTCGGGCAGCCAGCGCCAGCGCTCCATATTGGCGCGGATCTGCGCGATCCGCTCCTCGACGCGGGTGTTGAGCTGGGCCAGGGTCCTGGCACCGACGGCGCCGTCGGGCTCGAGGTTCGTGCGCTTCTGGAAACGCCGCACGGCCTCGGCCAGCGCGTCGTCGAACAGCGTGGGGTCGGCGGACGCGCCCGCGATGTCGCCGGTCGCAGCAAGCCGTTTTCGCAGCTGCGCAACGCGCCGCCCGCGATCGCCCGCCCGCAGCGTCGGTCCGCCGTCGATCGACGGCCAGCCGTCCTTTTCGGCGATCACGCGATAGCGCGCCAGCGCCCGTCGCAGGTCGCGGTAGCCGCGCTGCGACGGCGCCAGCGCATCGAGACTCTCGGCAACGGCACCATTGGCGAGCGCGCTCTCCAGGTAGGCGGCAAGATCGCGCCCGCGCGGGGTTGCCGTCCAGTTCGGCTCGATGCTGACCGGATCGAGGCGACCCGACAGGAGGTGGGCGGCCAGGGTCAGATATGCGTCGGTGGCGATACGGTCGAGGCGCGCATCGGCGACCGCCGGCGACTCTGTGCTCAGCTCGGCGAGGCGGTAGTCGGCCGGGTCCAGCCCGTGCAACTCGGCCGTCCTGATGGCGGTGAGGAGATCACCCCAGGCGGGGGCGTTGGCGGGCCCGGTCCAGGCCAGCGCTCCGTTCCGCCACTGGTAGAATCGGTCGACCGTCGCCTGCGCGCGCAATGTCTCGGCGCCGGCCACGGCCCAACCCTGCAGAACCACGCCGATCAGCCCAATTACGGCACATGCCAGCGCAGGCGAACGCACGATCAACGACAAATCTCCCCAGCAGACCTGTAATGCCCGTCACGGTTTTCCATAATGTTGTTACAAGTGGCCCGGCGCAAGGCCATTGAACACTGCCGTGGCATCAAATTTCGGTCATCTCTGCAAGGGTCGTCCGCCGTTCCTGGAAGGGTACACGTTGTCGCCGCAACAGTGGCCGGGCACGCCCTCGTCGGACGGCCCGGCCGGGTGCGTTGTCCAGCTATGGCCACAGGCACGGTGGCAGCCGGACGGAGAGTTCTGTGCTACGGAATCGTGGTTTCCTGCACCTGCGGATTGAGATAGTCGAACTTAACCGTGTTCGCTCCTGCAAAATCGCTCAGGTTGAAAACGTCGAAGCCGCGCGTGATGTCGTTGGCGTAAATAAAGCCATTGTACCAGTACGTCGACCAGGTCTCGGCGATGATCGGGTCCTGCGCATCGTAGTAGGCGATCTCGACCGCGTTCGCCGGATCGGTGAAGTCGATAACGCTGGTGCCCCCGCCGTACCAGGACGAGGCCAGGATATCCATCCCGTCCCGCCGCGGCAGCACATTGAACAGGTGTGAGCCGCAATATTCGAATATCGGGTTTCCGGCGGAATCGGTTCCGACCTCCTGCGCCTGCCGCGGGATCAGGAACGAGCCAACCGGCGTCGCGCCGTCCGTCTCGTCGGTGATCGCGGCGGTCTCGTAGAACCAAATGCGCCCGTGCATGTCGGTCGGCGCGATGCAGCTTCCGAATATCGTCTCGTCACCGAAAATCGTGGTCTGGCCGTCCCATGTGAAGGACGCCGAGTGCCAGATCTCGATGTCATCGTTGTCGAAGTGTTCGAGGATCACCGGGTTGGCCGGATCGCTGATGTCCCAGGTCTGGCCCTCGCTGAGGCATGCCGCCGCGGCGAGGCCGAGCTCGAGGAAGAACTGCACGTCATGGCAGCCGTCCGTCGCGTTGATGCCCGGAATGAACGCCAGATCGTCAAACGTCTGATTTACCGGGATGGGAACGATATTGATCACGGAGGCGTCCTCCGGCCGGTCCAGCGGCACCTCGACGATCGAGATCTGGCCGTGGCCGGGAGAGCCCGGCTGACCCGGCGCGCCGCAGGTCGGCCCGCTACGCAGCGCGTAGGACAGGACGTAGACCAGCAGTCGGTTGTTTGCGAGATCGGGGATGATGTTGTTGGTGTGCGATCCGCAATCCGTATAGACCGACTTGACGAACTGCGGGTCGGCCGGATTGCTGACGTCGAAGATGCGGATGCCTTCCCAACCCTCGGTCGGAACCGGGTTGACGGGAAGCTGGGCGGCGCCGCATTCGGGGCCAGCCATGACGGCGTCGACGGAGAGGATCAGGATGTTGCCCCACACCGAGGTGTCGTTCTGCGGTCCCCGGCAGGCCACGTTCGCAATTTCCTTGGGGTTGCCTTTGCCGGAGATGTCGAAGACCCGGAAGCCGTTGTAGTTCCCGACATAGGCGTACTTGCCCCAGAAGCTGATGTCCGAGTTGGTGGCGGCGGTCTGGAAGAAGCTGCCCTTTAGATGCATGTTCTGGCTGTGCAGGTCGGGGCCCTTGCCGGCCCTGTCGCGCCCGCCGGTCAGCTTGGCGACGAGCTGTTCGCCCGTCATGACGTTGCCGGCTTCGTCGTAGCCGGGTGTCAGGTCGTATGGAAAGCGGAAGGTCTTGTGTTCCTCGTCGGCTGCTGCGGGCTGCATGAGGACGGGTGCCAGCGCGATTGCCAGACCCGCAAACACCGCCCTGAACGTTGATCGTCTTGTCATTGCCTCTCTCCCATGTGTGAATACCCGTGACGACAAGGGGTCGGAACTCCGCAGGCGATGCCCGTGCCGGACTCACCCGGCAATGGCGGCTACCTCGGCCCGGCCGCCGCCGCAGCGACGCCACCGGTCCGATCAACACGCAACAACCCGGGTCAGCTGTATGACTGCACCGCCCCTCGATCCGATCCTACCGTCTTGCTGCGGTTCCTGGCCGTCGCCGTGTCGGCAACCGGACATATCAAACCGGACGGGCGATTCGAGAACAGCCCCAACCCCCTGAACCTCACTTCCCGCATCATACAAGAGCTTGGCACGCGGGAGTAGCGCAACTTTCCACTTGCGAGCACCGGAGCAAGACGATCCGTGCACCGGCGGCCGCGACGCAGGTCAGCGATCAGGTCCGCGACCGCCGTGTCGTAACGAGCGCGGTGTCAGAACAGGATATCGGCGACAACGCTACCGTGGTCGGACGGCCACAGGGCCGGGCCCGGCAGCGGTGTCCTGTCGCGGCGGCGATCGCCGACAACGTCGACGCGCCGCACCTCGGCCGGCATCTCCCGCGTGAAGATCAAGTCGATGCGCCGGTCGAGGAGGCTCGCCACGTTCGCCAGGTCGGGCATCTGACAGCAGGTCGCACCGTCGGCGGGCACTGCACGCTGCGACCAGATGTCGACGAAGCCGGCGGCAAGGAACTGGGTGTACGGCGTCTCGATACCGGTATCGAACGGCGGCGGAAGCGGCAGAGGGCCGGGGACGCCGAGACCGTCCGGGGACGAATTGATGTCGCCCGCCATGATCAGGGTCCGATCCCGCGGCGTGTCCGCCAGAGCTGCGATCAGCTCGGCCGCCTGGGCAGCCTGGACGTAGGTCGACGACGGATCGTCCGGATCGGGAGTGCGGACCGCGAGATGGGTCGTCACGAACCGGTAGTCCCGGCGATTGACGGTCACGTCGACGGCGACGTAGCCGCGCTCCAGCGCAATCGTTCCCGTCGCAGTGCCGGCTTCGAGAACGGTCTCGAAGTTGCAGCCGTCCCCCGACGGGCGGACGCAGGGAAAGCCGACCGGCATCGCCGCGCCCGCGGCAACGACGTCACTGCGCACCAGGATGACATCGCGGTCGCGCGCGACCAGAAGGGCGCGCACGCCGTTGATTTCGAACGGCAGACCGGGTGGCAGGCCGGTCGCCTGGATATCCCGCAGGTCGAGATTCTCGACCGTGGCGACCGGAACGTACATGGCGTTGAGGGCCGCAAGCGCCGACAGCGTCTCCCCGAGATGATCGGTAAAGGCGCCGGCGATCGACGGATCGTCGCAGCCGATCCCGGGCGTCGGCGCGATGACGTCGATGCAGCGGACGGACCAGACCTCCTGCAGACCGACCAGATGCGGGCGCCGCTGCGCGATCAGCCGCGCCAGACGGTCGGCGCGGCGCGAGAAATCGGTCTCGGCGATCTGCCGGAGCGCGACCACAACGGTCTCGTTGAGGGCCGCTGCATCCGGCGCCGCCAGAAGCGGCGTCAGATCGGCGCCGAGATACTGGTTCTGTGTCATGACGGTGACATCGGCCCTGCTGCCGGGCCACAGACGATCGAGCCGGTGCCACCAGAATCGGCCAGTTGGCGGTGTGGGACCGGCGCGGCCCAGGATCCGACGGTCGGCGATCCGGCGCGGGGGCGCACTGCTGGTCGCAACGACCACCGCGTCGTGCAGCCACCGCGGCAGCGCGTCGGACTCCGCCTGGTCGAGTGCCGACGCCGGGGCCGGCGCGCCGGCGCCGGCCGGCGCCGCCAGGGCAAGAAACAGCAGCGCGGCACGCGCCAATTCACGTCGCTTCATGTTCACCGTCGCCTTCGCATCGCGTCCAGGGGATGCCCCATTGTTACGTTGCGGGAGGTATCCGTATGGTTAACAAAGCGGAAATCATGGCGGTGCGGCCGCATCGGCCGGGGCACGTTCGGGAAGCGACCGCGGCAGTCGATCCTGCGGCGCGCTTCCCTTGCGCTGGATCAAGGCGTGGCGGTTGCGACGGGCGCATAGTCGCGGCCTGTCCGCATGTCCCATCCTGGACAGAAAGGAGGCCGGCCATGAGCGCAAAAGGCCTTTCCGTGTTCGACGAGACCCTGCAGGTCACGCATATCTGGCTCAACGAGCTGATGGAGGAGATGGGCTGGGAGGACCGCCGTCGCGCCTATCTCGGCCTGCGGTTGGTGCTGCAGGCGATCCGCGACCATCTCGCGGTCGACGAGGCGGTGCATCTCGGCGCGCAGCTGCCGATGCTGGTGCGCGGCTTCTACTACGAGGGCTGGCGCCCCTCGCGTACGCCGGCGCGTGACCGCGGCGTCGACGCCTTCCTGCGCCGTATCGAGGACGGGTTCCGCCAGGGCCCGGGCGATGCGTACATCGACCCGGCGGAGCTCACGGCGGCGGTGTTCGCGGTGCTGCGCCGGCGCGTCTCGCGCGGCGAGTACGACCAGGTGCTGCACGCGCTGCCGGCGGCGATCCGCAAGCTGGCGCCCGAACCGCGCACGCCGCGCGCGATGGTGTAAGCCAAGGACGGCCGGAGATGACACCGGCGCCGGGCTCGCGTAGTCTGGCGCGGCCATGTTCCTGCCGCTCAAGGACAGCAACCCGCTCCGCGTGATCCCATTCCAGATGGTCACGGTGACGATCATCGCGCTGTGCGTCGGCGTGTTCGTCTGGCAGTCCCTGCTGCCGGTGCGGGCGGCGGTCGCCGCGACCTTGTCCTACGGCGTGATCCCGGCGGTGCTCTTCGACCTCCAGCAGCTGCCGCCGCAGCTTACGGTGATCCCGGCGGAGCTGACCGTCGTCACCTCGATGTTCCTGCACGCGGACTGGCTGCATCTCGGCGGCAACATGCTCTATCTGTGGGTGTTCGGCGACAACATCGAGGATTCGATGGGGCACGTCCGTTTCGTCGCCTTCTACCTGTTGTGCGGCACTGCGGCGGTGCTGACGCACGGGCTGATCGACCCGGCGTCGACGACCCCGCTGATCGGTGCCAGCGGTGCCATCTCGGGCGTTCTCGGGGCCTATCTCGTCCTCCACCCCAAGGTCCGCGTGATTGCCCTGGTGCTGCCCTGGCTGCCGCTGCCGCTGCCCGCCTATATCGTGCTCGGCGGATGGATCCTGCTGCAGGTCGTCAACGCCTATGTCGACGGCGCCATCCCGGCCGAGGGCGGCACCGCCTGGTGGGCGCATATCGGTGGCTTCGTTGCCGGCGCGCTGCTGATCGTGCCGATGCGGCGCCGCGGCGTGCGGCTGTTCGACCGGGGGCGGTACTGAGGCGCTCCGGCGTGCCCGCAACCGTTGCACCGTTAACCCGGGTTTAATCCTGCCGTGCCACCTTCTGCCCGCCACATCGCGCAGTAGGGGCCGATGTTCTTGCCGATCGGAGACGATATCGAGCGCGAGGCCGCGCCGTTCCAGATCCTCACGATGCTGTTCGTGTTCGCCAGCGTCGCCGCCTTCGGCTGGGAGATCTCGCTGCCGCCGGAGACCGCGTGGGACCAGATCGTCCCGTTCACCATGATTCCCGCGGTGGTGTTCGGCTATCAGCAGCTGCCCCTGGACATGATGGTGATGCCGGTCGAGTTCAGCATGGTCACCAGCATGTTCCTGCACGGCGGCTGGGAACACCTGATCGGCAACATGATCTTCCTGTGGGTGTTCGGCAGCAGCATCGAGGAGGCCACCGGGCACGTCCGCTTCGTCTTCCTCTATCTGCTGTGCGGGCTGGCCGCATCGTTCGGGCATATCATGCTCGACCCGACCTCATCGGTGCCGACGCTGGGCGCCAGCGGCGCGATCTCCGGCATCATGGGGGCCTACCTGCTGGTCTATCCGTTCAACCGGGTCAAGGTGCTCATGATCCTCACGCACATCGTCGTCATCCGGGTGCCGGCGCTGCTGTGGATCGGCGGCTGGATCGTCTGGCAGTGCGTCGAGATCTGGATGGCCGCCGCGGCATCGCAACCGGATGCGGCCGGTGGCGTCGCCTGGACCGCCCATGTCGCGGGGTTCGTCGCCGGCATGTTCCTGATCCTCTTTCTGCGCCGGCCCGGCGTCAAGCTGATGGGCGAGACCGTCAAGGTGGCAACGGAATGAGCGCGTCGACGCCGGTGTGACGCACCGGCCGCCCCGAAGCGGTCAGCGCCGCGTGCCGCCCCGGGCGGCTGCAAGGATACGGTCGATCAACTCGTTCGCGACGCCGAGATAGTTCGACGGCTCGGACAGCGCCGCCCAATCGACCGGCGCGTCGGTCATCTCCGCGAGCACGTCCATGAGCGGCCGGCCCGTCTTCGCCACCGTGCGGCACGCCTCCTTGACCAGCGCCTGTGCCTCGTCCCGCGACATGTGCGCGGCCAGGGCGAAGCCGGCCGCCTCGGCCAGGACCAGCCCATCGGAGGCGTCGAGATTGGCGCGCATGCGCTCGCCATGGACCTCGAGGCCGGCGGTGACGGCGAGGGCGTGATGCAGGGCGCCGCCGGCGCACGCCACCATCTGCGGCAGCGTCGCCCATTCCAGCTGCCAGCCGGGACCGCCGCGCTCGTGCTCCTGGATCAGCGCCTGGTGCATGGCCGAGACCAGCGCCGCGTTGAGCCGCGCCGCGGTGACCATGACCTCGCAGCCGACCGGGTTCGCCTTCTGCGGCATGGTGCTGGAGCCGCCCCCTGCGCCCGGCGTCACCTCGCCGACCTCGGACTGGGCCAGCAGCATCAGGTCCTGCCCGATCTTGCCGATCGCGCCGGTCAGCAGCGACAGGGCGCCGGCGAACTCGGCCATCGCCGCGCGCCGGCTGTGCCACGGTGCCGGCGGCGCGGAAAGGTCGAGCTCCCGGGCCAGCGCTTCCATCACCGCGAATCCCTTGTCGCCGAGCGCCGACAGGGTGCCGGCGGCGCCGCCGAACTGCACGACGAGGAGGCGCGGGCGTAGCTCGCCGAGGCGGTCGCGCCCGTCGGCGAGGGCCTGCAGCCAGCCCGCGGTCTTCAGGCCGAAGCTCGTCGGCACCGCCTGCTGCGTGCGGGTGCGCGCCGCCATCACCGTGCCGCGATGGGTGTCGGCCAGCGCCGCCAGCTGCTCGATCAACCGGCCCAGGCGCGCGGATAGGAGGTCGAACGCGGTGTGCAGGCGCAGCACGAGGCCAGTGTCGATGATGTCCTGGCTGGTCGCGCCCCAGTGCACGTAATCGGCAGCGTCACCACCCACGGCGGCGCGCAGCTGCCGGACCAGCGGGACGACCGGCACGCCGGTCTGTTCGGTCCCGGCGGCGATGTCGGCGAGGTCCGGCGTGAACTTCGCGGCGGCCCGCTCGATGGCGTCGGCGGCGCGCTCCGGGATGAGGCCGAGGCGCGCCTGGACGCGCGCCAGCACCACCTCGACCGCGACCATGGTGCGCAGTGCCGCCTCGTCCGAGAACAGCGCGTTGATCTCGGGGTTGCCGAACAGGCGGCCGTGGATCTCCGAGTCGAAGGGCGAGACGGTCATGGCCGCAGCATAGCCGCCGCGCGCACCGGCGTCACGCGACGGCGGTCTGCGCCGGGATCGAGAGGATCCGCCGCGCCTCCTCGGGCGTCGCCGGATGGCGGCCGTACTCGCCGCACAGCCCGGCGACGCGGGCGACGAGCTCGGCGTTGCTTGCGGCCAGGCGCGACTTGTCGAAGCGGATGTTGTCCTCGAGCCCGGTGCGGCAGTGGCCGCCCATCTCCAGCGTCCACAGGTTCATCTCGAGCTGGCTGCGGCCGATGCCGGCCGCAGTCCAGGTGGCGTCCGGCATCAACAGCTTGAGCTGCGCCACCTCGAACTCGAGGATGTCGCGGCGCGGCGGAAGCGCGTTCTTCAGCCCGAACACGAACTGCACGTGGACCGGCCGGCGGATCATGCCGGCCTCGGCCATCTGGTGCGCGGTATACAGCATCGCCAGGTCGAACACCTCGACCTCCGGCTTGACGTCGTGGTCGAGCATCTTCTGGGCGAGGTCGTGCACCAGCTCCGGGTGGTTCTCGTAGATCATGTTCGGGAAGTTGACCGAGCCGGTGGCCAGCGACGCCATGTCCGGGCGCAGATGGAGCATGCCGCCGCGCTCCTCGGGCGCGCGGCCGCGGCCGCCGGTCGAAAACTGCACGATCATCCCCGGGCAGTGCTTGCGCACGCCGTCCTGGAACGCCGCGAACTTGTCCGGGTCTGACGACGGACGCTGCTGTTCGTCGCGGACGTGCACGTGCACGATCGAGGCGCCGGCCTCGAAGGCTTCGTGCGTGGACTCGATCTGTTCCGGGACGGTCACGGGGACGGCGGGGTTGTCTTCCTTCTTCGGCACCGAGCCTGTGATCGCGACGGTGATGATGCAGGGTTCGGTCATGAGTCCGGTCCCGTTTTTAATACCTTGTCCGTTCAATTCGAAACGTTCTCGGCGGGCGGCGCGGGCTCATACTTCGAGACGCGGCTTCGCCACTCCTCAGCATGAGGACACAGATATTGGAGCCGCATGCTGAGGAGGCGCGCTGCGCCGCCTCGAAGTATGAGGTCGCGCCAGTCCAACCGATGCGAACATACCGGATATCGCTCTAGAGGTCGAAAAATACCGTCTCGTCGGCGCCCTGCAAGTGGACGTCGAAGCAGTAGACGGTCCCCGCCGGCGTGTCCTCGCGCCGGGCGATGAGCGTGCCGCGTCGCGCCTCCGGCACCGTTGCCAGTACGGCATCGGCGGCGTTTGCCTTTTCCTCGTCGGAGAAGTAGATCCGTGTGAAGGCGTGCGAGAGCATGCCGCGCGCCATCACGCACAGCGTGATGTGCGGCGCCTGGCCCTCGACCGCCCCCGGCTTGACGGTCTCGAAGACGAAGCGCTGCTCGGGGTCGGTGCCGGTGCCGCAGCGCCCGAAACCCTTGAACGCGAGGTTGGAGCCGCGCGGGTCGGCGGGATGGGCGTAGCGGCCCCGGGCGTCGGCCTGCCAGATCTCGACCAGGGCATCGTCCACCGGCTTGCCGGCGCCGTCGAGAACGCGACCGAGGATGCGGATGCGTTCGCCCTCGACGGTCTCGTCGGCCAGATTGTTGCCGGCGATCGCCCTGAAGTCGTAGCCGTATTGCTCCGGCGTCAGGCCGTAGGCGAAATACGGACCGACGGTCTGCGATGGGCTCTGCCTGCGTTTCATGGTGCTACGCCTGGGCCGGCGTGGCGTTGCGGCCGCGCAGAACGATGTCGAACCGATAGCCGAGTGCGAACTCCGGCTCGGTGATGTCGAGATCGAACGTCGCGATCAGCGTTTCGCGGGCGCTTTCGCCGGCGCCTAGATAGATCGGGTCGAGCTCGAGCAGCGGATCGCCGGGGAAGTACATCTGGGTGACGAGGCGCGTGGCGATGCTCGGCCCGAACAGCGAGAAGTGGATGTGGTTCGGCCGCCAGGCGTTGGGGTGGTTGCCCCAGGGATAGGCGCCGGGCTTGATCGAATAGAATTTGTAATTGCCGTCGCCGTCGGTCACGCAGCGCCCGCTGCCGCGGAAGTTGGGGTCGAGCGGCGCGTCGTGCTGGTCGCTCTTGTGGATGTAGCGCCCGGCGGCGTTTGCCTGCCAGACCTCGATCAGCGTGTCCGGGATCGGCGTGCCGTCCTCGTCGAAAACCCGGCCGGCGACGACGATGCGCTCGCCCAGCGGCTCGCCGTTGACGCGGGCGTTCCTGGTCAGGTCGTGGTCCAGCGGCCTGACGCTCTCCGTGCCGTAGACCGGCCCGGTCCTCTCCGACAGGGTCTGCTTCAACGGGATCAGCGGCTTTGTCGGCCCGCGCAGGGTCGTCGACTTGTAGTCGGGGTAGACATAGGGCGGATGGGCGTCCCAGTCGCGCGGCCCGAACGGTCCGTGTGCGGTCATTTCCGGTGTTCCTCGGCGGGTTGGTGGTCGCGGTCCTCCAGGATCTGCTTGGCGACGGCGAAACCCCGATTGGCCGCCGGCACCCCGGCATAGACCGCGACGTGGAACAGCATCTCCGCGATGTCCTCCGCCGTGGCACCGGTATTGCGGGTGGCGCGGACATGCATGGCGAACTCCTCCCAGTGGCCCTGCGCGGCCAGGAGGGCGAGGGTCAAGAGGCTCCGCGTCCGCCTCTCCAGCCCCGGCCGCGTCCACACGGCACCCCAGGCGGTTTCCGTGATATAGCGCTGGAAGTCTGTATCGAATGGGGTCTTGCGGGCCTCGGCCCGGTCGACATGGGCATCGCCCAGCACCGCGCGGCGCACCTTCCTCCCGTCCTCGAAGCGGTCGTCAGACAAGGCCGTGCTCCTCCAGAAACGACGTCAGCAGGCCGGCCATGACGTCCGGCCGCTCGATGCAGGGCAGGTGTCCCGCGCCGTCGATCACCGCGAACTGCGCGCCCCGGACCAGGTCGGCAGTGGCGCGCACTAGGTCGGGTGGCGTCGCGCCGTCCTCGCTGCCCACGAGGCACAGAGTCGGCACCTCGATGCCGGCGGCCTCGGCGCTGAAATCGGCGTCGCGGATGGCGGCACAGGTGCCAAGATATCCCGCCGTCGGCGTGCGCACCAGCATGTTGCGCCAGCCGGCGGATTCCTCGGGCCGGCTGCGCCGGAATTCGGCGGACAGCCAGCGCTCCATGATGGCATCGGCGATCGCCTCGATGCCGCCGGCCTCGATCGCCGCGATGCGGGCCTCCCACATCTCGGCCGTGCCGATCTTCGCTGCGGTGTCGGCCAGGATCAGCGCCTGCACCCGCTTCGGCTGTCGCAGCGCCAGCCCCTGCGCGATGAGGCCGCCGACCGACAGTCCGCACAGCACGATCCGGTCGAGCGCAAGGTGGTCGAGCAGACCGATCAGATCGTCGACGTGGTCGTCGATGCGGTAGGGCGGGGGCGTTGCCTGCGACAGCCCGTGCCCGCGCTTGTCGTAGCGGACGATGCGAAAGCGGCCGGAAAGCCGCGCCGCCAGCCGGTCCCAGGCCCGGAGGTCCGTGCCGAGGGAGTTGGAGAACACGAGGGTCGGCGCGCCCGGCCGCGGGCCCGTGTCGTCGTAGTGCAGGACGATCTCGTCGATGCGGGCGAACTGCATTTGCGTGTCTTGTCTGTGTCGGTTGCCGGAATGCTAGCGCATTGTCGGGTGAAGCGGAATCCATCCGCGCGATACCCATCCGCAACATTCCGGATATCGGTTCAGGACGCGACCGCGGCAGCCGGTGCGGGAGCCGCACCTTCGATCGCCTCGGCCGCCCGCCGCCGCGCCTTGGCGACCTGTACTGCAGCATCGTCGGCGGCCAGCTCGCCGTCGAGAATCGGTACGACCAGCTGCTCCAGGATCCGCTCGTAGTCGGCGCGGCCGCGCCGCGCGGTGTCGGAATATCCCTTGATCAAGCCCGACAGCAGCGCGATCTCGCGGGCCAGGGCGAGGTCGCCGTGGGCGGCGCGATCGATGAGGCCGAGCCAGCGCTCGATCGCCCGCTGCTCGACGCCGTAGCGCCAGGTCAGGCGGCGCAGGTGCCGCAGCCTGGCCAGCAGCCACAGCCGCGAGTACCCCCAGACCGTGCTCGAGCGCAGCCGCATGTTGACATGCCAGCGGCGCAGCCGGTTGGAATGCCGGGCCAGCCACAGCAGCGGCCGCGCGAACGGCGCCGGCAAGAGGTCGCAGATCTCCTCGATGCCCGGCGCGAGGTACTCGGTGACGTGGAACGGCGCCTCGCCCGGCAGCGCGAGCTCGCCGCGGATGCGCGCCCGGCGCGCCGCCCTGGCCTTCAGCTGGGCGACCCGGATCACGTCCTCGTAGCTCATGCGCAGCGCCAGCTCGCGGGCGACGTCGGCGCACAGCGTCGCATCACGCACCGCGAACGGCTCCAGCCGGTCGAGGAAGAGCCTTGCGTAGGACGCGCCCTGGTACTCGCTGAGGCGCTCCAGCCCGGCGGCGATGGCCGGCCGCGCGGCCTCAGGAAACGCCGTCGTGATCTCCGGCACGGCGGGCCCGGTGTCGTCGGCGGCCGCATCCGTCGCGTCGGCTTCGGCCCGCACGGTTTCAAAGGCGGCGGCGAAGGCGGCGAGATTCGGCTCGACCGCGCGGCCGCCGGCGCGGATCGCGTCCTCGAACGCGGTGCGCGGCAGCGGCAGCACCTCGGCGGCGGCGAGCGCGCCCAGCATGGCGGCGCCGATCGGCACTCCGGCGCGCCGTGACGGGACGTCGAGATCGGCCAGCACCCCGCGTTTCGCGCGGGTCTCGAGGGCCTTCCCGAGGGTCCTGTCGTCGAACCGCCCATCTTCCGTTGCGGTCTTCTCGGGCATAGTGAAGACGCGGTGCGTCGACGCAATCACGGTGGTGCGGTCCGGCGTCACCTGGCCGCCGGCGACGGCGCGGCCGGCCTCGACAAGCTCGCTCGCCAGCACGACGTCGACCTGCCCGGCCACCGGCAGCAGCGCGAACACCGGCGCGCGACCGCGCCGGTCCGGCTTCGCCATCTCGATGTAATAGGTGGTGGCGCCGGTGCGCTGGGCGACGCCGGGCACAGAGGTCGCCTGCACCGCCAGCCCCGCCTCATGCGCCGCGGCGACGATCCAGCCGGTCAGCACGCCGCCGCCCTCGCCGCCCATGGCGTTGATCAGGAGGTTCACGGTCACCGGCATCGTTCCCCAGCCTCTCAGACCCGCCGCGCGAGCCAGCCGATGACGGCGCGGCGCACGCGGTGGAGCGCCCGCTCGATGAGGCCCGGGTTGTGGATGCGGATCGCCTTGTAAAAGGACGGGCACAGCGCCGCGGCGTGGGCCATCTCGCCGCACAGGCCGCAGGCGACGCAGTCGTCGGTCACGCGGCTGACCGGGCGGTCGCGCAGCGGGTCCAGGTTGGCGGCGACGGTCAGCGACGGGCAGCCGGACAGGCGGATACAGGCATGGTCTCCCGTGCACAGGTCGGGATCGATGCCGAAGCGGGCGGTCTCGACCCGCGCCCCGGCGGCGATGTCCTGCGCCTCCTCCACTTTCTCGCGACGCCGCCGGGCGAGCATGCACTCGCCGTCAGCGATGATGACCTTGAGGCCCTTGTGCGCCGTCGTGAAGGCCTCGTGCAGCGCCTGCACCATCTTGCCGACCGCATAGGTGCGCACGGTGCGCAGCCAGGTCACGCCGAGCGCCTCGAGGGTCGGCTCGATCTCCATTACAGGCGCATCGCCGCTGCTCGGGATCGCCTGCTGGCCGGTCGCCGAGGCGTAGCCGTTTTGCATGATCACCAGCACCCCGTCGCCGCGATTGAACAAGGTGCTGGCGACGCCGGTCTGCAGCCCGTTGTGCCAGAAGCCGCCGTCGCCCATCACGGCGAGGGTGCGGCGCTCCTGGATCGGGCCGACGGCGGCGGCGCTGGCCAGCGACATGCCATAGCCGAGGATCGAGTTGCCCATGTTGAACGGCTCGAACGTCGCGAACGCGTGGCAGCCGATATCGGCGGCGACGTGGACCGGCCCGATCTCGCGCTCCACGAGCTTCAGCGCCCCGAACACCGGACGCTCCGGGCAGCCGGTGCAGAAGGTCGGCTGGCGGGGCGGCGGCGCTTTGCCGTCGAAGGCGTCGCGGCCGGCGGCCTGTGCCGCGGCGATGCCGTCGGACAACGCCCGCATATCCTGTGCCGCCGCAGCGGGGGCGTGCGCCTCGAAGAACGCGGCAAGGCCCTGCGCCACCGCTTCGCCGGTGTACTCGCCGGCGCCTTCGAACACGTCCTTGCCGCGCACCGCGGCGCCGATCCCGGCGCGCACCAGGATCTGCAGGACCTGCTGCTCGATGAACTCGGGATAGCCCTCCTCGAGCACCAGCACCGCCTCCTTGTCCCGGCAGAACGCCTCGATCTCCTCCGGCACCAGCGGGTAGGTGACGTTGAGGACCAGCAGGTCGTGCGCCGGCTTGCCGTAGCCGTCGGCCAGTCCGGCCATGGCGAGCTGGCGGACCACCGTGTTGTACAGCCCGCCCTGGAGCATGAGGCCGATGTTGCGCGCCTTGCCCTTGACATGCTCGTTCAGCCCGTGCTCACGGATATAGGCCTGCGCCGCCGGGATCCGCACCGCGCGCTTGTCCTGCTCCTGGCCGAAGGTGACCGGCGGGTGCGACAGCCGGTCGTACAGGAAGGCGGCCGGCGCGGCGAGCCGGTGGCGGGTGCTGACGGACGGCGTGACGTTGTCCTTCGCCGTGAACTCGCCCTGCAGGTGGCAGGCGCGGATGCGCAGCTGCAGGAAGGCCGGCGCGTGGGACGCTTCGGACAGCCTGAACCCGTGCTCGACCAGGTCGACGATCGTCGCAAGGTCGGGCTTCGGGTCGATGAGCCAGATCGTCGATTTGAGCGCGACGGCGTAGGTGCGTTCCTGGATGACGCTGGCGCCGTCGCCGTAGTCCTCGCCGACGACGATCAGCGCGCCGCCCTGGACGCCCGCCGAGGCGAGGTTCGACAGCGCGTCCGAGGCGACGTTGCTGCCGACGATCGACTTCCAGGTCACGGCCCCGCGCACCGGGTAGCTGATCGAGGCGGCCAGCATCGCGGCGGCCGAGGCCTCGTTGGCGCAGGCCTCGACATGGACGCCGAGCTCGCCGAGATAGTCGCGGGCCGAAACCATGACGTCGAGCAGGTGCGAGACCGGTGCGCCCTGGTAGCCGCCGACATAGGATACGCCCGACTGCAGCAGCGCCTTGGTGACGGCGAGGATGCCTTCGCCGCGGAAGGTCTCGCCCGCCGCCAGTTTGAGCTTGTCGATTTCCGATGCGAAGCTGCGTTCCATGGGTCAATTGCGCGCCGCAAAGCGGTCCTTGATGTCGTCCGGTACCGGCACCGCGCGCAGTCCTTTCGGATGTTCCCGGTCGCGGATCACCCAGACGCGGATCTCCTGGCCCTCGACCGACAGCGCCTCGCCGTTGAAGATGCGGTGGCTGACGACGAAGGAGGTGTTGCGCCACTCGGAGATGCCACTGGTCAAGGTGATGACGTCGCCGAACCGCACCGGTGCGAGGAACGTCGCCCGCGCGTCGAGCAACGGCACGCCGACGATGTCCCGCTCCTTGATCAGCCGGTGGAAGGGCAGGCCGACGGCGTCGAACAGCATGTGGGCGCCCTTGTTGAACCAGCGAAAGAAGTTCGGGTAGTAGACGATGTCCGCCGGGTCGCAGTCGCCCCACTCGATCTCGATCTCGATGCTGTTGGTGAACATCGGTGCCCCCGTCAGTTCAGCAGATGCGGCAGCCACAGGGTCAGTGCCGGGAACAGGATCAGCAGCGCGACCCGGACCGCATCCGAGGCGAGGAACGGCAGCACGCCCATGAAGGTCTCCTTGAGCCGGACATGCGGTGCCATCGAGTTGATCACGAACACATTGAGGCCGACCGGCGGTGTGATCAGGCCGACCTCGACGACGATCAGCACGATGATGCCGAACCACATCTTAAGGTCGGCCTCAGGCATGCCGAAGTCCAGCCCGGCAACGACCGGCCAGAACACCGGCACGGTGAGCAGGATCATCGCAAGGCTATCCATGACGCAGCCGAGCAGGAGATAGATCGCGATCATCATCAGGAGGATCGTGATCGGCGGCAGCGCGACGGCGCCGATCCACTCGGCGAGCTCCAGCGGCATGCGCGAGAAGCCGAGGAAGGCGTTGAAGAAGTCGGCCCCCATCAGGATCATGAAGATCATTCCGGTGGAGATCGCCGCGCCCTTCACGCAGTCGATGAATCCGGCAAGGCGCAACCCGCCGCGCCAGATTGCGATGATCGCGGTGCCCAGGGCGCCGAATGCCGCACCCTCGGTCGGCGTGAACACGCCGGCATAGATGCCGCCGATGACCAGCACGAAGATCAGGATCACCGGCCAGGTCTTGAGCAATGCCCGGAGCCGTTCCTCCCCGCCAGCGCGGTGGCCGACCGGCCCGGCCTCCGGCCACACCCGGACATAGACGGAAATCGCCAGCATATAGCCGGCGGCGGCGAGGATCCCGGGGATCAGCGCCGCCTGAAACATGGTGACGATGTTGGCCTCCACAGCGATGGCGAAGATCACCAGCACGACGGAGGGTGGGATCAGGATACCCAGCGTGCCACCGGCGGCCAGCGCCCCGGTCGCCAGCGCGCCGGAATAGTTGTAGCGCTTGAGCTCGGGCAGCGCGACCTGGGCCATGGTCGCCGCGGTGGCCAAGGACGAGCCGCAGATCGCGCCGAAGCCGGCGCAGCCGCCGACCGCCGCCATGGCGACGCCGCCCCTGCGGTGGCCGAGATAGGTGTTTGCGGCCTCGAACAGGGCGCGGCTCAAGCCGGCCTTGCTGGCGAACTGGCTCATCAGCAGGAACATCGGCACGACCGACAGGTCGTAATTGGAGAACGCGTAATAGACCGATGTCTTGGCGTAGCTGAACAGCGGCAGCCAGCCGGTCAGCGAGACGTAGCCGCCGGCGCCGACGGCGATCATCGCCACCGCCACCGGCACCCGGATCACCAGCAGGACGAGCAGGACGGCGATGCCGAGAAGAGCGATCTCGAAGCTGCTCATCGCAGCGTGTCGCGGAAATCGCGCACCGCCGTATAGAGGCAGGACGCGGCCAGCAGGGCGAGGGCGACGACGGCGAACGGGAAGACGGGCCAGATCGGCAGGGCGAGGATGTAGGAGACCTCGCTGTAGCGGTACATGTCGAAGCCGCCAAAGGCCATGCGCCACGACAGCACGCCGGCGATGACCGCCAGCAGCAGCCCGCTGGCCCCGTCGAAAAACACCTGGACCCGGCGCGGCGCCCAGGACAGGAACAGGTCGACGACGACATTGCCGCGCTGCAGGTGGCAATACGGCAGGAACAGGAACACCGAGATCGCGGTTCCCATGGTGACCAGCTCGAAATCGCCGGGCACCGGCGCAGAGAACAAGTACCGGCCGAGCACGCTGATCACCGACATCACCGTCAGACCGGCCATCAGGAAGCCGCCGACGAGGATCAGCGCATAGGCACAGAAAAGAAGGGCGCGGCCCACCGGATCGGCCGGCCGCGCGGTTTCGGTGTTGCGTTCAGCCATTCCCCTCTCTTGCCCGAGCGGGTGTATGGTGCCGGGCGCCGGCCGCTCACATCTGGTATTTGGCGATCAGCGCCCGTGCCTCGTCGACCAGCGCCTGCCCGTCGACGCCCTTGGCCTTCATCTCGGCGATCCAGCGGTCGATCACCGGCTGCTCGATCTTGGCCCGAAGCTTTGCCACTTCGGCCGGCGGCATGGTGATGATCTCGCCCGACTCCTCGGCCTTCGCCTTGCCCGGGCCCTCTGCCTTGTCCCAGATCTCGCCGAGCCACTGTGACAGGGCCATGCCGGAATTGTCGTCGATGGCCTTCTTCAGATCGGCCGGCAGCGAGTCATAGCGCCCCTTGTTCATGGCAATGATGAAGGTCGAGGTGTTGACCCGCGCCACGTCGCCGGCCAGCACCGTGTGGTAATCGACCATCTCATGGACCTTCAGTGGCAGCGTCACCTCGTATGGGATCAGCACCGCATCGACCACGCGCTTCGACAGCATCTCGGGGATCTTCGGCACCGGCGCGCCGACCGGCGTCGCCCCCATGGCCTCGATCATCCAGCCGCCGGTGCGGGTCGGGGTGCGGATCTTGATGCCTTCCAGGTCGGCCGCGGTGCGGATCGGCTTGGCCGAGTGGATAACCTGGCCGGCATGGACGAACATGGCGATCACCTTGTAGTCCGAATACTCGTCGCCGTGCTTCTCGAGGAACTCGGTCAGCGCCTTGTTGGTGCTCACCGTGTCCTTGTGCATGAAGGGCAGCTCGAAGACCTCGGTCTTGGTGAAGCGGCCCGGCGTGTAGCCCGGCAGCGTCCATACGATGTCGACAATGCCGTCGCGGACCTGGTCGATCAGCTGCGGCGGTGCGCCGCCCAACTGCATGGCCGGGTAGATGTCGATCTGGATGCGGCCAGCGGAGTCCTTGTTCACCTTTTCCGCCCACGGCACCAGCATGTTCTTGTGCGCGTGCGACACCGGCGGCAGCAGGTGATGCAGCTTCAGTGTGACCTCTTGGGCGCCGGCCGCCCCGCCGGCCAGTCCCAGTCCCAATGCGGCGCCGATCGCCGCCAGAAGCGTCCTTCGGATCATCGTTCTGTCTCCTCCCTCAAATTGGCTCCGTGCCTTCGCTTTACGGTGATCCTAGCCACCGGCTTGATGCGAAATCAATCTCCGATCGGATTTCGCCCGAGTGCGGACCGCCAGGGCCACCCGCCCCGCAGGATCAGTTCCAGACCGCAGTGGCGACCTCGACGCATCGTTCCAACTTGCGCCACTGGTCGTCCTCGGCGATCTCATTGCCGTGCGCCGTCGACGAGAACCCACACTGGTGGCTGAGGGCAAGCTGGTCGATCGGCGCGTAGGCCGCCGCCTCCTCGATGCGCTGCGCGAGCTCGTCCTTCGACTCAACCTCGGGATATTTCGAGCTCATCAGCCCCAGCACCACCATCTTGCCTTTCGGCAGAAAGCGCAGCGGCGCGAAGTCGCCGGAACGCTCGTCGTCGTATTCGAGGAAGAACGCGTCGATGTTCATCTCGTTGAGCAGGATGTCGGCGACCGGCTCGTAACCGCCCTGCGCCACCCAGGCGCTCTTGAAATTGCCGCGGCACAGATGCACCGAAACGGTCATGTCGGCCGGCCGGCCGCGGATCGCGTCGTTGACCATCCGGCAGTACAGGTGGGTGAGCTCGTCCGGATCGTCGCCGCGCTCGACGGTGCTCTGGCGGATCGCCGGATCGCAGAGATAGGCGAGGTTGGTGTCGTCCATCTGCAGATAGCGGCAGCCGCGGGCCGCAAGATCGGCGATCTCCTCGCGGTACGCCGCCGCGAGGTCGTCGTAGAATTGCCCGAGCTCGGGGTAGACGTCTTCGGAGATCGCCTTTCGGCCGCCTCGGAAATGCAGCATCGAGGGCGCCGGGATGCAGACCTTCGGCGTGCGCGTGACGACCGACCTGAGGAAATCGAAATCCGGCCCCTGGATCGGCGCGGCATGGCCGATCTTTGCATCGACACGCATCGTCGGCGGCTTGAAGCCGACCTCGGAGCCGTCGTCCTTGCGGAACTTCGCGGTGAACTCGCCCTCGTAGTCGACCGTCACGCCGTCCAGATTCTCGAGAAAATCGATGTGAAAAAAGGTGCGGCGGAACTCGCCGTCGGTGATGCCGTGCAGGCCGACCTGTTCCTGCTTCACGGTGACATCGCGGATGCAGTCGTCCTCGATCGCACGCAATTCGTCTGCCGGCAGGGTGCCGGCGAAGAATTTCTCGCGCGCCGCCGCCAGCCTGGTCGGGCGCAGAAAGCTGCCGACATGGTCGGCGCGGAACGGCGGGCTCGTCCTCTTCATGCGTCGTCCTCCTCATCCTGTCCGGTCACCGCGTTCGGGCGCGCGGTTTCCCGTCAATGACCACAGGCATGCCCGGCGGTCAATAGCCGTACGCGGCCCGACGTCTGCAGCTTTCGGCCGCGAGGCTTGAATTGCATCAGGTTTGTGCGATTCTTGCCAGTTCCGGCCCCAATCGGGCGGGCCGGAGGGCAGGACCGGATCACGGAGGGATCATCATGCGCACCCAGGTAGGTATCGTCGGCGCCGGGCCGGCCGGGCTGCTGCTGGCCCACCTGCTGGAGCGCGACGGAATCGAGTCGATCATCCTGGAGAAGCGCACGCGCGCCTACATCGAGGCGCGCATCCGGGCCGGCGTGATGGAGCACTGGGTCGCCGAGCTGGTCGACGAGATCGGCATGGGCGAGCGCATGCGCCGCGAAGGGCTGGTGCACGAGGGGATCGAGATCAGCTTTTCCGGCCGGCGCCGCCGCATCGACCTGAAGGCGCTGACCGGCGGCAAGTCGATCATGGTGTATGGGCAGCAGGAGTTCGTGAAGGACTTCGTCGCCGCGCGCCTGGCCGCGGGCACGCCGATCCGCTTCGAGGTCGGCGAGGTCTCGGTGGGCGACGTCACGGGCAACCATCCGGAGCTCCGCTTTACCGACGGCGAAGGGACGCCGCACCGCATCACCTGCGACTTCATCGCCGGCTGCGACGGCTTCCACGGGGTCTGCCGGCCGGCGATACCGGACCTGGCGATTTTCGAGCGGGCCTATCCCTTCGCCTGGCTGGGCATTCTTGCCGAAGCACCGCCGTCGTCGGACGAGCTGATCTACTCCAGCCACGATAACGGATTCGCGTTGCACAGCATGCGCTCACCCGAGCTGACCAGGCTCTATCTCCAGGTGACTCCGGACGAGGACATCGCCGAATGGCCGGACGACCGGATCTGGGCGGAGCTGCAGACGCGGCTCACCCAGGATGGTGACTGGCGGCTCAGCGAGGGGCCGGTGCTGCAGAAGGGAATCACGCCGATGCGCAGCTTCGTGTGCGAGACGATGCGCCACGGCCGGCTGTTCCTGGCCGGCGATGCGGCGCATATCGTGCCGCCGACCGGGGCCAAGGGAATGAATCTCGCGGCGGCCGACGTGCTGCTGTTGTCTCGGGCGCTGGCCGCATACTACAAGACCGGCGCGATCACGGCGCTCGACGCCTATCCGGCCAGGTGCCTTGCGCGCATCTGGAAGGCGCAGCGGTTTTCCTGGTGGATGACCTCGATGCTGCACATCTTTCCCGACCAGGACGAATTCGGCCGGCGCATCCAGCTCGCCGAGATCGATTTCGTCACCGGGCACGAGGCCGGCGCCCGGGCGCTGGCCGAGAACTATGTCGGCCTGCCGTTCGACGACGAGGCGCCGGGTCCCTGATTGGCGGCGCCGGTTCCGCAGCAGTAGAGAGGAGACGGGCACATGCATCTGGCAGTCTTGACGGGCGGCGGCGATGTCCCCGGGCTCAACCCGGCGATCAAAGCGATCGTGACCGAGGCGACCGCCCGAGGCTGGACGGTAACGGGGTTCCGGCGCGGCTGGGCCGGGCCGCTGAACTACAATCCCAACGACCCGGACGGCTCGAGCGACTGGATTGCAGGACTACGGCCGAGCGCGGTTCGCCATATCGACCGCACCGGCGGGACGGTTCTGCACACCACCCGCACGAACCCGTCGAACGTGCGGCGCGCTGAGCTGCCGGCTTTCCTGGAGCCGAATTACCCGATGCCCGACGGGACCGAGTCGGTGGACTGCACCGCGCATGTCCTGGCCGTTCTCTCCACCCTGAAGATCGACGTGCTGATCGCCATCGGTGGCGACGATACGCTGTCCTACGCGGCCCGGCTGCACGACGAGGGCGTGCCGACGATGTGCATACCCAAAACCATGGACAACGACGTGTTCGGCACCGATTACTGCATCGGCTTTTCGACCTGCGTCAACCGCTCGGTCGACTTCATCAACCGGCTGCGGACGCCGGCCGGCAGCCATGAGCGGTTCCTCGTCGTGGAGATGTTCGGCCGCAACTCCGGGGAGTCGGCGCTGATCACCGGGTATCTCGCCGACGTCGACCGCACCCTGATCGCCGAGGTGCCGGTCGACATCGACAAGGTGGCACGGCTGCTTTCCGAGGACCGGGCGCGCAACAGCTCGAACTATGCCATCGTGGTGGTCTCGGAGGGCGCATCGCTCAAGGGTGGCGACGTCATCGAGTCCGGCGAGGCCGACGCGTTCGGTCACCGCAAGCTGGGCGGCATCGGGCCGACGGTGGGCAATGCGCTCAAGTCGCGCACGGGTGTCGACGTGATGGTCCAGAACCTCGCGTATCTCGTGCGTGCCGGCAACCCGGACGCCATGGATCTCATGGTCGGGCGGAACTTCGGCACCATGGCGGTGCAGCTCATCGCCGACGGCAAGACGGGTCTGATGACCGCGATCCAGGACGGCCGTTACACAACGGAGCCGGCCGACATCTCTACCAGGGGCGCGCGCAGCGTCGACGTCCAGTCGATGTACGACGCCGAGGCATACCGCCCGCGCATCGCCGAGGTGTCGGGCATGCCGATGTTTCTGAAGTAGCAAGCCCCGCCGCACCGGCCGCGGTATGCGGCCCGCTTCAGGCCTTCACGGCGCGGTGGATGGCCATGACTCCGCCGATGGCGTCTTCCGCCGTCACCGGCGAGAACCCGACATGTTCCAGGAGCTCGGTGAGTTCCCTCGACGAGTAGAACATCTCCACCGCCTCCACGAAATAACCGCGGCAGCTCCATGCTTCCTTGCCGCTGCCGAAGATCAGTGCGGTCGCCGACACGCAGGCCTTCAGGTAGGTACTGTAGAGCGCCTGCACGACCTCGTTCTCCGGCCGCAGCATGTCGCAGTGGTAGAACCGCCCGCCGGGCTTGAGGACGCGGCGGACCTCGGAGAACACGTCGACGATCTGCAGATGGCGGGAGGCCCACTGCAGGGTGGCGACGTCGAACGAGTTGTCCGGATACGGCAGCTTGTGCGCATCGCCCACGGTGCTCTCGATTGCCACACCGTGTTTGCGCGCAAGTTCCTGGCCGACATCCTGCATCGCCTGGCTGCGGTCGATGGCGCAGACGCGGGCAGCAGGCTGCCGCTTCAACAGTCCGATTCCGACTGCGTTGGTTCCCGCACAAACGTCGAGGACGACGTCTCCAGCCTTCAAGTCCACGGCCGAGAGAAACCGGTGGCGCCAAGTCTTGCACATGCCGAGACTGGCCACATTGCTTGCGACATCGTAATAGGGTGCGACGTCCTTGAAGACGGCGTGCAATTCATTTCCCCAAATACGGGAGAATGCCTGTTTGCGTGCCTGTTCGCGCCCGGTAAAATAGTGTGCAGTGGTGTCCTCCGCGTGACTCATCGGGGTTCATCTCCAAAAAGTTGCGGTAGCAGTGACGCCAAAATCCACTTTCTGATTGCGCCGGGTAATACCCGACAGCGGCGGATACCCGAGCGATTCAGAAAAACGCGTCGTTTCGATGTTCCTGTCTCCAATCGGGGAATATTGCAACAGATTTCGTCGGATGTTTACGCCAATCGGCGCCCTTGCGACTATATGTCCCGCGATGTCAGGAGGCTTTGACCGAGGTCAAGTTTAACCGGGGTTTTCCGGTCGATATCGGTACGATTCGGGCAGCCGTCTCACGGGCCGCGTGCATCGTTCAGCCGATCCAGCGCACGATGCCGGCGACGCCGTCGACTCCCACCTGGGCGCCGTCAGGAATCTTCTGGGTTGCGTCGAGTACGCCGAGGACCATCGGGATTCCGCGCTCACGGGCCAGCGAGGCAAGGTGCGAAGTACTGCCGCCCAACTCGGCGACAACGCCGGACACCCGTGGCAGAACCTGTGCCAGCGCTGGCCCCGCCACCTTCGTGACGAGCACGTCGCCGGGGCCGACGCGGCCGAGCTCGCACTCGCAGCTGATCACGCGGGCGCGACCGGCGCCCCAACCGATCCCGCCGGGGTGGCCGCGCACGCCCGGATGGCGCTGCCAGATCTCGTCCGGGACGCGTGCCGGCTCGGTCTGCAGCGGCCTTGCCTGCAGCATCTTGATTCCCGCCTCGTCCATCGCCCATTCGATCTCGACCGGCCGCCCCATCATCTCCTCTGCCCGCCGCATCATGCCGGCAAGTTCGCGGACCTGGGTTTCGTTCAGGCAGGGCTCGCCGGCCCGTTCGTCTTCGACCGCCCGGCTGCTCGGGCCGTGGCGGTGGCAGTGCACGCTGTGGTCCTTGCGGCCCATCGTCGACTCGACGAGCGTTCCGTCACGGTCTAGGTCGTAGCGGTCGGGCACCACCTCGCCCTGGGCGATCGCCTCGCCGAGTCCCCAGGTCGCACTGACCGACATGCCGCCGTTCGCGGTCTGGCTCATGCCACCGCCCGAGGCCCGCGCATCGACCAGCGTCTGCACGAGCACGCCCATGGCCGTGTCGTGCGGGCTCAGTTCCTGGCCCTCCATGTAGCGCATGGCGCGCGACGACCACAGCGCACCCCAGCAGGCGCGCACCGTGGTCAGGAAGTCGGTTTCGTTGTCGATTCCAAGATAGCTCTGGAACTGGCCGGCGAACGAGGTGCCGGCGCGATCCTCCATGATCGAGGACGAGCGCACGGCAACCGGTGCGCCGCTGCGGCCGACCAGATCGCGGTAGGCGGCGAGCAGCTGCTCCTGGACGGGCGACGCGATCGGCTCGTCGAACAGGGCGACGCGCACCTGCGAGAGGTAGCGCCGTGCCGCCATGACGTCGGGGTTCACCGCCTTTTCCGCCGCCTCGCGGAGGCCCAGCGCATCGATCTGTGCGCGATAGGCTGCCGCATCGAGGCAGAATCCGTCCGGTATCGGCAGACCGGCGTGGCCCAGGGCGGCCTGATTCGCCGCCTTGGGGCCGAATCGCTCGGGATCGGCCGCGGCCGGATCGCGCAAGGAGACGATGTACTGCGTCACCGACTTACAACGGATCGACGACGGTGATCTTCTCCACGGGGAAGTTCGAGATGATCTCGGTCTCGTTCTCGTGGACGATCAGCATCTCCTCGATCCGCACGCCGTATTTGTGGACCTTGCCGTGCTGGGTCTCCAGCGCGAACACCATACCCGGCTTGATCTCGATCGGATGGTCGAGCGACCAGATACGAGAGATCACGGGCGGGTCGTACTGGGCGAGGCCAAGTCCGTGGCCCCACAGGTTCGCCGCCGCCTGGTCCTCTTCCTCGTAGCCCCAGGTCTCCTTCGCCGACGGCCACTTCATCGCGATGTCGCGGGTGGTCGCGCCGACCTTGACCGCCTCGATCGAGTCGTACAGCCACTTGAGTGCGATCTCGTAGGTGTCCTTCATCTCCGGGGTCGGCTCGCGACCGACGCAGTAGGTGCGGTAGTAGCAGGACTTGTAGCCGTTCCAGGTCAGCGCCGCGAGGTCCATGAAGACGATGTCGCCGGGCTGGACGATGCGGTCGGAGAAGTTGCGCCAGTTGGGCCAGGTGTTGGGCCCCGACGAGACGATCACGTCCTCGACGTCCTCCATGCCCGGGATGTTGTAAAGGAACTGCATGATATGGGCGGTGACCTGGTTCTCCGTGACGCCGGGCTTCAGGAACTTCATGGTTTCGTAATGCGCGGCGTCGCCAATCGCGGCGACGATGCGCATGCATTCCTGCTCGTCCTCGTTCTTGATCGCTCGCGCCTCCATCATCGGCGTCATGCCGTCGGTCCAGGTGATGCCCTGGGATTCGAAGGCGCCGAGCATGTTGATGTCGATGAAGTCGACGCCGAGCTTCTCGCCGGCGACCCCGTGCCGCTTCATCTCCTCCTTGACCGCGTTGGTGAACTTGGTCACCTGCTGGTCCGACGCGGCGCCGGCCGCGCCCTTGATCCAGGCATAGGAGTAGCGGATGTTCTCCTGCGGCAGCCACGGCGAGTGGCGCTCGATCTGGATGCCGATATCGCCCTGCTCGAACAGCACCGGATCGCCGTCGCCGCACAGCATCGCGTAGCGCAGGCCCGGTTTCAGGCGGTTCCACCCGGGCGTCAGCGTGCTGGTGACATAACGCACATTCTCGTCGTACATCAGCAGCAGGGCGCCGAGGCCGTGCGCCTTCATACGCGCGCGCGCGCTCTCCATTCGGTATTTGCGCAGCCGGTCCCAGTTGATGCGCTGTTGCCAGTCGACGCCGGTGATGCCGAAATTCGCGGTGCCCATGGTGTCCCCCGAGGTGGTATTTTCAAACCGACCGCCGTGCCGGCGTATTCGTCCGGGCTCACGCGGTCATGATCCGGAGCCAGCATGTCCCCGATGGCGACGCAAAGTCAATGTGCGGAAAGGGAATACCGTCATGCCCTGAAGTCATGACGGTGGACGGTGCGAGCTGCACACAGCACTTCGGCGGCGGGCGCGAAGGTGGGCAACAAAAAAGGGCGCCTTGCGGCGCCCTGATTGCGTCAGTTTCCGCCGGCAAGGTACCGGCGCATGACGAGGTGCGGAATTTCTTCGCGCTTGAGACCGCGGCGCGCCAGCTCGGCGTCGCTCATACCGCTGTACCGGTCGAACGCGTCACGGGCGTCGAGGCCGGCACCCAGCGACTCAAGGAGCTGAGAAATGGAATTGCCGATACCGCCCAGGATCGAAGACACCCGGTTCTTGCGATGCGGCAGAGTGAAGTCCGTCATGAAAATTCCCCAAGTATTTCTAAACCCAGAGAAAACATAATGAGTGCCGGTCTGGAATCAAGGGTTTGTGCTGCATTGCAGCAATGCGGCATGCGCATGGCTGGCACTCCGATTTCGACCTTGCTGTTGCAATTTCGGCGGCACCGTCGATGATCGTCGGGGAGATGCCGCCGGCGGCGGCAGAGGCAGAGGCAGAGGCAGGGAGGCGACGTTGACGGCATACTGGCTTGCCCGGGCGCGCATCGTGGACCCGGTGGAATACAAGAAATACACCGACCTTGTGCCGGGCATCCTGGCGAAATACGGCGGCAAGGTGCTGGCCCGCGGCGGCCGTTATAAAATCCTCGAGGGCCCTGAGAGTTTCGAACGCCACGTGGTTATCGAGTTTGCCTCTCTGGAACAGGCGGAAGCCTGCTTCAATTCCCCGGAATACAGGGAGGCCGCGGCGTTCCGCCGCGCCGGTGCCGGCATCAACGAGCTGGTGATCGTCGAAGCCGGCGACGCGACGGGATGATCAACGCCGCGATCATCGGGCTCGGCTGGTGGGGCCGACATCTGGTCGAAAGCGTGCAGGGGTCGAGCGAGCGTATCCGGTTCGTCCGTGCCGTCGATATCGCCCCCGATTCGGCGCAGGAATTTGCCGCGGCACACTGGCTCCGGCTTTCCTCGGAATACGAGGATGCGCTGGGCGACCCGCGTGTCGAGGCCGTGGTCCTGACGACGCCGCATGCTTCGCACGTCGACCAGGCGATCCGGGCTGCCGCGGCCGGCAAGCACGTGTTCGTCGAGAAACCTCTGGCCCTGAACGGCGCCGACGCCGCGCGCGTGGTCGCGGCATGCGGCAAGGCCGGCGTGGTGCTCGGCGTCGGCCACGAGCGGCGGTTCGAGCCGGCGCTGATCGAGATCAAGCGGATGGTCGAGGCCGGCGACCTCGGCACGATCATGCATGCCGAGGCCCATTTCAGCCACGATTCGCTGGCATCCCTCGATCCCGGTAACTGGCGGCTCGCGGCCGAACACGCGCCGGCGGCGGGCATGACGGCGATGGGCGTCCATCTCACCGATACGCTGATCGACATGCTGGGACCGGTGGATCGCCTGCACGCGGAAACGGCCAGGCAGGTGATGGCGGCGCCGGGCGGCGACGTGGTCTCGGTCCTGCTCAAGTTCCGCTGCGGCGCCACCGCGTCCGTCACGGCGATCCTCAAGACGCCGTTCTTCATACGGCTGCACATATTCGGGTCGGATGCGTGGGTCGAGGCGCGCGACCGGGTGCGGCCGGAGGCGGAAGGACTGGTAGATTTCACCGTATGTCGGTCGGGGGGCGCGCCCCGGATCCGCCAGATCCCGGCGATCGACGCGGCGCGGGCGAACCTCGAAGCCTTCGCCGCGGCGGTGTCCGGCGACGCGCCATATCCGATTTCGGCCGAGGACATGATCCACAACGTGGCGGTCCTGGAGGCGATCTGCGTGTCGGCCGAAAGCGGCGAGGCAGCGCGCGTCACCCGCCCGTGAAGGGCCGCATGCCCCGCGGGCATTCCGTCATGCCAATTTCGTATGGCCGCGACCAGCGCATAACCGGTAAGCTCTGCTGCGTGCCGGGTCATTCGAGGAAGAGAGGACATCATGGCGAAAGCGCAGATCATCAAGATCGACGAGGCGCCGGTGTTTGCCCGCGGCAACGGCGTCGAGACCACGCTGCTGGTGGGCGCCGAGCGTTGCGAAGGGGCGCGAATCACCACCGGCATCACCCGGTTCCCGGCGGGCCAGAAGGTGCCGATGCACTCGCACAATTGCGATGAACAGGTCACGCTGCTCGAGGGCCGCGCCGAGGTCGAGATCGACGGCGCGCGGACGCCCGTCGAGCCATACGATACGACCTTCATCCCCAAGGACAAGCCGCACCGGTTCATAAATGTCGGCGACGGGCCGCTGACGATCCTGTGGGTCTACGACACGGACACGGTGACCCGGACCTTCACGGAAACGGGCGAGACGGTGGCCCATCTTTCCGGCGGCGACGTGACGACCTGAGCCGGCACGCGGCGTCGTCATGGACGCGCTCGACATGCGTTTTGGCGGGTATCAGGGTCCCGCCTCGGTGCATAGCCGCGCGCTCGCAGTCCTGAAGGACGAGATCGCGGCTCGGCTCGGCGAAGCGGTGCGCATCGAGATCGACGGCGATGTCGTCGCCGCGGGGCGGAAGGCGGCCGACCTGCTGACAATGGTCGAGAGCGGCGCGTTGACGCTGTGCTATTTCTCGACCAGCTATCTCGGCGCCCGCGTACCCGAATTCGCGGTGCTCGACCTGCCGTTCGTCGTGCGCGACCGCACCAAGGCCTACGTGGCCCTCGACGGCGCACTCGGCGCATTGCTGGCAGAAAGACTGGCGTCCGGGTCGGACTACCGCATCCTCGGCTTCTGGGACAACGGCTTCCGTCACGTCTCCAACCGGGTTGGACCGATCCGAAGGCCCCGGGACTGCCGCGGCCTGCGTATCCGCACGCTATCGAGCGAACTGCACGTGCGCACGTTCCGGATGCTCGGCTTCGAGCCGGTCACGCTCGACGTGAAAGACCTGGTGCCGGCGGTGCGGAGCGGTGAGGTCGACGCCCAGGACAATCCGCTGACCAACATCCGCAATTTCGGCATTCTCGATCACCATCGCTGGGTCACGCTGACGGGTCATTTCCTGGGCTTCGCGGCATTGTTGTGCCACGCGCCAAGCTACCAGTCCTGGCGGCCCGATGTTCGCGTGGCGGTCGATGCAGCGGTCGCGACGGCGACCCGGGCGCAGCGCGAATTCGCGGCGGCCGAGGATGCAGCGGTGCTGGCGGAAATCGATCCGGCGCGCAACGAGATCATCCACCTCTCGGACGACGAGCGCGCGGCGTTCGCCGCCGCGGTCGCACCGCTGGTGGACGAGTGGCGCGAGCGCGTCGGCGCGGATCTCATCGGCTACCTGGCAGAGACCTGAGGGACCATCATGGCAGAACGGGACACGGGCATGCATCGGATCTCCCATACGCGGCTGGCCGCGTTCGCGGCGCGTGCGCTGGAAGCGGCGGGGTTATTACCGGAGGACGCCAGGGCCGGCGCCGCCCTCATCGTCGAACCGGATCTGAACGGCGCCGACGGGCACGGCATCTTCCGGCTGCCGCAATACGTCCGCCGCATCCAGGCCGGCGGCATCAATACCCGGCCCGACATCCGCATCGTACGGGAGAAGGCGGCGATGGCGCTGGTCGACGGCGACAATGCGCTCGGCCATCTGGTGGTCGCGCGTGCCGCCGAGGCGGCGGTCGAGAAGGCCCGGGAGCACGGGGTTGGCTGGGCCGGCGTGCGTAACGGCAACCACGCGGGCGCTGCCTCGACCTATGCGCGGATCCCGCTCGAGCGCGGCATGATCGGCCTCTATCTTGCGGTCGGCAGCGCCAACCATCTGCCCCCCTGGGGCGGCATCGACATGCTGCTCAGCACCAATCCACTTGCGGTCGCCGTCCCGGCGATGGACGAGCCGGCCATCGTCCTCGACATGGCGACCACGGTGGCCGCGTACGGCAAGGTCAAGACAGCGCTGCAGCGCGGCGAGATGATGCCGGAAGGCTGGATGATCGACCGCGAGGGCAAGCCGCTGACCGACCCGAAACGCGCGAACGAGGGGTTCCTGTTGCCGATCGGCGGTTACAAGGGCTACGGCCTGGCGCTGATCATCGGGCTGCTCGCCGGCACGCTGAACGGCGCCGCCATGGGCCGGGACGTCATCGACTTCAATGCCGACGACATCACGCCCACGAACACCGGCCAGGTGGTGTTGGCGATCTCGCTGGAGGCATTCGGGGAGCCGGACGACTTCCGGCGCCGCGTCGACGACGTGATCCGCACGATGCGCGGCTCGGCTCGTATGCCGGGTGTGGACCGGATCCGTCTGCCGGGTGAAATGAGCCACGCCAAGCGCCGCGACCGTCTCGAGAACGGGGTGCCGATCCCGGCGCCGCTGCTTGCGTCGCTCGACGACCTCGCCGGCAAGCTGGGAATCGCAGGGCCCGCCTAGGCGGGGGCGCGCCGCTGGCCTATGCCCGCGGAACATATCGATAGGTTCAATCGGAATTTTCCTTCATACTGCGCCCTCCCTATCATTGATGGGCTTTTTCCCCTCAAGCCATGTCACAGCAATAAAACGGGAGGCCAAAATGGGAAAACACACAGGTAGGAAGGGCGGCGGCGATCTCCTGCTGCCGAAACTCGACCGCCGGCAGTTCCTCGGTGGTGTCGGCGCCGCGGGCGCCGCGGCGATCACGCCGCTCGTCATCGCGCCCCGGGGCGCCAGTGCTGCCGAATGGCCGGAGCGCGCCATCACCACGGTGGTAATGTACGGCGCCGGCGGCGGCACCGACACGGTGCTGCGTACGATCACGGGCGAGATGGCGAAGACGACCGGTTGGGAGATCAACGTCATCAACAAGCCGGGCGCGGTCGGCGGGGTCGCCACCAAGTTCATGCTCGGCAAACCGGCTGACGGATACTGGTGGCTCGGCGCCGCGAACTACAACAAGTTCGTGCGCGTCATGGGCCATTCCGACTCGGTCGCGTGGGAGGACTGGCAATACTTCCAGGGCGGCAACTCGCTGGCGGCCTGGTCGGTCAAGCCGGAGTCCCCCTTCCAGACCGTCGAGGACGTTTTCGAGGCGGCGCGCAAGAACCCCGGCAAGATTTCGATCTCCACGTCGGGCACCGGCGGCATCTGGCACGAGCTGGCGGCCATCGTCTCGGAGGCGGCCGGCATCAAGCTGAAATTCGTCCCCTACAAGGGCGGCAAGCCGGCGACGCTGGCCGGATTGCAGGGCGAGGTCGATATCGCCGGCGGCGGCGTGCACGAGCATATCGAGCACGTCCGGGCCGGCAACCTGCGCATGCTGCAGCAGACCGGGGCGAAGGATCTCAAGGTCGAGGGTGTCGGTACGCTGCGCTCGATCGGCGACGCGATCCCGTCGCTCAAGCCGCTGCTGCCGCTGGGTGGCATCTACAACCTCGCGCTCAAGCGCGACACGCCGGTCGACATCCTCAAGCAGATCGCCGTCGCCTGGGAGAAGGCGTTCCAGTCCGATGCGTGGAACGCGGTCGCCAAGCAGAAGTTCTTCCAGACCGACGTGCGCATCGGCGAGGCCGCCGACCGTCGCGCGGCGCAGGTCGAATGCCTGACCGCAGACACCTTCACCCGCGTGCAGGACCATATCGGCAAGCCGGTCCGCGGCACCGAGGAGCTCGGCCTGCCCGAGCCGAACGAGTTCGACGCCTGGTGGCCGCCGAAAGGCTATACGCCGCGCATGACCTGATCGTCTTGACGACATCCTGAGCTCCCGCGCCTGTCGGGGCCGCTTCGCGTGTGCGAGGCGGCGCCGGTAGGCGGGCAACCGCAATTTCGTATCCGGAAGACATGTCGCGCGATCACGATGAGCCCGATCCCAGTGAGGGCACCGGCTTCCACGGGGAGGAAGAGGTGGCCGAACCGGTCTCGGCACGGCAGAACCTGGTCGCCGCCATCATCATCGGCGCCATCGCAATACTCGCGATGGTGCTGGCCGTGCGCCTCGAGGTTCCGGGCCGGCTTGTTGCGGCGCCCGGCCTGCTGCCGTTCCTCGTCGGGTTTAGCCTGCTCCTGATGGCAGTGGCGCTTGGCGCGTTGGCCGTGCGCGACGGCGGAGCAAAGAACCTGTTCGGCGGCCTGTCGGGAGCCGGCGCATGGCTGCGCAACGAGGAGCGACGGCGCACCCTGCTGCTGCTCGGCATCATCGTCGCCTATATCGTGCTGGTCGACCAGGTATCGTTCGAGTGGCGCTGGCGCGTGGGCACGTTCGACCTCAGGTTCAGCGGCTACGAGCTGTTCTCGATTGCCACGCTGACCCTCATCCTGCGGATCTTCTGGCGCCGCCCGCTCGTCCCCCATTGCTTCGGCGTCTCGTTCGTCGTTGTCATGGCGCTGGCGGCGGTGTTCCGGTACGGCTTCCGCATCCTCCTGCCGGGTCTGGGATGAGGCGGGCGCGATGATCTGGGAGCAGATCCTCGAGCAGGCGTTCCAGGCGTTCACGCCCTACATGCTGCTGATCTGCCTTCTCGGCACCACCCTCGGCATCCTGTGGGGCGCGATGCCGGGCCTGTCCACCACCATGGCCATGGCACTGCTGATCGGCCTGTCGGCAGGCATGGGGCAGAACGTGGCGATCATGTTCATGCTCGGCGTCTACACCGGCAGCGTCTTCGGCGGCGCGATCTCCGCGGTCCTGATCAATATCCCGGGCACGCCCGACGCGGTGCCGACGATGATGGAGGGGCACCCACTGGCCAAGCGGGGCGAGGGCGGCCTCGCCCTCGGCACGGCGATCGCATCGTCCTTCCTCGGCAACTGGGTCGGCATCATCCTCTTGATCGCCTTCATCCCGGCGCTGCTGGCGCTGGCCCTGAAATTCCGTTCCTGGGAGATGTTCCTGCTGTCGATCTGGGGGATCGCCATCTGCGGCACGATGTCGTCGGGGGAACGTCCGCTGAAGGGCTGGATCTCCGGCTGGATCGGCCTGCTGGTCGCGTTCGTCGGGCTCGACCGGATCGATGCCGTGCCGCGCTTCACCTTCGGGGTGTGGATCCTCGAGGACGGTATCAGCTACATCCCGATCCTGATCGGCCTGTTCGGTCTGACCGAGATCCTGCGCGTCCTGCCGCAGAAGAGCCCCTACGGGATCCCGGCGGAGGTCGGGCGCGTCGTGCCGCCGCTGTCGACGCTGTGGAAATACGCGCGCACCTCGATCCGCTCCGGTCTCATCGGCACGGTGATCGGCGCGATCCCCGGCGCCGGCGCCAACGTCGCCTCGTTCCTGTCCTACGACGTGGCGCGGCGGCGCGCCAGGCCGGAGGAGCGCCGCAATTGGGGCAAGGGCAGCTACGAGGCGATCGTCTCCGCCGAGGTCGCCAACAACGCGAATATCGGCGGCTCGATGCTGCCGACGCTGACGCTGGGCATCCCCGGCAATGCGGCCGCGGCGGCGATCCTGGCGGCGCTCGAGATGAAGAACGTGGTGGTCGGGCCGACCATCCAGACGCACAATCCGGGCCTCATCTATTTCATCTACATTGCGCTGATCATCGCCAACTTCCTGATGTACGGCATGGCGATCGCGCTGGTGAAGCCGTGCGTCAAGCTGTTCAGCCTGCCGCGCACGCTGCTCATGCCGCTGATCATCCCGATCTGCGTGATCGGTGCCTTCGCGGTCAGCCTGAACTACTTCGACGTTTATGTGATGCTCGCCGCAGGCGTCGTCGGCTACGTGATGCGGAAATACGGCTTCCCGCTGGCACCGATGGTGCTCGCCGTCATCCTCGGGCCGCTGGCCGACGAGAACCTGCGCCGTGCGCTGATTGTCTTCGAGGGCAAGTCCGTCGGCTACGTGCTGACCGAGCACTGGATCGGCACGATCCTGATCGTCGTCGTCCTGTATACCTTCTATGACGGCATCTTCGGGCGCACGAGGGGGAAGGCGAAAAAAACCAAATGAACGTTTTGGCCGGCCCGTCCCGGGCCCTCGCAAGGAGACCTAGATGAGCGACAAGAAGCAAATCGGCCTGGCCGTCATCGGCTGCGGCGTGGTGGGGCGCATCCGCGCCATGTTCGCCCGCGAATACCCCGGCATCGGCTGGCTCGGGCTGTGCGACATCAAGGAGGATCTCGGCCGCCGGCTGGCCGAGGATGCGAAGGCCGACTTCTTTACCACCGATTTCAACGAGCTGGTCAGCCGGCCCGAGGTGAACGCGGTCATCATCGCCACCGACGAGAACCACCACGGGCCGCCGACCCTGGCTGCGGTCGAGCGTGGTCACAAGCACCTGTTTATAGAGAAGCCGCTGGCCACCGACGCGAAAGAGTCGAAGCAGGTGCTGGACGCCATCGAGGCGGCCGGGGCCGACGCCGTGATCGGCTACACCCAGCGTTTCCGCCGGCGCTTCCTTGCCATCAAGGAGAAGCTCACCACCGGTCAGATCGGCGAGGTCACCGGCGTCGTCACCCGCGCCTTCATGAACCGCATGGTGCCGATCGCCACCGTGCAGCGCACCAACCAGCGCAGGACGCTGACGCCGATGGTCGTGTCGGGCACGCACAGCCTCGACATGAGCCTGTGGCTGATGGAGGGCAAGGAGCCGGTGTCGGTCTACGCCGGCTCCAACGACAAGGCGCTGTCGCAGTATGGCACCAAGGATTCGACCTTCGGCCTGTTCACCATGGACGACGGTACGCTGTTCAGCATGAACATCAGCTGGGCGCTGCCGGTCGTGTGGCCCGGCTCGGTCTATGGGCTGGAGATTGGCATCGTCGGCACGCGCGGGGTAATCGACATCGAGGACACGCACCGCGACCTCGTGCTGGCCTCGGACGTGCCGCAGGGCGCCGGCTACGACCCGGAGGGCTTCGACAAGGGCATGGAGCGGCACGTCGATTTCCTGACCAGCTACCCGCCCGGCGACATCTGGCAGGGGCAGCTCTGGGGGCCGATGCGCGAGGAGACCAAGGAATGGTTCGGCCGCATCCATATGGGCCTGACGACGCCGCACGCGACGGCCCGCGAAGGCCACCGCAACCTCGTGTTGACCATGGCGATGGACCTGTCGGCGGCACGCGGCGAGGTGGTCCGGCTGCCGGTCGACCTCGATGAGCTGGTGTTCTAGGCGCCGGCCCGGCTGGCGCCGGCGCAACGCATGATCGCCCAGCTCTTCGCCATCGTCGCGCCGGTGATGATCGCCGTCGCGGTCGGCTACGTGATGGCACGGCTGGGCAAGAAGGAAGAGCCGGAATACGTCACCCTGCTGGTCACCTATGTCGGCACGCCGTGCCTCGTGTTTTCGACGCTCGCCAATATCACGCTCGATCTTTCGGCGGTCGGGCGAATCGCCGGGGCGGCGGCGCTCAGCCTGGTGATGGCCGGTGCCGTCGGCTATCCCCTGTTGCGACTGACCCGCCTGTCGGTGCGCGGCTACCTGCCGTCGCTGATGCACCCCAACACCGGCAACATGGGCCTGCCGCTGTGCCTGTTCGCCTTCGGCGAGGAGGGACTGGCGCTCGGCATCGCGTTCTACGTGGTGATCGCCTCGAACCATTTCGTGACCACGCCGATCGTCGCCTCGGGCAGCCTGTCGCTGCGGCGGATCGCGCGCAGCCCGATCATCTACGCGGTGGTCATCGCATTCGGCTTCCTCGCCACGCGGACCGCGGTGCCGGAATGGATCAACAACGCGACCCGGCTGCTCGGCGGCATCACCATCCCGCTGCTGCTGATCACACTGGGCTTTTCGCTTGCCCGCCTGAAGGTCCACAACCTGAGGACCAGCCTGTTCCTCGCCCTGGCGCGGCTGGCCATCGGGTTTGCGGTCGGTCACGCGGTGGCGGAACTGCTCGGTCTGCAGGGAATTGCCCGCGGTGTCGCCATCCTGCAGGCCTCGATGCCGAACGCCGTCTTCAACTACCTGTTCGCCAAGCAGTACGACGCCGAGCCCGACGGCGTCGCCGGCATGGTGGTGGTCTCGACGCTGCTGAGCTTCGCCGTGCTGCCGTTGATGCTGTGGTATCTGCTCTAGCCGCGACGCCTATGTAGGCGCTGCATAGCGGTAGATTGATTTGGAATTTTCGCTCATACTTGTAAGGTTCTAACATGAAATCGGGGCCAGGGCCGGGCGGGAGCATGCATCCGGTCCGCCCCCGAAAAGACGGAGATTCTGGACGCGGCGCAAGGTCGGGTTTGCCATCCTGCGGCCGGCTGCGGGCGTTGCGGTGTCCGGTTCGAGGACAGAGCTACTGGAGGAACCACCGAAATGAGTGAACATCCCTGGCAATCCAAGGATTGGTTTGTGAGTCCCTGGAACTACGCGCCCGAGGTGACGAAGGACTTCTCGTTCCCGAAGAACATCAAGATCCACGACGTCACATTGCGCGACGGTGAGCAGCAGACCGGCATCGCCTATACGATCGACGACAAGCTGCGCATCGCCGAGGGTCTCGCCGAGGCCGGAATCCATCGTATCGAGGCCGGATTGCCGGCTGTCTCCAAGGATGACTTCAAGGCCATCTACGAGATCAACAAGCGTAACCTTGGTCCCGAGATCTACTCCTTCTGCCGCTGCATGAAGAACGACGTCGACGCCTCGGTCGACGCCGGCGTCAAGGGGCTGATCATGGAGGTGCCGGCGAGCACGCATCTCATTGAGCACGCCTACAAGTGGCCGCTGGAGAAGGCCATCGAGCTGTCCATCGAGGCGACCGGCTACGCCCACGAGAAGGGGCTCGAGGTCGTCTTCTTCCCGATCGACTTTTCGCGCTCCGACATCGACTGGGTGATGGACCTGATCACCCGCGTCGCCAAGGAAGGCCACATGGACGCGCTGGCGCTGGTCGACACCTTCGGCGTCGTTTCGCCGCATGCGATGAAGTACTTCGTGCAGGAGGTCAAGAAACGGGTCAACACGCGCCTTGAGACGCACTTCCACCAGGATTTCGGCATGGGCGTCGCCAACACCATTATGGCGCTGGCCGAAGGCGCGGAGGTCGTCCACTCGACCGTGCTCGGCCTCGGCGAGCGGGCCGGCAATGCGCCGACCGAGGACGTGGTTATGGCGCTGCTGACGATGTACGGCATCGATATCGGCATCAAGTACGGCAAGCTCTATCCGTTGGCCAAGATGGTGCAGGAGATCTCCGGCGTCGCCGTGCCGAGCAATCGGTCGGTCGTCGGCGAGCAACTGTTCCAGGTCGAGTCCGGCATCATCGCCAACTGGTTCCGCAACTGCGGCAAGGAATACCAGACCGAGCTGTTCCCGTTCCGGCCGGAATTCGTCGGCCAGCCCGAGGCGGACGTCGTCATGGGCAAGGGCAGCGGCATGGATTCGATCAAGGTCTGGCTCGAGAAGTACCAGATGAAGGCGACCGACGAGCAGATGACCGAGATCCTGATGGGCGTGAAGCAGTTCGGCCTCGATCACAAGCGCCTGCTCACGGCCGAGGAGTTCAAGAAGATCGCCAACGGCGTCCTGCAGGGCGCCGCGGCCTGACGATGAGCGACGCGGGGCGGTCGGCGGAACGGCCGCCCCGCCGTCCGCTGGCCGGGCATCGCACGGGAGAGAGGCGGGAGTGAGACCGTTCGATTACCTGGCACCGCAGTCCGTCGACGAGGCGGTGGCGGCGCTGGCAAAACACGGTACGGCGGCGCGGGCCCTGGCCGGCGGTACCGACCTGCTGGTCGACCTCAAGCACGAAACGGCCACCGCCGGCATGCTGGTCGACCTCACCCGCATCGCGGAATGCAAGGGGATCGAGGAGACCGACGACGGGCTCCGCTTCGGCAGCCTCGTCACCCACACCGAGATCATGGAGTCCGAACTGGTGCGCCGGCATGCGCCGTCGATGATCGATGCCGCGCGCACCATCGGCGCAGTCCAGACGCGCAATCTCGGCACGCTCGGCGGCAATCTCGTGACCTGCGTGCCGTCGCTCGACAGCGGGCCGGTGCTGGTGGCGCTCGATGCCGAGGTGACGCTGGCCGGCCCCGACGGCCGGCGGCGGCTGACGCTTGTCGAGTTCTTCGTCGGCCCGCGCAAGACCGCATTGCAGGCGGGCGAGATCCTCGTCGATATCGTCATCCCCCGGGCCAATCTCGGCAAGGCGTGCAGCTTCAGGAAGTTCGGGCTGCGCAAGGGGCAAGCGCTGGCGCTGGTCAACGCGGCGGCAGCCCTGAGCGTTGACGGCGGCAGGATCGCCGCGCCCCGGATCGCACTCGGCGCCGTCGCGCCGACGATGATCCGCGCCGAAAAGGCCGAGGCGCTACTGGACGGCAAGGCCCCGGACGCTACCCTTATTGCCGGAGCCGCTGACATGGCGGTCACGGAGGCGAAGCCGATCGACGATTTCCGGGCGTCGGCGGACTACCGGCGCGAGCTGATCCGGGCGCTCACGCGCCGGGTCCTCGACGAGGCCATAGAGCAGGCCGCGGGCTGACGGCCGCAGAGGCGGAGGGACCATGGACGTCACGATCACGGTGAACGGCAAGCAGCGCAGCGCGGACGTTCCGCCGGAAACGACCCTTCTGACGCTGCTGCGGTCGAACCTGGGGCTGACCGGCGCCAAGCTCGGCTGCGATGTCGGCGACTGCGGCGCATGCACGGTCCTCGTCGACGGCGAGCCGGTCAACGCCTGCCTGATGCTGGCGGCGCAGGCCGACGGCCGCGAGGTCTTGACCATCGAGGGGCTCAGCGATTTCCAGAAGCTCAGCCCGCTGCAGGAAATGTTCGAGCTGTTCTCGTCCTTCCAGTGCGGCTTCTGCGCGCCGGGGATGATCATCTCGGCCAAGGCGCTGCTGGACAAGAACCCGACCCCGACCGTGGCCGATGTGCGCGAGGCGCTGTCGGGCAATCTGTGCCGGTGCACGGGCTATACCAAGATCATCGACGCGGTGATGGAAGTGGCGGCGCGCGGCGGGGCCACGGCGGAACGCGCCTAGACGAAAGGAGACGGGCATGGTCATCAAGGTCGACGACGCGCTGCGGACGGACCGGCTGACGGAACTGAAGGAGGCCGACGCGACGGCGGTTCCCGCGGTGGCCCGCGAAGGCGCTCGGACGCCGCAGATCGTCCCCGACGCGAACAAGCAGACACCTGCGGTCGGCCAGCGCGTCACGCGGCCCGATAGCCGGCCGCACATCACCGGCCAGACCCGCTATATCGACGATCTGTCGTTCCCCAACATGCTGCACATGAAGATTCTGCGCAGCGAATTTGCGCACGCCCGCATCGTCAGTATCGACGTTAGCGAGGCGGAACGGATGCCCGGCGTGGTGGCAACGCTGACCGGCCGCGAAATCCCGGTCAACTCGTTCGGCCCGTCCTATCAGGACCAGCCGGTGCTGGCGGACGAAAAGGTCCGCCATATGGGCGACGGCATCGTCGCGGTGGCGGCCGAGACCGAGCAGCAGGCGCAGGACGCCCTCGCCAAGATCAAGGTGGCGTATGAGCCCCTGCCGCTGGTCCTCGACCCGCTCGAGGCGATGAAGGAGGACTCGCCGAAGATCCACGGAGACAGCAACATTTACGCCACCAAGGTGATCCGCAAGGGCGACGTCGAGACGGCGCTGGCCGGGGCCGACCTCGTCATGGAGGGGCGGTTCTCAACCCAGATGGTCGAGCACGTGCCGATGGAGCCGCACGCGACGATCGCCATGTGGGAGCCCGACGGCCGTGTCAAGATCCTGTCCAGCCTCGGCCGCATCACGCTCGGTCGCGCCGACGTCGCGCGGACCCTCGACCTGCCGGTGAACCGGATCCAGATCGTCGGCACCATCGTCGGCGGCAATTTCGGCGGCAAGAACGAGATCACGACCGAGCCGGTGCTGGCCCTGCTGGCGCGCAAGACCGGTCGGCCCGTCAAGGGCGTGTTCACGCGCAAGGACGAGTTCATGTCCTCGACGACGCGCCACCCCTTCATCATGGATTACAAGACCGGGCTTGCGCGGGACGGCCGCATTGTTGCCCGCAAGGTGCGCATCGTCGCCGACGGCGGCGCCTACTGCTCGTGGAGCGAGACGACACTCGGCAAGGGCGCGATCCTGTCGGTCGGCCCGTACCGGATCGACCATCTGGAAGTGAAGGCCTACGCCGTCTACACCAACAAGACGACGTGCGGCGCGATGCGGGGGTTCGGTGCGCCCCAGGTCTGCTTCGGCTACGAGTCGCACATGGACGACATTGCCCGCGAGCTCGGTATCGACCCGCTGGAGATCCGCCTGCGCAACGCGTTCGATGAGGGCTCGTCGAGCCCGACCGGGCAGGTGCTGCACAGCGTCGCGGTCAAGGAATCGCTCGACACGGTGGCTGACCGCGTCGGCTGGCGGGAGCAGGCCGAATGAAACGGCGCGGACGCGGCATCGCCTGCATGTGGTATCCGATCGGCTTCACGGTCGCCGCCAATCCCAGCGCGGCGACGGTCAATGTGAACGAGGACGGTACCGCCATCCTGCGCACGGGAACCGTCGAAACCGGGCAGGGGGCGCTGACCGTTCTGGGCCAGATCGCGGCGGAGGAGCTGGGCCTGGCGCCCGATGATATCCAGGTGGTTTCCGCCGATACCGATACGACGCCGATGGACACCGGTGCGATCGCCAGCCGCACCACCTATGTCACGGGCAACGCCATCCAGCAGGCGGCGGCGCAAGCCAAGGCGATTCT
>CAYFYY010000033.1:0-9645 GCA_964347475.1 uncultured Flavobacteriales bacterium
GCGAGCTGATCCTGTCGGCCGGCGCGGTGGCCTCGCCGGTGATCCTCCAGCAGTCCGGCATCGGACCCGGCGAGCTGCTGCGCGGCCACGGCGTGCCGGTGCGTCACGAGTTGAAGGGGGTCGGGGAGAACCTGCAGGACCATCTGCAAATCCGCCCGGTGTTCAAGGTGAAGAATACGGTGACCCTGAACCAGCGCGCCAACAGCCTCATCGGGCGCATCGGCATGGGGCTCGAATACGCGCTGTTCCGCTCCGGCCCGCTGTCGATGGCACCGAGCCAGCTCGGCTGTTTCGCCAGAAGCGATGCGGCGCAGGAGACGCCGAACCTGGAGTTCCACGTACAGCCGCTGTCGACCGAAAAGCTGGGCGAGGCGCTGCACCCATTCCCCGGCTTCACCGCCTCGGTCTGCAACCTGCGCCCGGAGAGCCGCGGCACCGTGCGGCTGCGCGACGCCGATCCGCGCAGCAAGCCGGTCATCAAGCCGAACTACCTGTCGACTCCGAGCGACCGCAAGGTGGCGGCGGACGCGTTGCGGCTGGCGCGCCGCATCGCGCAGGCGCCGGCGCTTGCGCGCTTCGAGCCGGAAGAGCTGAAGCCCGGCGCGCACCTTGCGAGCGACGACGAGCTGGCGAACGCCGCCGGCGATATCGGAACGACGATCTTCCATCCGGTCAGCACCTGCCGGATGGGCCAGGACGACATGGCGGTGGTCGACGAACGGCTACGTGTCCGCGGGCTGCAGGGCCTGCGCGTGGTCGATGCCTCGATCATGCCGACCATCACTTCCGGGAACACGAATTCGCCGACCATCATGATTGCCGAGAAGGCCTCCGACATGATTCGCGAGGACCGCAGGGCCGGCGCCCGGGCGGCATAGGGCGTGGCCGACTATGCCGATCTTGCAGGCAAGGTCGCGGTGGTGACGGGGCACCGCGGCGGCATCGGCTCGGCGATCGTCGAGCGGCTGGCAGAGGAGGGCGCCATCGTTGAGGGCTTCGACCTGCCGGAGGTGGACCTGCGCGAAACTCGGCGCGTCACCCGGGCCGTCGCGGCCGTCACGGACCGCCACGGCGGCGTCGACATCCTGGTGAACAATGCCGGCGTGACCGTGGTGGGCACGCTGCTGGACACCTCGCTGGCGGAGCTGGATGAAGTCATGGCCGTGAATTTCCGGGCACCGTTCGCGCTGATCCGCGCGGTGCTGCCGTCGATGATCGCGCGCGGCGGCGGCGCGGTCGTCAACATTGCCAGCGACCAGGCGTTGATCGCAAAGCGCTTCAGTGCCGCCTACGGCGCCAGCAAGGCGGCGCTGGCGCAGCTGACGCGGAGCGCGGCGCTCGACTGGGCCGACAAGGGCATCCGCTTCAACTGCGTTGCCCCGGGGAGCACCGACACGGCCATGCTGCGCGACGTGACGGCGGCGCTGCAGCGGCGCTGGCCGGACCGGTTCCCGGCGGGCGCCGAAGCGCATTATCGCGAGGCCGTCCCGCTCGGGCGCCTCGCCGGGCCGGTCGAGATCGCCGGTATCGTCGCCTTCCTCGCCTCCGACGCGTCGTCCTTCATCACCGGGGCCATCGTTCCCGTGGACGGCGGCGAGACCGCGCAATGAGCGCGCCGCTCGCCCTCGTCACCGGCGGCACCCGGGGTATCGGACTCGCAACGGCCGTCGCCTTCCGCGATGCCGGGTACCAAGTCCACGTGTGCGCCCGCAAGGCGCCGGGCGGCGCGCTGCCCGAGGGCCTCGTCTTCCATGCCTGCGACGTTGGCGCCGCCGCCGCGGTGCGCGCGCTGTTCGATGCGCTCGCCGCGGGTCCGGGCCGGCTCGACGCGCTGGTCAACAATGCCGGCATCGCCGGTGCGAACCCGATGGACGCGGCCGCCGACGATGCGCGATGGGACGATATCCTGCGGGTCAACCTGACCGGCACCTATCTGTGCAGCAAGGCGGCGCTGCCGCTGCTCCCGGATCGCACCGGCCGCATCGTCAACGTCTCCTCCTTCCTCGGCCTGCGGGGCTCTGCGGACCAGACCGCCTACTGCGCCGCCAAGCACGGCGTCGTCGGCTTCACAAGGGCGCTGGCGCTGCATCTTGCGCCGCGCGGGATCACCGTCAACGCGGTCTGCCCCAGCTGGGTCGATACCGATATGGCGGAAGAGCGGTTCCGGCAGCTCGGCATCGGCCGCGATGCGGCGGCTGCCGAATCGCCGTCCGGCCGCATCGCCGCCCCGGAAGACGTGGCCGCGGCGATCCTGTTCCTCGCCGGCGACGGCGCGCGGCATATCTCGGGACAGGTGATCCCGGTCGACGGCGGCGAGACCGCGTAAGGGTCGCAACGCAGGGCGGAGATTATCTCAGTGTGCGTCGAGGAGCGCCGCCGCCAGCTCTGCGAAGCCGGCCGCACCACGGGCTTCGGTGATCCAGGCGGGCTCGGCCGGCAACTGGCCGGCGAAGTCGCGCACGTTGGCGACGCCCACCGCGTTCGGGAAGAAGGCGAACATCGGGGCGTCGTTCGGCGAATCGCCGATGAACACGATGTCGTCGCGCGCGCCGTCGATGTCGCGGCCGAAGACTTCCGCAAAGGCGCGCCGCGTCATCGACAGCTTGTCGAAATCGCCGAACCAGCCGTTGACGTGGATCGAGCTGACCTTCGCCGTCGCCCCCGCCGCCTCGAACATCGCGACGATGCGTTGCACCGCCTCGCCCGGCAGGCGGTCCACGTCCTCGGCGTAATCGATCGCTAGGTCGGTCTCGCGGTACGGCTGGTCCGCGGCGACGGCGCTGCCGGGCACCGCCGCCGTGATCTCGCGCGCCAGCACCGCCAGCCTTTCGCGGTCCGCAGTCCGCTGGAACTCGCTCTTCCAGTAGACGCGATGCATGCGGCGCTTTTCGTGGTCGTACCGGAAACACAGCGCGCCGTTCTCGCCGACGACGCCGTCGACCGGCCACATGCGGGCGATGTGGTCGCACCAGCCGGCCGGCCGGCCGGTGATCGGCACGACCCGGACGGCCGCCGCCTGCAGCCGCTCCATCGCGCCCAGGCTCGCCGACGGCAAGCGGCCGCGGTCGGTGATCGTATCGTCGATGTCGCACAGCACGAAGCGCACCGCGCGCCGGGTGTCGATGGGGAACGCGGACAGGGGCCTCATCCGGCTCACTGCACACCCGGAACCGTCTCGGCTCCGCCGTCAAGGCATCTCTGGATCGCGCGAACCTGGTTGGCCACCCCGGTTTCGCCCTCGGCGAAGGCGTTGGCGAAGATGGCGGTCCCTATGGTAAACGCATCGGCCCCGGCGCGCGCCAGATCGGCCAGCTGCGCCGTGCTGCAGACGCTGCCCGCGACGATCAGCCGGCCGCGTCCCAGCGCAGCCCGGGCGGCGCGGACGAGTTCCAGCGGCTCGGCTTCGGTGGCGCGATAGGCCAGGAGGTCGACACCGGCGCAGCCCTTGGCCATGAAGTCCGCACAATGGGAGGCAATCTCGGCCTGCGAGCCGTCCAACCTGGTCGGATGGCCAACCGGAAAGCCGGGAAACGGACAGTATGCGATGCCGGTCCCGTCGAGGATTCGCAGGGTTTCATCCACCGCGGTGCCGCCCAGCACGCAGTCCACCCCGATCTCCGCCGCCATGCGCGCAGCCGCGATACAGTCCTCTGCATGGGGGCTCACGACCTCGAGATAGCTCGTCGCCCCCATCGCGGTGATCCGTCGCCGCAGGGCCTGGAGGGTCGTGCGGTCGGCACCGATGTCCTTGAAGCCGATGTGGCGGAGGCCCAGCCCGTCGAGACTGTCGAGCAGCGCCAGCCCGTCGGCGACGGTCTCGTCATCGCGCGTCAGCATGAAGATGAAATCCATGGCGCCTCTCCGGCACGGGACAGTGCAAGGGGATTATGCATGGTCTACCGAGCGGTGACAGGAGAAATGCGCCGGGCTCCGCCGTGCCGGAAAGATTCCCTTGGCCGCCGTCACCCGTTGCCGCACAGGATCGTCAGCCCGTCGCGCGCCTGGGCGCGGGCGCGGGCCGTCGTGCGGCCCAACGCCATGAAATCGACGCCGGAGCCTGCCGCCATCCGCTGCGGGGCGAGGAGGACGAGTCCCTCCTCGCTCAGACCCGGCCGGTAAAGCCGATGGCCGAGCCGGTCGATCGCTTCTGCGACAGGCAACGGAGTCATGGCGACGCCGTGGTTCTGCACGATGTGGAAGGGCCGTGTGCGCCAGTCGCCGACCAGCCGATTGGCCAGGGTCATCGGTATCGAGACTCCGCCCCATCGCGCGTTGCATTCGATCCAGTGCAGCTCCGCGCCGTCCAGCGTGCGGCCGGCGAGCACGGCATCGAAGCTGCACCGGCCGTAGTATCCGATGGCCTGCAGCAGCATGGCGATGCGCATCGCCTCGTCGGCGAGCCGCGCCATCCAGCACGGCGGCAGCTCGGCCGGCGCGGCGCCGATGAACATGCCCTGCCGGCCCTCGACCATCTGCTGGAAAACGCCCTCGATGACCGGAAGGCCGTCGGCCCGTGCCGGAATCCAGATCTGCACCGAGGGCGAGGACTGGGTCGGGCTGTCCCACACGCCGACCAGCAGCGGGAACTCGCCGTCCCACGACAGGCTGCCCAGGATCCGGATCAGCCAGTCGCGCAACTGCTCGGGCGCGCGCGCCAACACGTCCCCGGACGACAGGACGATGTTGCCCTGCGAGCCGGCACTGTCGGGCACCTTGACCACGAGCCGGTCGTGGCGTCCCGCGAGGACTGCCATCTCGCGGGCCAGTGCCGCCGGCCCGTATGCATACCAGGTCGGCGGCAGGGCGCGCCGGTCGAGCACCTCGGCCACCCGGTCCGCAAACCACAGCTTGTCGTTGGCGCGCCCGGTCAGCCGCGGCGGCGGTGCGGCGACATGCACGGGCTGGCCGGACCGGGCGGCGATCTCGCGCGCCAGCAGCCACATGTCGGCCGTGCCGAGATAGGGGATCACCGTCAGGCCGCCGTGCCGGCGCGCGCTGTCGGTGAGCCGGTTCATGGAGTCGGCGTCGCGCAGCACCAGGGCGGTCACGCGCTCCACGGCGCTGTGCGGCGGCGGTTCGATGATCTCCGCACGGCCGAGGCCCAGGATGTCGCGACAGTAGGCCTCGAAGGCTTCGTTCCGCGGCCCGGCGATGGTCACGAAGTCGCCGTCGCCGGCGAGCAGGAGCGCGCGGTACTCGGTGCGCGGATCGCGCAGCGCGGTGTAGAGGGCCAGCCCGTGGTGATCCTCGAGGATCAGGGCCGGTCGGTCCGGCGTCATGCCGGGGCGCACGAGCGAGCCGAAATCGGCGCCGCCGAGTGCCGGCTCGTCCGCCAGCAGCCGTCCCGCCAGCACGCCCAGCCGTGCCCGCTCGCGCGCAGGGACGGCCGGCACGGCCTGCGGTACGATGGGCAACGACGCGCGCGTCGGCGGCGCGGCGGCCGTCCGAACCGTCCGTTTCTCTTCGATAACGGTGGTCATGGCCGGCCCTTCGATTGTCAAGCCGTGCTGGAAAGCATAGAGAGAAGGCGGCGGACGGGGCAATGATCCGGGTCAATTCCCGCAAGGCATTCCGCCGCCCAACACGACCGGGCCGGGAGGAGCGTGAATGAGCCGGTATGAAGACTACGGCGCGGTCGCGCCGTCCTATGACGAAACGCGTGTCGCGATCGGGGTCGACATCCTGCGCGACTGCCTGATCCTGACGCAAACACCGCTGGGGGACATGCGCCTGCTCGATGCGGGCTGTGGCTCCGGCGCCTACGCTGCGGCCCTGCTGCCCGACGTCGGGCGCATCGAGGCGGTCGATCTCAACACAGGCATGCTGGCCGTGGCGCGGGCCAAGCTGGCGAAGTCGGAGGCCCAGGGTCGCATCGCCTTCCACCGCGGCAGTCTCGAGGCGCTGCCGTTTGCCGACGGCAGCATGGATGGCGCCATGATCAACCAGGTGCTGCACCACCTGGAGGACGGCGACGATCCGGGCTTCCCCGTCCACCGCCATGTCCTGCGCGAAATGCACCGGGTGCTGCGGCGCGGCGGGGTGCTAATCATCAACATGTGCACACACCGGCAGCTGCGTGATGGCTTCTGGTACTACGACCTCATCCCCGAAGCACGCGAGGCCTGCATCCGCCGCCACATCCCGGCCGAGCGCCTGGGCGCCATGATGGCGGAGTCCGGCTTCGAGATGTGCCGCAGTGAGGCCGCGCGCGACGCGGTCATGCAGGGCGCGGCTTATTTCGATGTGACGGGGCCGTTGAGTGCGCGCTGGCGCAAGGGCGACTCGATCTGGGCCCTGGCGACGCCCGAGCAGACGGCGCGGGCGGAAGCGCAAGTTCGCGAGATGCAGGCCGCCGGTACACTGGAGGCGTGGTTCCGCGAGCGCGACGCGCGCCGCCTGGACGTCGGCCAGTTCACGTTCTTTGCGGCGGTGCGGCGATAGGGCGCTCCAGTTCTCCATAACATGTCCGTGAAACCCGCGGAAAACCCTAACGCATGAGCTCGTTCCTTCGGCTCGCCCCGGTGCCGCGGGACGGCGAAGCCACTGGCGGCGCGCGCGGACCCCCGCTATCCTGTATGCCGTCGTGCATCGCGCGTCCGGCGGTAGGAGAGGGGGAGTGGTGAAACCATCCCGGAGGCCGCCATGGCGGGGCACAGTGCGGCGGCCGGTGGAACCGGCCATCCTGAAATCGCGGTCGCGCTGACCGACGGTCGTACGCTTGCGCGTCTCGGCGACCTTGCGCGAACCCGGCCGCTGCTCGAGGCGCTGGGGCTGGCGCCACCGGCGTTCATGAACGGGCTGGCCGAGCGTCGGGTCGTGCGACTGCATCTCGGCAACGAATTCTGCGAGCGCCTGGTCCCGACACCGACGGTATTGCGGCGCGCCCTAGATCTGGCCGAGGACTGCGGCCTGGCGCTGACCCTGGCGACGCCGTCCGTGCCCGATGCCGGGATCGCCCGGTTGCGCCGCCTGTTCCGGCTGCTGCCCGGCGGGACCGAGATCGTCGTCAACGACTACGGCGTGTTGAGTCTTGCCGCGCGCGAGTTCCCGACGTTGCGGCGGGTCGCCGGACGCCAGCTCTGCAAGATGATCAAGGATCCGCGCCTGCCGTCCGCGCAGTGGGCGCGGCTGAATCCGCCCGGCCTCGCGGCGCCGGGGTTCGGGGGCATGCTGCAGCGGCTCGGCATCGATCGCGCCGAGGTCGACGTGCCGCCCTTCGCGCAGCCCGCCGATCTCCGAGCCGGCGGGCTGGCGCTCTCCGTGCATGCGCCCTTCGGCTATGCGGTGCGCGGGCGGGTCTGCCGCATCGGCTCGCTGCGGTTCGCCGATGTCGACAAGTTCCGGCCGGATCAGGCATGCAGCAAGGAGTGCCTGCGTTATGTGTGCCGGTTGTCGCGGCCATCCGACCGGGCCGGCCGCGACCTGCAGAGCTTCCAGCGCGGCAACAGCATCTTCTACCGCCATGATGCCGGCATGGAGCGAGCCATGTGGCGGGCCGTGCAGAACGGATGGATCGATCGCCTCGTGTTGCCGGCGGACTGGTGCGATCGGGGCCTGGCTATGGCAGAGGAGGTCGACGATGCGCATTGCCGCGCCGATTAGCCGCGCCGAGGAAATCGGCCCGATGCTGCAGGCCGGCGCCAACGAGCTGTATTTCGGTGTCGTGCCGCTCGGCTGGGCGGAGCGGTTCGGCATCTCCACGGTCAACCGCCGCACCTTCGGCAATCTCGAGGACGGCGAATCCCTGCGCGAGGCGGTCGGCGAGATCCGCGACGGCGGCGCCGACGCCTCGCTGGCGCTCAACGGCCAGCACTATTCCGAGGAGCGCCTCGAGCTGCTGCAGGGGCTGGCGCAGCGCTTCGCCGCGGCCGGCGGCAGCGCCGTCATCGTCAGCGACTTGATGCTGCTCCAGGCACTGGCCGCGATGGGCCTCGACCTGCGCCTGCACATCAGCTCCGTCGCCGCCTGCCGCAACGGTGAGGCGGCGCTGTTCTACCGGGATCTCGGCGCCGCGCGCGTGATCTTTCCGCGCCACATGACGCTGGCCGAGATGGCGGACGTCGCCGCCGCGACGCCGGAGCTTGACTTCGAGGCCTTCGCGCTGAACGACGGCTGCCTGTTCGACGAGGGCGTCTGCCACACGATCCACCTGCCGATGCAGTTCGGCGGCCCGATCTGCATGGACGACTATGAGCTGGCCTACCGGCGCGACGACGGCCGCGTACCCACCGCGCGCGAGGGGCGCGCGCTGGCCGCCAACGATGCCGAATACAAGCGCTGGGCCTGGTACAAGTTCAGCTGCGGATTTTCCACGACGGACGACGGCTACCCCTTCGGCCCGTGCGGGCTCTGCGCGATACCGTTGCTTGCCGCGCACGGCATCGGCACGGTGAAGATCGCCGGGCGCGAAACGCCGACCGAGCGCAAGCTGAAGAGCCTGGAGCTGGTCCGCACCACGATCGAACGCATGACGGACGGGGCGGACGCGGCCGCCCTGGCCGAGTTTGCCCGCGGTCTGCGCTCCCGCCCCGACCGCTGCGCCCAGGGGTACATGTGTTATTACCCGGAGGTCGCAGGTTAACCGCCGGCGGGTCCCGGATTCAGCCGAACCACTCGCCGCCGTCGACCACTAGCTCGTGGCCGGTCATGAAGGAGGAGCGGTCGGAAGCGAGGAACAGGATCGCCTCCGCGATCTCGTCCGGGGTCGCCCAGCGGCCCATCGGGATGGTTTCGGCGACGTATGTCTCGATCGCGGCGCGGCCGCCCATCTGGCGGATGTAGGGCTCGTTGAACGGGGTATCGACCCAGCCGGGGCACAGCGCATTCACGCGGATGTTGAACTTGGCGTAGTCCAGCGCGATCTGCCGCGTCATCATGATGTTCGCCGCCTTGGTGGTGATGTAGGCCAGCATGCCGGAATCGACGAACACACCGGAATTGGATGCTGTGTTGATGATCGTGCCGCCGCCCTGCGCCTTCATGTGCGGCACGACGAGCTTGCAGCCCATGAAATGCGCCCGCACGTTGAGCCGCCAGGAGGCGTCCATCCCCTCTGCCGATACCTCCTCCAGCGTGCCGGCGACCTGGATGCCGGCATGGTTGTGCAGGATGTCGATGCGGCCGTGGTCGCGGTGGGTGCCGTCGATCAGCTCGGCCAGCGCTGCGTCGTCGGTGACGTCCGTTAGGCGCGATTCGGCGCGGCCGCCCGCCGCCTCGATGCGTCCCACACTCTCCGCGGCGCCGGCGCCGTTCTTGTCGGCGATGACGACGAAAGCGCCCTCGCGGGCCATGATTTCCGCGCCGGCCCGGCCGATGCCGGAGCCGGCTCCGGTGACGATGGCAACCCGGTCGTTGAGGATCATGGTCATGCTCCCTGATGAAAATGTGACAGCGCGGATATGGTCCCCCTCAGCTGCCGGCCCGCGCCTGGCCGGACCTCCCCGCCGAGCGCCTCGGCGAGACGGCGCAGGCGCCTCGAGATGCTCGGGAGTGGGGTCCCGCGTCCCCCTCGCTCCGCACCCGCGCGCACCGGAGGCGTACCCGCGGTGCCTGCGCGGGGGAAGCCTGAGCCAGCGGATTCAGCTGTCTGCTCTGTCGCGACAGGATGGCAAGCTCGGGCTAGACCGGCTCGGCCACCCAGGTGGT
>CAYFYY010000033.1:9655-43280 GCA_964347475.1 uncultured Flavobacteriales bacterium
CCGCCAGCACCATCGTGCCGATGGCGTTGATCTCGGGGGTGACGCCGCGGCGGATCGACGAGAAGACGTAGATCGGCAGCGTCGTCTCGGAGCCGGCGACGAAGAAGGCGATGATGAAATCGTCGAAGCTGAAGGTGAAGCTCAAGAGGAATCCGGCCAGCACCGCCGGGAAGATCTGCGGCAGGGTGACCTGTCGAAACGTGCGCCACGGCGTGGCGTACAAGTCGGCCGACGCCTCGACCAGGGTGCGGTCCATGCCGGCGATGCGCGCGCGCACGATGACGATCACCAGCGCCATGGTGAACAGGGTGTGGGCCGCGATCAGCGAGACATACCCCATGCCGAGCCGCGGCGCCCGCTCCCATGGCCAGATCGCGGCCAGCAGGGGGTTGAGGACGTCGAACACGGTGACCAGCGCAATCAACGTCGCGATACCGATGACGATGCCGGGGATCATGATGGCGACGTAGATCACCGCATCGTACAGGGTGCGCAGGCGGCCGGTGACACGCTGCAGCGCCAGCGCCGCCATGGTGCCCATCAGGCTGGCGAGGATTGCCGTCGACAGGGCGACCGTCAGGCTGGTGGCCAGGGCGTCCATCACGAATGGATTGCCCAGGGCCGTGCCGTACCATTTGGTGGAAAAGCCTCGAAAGTCGCTGGCGTGGCGGCCGGCGTTGAAACTGAACAGCACGATGATCCCGATCGGGATGTACAGGAACAGGTACACGGCGGCGGCATAGAGTCTCATGGCCCGGCCCCTAGAGCAGCGATACGTCTTCGCGCTGCTGTCCCACCCGCGCGATGAGTTTCATGTAGAGGCTGACGGTGACCAGCATGATGATCACCAGCGTCGCCGCCACCGCAGAGCCGTAGGCCCAGTTGCGCGACTGTAGGAACAGATCGACCAGCGCGTTGCCGATGAAGAACACCTTGCCGCCGCCCAACAGGGCGGGGATCAGGAACTCGCCCATGAGCAGGATGAATACCAGCATGCAGCCGGTCGCGACGCCCGGGATGGACAATGGCAGGGTGACCTGGCGGAAGGTCCGCAGCGGCGGCGCGCCGAGGTCGCTCGACGCCTCGAGCAGCCGCTTGTCGAGCTTCTCCAGGCTGACGTAGATCGGGAACACCATGAGCGGCAGGTAGCCGTATACGATTCCCACCAGGACCGCGAACGGGGTGTTGATCAGGCGTACGTCCTCGATGCCGATGAGCGCCAGCAACGCCGGGATGCCGCGTCCGCCGAGGATGAAGATCCACGCATAGGTGCGGATCAGGATGCTGGTCCAGAACGGCAGGATGACCATGACCAGCAGCATGGTCTTGAGCCTCGGATTGGCCTTGACCGCAAGGTAATAGGCCAGCGGATAGGCGAACAGCAGCGCGACGAGCGTACCGGTCGGCGCCAGCAGCAACGTGTTCTTGAACGCGGTGAGGCGGGCCGGAAGATTGGCGTACTGCGCCAGCGTGAACGCGGGCACATAGCCGCCGGCCGGCCCACGTTCACCGAAGCTGAAGACGATGACGACGACCAGCGGCAGGGCGAGCATCACCAGGAACCACGCCGAGGCCGGCATCAGCAGAAGTCTGTTGCCCCACGTGCCTCGCATGATGGCCCGGCGCTGCCCGCCCTGTCGTTGCCGTCAGGCGCCCCGTTCCCGTCAGGCCGCCTTGAAGCGCGCCAGCAGCTCGGCCCGGTTCGGATCGGTCAGCGTGGCCGCCGCGCCGAACTCGAGCGCATCCAGCAACTCCTTCGCCGGATAGAGGATCGGATCCTCGAGCAGTTCCTTGGGCAGGAGCTTGTTGGTGCGGGCGTCGGCCACGGGATAGCCGTGCGCCAGCACCTCCTTCGCGTTGACCGCCGGGTCGAGCATGTAGTCGATCAGCGCGTAGCCGGCGGCGCGATGTGGTGCCCCCTTCGGCACGGCGTAATAGTCGCTCCAGATCTCACCACCCTCGCGGCCCAGGACATACTTCATCTCGGGCATGTCGGTGTTCAGCTGCTTGCCGTCGCCGGTCCAGCACATCGACATCCAGGCATCGCCGTTGCGCAGCGGCGGCTGGTAGTCGCTGCTGATCGCGAACAGGTGCGGCTTGGTCTCCAGCAGCAGCCGCTCGGCGTCGGCCAGCTCCTTCGGGTCCACCGAATTGAACGAGTAGCCGAAATACTTCAGAGCGTTGCCGATGGTGGTCAACTGGTAGTCATGCACCATGGTGCGGCCCGAGAAATCGGTCTTGGTGATGTCCCAGAACTCCTTCCAGGTGGTCAGCGTCCGGCCCTTGGTATGCTTGGTGTTGACCACATAGCCGGTGGTGCCCCAGTTCTTCGGCACGGCATAAACGGTGCCGTCGACGGTGCCGGCGTCGGAGAAGCGCGGGTCGAACGCATCCGCCGCGTAGTTGGGGATTTTCGAGAGATCCAGCGGCTCGATCAGCTGTTCGCCGACATAGGTGGTGATGGTGTAGTTCGTCGGCACGAACACGTCCCAGCCACTGCCGCCCGCTTGCAGCTTGGCCAGCATCTCCTCGTTCGAGCCGAACACGTTGACCTGCACGTGGGCCCCGGTCGCCTCGGTGAAGTTCGCGAAATTCTCCGGGTCGTGGTAGTTCGGCCAGGTGGCCAGCACGACGCGGTCGCCGATATCGCCGGCGGCCCAGGCCTTGCGCGGCCGCAGGCCAGGCACGGCGGCGGCCATCACGCTAGCGGCGACGCCCAGTCCGGTCACGCCGAGGAAATGGCGGCGGCTGACGGAGCCTATTTCGTAGCGCCGCAGTTCCTCGATGAACCGGCGCCGGCTTATCGGCATGTTATCCTTGTAGGTCTTCGACATGTGACACTCCCTTCAGGACGGCCGACCGCGGTTCATCCGGCCGGCTGTCTGGTTTGTTGGTTTATGTATCCCCGAGGGCCAGAGCGGAGGCGTTCCGCCATCCGATCAGCACCCGGTCTCCCGGATTGAACCCGCCGGTCACGGTCTCCGCGTGCTTGGGGGCACGCACGAGAACCTCGCCGAGACCCTCGGTCTCGACAAGGTATTCCGTCTGTTCGCCAAGAAAGATCCGGTTCCTGATGATTGCCGGCGACTGCACGTCGGCCTCATAGGGCGCGCCGTCCTGCGGCGACGCGATAAAAATCAGCTCGGGTCGCACCGCCAGCGCGGCCGGCGCGCCGCTTCGCAGCGCCACTCCGCCCTTCGGGCTGCGCCCGGCGAAGGCGCGGCCGTCCGCCGTCTCGATGCGCGCGGCGGTGGCATCGGCGTCGACGACGCGTCCTTCGAAGAAGTTGGTCTTGCCGACGAAATCCGCGACGTAGCGGTTGAGCGGCTCGTCATACAGCTGGGTCGGACTTCCGACCTGCACGATGCGGCCCTCATGCATGATACAGATGATGTCGCTCATCGACAGCGCCTCCTCCTGGTCGTGCGTGACCAGGATGAACGTGATTCCGACCTCCCGTTGCAGGGTCTGCAACTCGATTTGCATCTCGCGGCGCAGCTTGCGGTCGAGGGCGGCCAGCGGCTCGTCCAGCAGCAGCACAGTCGGATGGTTGATCAGCGCACGCGCCAGAGCGACCCGTTGTTGCTGGCCGCCGGACAGCTCCCAAATACGGCGGCCTTGAAATCCTGCCAGGCGCACCAGTTCCAGCATCTCGTCGACCTGGCGTTCGACCTCCGGCTTCAGCGGCTGCGGCGCGCGCTGGCGCAGCCCATAGGCGATGTTGTCGCCGACCGTCAAATGCGGGAACAGAGCGTAATGCTGGAAGACCATGTTGACCGGGCGCTTGTATGGCGGCACGCCGACCACCGAACTGCCGCCGATTAGGACGTCGCCGCTGGTCGGCTGCTCGAAGCCGGCAATGAGTCGCAACGAGGTCGTCTTGCCGCATCCCGAGGGGCCGAGGAAAGAGAAGAACGCCCCCTTGGCCACAGCGAGGCTTACATGGTCGACCGCCACAACGTCGCCGAACCGCTTCGTGACATTCTTGAATTCTATATCAGCGGGTTGTGGCAACGGTTCCTCCGGCGACCGCGGTTGAATCTGACGCGGGCAGGATTGCCCGGATCGATTTACTTATCAATAGATCAAATATATATGCGCCGACGCAGGACCACCGGCATTGTCACGGCTCCGCCACCCAAAGACGACGAAATCGCTTTCCTCGGCGCCTTCGCACCATGAGATCCCAGCGTGCCACCACCGTGTCGCTTGCCCCAATTTTGCCCCATTGTATCGATTCCAAACCGGGTACGCGACTCATACCGACGCGCCGGTTGGGGCGTAAGTGGAGATCAAAAGAATGGACCGGCGTGGGCCGGCGCCGCCGCTGTATTGCCTCGGTCGCGAGGCTCACCCGTCCTTGCGGTCGAGAATCTCGCGGACGCGGTTGGCGAGCACCTTCATGGGATAGGGTTTGGAGAGCAGTTCCGCACCGTGCGCGACCTGTCCGCGGTCGCCTATGGCCGCCGCAGCATAGCCCGAAGTGAACAGGAATTTCGCCCCCGGCCGGCGTTTCGCGACTTCGTCCGCAATGTCCTGGCCGGTCATGCCGCCGGGGAGGACGATATCGGTGAACAGAAGGTCGACGCCGTCGACCTCGTCGAGGCGTTCCAGGGCCTCATGGCCGTCTCTGGCGGCGATCACCTGGTAGCCAAGTTTTCTCAAAAGGCTGACCACCACGTCCCGGACACCGGGCTCGTCCTCGACGACGAGGACCGTTTCGCTCCCCCGCGGCATGCGGTCGCGATCGCGCGTCTCGGGACGGACACCGGCACTGGCCGCGGCGTCCGCGCACGGCACGTACAGGGCAACGGTCGTTCCCTTGCCGGGTTCGCTTTCCAGCGTGATGTGCCCGCGCGACTGCTTGAGGAACCCGTACACCATCGACAGACCGAGGCCGCTGCCCGCACCGACTTCCTTGGTGGTGAAGAACGGCTCGAACGCACGCTCTGCCACCTCCCGCGGCATGCCGGTGCCGGTGTCGCTGACCGCAATCTTCACGTAGGCGCCCGGCAGCATGTCGTCGAAGTCCTTCGTGTCTGCGGCACCAAGCTCCACCTTTCGCGTAGCGAGGGTGAGGTCGCCTCCGGATGGCATGGCGTCGCGCGCGTTGAGCACGAGATTGACCAGAGCATTTTCCAGCTGCCGCGGATCGACCATGGCGTTGCCCACATCATCCTGCAACTTCGTACTGATCTGAATGTTTTCCCCGATCGCGCGCCCGGCCAGCGTGCAGACCTCGTCCACCAGGGCATTGACGTCCGTGGCGGATGGTTTCAGCGCCTGCTGCCGCGAGAACGCGAGAAGCCGCAGCGTGAGTTCCTTTGCGTTGGCGAGGCTGTTGAGCGACCGTTGCAGCGAATCGAGGGTTTCGTTCGACAGGTTGCGAGCCTCCATCGCCGCTTCGATGTTGAGGATCGCCGACAGCATAAGATTGTTGAAGTCGTGCGCGACGCCGCCGGAGAGCTGGCCGATCGTCTTGAGCCGTTGCGACTGCAACAGCTGTTCCTCGAGTTCCTTGCGCTCTGTTGCATCAAGAATGATGCCGTTCCACAAGATGCCGCCGTCGTTCAGTCGCGTTGGCCGGGCCGCGCCCTGGCACCACCAAGTGACCCCCGTGCTCGGCACCATTCTGCCCTCCCACGTCCAGGGCTGCATCGTCTGGGCTGCACGTGCCAGCGACAAATCGAATCCGGGCCGGTCGTCTGGATGGACCATGTCAAACCACAGCGTAGGGTTGGCGATCAGAGTCTCGGGATCGAGTCCCAGCAGGGTGGTTGCGCTCGGGCTGACATAGTGCAGCGCGGCGTCATGGCCATTGTGCTTTTCGAGCTGGAAAACGACCCCGGGCACGTTGGCGACCATGTCGCGGAAGCGGTGTTCGCTCTCGCGCAGCGCCTTTTCCACGTGGCGCCGCGACGTGATGTCGGAGTACAGGACAACGCGGCCGCCGTCCCCGGTGATCCGATCTTCCACTTGGAGCAGGCGTCCCTCGCCGAATTCCAGTTCGAACGGGCCGCGCGGTTGGCGATGGCGCTCCATGCGCTCGCGCACATAGTCGTCGAACCGTCCTTCGGCGGCCCTTACAGCGCCGCGCACCACTGCGCTGCGCACCAGATCCTCGAACTTCGTGCCCGGGGCCAGCTGGTCGCTGATGCAATCGAGGATAGAGAGGAGCCGGTTGTTGTGCAGCACGAGCCGGTCTTCGGCATCGAACAGGGCGAACCCGTCGGCCACGCTTTCGATGGCATCGAACAGCAGGCGACGTTCCCGGCGTAGCGCTTCCTGCGCCGCTTCGTTGCTCTCGCGCAGCTGCAGTGCCTCGTCGCAGCGTTTGAGGACCGCGAGCACCTCCTCGGCAAACAGCGGTTTGCGCAGATAGTCGTGCGCACCGCTCTTGACTGCCTGGATCGCCGTCTCAGTCTCGGCAAAAGCGGTCGCCATAATGCACACGAGCCCCGGATATCCCTTCACGAGCATGTCAAGGAGGTCGAGCCCGCTTTCAGCTCCCAGCCGAATATCGAGGATTGCCATGTCCGGGCGGAAGTCCGCGGCCGCCGCCATAGCCGACTTGCAGTCATGGGCATGTGCGACGATGTAGCCATGGAGTTCGAGGACGGTGCCTAGGCCGTCCGCGAAGTCGGGATCGTCGTCAACCACCAGAACCCGTCGCGACGAAGAGGGGGATAACTCGTCAGCTGAACGCGCACGATCCGGGATCATTGCTCGGCGCCCCTCTTTCGTTGGACGTTCCGGATCGCCCGGGTCAGCGCCCCGGGATCGACGGGTTTGGAGAGACAGTCCGTCCCCGCCATCGACCGCAAAGTGCGAATGGCTTTGGCTTCTTCGTCCCGGTAGCCGGTGACAATGATCGTGGGGAGGCTGCGTCCGAGCCGTTCGAGTTCAAGATATACATCTAGTCCGTGCAGCAACGGCAGTCGCAAATCGAGCAACAAAACGTCCGGTGTCATGTCGAGTACGCGGTCGACAGCTTCCCGGCCATTGCGCGCGACCACGATGCTGTATCCGTGCAGGGCCAGCAGATTGCCAATGCTCTCGACGAATTCCGGATCATCGTCGGCGACGAGGATGATCCCGGTCGAATCGATTTCATTCAGGACCTCGAGGACGGCTTCCATAGCGAACGGCTTGCGCAGGACCTTGAGCGCTCCATGTTCGATGGCACGCGCAACCAGTTCATTGACCTCATGGCCTGTCATCATGACGACTCGTGCGGTTGGGTATTCCTGTCGGATGTTCAGGAACACCTCCACGCCGTTCACATCGGGCAGCTTGATGTCCATGAAAGTCATATCGAACGACTGTCGGCCATAGAGTTCGATGGCGTCCCTTCCGGTCCCGGCCACGGTGGGGCGGTGGCCGGCCAGTTCGAGTGCCTCCGAGATCGCTTCCGCGAGATCGGTATCATCCTCGACGACGAGAACATCCAGGAGCTTCATAGCTGTGCCGTTTCAGTTTGCGCGGCGAGGGGCAGCCACAGGGCGAACGTCGCGCCTCCAATGCGTCCGGCGCTGACGGTCACGCCGCCGCCGTGTTGCTGCATGATCTGGTCGACAGTGGGCAGTCCGAGGCCAACGCCGAAATTCTTCGTGCTGAAAAGCGGTTCGAACACCTTGTCGAGCAGGTCCTCGGGAATTCCCGGACCATTGTCGCTGAATACGATTTCGAGCCGGTCGTCGCAGACCCGAGTCATTATGCTCAGCCGTTTGTCGGCCTCGGTGCCGTTGTCCGATACCGGAGCCGTCAACGCATGGCAGGCGTTCTCGTAGATATTGATGACAGCGCGGCGCAGACGGTCGGCATCCGCGGGGATCTTTACGTCCGGTGCGCAGAAGTTCCGCTCGATTACGACACCGTCGGGAACGTCCTGTTCTTCAAGAACCTTGACCAGCCAGCGGTCGATAGAGATCGGTTGCAGTTCGAGCTCCCGGATGCGCGTGAAGTCCAGCAGCTCATCGATGATATGGTCGCAACGAGTGATGTTCCGGTTGACCCGCTCGATGGCCCGGGCCACGCGATCGGTGTGACCCTCGATCGCCTTCTCGAGGACGTACATCGATGCGCGCATGGCACCTAGCGGGTTCCGCAATTCGTGGCTGACTGTGGCCGTCAGCTGTCCGAGGGTGGCGAGGCGTTCGCGCTTGACAAGTTCCACCTGGGCGTCCCGCAGTTCTGCCGTGCGTTCTTCCACCCGTTTTTCCAGTTCCACGTTGAGGCGCGCCAACTCCTCCTCGGCTCGTTTCTGCCGGGTAATCTCAACCACCACAAGGCCGACCGCGTCCGGACGCTGGGGGTCGCCGGAGACCGGGAACTGCGAGAGCACCCAGTGGCGCAGGCCTTCCTGCGTTTCTGCCGTTACCTGCTCATTGGTCAGGGTCTCGCCACCTTCGAGAGAGCGCTCCATCAGCATTTCGAAACGGCGGCCTATCTCGTTGGGAAGGATTTCCGACGGACGGCGTCCGATGTGATCCTCGAGTGGCCGTTGATTGATCCGCGCCAGCGTCTCGTTGAGCATGAGGTAGCGGTGGTCGCGTGCCAGGATGGCAAGGCCGGCCGGAGCCTCTGTGAAGAATGCGTTGAGCCTTGCTTCGCTCTTGCGCAGAGCCTCTTCCGCATTCTTGCGGTCGGTGATGTCCTGGACCGTGCCGCGCAGACGCACTGCAGTTCCGTCCGTCCCGTACACGACTTCGCCAACAGACAGTAGAACGCGCGTGGCACCGTCCGCACGACAGAGACGGTACTCGATGGGCGCCACCGCGCCCTCGGCCACGGCCCGCTCGTTGCGCGCCCTCATCGCCTCGCGGTCGTCGGGGTGGATCATGTCCAAGAGCAGTTCGAAGCTGGGCTCGACCGATTCGGGATCCAGTCCGAGCAGTCGGTAGTTTTGGTCGGACCAGACGATCTTGCCGGTTTCGAGAGTCAGCTCCCAGCTGCCCATCTGTCCGATACGCTGCGCTTCTTTCAGAAAATGCAGGCTGTCGGCCAACGCTGTTTCAGCCGTCCTCTGATCGGTAATGTCCTGCGCAATTCCGACGATGCGCACGGGTTGGCCGGCATCGTCCTTTTCCATTTCGGCTTGTACCTTCACCATGCGCTCGACGCCGTCTGCGCGAATGATCCGGTATTCGATGTTCAGCGGCGTTCCGGCACCGAAGAGCTGGGCGCTTGCCTCCTTGACGCTCTCGATATCGTCCGGATGAACAAATCGCAGGAAAGTCTGTCCGTCCGGAACGAGCGACCCGGGCTCGAGCCCGAGAACACGAAACGCCTCGTCCGACCAGCTGTGCGTGTCGGTCTCCGCGTCCCATTCCCAACTGCCGACGCGCGCTATCTGCTGAGCCCTTTCCAGACCTCGCAAGGTCCTGGCCAGCTCTGACCCCACCTGCACGCGTTCCGTAACGTCCTGTAAGGTGCCGCTCTGGCCCTTGAACCTGCCGAGTTCATCGAATACCGGCTCCGCGAGTTCACGGAGAACTCGTTCGCCACCGTCGGCCAGAACGATGCGGTAGGTGATATCGTACCCGGTTCCATTCTGCTCGGAGTCCTTCAACGTGCGCCGGACGCGCGCACGATCGGCTGCATGTACGGACTCGAGCAGAACGTCATTTACCGCCGGCGCAGATTGCGGCGGCCTGCCGAGCAGGCGATACGTCTCGTCGGACCACCATTGTTCACGTGTCCGGGCATCCCATTCCCAATTGCCGATCCTTGCGATCCTCTGGGCCCGGGCAAGCCGGTCGGCGGTCTGAGCAAGCCGGCCGGTCGTTTGCGCCATCCGTGCCACGGCCTTGTTTCGCTCCACGGAGGCGGCTTCCAGCCGTCGCACGATTCCCGCGGTCACAAGACTTACGGAGACGATCAGAAGGGCGAACAAGAACAGCAGCGTTCGTTCACTGATGTCATAGATCGTGCCGTCGTCGTCGAGCAGCCGCTCTGCCGTGGCAAGGTGCAGACGCTTGAGCTGGTCGAGGCGCAGTTCCACCAGCGCGATGGCCGTCAGAATGTCGCGGTCCGGCGATCCCACCGCCGGTCCGCGCGCGAGAGGGATAAGCGTCGAAAAGGCCTGATCGACCAGTCCGCTGAGACCGTCAAACCGAGGTACTCGGAATTTTTCCTGGAGCCCGGTCAGGGCGCTTTGGAGTTCCTGTAGCCGGTACACCCGGTCTCGGACCGCGCGACCGAGGGAGACCGGGGTGTCGAGATCGACATGATCCGCTTCGGAACCCTGCCGCGGCGCCTCGCCGCGGCGGATGACGACCTCAAAATGAGCCAGCTCGTGCGTCGCCGATTCCGCCAGATGGGCAACCGGCAGATGGTACTCCGCGATCAGTCGCGAGCGTTCGAAGTCCTGGTATTCGTATAGGAGGACGACGGCCGATACGACGACAATGATAGCCAGGTTCAGCGCAATGACGGCATATCGGCGGACCCGAATACCCCGCGGTTCCTCGTAGGCCGCCATGTCCGCAGTCTCTGACATGTCCTATCGGAGCAGCCCCAGGGACACTGCGATCTCTCGCAGCGACCCGAACTCGCTGTCGCGAACAGGCAGGAAACCGCCAGCGCCCATATTTGCGAGAATTGCAGACCCGGGAGCATCCGACGGTGAGAGTCTCAGAAACGCGAAAACCACCCTGTAGTAGAGATCGGAATCGAACTGGGAGCGCATGGCCCAGACATAGTCGACGTAAGGCGGGGTCTGGTCCACGATGCGCACCTCGTCGCGCCGCAGCCGACCGTCTCTGTACATCGCCTCGACGATTTCCGCGTTGGCCACGCCAAGGTCGACGTCCCCCTCGCGAACAAGGTGGGCGGTAGCGTCGTGTGCCCCAGTATAGACGATGTCTGAAAACCAGGACTCCGGATCGATATTCCACTGGGTCAGGAAATACCGCGGCATAAGGTGTCCCGAGGTCGAGAGTCGCGCGCCGAACGCCAGGCGCTTGCCGAGGAAGTCGGCGATCGTCGATTCCGGACGGCCGGTTGTTGCAAGAAACGCGCTCCGGAACCGGGTGTCGACGTCGCGCATGACAAGGCCACGGGCGCCGCTCGTCTCACGCGCCATCAGATAGGTCAGGCCGCCGAAATAGGCGATGTCGACCTCTCGCCGGCCGAACATGTCCAGCAGCTCCGCATAGTCGCCGGGCATGACAAGTTGGAACGGAACCCCGACTTCTTGTTCGAGATAGTCCATCAGGGCCGTATATCGCTGTTGCAGTATTTCGGGCGACTGGTCCGGCAGCACGCCGACGCGTAACACGGTGGGCGATTCACTTGGCGCTGGCCACAGCAGGACCGCAACGAAAATCAAGCCGGCTACGGCAGGTAGCAACGGCAGCGCGCGTCGCGCCAGCCCGCGAATTCGGCCGGACTTCAATGTGCCGTTCACAGCTTGATCGTCTCCTGTCGCGCCCGGATCCTGCATCTCTGCCCTGACTGGTTGTACCTCTCGACCTCTCCCTTAGACGCCTCAGGCGCGGACATCCGCCCCAGGAACAATGAATACGCTACATCGGCGACAGCACGCAACGTGTGAGATATGTCCGTCAGGCAGGAACGACAACCTGCGACGGGACAATCCACTTCAACTATCTGGTGTGACCGCAGCCCGTGCGCCGATACCAGCAAATCCTATACATTGGTATCATTAACAAATGTTAAATGATACTACCACGGTTCGTCGGCCTCACGCCGCATCCGGGGCAGGCACGCCCGTGGTATTACGACCTGCGGCTGTACTACGTAGCGGGCCCGTCAATGCGCGGTCCAGCCGCCGTCGATCAGGAGGCTGGCGCCATTGATCATGGCCGCTGCCGGGGAGGCAAGGAAGACAACGGCGCCGGCAACGTCGGCAGGCAGGCCGACCTTGCCGAGCGGGATCATGCCGACCACGAAATTGCGGAAGTCCTCGTTGGCCAGCATCGGCGCCGTCATCGGCGTTTCGATGAAGGTCGGCGCCACTGCGTTTACGCGCACGCCCTTCGGGCCGAGTTCACAGGCCAGGGCCTTCGTCAGACCCTCGATGGCATGTTTCGTCGTGCAGTACACGCTGCGCTTGGGTCCCCCGATATGACCCATGGTCGACGACATGTTGATGATTGCTCCCTCGCCCTGATCGACCATCCGTGCAGCGACCGCCTGGGCAACGATGAACGCGGCGCGGATGTTCAGATCGAGGACGGTGTCCAGCGATTCCACATCGACGTCCAGGAAATCCTGCGGCTTGTTGGTGCCGGCATTGTTGAACAGGATATCGATGCGCGGCAGGGCGCCGACCGCCTCCCGGACGCGCGCATCGGTGGTGACGTCCACGACCTGTGCCATTGCCTTGCCGCCGCGGCTTTCTATCTCGGCGACGAGGCTCTCGATCTCGTGCGCCGTGCGGCTCCAGGCAACGACCTCCGCCCCCGCTTCCGCGAGGGCCAGCGCCGTGCCGCGCCCGATTCCGCGGCCGGCACCGGTGACCAGGGCAACCTTGCCGTCGAGCCGTGAGCTGGGGAGCGTGTCCGACATTTGCTCTCTCCCTGTACGACAGGCTATTTGACCGCCATCGGGTTGATCGGCGAGCCGACCGCCTTGGTGATCGGCAGCGGCGGGCCGCAGAAGAAGAACTCGTAGACCTCGTCCTCGGCACAGTCGTTGGCGAGGTCCTTCAGATAAAAAATCTCCCCCATCGTGATGCCGATCATCGGGATCACGACCCAGTGCCAGGGCTGGCTCGCATCCTCGGTCTCGTTCGGACGGACCTCGCAGCCCCAGGTATCGGTGCAGATCGCCGCGATTTCATTCTCGTAGATCCACTCGGCCGTCTCGAAAGCAAGGCCCGGCGCATCGCCGCCGGCATAGCCGCCCCATTCGCCCTTGGCCAGCCGGTCCTCCATCTGTCCCGTGCGGACGATCACGAAATCGCCGCGCCGGATCTCGACACCCTGGGACTCGGCGCAGGCATCGAGATCGTCGTTGGTTATGGCGATGCCGTCCTCGAAGTAGTCGACGCCATGGTGGCGGGCGACGTCCAGAAGCACGCCACGGCCGACCATGCGGTCGCGCACCTTGTGAATTGCGTTCTTCTTCGCGCCGTCGGCATCGACGAGCCGCGCATCGTATCCGTTCCACATCTTGTCGTCATAGAAGATGTGGCCGAGGGCGTCCCACTGGGTGCCGCACTGAAGCGGCAACGAGACCATATCGTCGGCGTACCGGATCTTGCCTTCATCCTGGTTGCCGGCCACCGCGTCGGTACCGGTCGCCAGCATGGTGTGAATCGGGTTGAACCGGTTGCCCCAAAGGCCCTTCTGCGGCCCGTTGCGATCGAAATTGAGGCCGAGTGCAAAGGCCTTGCCCCTGCGGATCAGCCCCGCCGCGGCGGTGATATCCTCCGGCGTGACGTAATTCAGGGTCCCGGCCTCGTCATCCGGCCCCCACTTGCCCCAGTTTTTGCATTTCTCTGCGGTAGCGCGCAGGTGCGCGATGTCGAACATCTTTTCATCGTAACGTCGCGGCATCGTTGGTTTTCCTCCCTGTCCTGGGCCTGGCGTCTGCCCCGCCAGGCGAATACGCTCACAGCAGCGGGCTGTCCGGCGGTAATCCCAGCGCCACACGACCATAGGTCGTGCCCGCCGCGTCCATGTTGAATGCGATGTGCGCGTTTATTGCGTGCGCATCGCGAAAGGCGCGCTGGATCGGGCTGGTGTCGTACAGGCCGCTTCCACCGGCGAGTCCGAAGACGATATCCACGGCCTGCGTGCACAGGTTGACCGAATAGGCACCGTTGCGGCGGAACCGTGCCCTGGTCTCAATGTCCGGCGCATTTCCCGCTTCGGCGATCCGCATTGCGTCGCGGCAATCGTTCTGCATGATCAACTCCGCCGCGTCGATCCTGCTTCTCGCATCCGCCAGCTTGATCTGGACCGCCTGGAAGTCGGAAACCCTGGCGCCGGTGTAGTGCGAGACGCGATCGCGCAGCACCTCCACATGACCGTCCCACGCGCCCTGTGCGACGCCGAGCGCCGCGCCGCTGAGCACATAGGGGAAGACGGCAAACAGCGGCAGGCGATACAGCGGGCCGGGGTTGACCGCGCTGCCCGGGCTCGGCCCGCCACGGATGTCCCGGGCCGCAAGCGTGCGGTGCTCCGGCACGAACACCGCCTCGGCGGCAACGTCCTTGCTGCCGGTGCCCCGCAAACCGGCGGCATGCCAGGTATCGATGACCTCGTACTCCGCGCGCCGCAGCAGGAACAGGCGGTGTACCGGCGGCGCGTCGCTGCCTTCGTCGCGCACCATGCCGGCCAGCATATTCCAGCCGGCATTGTCCACGCCGCTGGAAAACGGCCAGCGGCCCGTGAGCACGTATCCGCCTTTGGTGCGCTCCGCCCGGCCGGCCGGGAAGATGAAGGAGGATGCAATGAGGGCGTCGGGGTTCTCGTTCCAGATCTCGTCCTGCGCCTGTGGGGGGAACATCCCCAGCATCCAGTGGTGACAGCCCAGGTTGACCAGGTTCCAGGCGCTCGAGCCGCAGGCGCGGCCGATCATGGCGCCCATATCCACGAGGATACCGTAGTCCAGCTCCGCCCCGCCGACGCGGGCCGGCTGGACCATCCGGAACAGCCCGGCTTCATGGAAGTCGCGTTCCGTCTCCTCGGGTAGCTGGCGCAGCGCCTCGGCGTGCGGCGCCCGCTCGCGCAGCACCGACAGAAGATCCCGGGCGCGTTGCAGGAGCTCTTGGCGCGTGTCGCGTCCCGGCGCGGCCACCCGTCTTGCGGTGGTCATGGCGTCGTCCCCGTCACCCGGTCAATCTGCCCAGAAGTTAATTTCGATAGTGAACCCGTTGGGATCCTGGACGAATACCTGATGCAGGTGCATATCCGGTACATCGCGCTCGCGATAGTCGATCCCCAGTGACTCGAGCCGCGTTCGCATGCCGTCGAGGTTGTCGGCATTGAACGCCACGTGGTCGACGGCGCCGCCGCCCTTTAGCACCTGCTTACGGTCTGCGCCCATGTAATCGGTCAACCCCTGGGCGCCTCCAGGGTCCAGACCGATCAGGTGGACGACCGGCCGGTCGCCGCAATACAGCCAGTAGCCGGGGAACGGAAACGGAGGCCGAGGGCCGTCGACGAGGCCCAACGCCTCGACATAGAAATCCCGCGTGGTCTCGAGGTCGTCGGTGCGTATCGAGTAGTGATCGAGCCGGGTAATCCCCATGAAAACGTCGCCTCCCTCAATCCAGTGACACCGGCAATTCAGCTGTTGATCCCTTCGCCTCAACGTCCGGTTGATTTGCGCGCCGCCGAAACCGGACGCCGGCGCTCGTCGATCAGCCGGGCAACCACTTTCGGGGCGCCGTTCATGAAGCTCTCGACCTCCGCCGCGATGACGCCCTCGATATCGGACGGAATGGCGACCTCGTATATCCATTTGCGGATGGCGATATAGAAGATGCTGCCGTGCAGTCCCCAGGCCAGTTCCAGCTCGGGCTCGGTAAACGCGACCTTCTCCGGCTCCGGGAGGCCGGTGGCGGCGCGCAGTTCGCGCATGATCCGTTTCAGCACGCGGTCGCGGATCAGGGCGAGATAGCGCTTGTTGATGTTGACGCCCTTGAGGCCGGAATACACGAAGATGCGCACCCACTCGTAGGTGAAGATGGCCTTCGTGTAAGCCCGGTAAAAGTCGGTCAGCCGTTCGTCGAGGGGCAGTGACCGGTCTTCGAGCAGCTCCTCCCACCACGGGTTCCAGCGGCTCAGATAGACCTCCTGATAGACCCGTTCGATCAGGTCTTCCTTGGTCGGAAAATATCTGAAAATGAGGGGTTGGGTGATGCCGAGCCGCCGCGCCAGCTCCCGCGTCTGGCCCTCGAAACCGACTTCCGCGAAGAAACGGATCGCCTCCTCGACGATCATCTGCTCGCGTTCGCCCCGCGGCAGCCGTTTGCGCCTGCGTGACTCGGGGACCCGCGGCGGACCGCCGCCGCCTTCCTCGGTTCCTTCAACACCACGGTTGCCCGTTTCCGGGGCCATTCCGGTTCCTTCCCGTGCTGAGATGCCAGCCGCAAGCGCGCCGAGCATAGCATTGACAGCCATCGTTGTAATGTGCCAATTTCTGATCGAGCGCTAATTTATGCCCCCGGTCGGGGATGAAAACGCGACGGCACCGCACCGTACATGAAGGCCGCAAATGGCCCGCGTGCCGTGGTGGAGGGAGACGTGAAACCGGCGCCATTCGATTACGCGAAACCGGCAACGCTGGACGAGGTGTTCGGCCTGCTTAAGACGCATGGTGACGGCGCGCGGCTGCTGGCCGGCGGGCAGAGCTTGCTTGCCACACTCAATATGCGCCTGTCTGCGCCGGCCATCCTTGTCGACATAACCGGACTCGAGAGCCTGCGCGGGATCACGATCGACGACGGGACGCTGCGTATCGGCGCGCTGACCACCCACAGCGAAATGGCAAACTCCAGGGCGGTGGCGGAGGCCGCGCCGCTGCTGACGCAGGCGGTCCCGCACATCGCGCACCCGGCGATCCGCAACCGGGGCACCTTCGGCGGCAGCCTCGCGCACGCGGATCCCGCGGCGGAACTGCCGGCCTGCATGCTGGCGCTCGAGGCCACGCTCGAGATCGCCGGCCAGGGCGGGACGCGGACGGTCGCGGCCGCAGATTTCTTCCACGGCCTGTACGAAACCGCGCTCGGTCCGGGTGAAATCCTCGTGGCCGCACAGATCCCTGTGCTGCAAAGCGACTGGCGCTCCGGTTTTTCGGAGTTCGTGCGGCGCACCGGCGATTTCGCCATGGCGGCGTTGGCCGCACACGCGCAGTTCGACGGCGAGACGGTGCGCGGGCTGCGCCTCGTCTACGCCGGGGTCGATATCCGGCCGGTGCGCGCGGCCGCTGCCGAACGGGCGCTCGTGGGCAACGCCGTAACGCCCGAACTTCTTGCCGAGGCACGGGCCCGGCTCGGCGAGGACCTGAAACCGACCGGCGATCTGCACGCAAGTTCCGCGATGAAATTGCATCTGTCCGGCGTGCTGCTGGAGCGCGTGCTGGCCGAAATGACGGGAGCGCGATGATGGATCCGGTTCAAGACATCTCGCTGACCGTCAACGGCGAGCGCGTCACGGCCCGCGTCGAGCCGCGCAAGAGCCTGGTCGACTTCCTGCGCGAGAATGTCGGGCTGACGGGCTCCCACGTCGGCTGCGAACACGGCGTCTGCGGCGCCTGTACGGTGCGCGTCGACGGCATGATCGTGCGCGGCTGCCTGACCCTCGCGGTGCAGGCGGACGGTGCCGAGGTGTGGACCATCGAGGGCGTGTCCGACAGCGGCGAGATCGCGGCGCTGCAGGAGGCGTTTCTCGAACGCAACGCGCTGCAATGCGGCTATTGCACGCCGGCAATGCTGCTCACGGCGGCAGCGCTCTTGAAAGAGAATCAGAAGCCAACGCGCGCGGAAATCCGCGAATACCTATCCGGCAACTACTGCCGCTGCACCGGCTACCAGGCGATTGTCGACGCCGTCGCCGCGGCCGCGGGCAAGGGGGCGAAGTCATGACCGACAAAAGCCCGCTGACACTGCAAGACCTGCCGAATTCCTATATCGGGCGCAGCGTGCCGCGGCCGAACACCCGCCGCCTCGCGGAGGGCCGCGGCGCCTTTACGGACGACCTTAGCCTGACCCGCATGGCGCATGTCGCGTTCCTGCGCAGCCCATACGCCCATGCCGAGATAAAATCGATCGATGCGTCACGCGCCGAGGGGAGCCCGGGCGTCATCCGCATCGTCGCCGGCGAGGAGATGGCCCGACACTGCACCCCGTGGGTCGGGGTACTGTCCCACTTGAAGGGCCTGAAGTCGGCGCCGCAATACGCGCTCGCGGTGGGGCGCGTGCGCTGGCAGGGTGAGCCGGTCGTCGCGGTCGTGGCGCAGACGCGGGCCCAGGCCGAGGACGCGGCGGCGCTGATCGAGGTCGCCTACGAGCCGCTCGAGCCGGTCGTCGACATGGAGACCGCGCTCGATCCGGCGACGCCGGTGCTGCATCCGGAGCTCGGCGACAACCTCGCCTTCGAACGTATGGTCGACGCCGGCGACGTCGAGGCCGCCTTCGCCGACGCCGACGCGGTTGCCGAGGAGGTCCTGCATTTCGGCCGCCATACGGGCGTGACGCTGGAGCCGCGGGTGCTCGTCGCCGACTACAATCCGGGCGCCGGCAAGCTGACGGTCTACATGTCGACCCAGTCTCCGCACATGATGAAGAACATCTTCGCGCGGCACACCGGCATCGATGAGGACGACGTGCGCGTGGTCTCCAAGGACGTCGGCGGCTCGTTCGGCATCAAGATCCACACTTATCCGGACGACATGGCGACGGTGGCGCTGAGCGTGTTGCTGAAGCGGCCGGTCAAGTTCGTCGCCGACCGCCTGGAATCCTTCGTCTCCGACATCCACGCGCGCGACCACCGGGTGAAGGCGAAGATCGCCGTCAAGGACGGTCGCATCACCGCGATCGAGATGGACGACCTGACAGGGATCGGGCCGTATTCGGTGTATCCGCGCACCAGTGCCGTGGAGTGCAACCAGGTCCTCAACCTCGTCGGCGGGCCATACGACATCGCCAACTACCGCGCCGTCGGGCGGGTCGTCCTGCAGAACAAGAACATCATGTGCCAGTATCGCGCGGTCGGCCATCCGGTCGCCTTCGGCGTGACCGAGGCGCTGGTCGACTCGGCGGCGCGGGCGGCCGGCATGGACCCGGCGGAGCTGCGCCGCAACAGCGTGATACCGGACGCTGCCTATCCGTACACGGCGGCCAGCGGCATCAAGTTCGAGGCGCTGTCGCACCAGAAGTGCCTCAAAAAGATCCTGGAGCTGATGGATTACAACGGGCTGCGCGCCGAGCAGGCGAAGCTGCGTGGTGCCGGCGTCTATCGCGGCATCGGCCTTGCGGCGATGATCGAGGTGACCAATCCGAGCCCGATGTTCTACGGTGTCGGTGGCGCCCACATCTCGGCCCGCGACGGGGTGACGATCCGGCTCGACCCGACCGGTGGCGTGACCTGCGCCACCGGGGTGACCGAGCAGGGGCAGGGCACTGAGGCGGTGATCGCCCAGATCGCGGCGAGCGCCGTCGGCGTGCCGATCGAGAAGGTGCGCGTCGTGACCGGCGATACCGAAACCACACCTTATGGCGGCGGCACCTGGGCCTCGCGCGGCGCCGGCATCGCCGGCGAGGCCGCCTTGCAGGCGGGACGGGCGCTACGCGGCAATATCCTCGAGGTTGCCGGCGCGATGCTGCAGACCGAGCCGGGCCGGCTCGACATCCGCAATGCCGCCGTTGTCGACGCGGACACGGGGTCGGAGCGACTGACCCTCGCCGATCTCGGCAAGACCGTCTATTTCCGCGGCAACGAGCTGCCCGACGGTGTCAGCCCCGAGCTGGTGGCGACGCGCCATTACTCGCCGCGGCAGTTCCCCTTCGCGTTCACCAACGGCATCCAGGCCTGCTGGCTCGAGGTCGATCCCGACACCGGCTTCGTCAAGCTGCTCGATTTCTGGGTCGTCGAGGACTGCGGCACGGTGATCAACCCACAGCTCGTCGACGAGCAGATCCGCGGCGGCGTCGTGCAGGGCATCGGCGCGGCGCTGTACGAGCACTGCATCTACGACGACGACGGCAACATGCGCAACGCCACCATGGCCGACTACCTGGTGCCGATGGCCGCGGAGATGCCGGACATCACCATCGCCCATGTCGAGACGCCGACCGGCGAATCGGTGCTCGGCGCCAAAGGGGTCGGCGAGGCCGGCACCGCCGGCGCGCCGGCGGCGGTGTTCAACGCCATCAACGATGCGATTCATCCGCTCGGCGGCAAGATCACCGCGATCCCGGCGACGCCTGAGCTGATCCTGAAGGCGCTCGGCAAGGTCTGAGGCAGACACTTCTTGTTCCGAACCCATTCGGTTACCTGCCGCGTCGCCCTGCCGTATTGACCTGCGCTACGCCGCAACGCAAGCTCCCCGGCACATCACGTCGCTGTCAGCGCGAGGCGCCCGTCCATGGCAAAACCCGTTGTCGTCATCCAGGGCCATCCCGACCCGGCCGGTGGGCATCTGTGCCACGGCCTGGCCGACGCCTATGCGACAGGCGCCGCCGCCGGCGGCCACACGGTGGAGCGCATCGAGGTGGCGCAGCTCGAGTTCCCGCTGCTCCGCTCGGCGGCAGAGTTCGAAACCGGCGCGGTGCCGCCTGATATCAAGAGGGCGCAGGATGCGATCATGTGGGCCGACCACATGGTGCTGGTCTACCCGCTGTGGCTCGGCACCATGCCGGCCCTGTTCAAGGCGTTTCTGGAACAGTGCTTCCGGCCGGGTTTCGCCCTCGACACCGACGGGAAGTGGGACGAGTTGCTGGCCGGCAAGAGCGCCCGCATCGTCGTCACCATGGGCATGCCGGCGCCGTTCTACCGCTGGTATTACGGCGCCCACAGCCTGAAGAGCCTGGAGCGCAATATCCTCGGCTTCGTCGGCATCGCGCCGATCCGCGAGAGCCTGTTCGGCGGCGTCGAGGTGGTCAGCGACGCAAGGCGCGCCGGATGGCTGAAAAAGATGGAGGCGCTGGGCCACAAGGGGGTCTAGGATTCAGCCTCCGGTGTGCCCGGTCATCGATCGCCAGAAATCAAGACCGGTTGCCATCGTTTCGGCTCGGGGATCCTCGATGTAGCGCTCGATGCCACGATCCAGCGATTCGGCCCGTGCCGGGTCGCCGAACCAGTGCACAATGTGCTCGCGCTGTCGGACTTTCTGCCAACCGCCTTTCGCCCGCATGGCATCGCCCAGCCGGCCGACGATGAAATCGGCCAGCAAGAGAAGGGCGGACAGCTCCAATTTGGCGGCCCATCTGTCCAGGAAGGGGGAGAGATCGTCGACTGCTGTGGAAATATTCTCGAGGAACCTCAGATCGTCATAGCCGTTCCATCCTGGTTGATAGCGCGTCAGGATTTCCTCCCACAGCGCCATGAACCAGCGCGCCAGTGCCTCACGCTCCGGCATTGGCCAATCGGTCCACCGGTTGTCCGCCAGCTTGCCTGCGACGATCCATAATTCCAGGCCGAGCTCGCACGATTTCCCGGGCCTGCCGGCAAGCTCGAGAATGCGTGGCAGGAAATGTTTGTAGTCCGCTGGTTCGCCCCAGGTCGTCGTCGCACTGAAGGCAAAATGATCAAGGTGTTGCTCGTCCAGTTCCCGGAGGGGCCTGGAAAGCAGGGCGGAGATTTCCTCAGGCGCAACGCAGCAGCTGCAGGCCGGCATGTTTTGGCGCAAGGGATAGGACGCGAATACCTGGTAGAGATCCTCGATGGCCTCGGAAAGGCTCATGGCGCCATTCTCACAGCCCCCGGATCCAGCGCGGACGCAGCGGCTGCGCGCCGGCGCGGGCGGCGGCGACGATGGCGAGCAGTGCGTCGCGGTCCTTCGGCAGGGTGCCGGCCAGCGGCAGGCAGTTCGAGGCGTGGTTGGAGCGGAAGATCACCGGGCGCGGCGGGTCGAGGAGTCCGAGGAGCCGTTCCTGCTCGGCGAGGATGCCGGCGTCGTCCTGGAATGCGAAGCCGGGCCCCTGCGCTTCCATGAACCGCGCATAGACCGCGGGCTCGAGGTCGAGCTGCAACGTCGAGAGATAGGCCGGCGGCGCGCGGTTCACCAGCTCCGCCGTGCCGGCAATATGCGCCTCCCAGCCGTCCCGTCCGCCGAGGCCGAGGATCACCGTCGCCGAGACCTTCAGGCCGGCGTCCCGCGCCCGGTCGAGCGCCTTTGCGATGCTGTCTTGCGAGGCGCCCTTGCGGACGCGTTTGAGCGCCGATGTCGCGCCGGACTCGATGCCGAGATAGACGAGGCTGAGCTTCCGCTCGCGCAGCGCGACCATCTCGTCGATGCCCTTTTCGTTCAGGTTCTTGGGCGTCGCATAAGCCGAGACCCGGGCGAGATTCGGCAGCCGCGCGGCGAGGTGATCGAGGATCTCGATGAGATGCGCGGTCGGCAGGCACAGCGCGTCGCCGTCGGCCAGGAACACGCGGTGCGCCTGCGGCCAGTCCCGTGCGCCGGCGTCGATGTCGGCGAACACCTCGTCCAGCGGCCGCGCGCGGTAAGCCTTCGTGAAATACATCGAGCAGAAGGTGCAGTGGTTGTACGAACAGCCGATCGTCGCCTGGACGATCAAATTGTTGCCCTCGCTCGGCGGCCGGTACAGCGGCATGTCATAGAGGATCGGCATGGCGCCTCTAATAGCAGCACATCCGCCCGCATCATAGCGGTTCGCCGACGTATCAGGGAGATTGCCGGTGCCGGCGGAAGAAGTCGAGGATGACGCGGTTGGCACTCCAGCCGGTGACCATCGGGCCGACGGTACGCTCGCGAAGATAGGCCCAGCCGCCGGGCCAGACATGGCCGCCGCCCTCCATGCGCAGCAGGGCGACCTCGGCGCCGCCGCGGCAGCCAGCCCAGCGGATCCGCACCGTCTCGATCCCGTCCTCGCGCGCGAACGGCTTCGGCTCTCCAGCCGCCCCGCAGCCATTGATCCCGGCCCAGATGCGCATGCTCTCATCGACCGCGATTTTGGCCTTGTCGTCGCGCTGGGCGCAGGCTGCCTTGCCGCCCTCGTAGCGCCAGCAGGGATCGGCCGTGCCGTGGATCTGCAGCACCGGCACCGGGCGCGGCGGCGCGCACACGGACGTCGCCGCGTACTGGTTGGCCCCGCCGAGCGGCGCGATCGCGGCGATGCGGTCGGCCATCTCGCAGGCGAGGCGGTGGCTCATCGCGCCGCCGTTGGACAGGCCGGTGGCGTAGATTCGTGCGGGGTCGACCGCGGCCCAGCGGGCGAGGTCGTCGAGCAGCGCTTTGAAATAGGCGATGTCGTCGACGCCGTCCTTGCAGGCGCGGCCGCTGACGCACTGCCAGTCGCCGGTGCCGCCGCCGGCGTTCCAGGTGCGCATGCGCCGGATCAGCCGTGACGAGGTGCCGTTGGGAAAGACCACGGCGACGCCCTCGCGTGCAGCCATCGCGTGCAGGCAGTCGGAGCTGTCGCGCTCGCCGCCGGGGCAGGCGGTCCGCGCCGCGCCGCGGGCATTGCCGCCGCCGCCATGGATCGCCAGGATCACCGGCACTCTTCGGTCGGGGCCATAGGCAGCCGGCAGTTGGATGTCATAGGGCCGCCCCTCGAAGCCCGGTACCGCGCAGGTCAGCGCCGCGCCGGCGCGCGCGTCCGCCGGCGTGCAGGTCTGCGGCTTCGCATGGGCCGGACCCGCCATGCCGAAAGACAGGATTCCTGCCAGTGCCGGCAGAATGTGCCAGGACGGTCGCAGCACACGCCTCATTCAGACCCCCTGCGATTTACGATGTGCGCAGCATGGCGGAAACTGTCTGACGAAGGGTTAATGAAGGCCGTCGCCGCGCGCTTTGTTCGGCATCCCCTCAGGCGCCGGTTTGCGGATCCTCGGCCGCGGCGCCGGGCATCTGGCAGAACCCGGCCGGCGGGACGTCGAGGGCGCTGTTGAATTTGCTGGACATGTTCTGGAAGGCGATCAGGCCGGTCAGCTCGACGACGGCGTCGTCGTCGAACTCCCCCCGCAGCCGGGTGAACAGATCGTCGTCGACCTCGCGGTCGGACCAGGTGATGGCCTCGGCGTATTCGAGGGCGACGCGCTCGCGCCGGTCGAACAGGTTGCTACCTTGCCAGTCCTGCAGGGCGTTCACCTTGTCCAGCGAGGCGCCGCGCTTCATCAGCGTCGCCGAGTTGAGATCGACGCAGAACGAGCAGTGGTTGATCTGCGAGACGCGCACCGTAACAAGAGATCGCAAAGCCGGGTCGATCGGCGACGAGCGCCGGTCGATCATGCCGTAGAGCACGGCGACGCCCTGGAAGAGCCGCGGCGACCGTGCCCACAGCAGGGCGGATTCGAGGACGGCGCCATACTTGCGACGTTGGTTCCAGAAAAACGGCCGCAGGTACCAGGGGTACCGGTTCAGGGGCCGGGGCTCGATTCGCATGGGCCGTCTCCGTATTGTCGCATCCCGGCATCATACGGCAACTCTTGGCAAAGGGGAGTCGGGCGGCTGCCTCGTCGCCCGGCCGCGGCGTGCGGACGTCAGGTTGTCGCCGCACCCGCCGCTCTCATTCACCCTGGCGGATCAACCGCACGGTTTCGGCCAGCCCGTCCTCGTATGATGTCCGCCGCGTCGGCCCGAGCAGCCCCTCCAGCTTCGCACCGTCATACCGGATCGGTTTGACGTAGGCAGGCACGACCTGCATGAAGCCGCGCAGATCGCGATCGAAAAGACTGACCAGGCGCAGGACAAGCGGCCCCGCGGCGCGGATTTTCACTGTTTCCCCAAGGATGTCCGTCAGAATTCCCGCCACGTGCCGGGCGGAGATGGGGCCGGAACCCGGAACCACCCAGTCGTTGCCATAGGCGGCCTCGCTGGTCATCAGATCGGCGACGATGCGCATCGCGTCGGGCACGTAGATATAGTCGCGCTCAAGTTCGGCGCCGCCGATCCAGTTCATCGGCTTCCCGGCGACGGCGTCGCGCAGCGGCATCTGCAGCGTGCTGACATGCACGTGCGGGCCGAAGAAATCGGGCAAATGGACGATCGCCGCGCCGGCGTCGCGCAGAATGTCTTCGGCCTCCCGCCGCAACCGGGCCCAAAGCGGGCCACCCTCGCGGGGATGCCTCTCCGAGACCGGCAGCGAGACGATCGGAATGTAACACCAGCAGCTCGAGACCTGCACACAGCGTGCACCGGTCTCCGCAACCGCCGCTGCAATATTGCGCGCGAGTTCCGGATGGTCCGCCATCCGGTCCCCCGGCAGGCCAATACAGTCGACCACGCAATCGCAACTCGTGATTGCTGCCTGGAGGGAGGTCGGATCGAGCGCGTCTCCGGCTGTCCGCTCGAAATCCGATTCCGGGAAGGCGGCCGCCAGCCCTTCGATGCGCCGCGAGACGGCCCGAACCGGCACGCCCCGTCGCGCCAACTCGACGGCGAGCGTCCGCCCGGTCGGGCCGGTGGCTCCGAGGATGGCGACCTTCTCGAATGTCAGCGTCATTGGCTTCGTCCCGATCTTCAGGCCGGCTGTCACGCATTGCAGCCACTTGCGCGGCGCCGGACCCTACCGTTGGCCGGCCACTTAGGAAGAGATAGAAACGCAAACGGGCCGGCCACCTGTCCGGCGCATCCGCGTGGACCTATTGGAACACCTCGCGGAACAGCTTCATCATCGCCGCCCAGGAGCGCTCATCCGCGGTCTTGTTGTAGGCGAGATTGTCGATCCCGTAATCGCCGGCGCCCGGGTTGGTGAAGCCGTGCCGCGTGCCGGAATAGATCGTGATCTCCCAGTCGGCGCCGACGCGGTCGAGTCCCTTCTGGAAGGCGTCGATCCGCTCGGCCGGGATGAAGGCGTCGTCGCGCCCGTGCGCGACCAGCACCCGCGGCGTGATCGCGGTCACATCCGCCGGCGCCGGCGGCAGCGAGCCGTGGAAGCTGACCACCGCCTTCACGTTGGCGCCGGCATAGGCCATCTGCATCACGGTGGCGCCGCCAAAGCAGTAGCCGATGGCCGCGACCTTGCCGGCGTCGACCTGCGGCTGCGCCTTCAGGACGGCCAGCCCGGCATTGGCGCGTTGCCGCCAGGCCGCGACGTTGGCGGTGATCTGCTTCATCCACTCGCCGGCCTGGTTGCCGTGGCTGGTGACCTTGTCGTCGCCGTACATGTCGAGCGCGAAGGCGACATAGCCTTCCTCGGCCAGCTCCATCGCGCGGCTCTTCGCATAGTCGTTGAGGCCCCACCATTCATGGACGACGAGGACACCCGGGCGCTTGCCGCTCACGGCGTCATCCCAGGCCAATACGCCCTTCAGCGTCGTTCCACCGTCCTTGTACTCGATGGTCTTGGTCTTGACCGCGGCCTGCGCCGTGGCACCCGCAAGGGCGACCCCCAGAATCGCTGCCGTTGCCAGCGCGGCGTGAAATGCGCTGCCTCTCATTCGTCCGTCTCCTCCCGTAGCCCGGTTGTACGAAGGCAGACATATTAGGCATGACGGGAGTTGCCGGGGAAGGACAAAGCATCGGTCCGGCGTGTTCGCCGGGCGGGCAGCCGGAATTCCGACAACCGGACGCTAGTGGAAGAGTATCGCGATCTCGGGTTCGATTTCGATCTTCAGCCCGGGCACGAGTGTCATCAGCTGCTTCATGTCGGCAACCGACGCGGGCTTGTTTCCGGCCATCGCCTGCAGTACGGATTCGTCCGAGACCAGCGCGCCGAAGTCGATGTCCATCAGCGTGACCCGGCTGCCGCTGCGATGCATGGCATTTGTCTCGACGATGTCGCCCATCACCTCGACGTGGACAGCGAAGCGCATGTCCTTGAAGGCCATCCTCATCATTTCCATGGCCATCTGCTCCTGCTCGGGCGTGGCGGCGGTCTCCGCGTACTCCGAGTTCGATTCCCCGGTTCGGGAGTCCGCTTCGCCTTCATTCACCGGCCAGTGGATGACGAGTTCCGCCGGATTCGTATGGTGCAGGGTGAAGGTGGTGAATTTCGGTGCGCCACCGCCGGACGTATCGCCCTCGGTGGTGCCTCCCGGCATGCTCTCCTCGATGTCCTGTCCGAGTTGCAGCAGGTTGACATCCGCGAAGGCATAGCGTGCCTCGTAGCCGCGCCCGAATTCGGTGACAATGTCCCGTGCCGACACGAAACGGACCGACTCGCCGAAGCTTGCTGCGTTGGCGCGGAGCCTGTCGTCGTCGCGAATGGCGAACGACTGGCCTTCGGTTTGCATCCCGGCCATCATGTCGACGATCTCGTTGCCCATCACCAGACGCTCGATGAGCACGCCGCTGCCGTCCGCATTGACGCGCACGGTCCTCTCCATCTGCAGGCATCCGGCCAGCAGGGCCGGCAACATCAGGAACATGGCGACGTTGATCAGGCGGCGACCAAAGCGGATCGGTGCGGCAGTCCTACTCCATCCACTCGCAACGTTCATGACAGTCCCCTCTCGCATCGTGGCGTCGCGTCGAGTTTGCCGGGGACGAACTTAAGATCCGGTTACTCCACAATTGGATTCCGTCGAGGCGCCACCGGTCGCCGGTTTTGCGCGCTCGGAGATGCGAATCGTCAGGGCCAGCGGACGAGCCAGCGCTCGGAACACCGGCGGTCGAGGCGCCGCAGGCCATATTCCCGTGCCAGGTTCACCGCCTCGCGGTATTCCACGTCGGTGATCGCGCGATCCAGTTCCGGGTACTCGCCGGCGCCATAGCTCGGGCGGTACTGGTCCATGATGTTGACATAGGTCTCGCGTGAGATTTCCTCGGCCAGGAATCGGACCACCTCTTCGGTGCCGGCGATGCCGCCGGGCAGCACGAGATGCCGCACCAGGAGGCCGCGCTGGGCGATATTGTCAGCGGTCAGCTGCAGATCGCCGACCTGGCGGTGCATCTCCCGCACCGCCGCCTGGTTGACCCGCACATAATCCGGCGTATGGGAGTATTTCTTGGCGAGGTCGGCGTCACCGTACTTCATGTCAGGCATGTAGATGTCGACCACGCCATCGAGAAGTGCGAGCGCCTCGGGGCTGTCGTAGCCGCCGGAGTTGTACACGAGCGGCAGCCGCAGGCCGCCGCGGGCAGCGATCTCGAGGGCCGCGAGAAGCTGCGCCACCACATGGCTCGGGCTGACGAGATTGATGTTATGGCAGCCCATGGCCTGGAGGTTCAGCATGAAATCGGCCAGGTCCGTCGCCGCCACCTCTTCGCCGCGGCCCTTCCAGCTGATCTCCCAGTTCTGGCAGAACACGCAGCGCATGTTGCACCACGAAAAGAAGATCGTGCCCGAACCGCGCCAGCCGCGCAGACAGTCCTCCTCGCCGTGGTGCGGGCCCCACGAATTGACGACCGCAAGTTCGCCGGTCCGGCAGACCACGCCAGCCAGCGTCTGCTTCCGGTTCACCCGACAATAGCGGGCGCACAGGTCGCAATTCTCCAGGTGTCGGTCGGCGACCCGCGCGCGTTCGGCCAGTTCGCCCGAGCGGTGCAGCGTCAGATATGCCGGCTCGAAGCCGTTTTTCGGCCCGGACCGCATGGCTGGAGAAACCTTGACCCCGAAATAGAATGCTTCCCGGTGGATCGGCATCGACGCCTCCTGAGCGTCCATGCGGCTACGCAATGCGAATAATAATCAACGCTCGCACAGTCCTCCCTTGAATCGCATTGACATGCGTCAACGCGCTATTCCCAAGTATGGTGACAAGCTTGTACGAAAGTTGCGAGGCACGTGATGGCGAGCCCAAACAGGGTTTTTCCCACGAAATACTGGCACCGCCTGAAAGATGGCCGGGTGCAATGCGATTTGTGCCCGCGGTTATGCAAGCTGCGTGAGGGGCAGGCGGGCCTGTGCTTCGTGCGGGCGTGCCAGGCTGGTGAGATCCGGCTCACGACCTGGGGCCGGTCGAGTGGCTATTGTGTGGACCCCATCGAGAAAAAGCCGCTGTTTCATTTCCTGCCCGGCACGCCGGTGCTCTCGTTCGGAACGGCAGGCTGCAACCTTGCCTGCCGGTTCTGCCAGAACTGGCACATGAGCAAGGCGCGCCGGGACGATGTGCTGGCGGACCGTGCCAATCCACGGACCATCGCCCGCGCCGCGCACGACACTGGGTGCCCGAGCGTCGCGTTCACCTATAACGATCCAATCGTGTTCCACGAATACGCGCTCGATGTGGCTCGCGCCTGCCGTGACCGCGCCGTGCATACGATCGCGGTGACCTCCGGCTATGTGACTTCGGAGCCGCGCGCCGAGTTCTACGCCCTGATGGATGCAGTGAACGTCGACCTGAAAGCCTTCAGCGAACGCTTCTATCGTAGGATCTGCTCCGGACATCTCCAGCCAGTTCTCGAGACCCTGGCCTACATCCGTCACGAAACGGACGTCTGGCTGGAGATCACGACACTGCTGATCCCGGGCGAGAACGACTCCGATGCCGAGATCCGTGCGCTGGCCGGGTGGGTCTTCGAATGCCTCGGACCGGCGGTTCCGATGCACTTCACCGCCTTTCACCCGGCATGGCGGATGGACGACAGGCCACCTACGCCGGCGTCGACACTGCACCGGGCGCGTGCCATCGCCCTCGATGCGGGAATGCACTATGTCTATACGGGAAACGTCCACGATCCTGAGGGGGAATCGACGTGGTGTCACGAATGTGGCGGACTGTTGATCGGTCGTGACGGATACCGCATTACCGGGTGGAATCTGACGAAGGGTGCCACGTGCGCTAGCTGCGGCGCGCCGGCCGCAGGAGTCTTTGACGCATCCCCCGGAACCTGGGGGCCGTGGATCCGCCCGGTGCGGCTTGAAGATTGGGAGGAAACGGGCACGGCTGCGGGTCAGCCGTAATCCTCATCCGGGGAAGCGAACATGATCGAGTTCTTCTGGGGCAACCCGGTTTCGCGGTTCCTGATTACTCTGGGTATCTTGTTGGTCCTTGCCGGCCTGATCTGGCCGCTCCTGCACAAGATCGGCATCGGCCGGCTGCCCGGCGATATCGTCGTGGAGCGCGAGGGATTCCGGTTCTACTTTCCGGTCGCGACGGCGATTCTCGTCAGTGCGGTTCTCACCTTGATACTATGGCTGCTCGGTCGATAACCGCCAGGCCTGTCAGGCGAGCGATGCTCGCTGGAAAGGCGCGTGACGCGCGTTGTGCCCATCACGCAATCCGGCAGATGCCTGCCCGTGCACCGTGAGACGGTCCGGTACTGGGGCCGCACCGCGGACGAACCAAGGCGAGTGGCGTGTTTGTTGAGCCGGTGCCACCGTCATATAATGTGTCGCGCGCTCTGCGAGGCGCGGTCTGCACTATCCGGGCAAGTCGGATTTTCATTCCAATGCGCGACTGGCTGTCGTGCGATGGCGACGATCGTTGGGTCGCGCCGTGACGGCTAGCGACATGGGACGAGCTTTGGGGCCGGCCCCGCTCACGGATGATGAGGATGCTGTGTCCGTGCGGGGCACCGCAATAACCCGTGCGCGCCAGCAGATAAAGGCGGCGCACGGGATCAGGCAGGTCAGGCGGCCTTCTTGCTGTCGCGGGCTTTCTCGGGGGCGGCCTTGCTGGCGGATGCCTTTCCGCGCATGTGGCCGAGGCCCATATCCTTCGCCATGCGAGCGCGTTTTTCGCGGTAATTGGGCGCGACCATCGGATAGTCTGCCGGCAGGCCCCACTTCGCACGGTACTCTTCCGGACTCAACCCGTAGGCGGCGCGCAGGTGCCCTTTCAGCATCTTGAAGCGCTTGCCGTCTTCAAGGCACACGATGTAGTCCGGGGAAACCGACAGCTCCACAGGAACTGCGGGCTTCAGGCCCGTCGGGGTCTCCGGCACACGGGCCGGCGCTTCGCGTCCGGTGACCGTGCGGTAGGTGGCGCGCATGGCACCCAACACGCGTTCGGTGGTCCCGATCGCGGCCCGCAGGCCCACTGCGGCAAGTCCCTGCAGAAACGTTTCTTTCTTGGTGGTCATAATATTCGTACCCTTTCCTGGCCTCATCTGGAACATTTGAGGAACCAATTTCCTAGATAGACAGAAAAAACGGTGATTCAAGGGGGATAGATGGTTAATCACGCCACATTTGGCACCCCATGCCACGGCGCCATGGCGCCGGGGCGAATATTTCGGCTCGACTCTTCGAGAGCGCCGGCGTCGTAGGATGCGTCGGCCATGCATTCCATGCCTCCTGCGATCGCTCGGCACAGCGGTTTGCCGACATTGCGACGTTGCACTCCGTTGACCGGCTCCGGAACGGACGCCTGGCGCTCGGCGCCGTTTTGGTCGCGCTAGGGTTCCCGTTTGGCCCGTGTCTATCCCGTGCTTTTCTGCGACCATCTTGGCGGGATCTCGGCCCGCCGTGCGGGCGTTGGGAGCTCGTCCGTCCCGGCACGTTGCGAACCCTGTGCGGGTTCGTGCTAGCATCCCGGCCATGACGACAAGACAGTTCCTCGATGACGCCGCGCGCCGACGCCACAGGTTGCGCAATCTGCTGCAGTCGGCGTTGCTTTTGGGCGGGATGATCGGCCTGTTGACCCTGTGTGCGTGGCTGGTGTTCGGACCCGAGGGTGCACTCTGGGCGCTTGGCGGCTGGATCTTCGCGCTGCTGCTTAGCCCGCGTGCCTCGCCCGCTCTCGTGCTGCGCCTCTATCAGGGCCGGCAACTGCGGCCGCGCGACTTCCCGCAGGGGTTCGCCATCCTGGAGCGATTGTCCCGGCGCGCCGAACTCGACCACGTGCCCACCTTCTGGTATCTGCCGAGCCCGATCCTGAACGCGTTTACGCTTGGCCGTCGGGACAACGCCGCAGTGGCGGTCACCGACGGGATGATCAACACGCTGAACGCGCGCGAATTTGCCGGCGTGCTGGCGCACGAACTGAGCCACATTCGCAATAACGACGTCTGGGTGATGGGGCTGGCCGACAGCATCGGCCGGCTGACCAACGTGATGACCCTCGCGGGCGCGGTGTTGCTGATCGCCAATCTGCCGCTGCTGCTGATGGGGCGCGTCCAGTTCTCATGGCTGCTCATCTTTCTGCTGCTGGTTGCGCCGACCGTCGCCAATGTCCTGCAGATGGGGCTTTCGCGTGCCCGGGAATACGATGCCGATCTCGAGGCCGCCATGCTGACCGGCGATCCGGCCGGCCTCGCCTCGGCGCTGCGGAAGCTGGAGATGCAACAGGCCGGCCTGTGGGAGCGCATTCTTATGCCTGGCCGCCGCCTGCCGGAGCCGTCCCTGTTGCGCTCGCACCCGCCGACGCACGAGCGGATCAAGCGTTTGCTGTCGCTCTATCCGGCCCGGGAAGCGATTCAATACGAGGACGGGCCATTCGGCCTGGGACGCCGCATTGCATCAATACCTGCACGGCCGCGGTGGCGAATCACCGGCCTCTGGCACTAGGCGCCTTGTGCGTTGTTTTGATTGAGGCTTTTCGTTTATACTGCATTCGCGCAAAATGCATTGTTTCGGACGTGGCGCCCACTTTCCGATGAGGCAAGATGCCATTGTGGATGTGCCGGCCATAATATTGCGTCGAATGTGAATCCGGGTGGCGTGACGTCCGCAAGACGAATACGCCGAATTCGGCGACAGGGGGAGCATCATGAGAATCGTTAAGTCTGTTCTTTATCTGAAACCGCTGTTGATTTTGGCCATTGTATCGGTGCCGAGCCCAAAGGGAGGCGCGGTTGCGCAAGAGGCACCTGTCTTCGAGGCGACACAAGGCGCGCCTGTCATCGAGCTGTTCAAGGGATCGCGGGTCGAACGTGTTGGGATCGGTGGCGGCGATCCGAGTGCCGCCGAGGATAGTCGGTCGATCGACGGCGCGGAGGACTGGGCGACCAGGATCGAGTATTTCAAGGGCGGCGATACGGTCGTGCTCACTGTCGTCCCCAGCGACCGGAACGTGCCTGTATCGGTGCATCTCGACGCGATCAAGAGTGCCCGTAGCGGACCGACGAGCCTGATCCCGTTTCAGCCACGTGCCACAGATACGATGCGCCGTGACGGCCCGACCAATCTGATTCCGATGCGGTCCGCCGGGGCCGGGGCCGGGGCAACGGTTGGGAGCGGTCCGACCAATCTGATTCCCGTGCGGTCGCCTGGCACCGGCTCGAAATTCGGGGACCGTCCGGCCAGGCTCTTCACATCGCCGCAGCCTCTTGCCGGTGTGGAGCTTCGGGATCTGCCGGCTGATGCCGGAGTACGCGTCGAGTCGGTCGACCGCGCAAGCCCGGCCTGGCGCGATGGGCTGCGGCAGTCGGACGTGATTGCGGCGGTGTATCGCAAGAGGGTTCGCAGCGCAGCGGCGCTCGAGTCCGAGCTTGCATCGGCAGGCGATACCGCCGTCCTTCAGGTTCGCCGCGGCGGCCAGGACGTGGTCGTCGTGCTTCATCGCTAGCCGGCCAGGATCATAGTTTCCCGGCCCGGCTCGCAGTCTTGGCCGGGCGCAAGTTTTTTTCTTCCAAACCTCTTGAATCGATCTTTCGGCTCACCTAAATCGGCGCCTGTTAGCACTCGGAAGCGATGAGTGCCAAACCTTATGCTGTTCGTTCGAATCTGGTGAACTCTGGAGGCAAAACCATGAAATTCAGGCCGTTGCACGACCGCGTTCTCGTCCGCCGCGTCGCGGAGGAGGAGAAGACCGCCGGCGGCATCATCATTCCCGACACCGCGAAGGAGAAGCCCATGGAGGGCGAGATCGTGGCTGTGGGATCGGGTGCGCGGAACGAGAAGGGAGAGATCGTTGCGTTGGACGTGAAGGCCGGGGACCGTGTCCTGTTCGGCAAGTGGTCCGGCACCGAAGTAAAGATCGATGGTGAGGAACTCCTGATCATGAAGGAGTCCGACATCATGGGGATCATTGAACGCACCGGCAAGGCCAAGAAGGCCGCCTAAGCAAGCGAGGAGGGCGATAGAGAAATGGCTGCCAAAGAAGTCAAGTTTTCTGCAGATGCGCGCACGCGCATGCTCAAGGGCGTTGATATCCTAGCCAACGCCGTGAAGGTCACGCTCGGCCCGACGGGCCGC
>CAYFYY010000034.1:0-587 GCA_964347475.1 uncultured Flavobacteriales bacterium
TCGGTCTGCTGCGCGCTGGACAACTCGATCTTGGCCTTCTCCGCAGCCTCCTTGAGGCGCTGCAGGGCCAGCTTGTCGCCGCGCAGGTCGACGGTCTGCTCCTTCTTGAACTCGTCCGCCAGGTAGTCGATGATCCGCTTGTCGAAATCCTCGCCACCGAGGAAGGTGTCGCCGTTCGTCGACTTCACCTCGAACACGCCGTCGCCGATCTCGAGGATCGAGATGTCGAAGGTGCCGCCGCCGAGGTCGTAGACCGCGATCGTCCCCGAGCCCTTCTTCTCGAGCCCGTAGGCGAGCGCCGCGGCCGTCGGCTCGTTGATGATGCGCAGCACCTCGAGCCCGGCAATCTTGCCGGCGTCCTTGGTCGCCTGGCGCTGGGAATCGTTGAAATAGGCGGGCACCGTGATCACCGCCTGGGTGACCGTCTCGCCAAGGTAGCGCTCGGCCGTCTCCTTCATCTTCTGCAGGATGAAGGCGCTGATCTGGCTGGGGCTGTACTTCTTGCCGTGGGCCTCGACCCAGGCGTCGCCGTTCTCGCCCTTGATGATGCGGTACGGCACCAGGCGCTTGTCCTTCTCGACCTCCTT
>CAYFYY010000034.1:620-42754 GCA_964347475.1 uncultured Flavobacteriales bacterium
GCCGACTGGCCGACGAGGCGCTCGCCCTCCTCGTTGAAGGCAACCATCGAGGGCGTCGTGCGGGCGCCCTCCTCGTTCTCTATGACCCGGGCGTTGGAGCCCTCCATGACCGCGACGCAGGAGTTCGTGGTCCCAAGGTCGATGCCGATAACCTTGCTCATCGTCTCACTTCCCTTTCAGCGGGCGCCAGCGACCCGATCCATCGGCGCCGTCCGGAGCCCCCGGTGGCAATTGAAAAACCTGTCATTTCATCTTCGCGCCCCGCAACGGGGCGGGTCTGAGGGCTATATAGGAAAGGGGCCGGAGCCATGCAACCGTCGGCGCGGTCAAATCGGCGGCGCGGGCCTCCGGGGCTGTCCGACAGGCCGGATCGCACTATTCTTGGCGTCGCCATGATTGTATCCGCAAGCTACCGCACCGACATTCCGGCGCTGTACGGCGACTGGTTCCTGTGCCGCCTCGCCATCGGCGAGGCACGGGTCGCCAACCCTTATGGCGGGCCGCCCTACATCGTGTCGCTGCGGCCCGGCGCGGTCGACGGCTTCGTGCTGTGGACCCGCAACATCGGTCCGCTCGCCGGCCGGCTGGAGTCGGTGGCGGCGATCGCGCCGTTCGTCGTGCAGTTCACCGTGACCGGCTATCCGCGCGCGCTCGAGGCGGGGGTCATTGAGACCGCCGCCGCCGTCGCCCAGATCCGCGACCTCGCCCGGATCTGGGGCGGGCGCGCCGGGGTCTGGCGCTACGATCCGATCGTCGACACGGACATCACGCCGGCCGACTGGCACCGCGAGAATTTCGCCGCACTGGCGGCGGCATTGGCCGGCGCGGTCGACGAGGTGGCGGTCTCGTTCGCGCAGATCTACGCCAAGACAAGGCGCAACCTTGACGCGGCGGCGCGCCGGCACGGCTTTTCCTGGCGCGACCCGGGCGACGACGAGAAGCGGGCGCTGATTGGCGATCTCGCAACGATCGCCGCGGGGCATGGCCTGCAGCTGACCGTCTGCACCCAGCCGTATTACACCGTCGCCGGCACGGCGCCGGCGCGCTGCATCGATGCGGCCCGGCTGTCCGATGTCGCCGGGCGCCCGATCCGCGCGTCCGTCAAGGGCAACCGGCCGGGCTGCCTGTGCCACGAGTCGCGCGACATCGGCGCCTACGATTCATGCCCGCAGGGCTGCGTCTACTGCTATGCGGTGTCCAGCCGGGCGGCGGCGAAGCGGTGCCTCGCGGCGCACGATCCGTCGGGCGAGAGCCTGGGCGCGGTGCGGCGTTAGATCAGGAATCCCGTGTCGCCGCGCCAGCGATGGTGGCACGACCGGCACCGGTGCCTGCGGCTCAAAAAGAGCAGCGGCAAGAGTAGGGGCCATACCATAATTAGCAGGGCCCATGATGCCGGGCGGAAGAATTCATCCGAGCCGCAGGCAGGGCAATGCTCGTCCTCCGGCACGTCGATCTTCTCGGACAGATCGGCAAGCAGGCGGCACGCCGTCTCCGCGTCCCGTTCCGGCACCATGAGCCGGACGCCGCCAAGCGCGAACAGGTACAACCAGTTCACACCGGCAAGACGATGATCGAACAGAAAGGCGGGTATGCCGTGCTGGTCAAGGAGGGCCCGGGCGACGATCGCCTCCGAAACGTCGAAATGCTTCGACACGGTGACGAGCATCGGCAAATCGCCCTAGTCGGGCTTGTCCTGGCCCGTGCCGTTCCCCGACGCAGCCTCGCCCGTGGCCGGCTTCTCCGGCTTCGGGCCGCCCTTCGAGACGCCGACCATGGCGGCGCGCAGCAGCCGGTCGTGCAGGCGGTAGCCGGGCTGCATCAGCTGGACCACGGTGCCGGCGGGTTTCTCCGGGTCCTCGAGTTCAAACATCGCCTGGTGGAAATTGTGGTCGAACGGCTGGCCGACCGGCTCCAGCTTCTCGATACCATGGCGCGCGAAGGCGTCCAGGAAGTCCTTCTCGATCAGCTCGACGCCGGTGACAAGATCCTGGGCCCAGCCGGGCCCGTCCGCGCGCGCACCCTCCGGCACCGCGTCGAGCGCGCGGCGCAGGTTGTCGGCCACGCTCAAGAGGTCGCGCGCCAGCCCGACGGCGCCGTATTTCGACGCCTCCTGGCGGTCGCGGTCGGCGCGGCGGCGGGTGTTCTCGGCCTCGGCCAGGGCACGCAGGAGCTGGTCCTTGAGCGCGGCGACCTCCGCTTCCAGCGCGGCGATGCGGTCTTCCGACTCCGCCTCCGCGCCGACGCCGCCGGCGACCTCGCTGGTCTGGTTGGCGTCGGCGAGGGCCTCTTCGGCGGCCTCGGCCTCGGCCGCGGCGCGCGCCGCCGCTGCGGCGTCCTGTTCGGCCCGCGTCTTGTGGGCAGCCTTCTTCTTTTCGGTCATCTGGGTCCTTCCCGTCTCGACGGATTGCCTGTCAGCCGATCACGCGGCTGATCAGCTTGGCGGTGTAGTCGACCATCGGAATGATGCGGCCGTAGTTCATGCGCATCGGCCCGATCACGCCGATCGCGCCGACCAGTTTTTCCTCGCGGTTGGTGTAGGGGGCGATGATCATCGAGGCGCCGGCCAGGGTGAACAGTTCGTTCTCGGCACCGATGAAGATCTGCACCCCGTCGGCGACATCGGCCGCATCGAGCAGCTTGATGAGCGCCTCCTTGGTCTCCAGCGCCTCGAAGAGGGCGCGGATCTGCTCGAGCTGCGCCAGGCCGGCGACGTCGTCCAGCAGGTTCGCCTGGCCGCGCACGATGAGCACGCCGGATCCCGAGTCCTCGGACCAGGTGGCGAGGCCGGTCTCGACGACCTGCGTCGTCAGTGCATCGATCTGGCCGCGGTGGCTCTTGATCTCGTCGAGGATCTCGGCGCGCGCCTCCTGAAGGGTCCGGCCGACCAGCTTGGCGGCCACGAAGTTGCTGGCCTCCACCAGGCTCGAGGCCGGCATGCCGAGCGGCAGGTCGATGACCCGGTTCTCGACGCCGCCGTTCTCGTCGACCATCACAACGAGGGCGCGGCCGGGGCCGAGATTGACGAACTCGATGTGCTTGAGTCGCAGGTTGCGCTTCGGCGCCAGCACCAGACCGGCGCAGTGCGACAGGCCGGACAGCAGGGTCGTCGCCTCCTCGAGCACCTGTGGCACGCTGCGCCCGGACACCCGGCACTGGCTCTCGATGCTGCTGCGTTCGTCCTTGGTCAGTGCGCCGACCTGAAGGATGCCGTCGACGAACAGCCGCAGGCCCTGTTCGGTCGGCAGGCGGCCGGCCGAGGTATGCGGCGCGAACAGCAGTCCGAACTCCTCCAGATCCGCCATGACGTTGCGGATCGTCGCCGGCGACAGCGCCATGCCGAGGCGCCGCGACAGCGTGCGCGAGCCGACCGGCTCGCCGGTCTCGACATAGGCCTCGACGACGTGCCGCAAAATCTCGCGGGACCGTTCATTGAGTTCGGTGATCATCGTGCCGCGAATGTAGTGAGCGCCACGGGGAGCGTCAATGTATGGCGGGGCTGGACGCGGCGCGCCGCAGCAGCTAGGGTCCGCGCGCCGTTGACCAGTTTGCAGCCCCCGGGAGAACAGCCAATGCGGCCCTCCAACCGCGCGCCCGACGAACTGCGTGCCGTGAGCCTCGAGCCCGGTTTCTCGAAACATGCCGAGGGCTCGTGCCTGGCCCGCTTCGGCGACACCCACGTGCTGTGCACCGCCAGCGTGATCGAGCGCGTGCCGCCGTTCCTGCGCAATTCCGGCAAGGGCTGGGTGACCGCCGAATACGGCATGCTGCCGCGCTCGACCGGGTCGCGCACCGACCGCGAGGCGGCGCGCGGCAAGCAGAGCGGACGCACGCAGGAGATCCAGCGCCTGATCGGCCGAAGCCTGCGCGCGGTCACGCGTCTCGACGGCTTCGGCGAGCGCCAGATCACCGTCGACTGCGACGTCATCCAGGCCGACGGCGGCACCCGCACGGCCGCGATCACCGGTGCCTGGGTCGCGCTGCACCAGGCCTTCGCGCACATGCGGCGGATCGGCGCGATCGCGGCGATCCCGCTCGGCGACCAGGTGGCGGCGGTGTCCTGCGGCCTGTGGCAGGGAACGCCGGTGCTCGATCTCGACTACGCCGAGGATTCGATGGCCGAGGCGGATGCGAACTTCGTGCTCACCGGCGCCGGCGGCATCGTCGAGGTGCAGGGAACGGCGGAAACCGACCCGTTCTCGCGCGAGCAGCTGGACGCGATGATCGAGCTGGCGCGCAAGGGTATCGCGGAGCTGACGGCGCTGCAGCGGCAGGCGCTCGGCCTGTGACGCGTTGCCGGCCTATGCCGGCAGGCGCTGGGCCACGGCGTCGGACCGGCGCCGCTCGATGGCATCCCAGATCAGCGCCGCAACGGAAACGTTATCGAACCGGTCGATCTCCTGAATCCCGGTCGGCGAGGTCACGTTGATCTCGGTCAGCCAGTCGCCGATCACGTCGATGCCGACGAACAGCAGCCCCTTGTCGACCAGGGTCGGTCCGATCGCCTCGCAGATCTCCTTCTCGCGGCTGGTCAGCGTCGCCTTCACCGGCTTGCCGCCGGCGTGCATGTTGGAGCGCGCCTCGCCCGGGGCGGGGATGCGATTGATGGCACCGGCCGGCACGCCGTCGACCAGGATGATCCGCTTGTCGCCCTTGCGCACCTCCGGCAGGTAACGCTGCACGATCGCCGGCTCGCGGTAGAGCTGGGTGAACAGCTCGAGCAGCGCGTTGAGGTTCTCGTCCTCCGGCGGCACGTGGAACACCCCGGCGCCACCGTTGCCGAACAACGGCTTGACGATGATGTCCTTGTGCTCGCGCCGGAAGGCCAGGACCTCGTCCTTGCTGCTGGTGATCAGGGTCGGCGGCATCAGCTCGCCGAAATGGGTGACGAACAGCTTCTCGGGTGCGTTGCGCACCGAGACCGGATCGTTGACCACGAGCGTTTCCGGGTGGACGTGCTCGAGCAGATGGGTGGCCGTGATGTAGGCCATGTCGAAGGGCGGATCCTGGCGCATCAAGACGACGTCCATGGTCGCAAGATCGACCCGCTCCTTCGCACCCAGCGCAAAATGATTGCCGCGCTCCCGGCGCACAGTGAGCGCGTTGGCGTGGGCGTAGACCCGCCCGTCCTCGAAGGTCAGCGCATGCGGCAGGTAGTAGAAGATGGCGTGGCCCCGCCGCTGCCCCTCGAGGGCAAGGGCGAAGGTGCTGTCGGCATCGATGTCGATTGACTCGATGGCATCCATCTGGATGGCGACGGCCAGACTCATTTCGGCATCTCCGTCAGGGTCGGTGGACGCAGGTCCGGCGCGCCCGCACGATCAGCCGGACTGCCCGCGCAGCCGTTGCAGCAAGATAGCGGCATCGTGCCGCGGCCCGTCCCGGGTCTCGCGCGAGATGTATTCCTCGAGCGCGGCGACCGCATTGTCGATGCGTCCAAGCCGCGTGTCGAGCAGGGCCTTCTCACGCCACAGCGTCGTATCGTCGGGCGCGATCCACAGCATGCGTTGCAGCGTGGCGGCCGCGGCCTGGTGGTCGCCGCTGCGCGTCTGGCGCAGCCGGATGGTGTTCTGCAGCCGAATCAGGATGTCCCGGTCGGGCACGGCGGCATGATGCTCCGGCCGCAGCTCGGCCGCTTCGTCGCCCTGTGCCTTGAGGAGCGCGCGCAGCTCGTGAGCCGACTGCGGCGTGCATCGGGCGAAGGGATCGAGGATCGCGCGTTGTCCGAGATGGTCCATGCGCAGGAGAAAGTGCCCCGGAAAGCTGAGGCCGGCGATCTCCCAGCCCTGCGCGCGCACAGTGTGGATGCACAGGATGCCGAGCGCGACGGGCAGGCCGCGCCGGCGGTCGATCACGCGCATCAGGTTGGCGTTCTGCAGGTCGTCGTAGGTGCGTCGGTCGCCCTGGTAGCCGTAGGCGGCGAACACCACCTCGCGGAGCGCTCGGATCCGCGTGTCGAGCGAATCGGCGCCGCCGGCCGCCTTACGCAGGTCCTCGGCCAGCAGCCCGAGATGGTCGCGGTAGCGATCCAGCGGCACGCCCGGGCGGTCGAGCGCCGCGAGCACCAGCGCGGCCCCGGCGATATCGATGGTATCGCCCGGCCCTGCGCCGACGCGGCGCATTACGGCTTCGGCTTCCTCGCCCGGATCCAACCGTCACCCTCCCGTGCCAGGAGAATTGATCCGGACATAGGGCACGACGCGGCGCACATAGTCAATGTGCCTTGCGTGCGCGACGACCCGGTCGAGCTCACCCTGGCTCTGCGCGATGCCCATCAGGTACACCGTCCGGTTCACGGTATCGATGGTGTAGTTGATGCTCTTGATATCCTTGTCGAACAGGATCGCACTGCGCAGCTTGGTGGTGATCCATGAATCGCGCGCGGCGTCCGACAGGGTGCTTGTATCGTTGACCTCGATCTCGTTGATCACTTCGGCAATGCCGTTCACCTGCCACGCCAGTCGGGCCGCGTCGATGCGGTTCTGGGGGTCCGGCACGATTCCGGTCAGCAGCACCTTGCCCTCGACCACCTCGATGTCGACCCGCTGGAACACCTCCACATCGAACTCGATGAATTTCCGGTTGATGTTGGCCTGGATCGCGCTGTCGGCGATCGCCGTCCTGACCGGGCGGTCCTGCGCCGCCACCGTCGCGCCGACCGCAGCGCCCCCGACCACCATGGGGGCACACCCGCCGAGCGGCGCCAGCGCCGCAAGCAGGAGGAGGATCCCTGTTTGAAAACGGTTACGGAGACAAGCAGTCAGCGGCATCTCTTGACCTGTCGGTTGGGCTACCAGATCGTCTGTTGACGCGAGGAATGTAGCCACTGCGGGTCCGCGCGCCAAGCGTCAACCATGTGCCGCGGCCAGCGCCACGGCGTCACCAGCATGACGTCGAAACGGATCTGCAGCGCGGCGAGGTCGGGCCGCCCCGCCACCACCCAGCCCGCCGCCCGGACCAGTCGCTCGCGCTGCCGCGCCGTCACCGCCTCGGCCGCCGCGGCGGTATCGGGCCGTGCCTTGACTTCGATGATCGCCAGCACGCGACCCCGCCTTGCGACGATGTCGATCTCCCCGACGGGGCTGCGCAGCCGGCGCTCGACGATGCGGTAGCCGCGCAGCAGGAGGCTGGCGCTGCACACCGCCTCGGCCCAGCGGCCGCGCCGGTAGGCGCGGTGGCGATCGGCGCGGCTCACCGGTCGTCTGCCGCGTCACCGGCCCCGGCGAGCGCGAGGGCGCGGGCATAGACCGCACGGCGCGGGGCACCGGTGGCGTCGCTGACCGCGGCCGCGGCATCGCGCAGGCTCATGCGGGCGAGGGCGGCGCGCAACAGCGCGTCGATATCGGCGGGCGCGGCGTCCGAGGGAGGCGGCGCGACGACGAGGACCACCTCGCCCCGGGGCGGACCGGCCGCGCCGTAGTGTTGCGCCAGCGACGCCAGCGTGCCGCGCCGCACCTCCTCGTGCAGCTTCGTGAGCTCCCGTGCCACGGCGGCCTCGCGCGGGCCGAATACCTCGGCCATATCGGCCAGCGACGCCGCGAGTCGGCGCGCCGATTCGAAAAACACGAGGCTGGCGGGGACGTGCCGCAGTTCCCTGAACGCGGCCAGGCGCGCCGCATGGCGCGGCGGCGGAAATCCGGCGAAGAGAAACCGGTCGGTCGGCAGGCCGGCGGTGACCAGCGCCGCAATGCCCGCGGACGGCCCGGGAATCGCATGCACGGGGATGCCTTCCGCGACCGCCTCGCGCACCAGCTTGTAACCCGGATCCGAGACCAGCGGCGTCCCGGCATCGCTGACGAGCGCGACCGAGTCGCCGGCGCGGAGACGCGCCAGCAGTTTCGGGCGCATCTTTTCCGCATTGTGTTCATGATATGGAAAGGTTTGTGCCGCAGTAATGCCATAGGCGCGAAGTAACTTTGCGGTAACCCTGGTATCTTCGCAGGCGAGAACGTCGGCGGACGCGAGGATATCTAGGGCACGCAGGGTTACGTCGCGAATATTGCCGATCGGTGTGGCGACCAGGTACAGCGCCGCCTGCAGTTTACTTTGGTCAGTCATACAGATAGGCTGCCACCGCGATCGATCACTGGCAATTAATCGGCCGGAGCCGTCAGTAGATGCTGTCCTGTTTTCGTCGTTTTTCTTTGACACATTCGTTTCTCATCGCCGTCGTCGGCCTTGCACTCGCAGTGTCCGGCTGCGCCGCGCCGTCGGGAGGAACTGTAGGGTCACCGAGGGACCTCAGGCAAGTATCGGCCGCACGCCAGACCAGCCCCCCGTGGCCGGCGGCGCCGTCGCTGCCGCCGCTCGCGGACCTCGAGCGGGAGATCACGCCGCACGGCGTGGCGCAGTTCCCGGCGGAGCAGCTGGCCGCGACCGTGGGTGTCCCGGTCGCCATCCTGCTGCCGCTCAGCGGCCCGCGCGCCGAGCTCGGCAAGGCGATGCTGGACGCGGCGCAGCTGGCGGTGTTCGAGGTGGCCAGCCAGAATTTCGTGCTGCTGCCGTATGACACGAAGGGGACGCCGGAAGGCGCCGAAGAGGCGGTCGCACGGGCACTGGGCCGGGGCGCCAAGCTCGTGCTCGGGCCACTGCTGGCCGACTCGGTGGCCGCCGTCGCCGCGCAGACCCGGATTTCGGACGTCAACGTGGTTGCCTTCTCGAACTCCAAGCGGGTTGCCGGGAACGGCGTCTACATCCTCGGCTTCGCGCCGGAACAGCAGGTCGACGCCATCGTCGATTACGCGGCGGCGCAGGGCTTCACCAGCTACGGCGTTCTGGCCCCGTCCAACGACTACGGCGAGGTCGTCGTCCAGGCGTTGTACAGCTCGACCGAACGGCGCGGCGCCGTGGTTACCAAGACCGGCTATTACGACCCGTCCGCCGCCGATTTCTCTGAGCCGGCCCGGGCGCTGACCGACTACGATTTGCGGCGTGAGGAGCTTCTTCAGCAGATGGCGGCCCTCGAGGGCAAGACCGACGAGGTCTCGAGGCAGGCGCTGGCCAAGCTGGAGGTGCTCGACACGATCGGCGACCCGCCGTTCGATGCCGTTTTGCTGCCGGACGCCGGGCAGAACCTGCGCACGCTGGCGGCGCTGATGAACTTTTACGACGTCGAGCAGCCGACCGTGCGGTTCCTCGGCCTGCGCGCCTGGGACGGCACGCCCGAGGTGGTGGCCGAGCGCGCCCTCCAGGGCGCGTGGTTCGCGGCGCCGCCGGTCGAGGAGCGGCAGAAATTCGAGATCCGCTTCCGAGCCGCGTTCAGCTACGACCCGCCGCGCCTGGCTTCGCTGGCCTACGATGCGACGGCACTGGCCGCGTTGCTGGCGCAGTCGCCGCGGGCGACCGACTTCTCGGCCAGCGCGCTGACCGATCCCAACGGGTTCCGGGGCGTGGACGGCATCTTCCGGCTGACCGCCGACGGCACGGTCGAGCGCACCTATGCGATCCACGAGGTGACCCCCGACGGCTTCCGCACCATCCAGCCGGCCGCGGAAAGCTTCCAGACGCCGATCAACTGATCAGGCGAGCAAATGGGCGAGCAGCGCATTGAGGCGCTGCCGCCCGCTCGCCGTCGCCCGCAGGCCGTTGGCGTCGTGCGCGAGCAGGCCCCCGTCGATCAGGTCGCGCAGCCGCCGTGCATCGAGGGCATCTTCAAGGCCGCAGCCAGCGAGCGCCCGGAACCGCGTCTCCAATACGCCCTCGGCAAGGCGCAATCCCATCATCAGGAGCTCCGTGACCCGCTGCCCGCGGTCGAGCGGCACGGCCTCGACCGTGCCGGCACCTTCGGCTTCGACGCTCTCGAGCCATCGCTCCGGCGCCCGGTGGCGGCGATAGGCGACCGTCTTCGCATCGCCGCTGATGCGGCCGTGGGCGCCGGGCCCGATCCCGACGTAATCGCCGCCGCGCCAGTAGACCAGGTTGTGGCGCGACTCGGCGCCGGGGACGGCATGGTTGGAAATCTCGTATCCGGGAAGACCCGCTTCATCCATGATGTTTTGCGTTATTTCGTAGAGTCTTGCCGAATAATCTTCGTTTGGAAAATGAAGTTCACCGCGGCCATGCAGCGTATGGAACGCCGTGCCCTTCTCGATGGTCAGCTGGTAGAGCGACAGGTGGTCGCCGGCCTCGCCCAGGGCCCGTCGCAGCTCCTTGCGCCAGGCCGCCGCCGTCTGGCCCGGGCGGGCGTATATGAGGTCGAAGGAATAGCGGTCGAACAGCCGCGCTGCGGTGCGCACGGCCTGGACGGCTTCCGCGGCGCCATGGGTCCGGCCGAGCGCTTTCAACGACGCGTCGTCCAGCGCCTGCACGCCGAGCGACACCCGGTTCACGCCCGCGAGCCGGAACGCCGCAAGGCGCCCCGCCTCGACCGAGGTCGGGTTGGCCTCCAGCGTGAACTCGACATCCGGCGCCAGGTCCCAGTGGTCGGCGGCGCGCTCGATCACGGCGGCGACCGTGTCCGGCGCCATCAGCGACGGCGTCCCGCCGCCGAAGAAAATGCTGGTCAGCGGCCCGAAGCCGGGCGCCTCGGCCGCCGCGGCATGATCGAGCTCGCGCAAGAGGGCGGCGCGCCAGCGCGCCTGGTCGACGGTCTCGCGGACGTGGCTGTTGAAATCGCAATAGGGGCATTTGGAGAGGCAGAACGGCCAGTGGACGTAGAGCGCGAAGCCGCCCGCCGGCGCGGCGCTCATGGCACGGCGCCCCGAAAACAGGCGCTGACGAGCTTGTCGAAGGCGTCGGCACGGTGGCTGATCGCGTGCTTCTTCTCCGGGTCCATCTCGCCGAAGGTGACATCGTACCCGTCGGGCCGGAACACCGGATCGTACCCGAATCCGTGCACGCCGCGCGGCGGCCACACCAGCGTGCCGTCGACCCGGCCTTCGAAGCCCTCGACATGGCCGTCCGGCCAGACCAGGGCGAGGACACACGCGAAATGCGCGCTGCGGTCGGCCTTGCCCGTGAGCGCCGCCTCCACCTTCTGCATGGCGACGCCGAAATCGCGACCGTTCCCGGTCTCGGCCCAGCGCGCCGAATGGATGCCGGGCTCGCCGCCCAGCGCATGCACCGCAAGGCCGGAATCGTCGGCCAGTGAGGGCAGGCCAGAGGCTTCCGCAGCCGCCCGCGCCTTCAACTCGGCGTTCGCGGCGAAGCTGTCGCCGGTCTCCTCCGGCTCCGGCAGGTTGAGCTCGGCCGCGGACACGACGGCCACGCCGAACGGCGCCAGAAGGTCCGCGATCTCGCGCACCTTGCCCGCGTTGTGGCTGGCGATGACCAGGCTCGGGTCCGTGAACTTGCGTGCCATGGCGGGATATATGGCGCGGCGCGGCGCGGCTGGGAAGCCCGTTCTACCGGTTTGGAGCACCTGATGGCTCGGTTTGCCCCACATCTTGTGGATAACTTTCCACGAAATACCGTATATGGCGTTAAACGGGCTCCGGTGGCCGCTGGCGCGCGGTGCGAAATCCGGGCCTGGGGTGCGGCCGGGCCGCGAGAGGCGATTCAGCGAGTCCCGTACGGACTCGAATTTTCCGGCGCCGATACACGCAAAAAGAGTCATGTCCGGCGATTCGTGCTGGCGTTCTGCTTTCGTTCTTATTAGAGTGACAGCACCGCAGGAGCAGGGCAGGGGGCCAACCCCATGGTCGCACGCGTCGGCACGGTGGCGTTCCAGGGCATCGACACGTTGGGCATCGACGTCCAGGTGCAGATGTCCGGCGGGCTGCCGGCCTTCACCGTGGTCGGCCTGCCCGACAAGGCCGTCGCCGAGAGCCGGGAGCGGGTCCGGTCCGCCCTCGGCGCCATGGGCCTCGCGCTGCCGCCGAAGCGGATCACCGTGAATCTCTCGCCGGCCGACGTGCTGAAGGAGGGCAGCCATTTCGACCTGCCGATCGCGCTCGGCCTGCTCGTCGTCCTGGGCGTGCTGCCGGCGGAGGAGATCGCGCGCTACACCGTGCTGGGGGAGCTGGCGCTGGACGGCGCGATCGCCCCGGTCGCTGGCGTGCTGCCGGCGGCGATCGCCGCCGCGGCCGAAGCGCGCGGTATCATCTGCCCGGCGGCGACCGGCGGCGAGGCGGCCTGGGCCGAGGGCGTCGAGGTGCTGGCGCCGGCGACACTGCTCGCGCTGATCAACCATTTCAAGGGCAGCCAAGTGCTCACCCCGCCGCAGCCGCTGCTCGCCGAGGCTGGCGCCATGGCGCCAGACCTGTCCGACATCAAGGGGCAGGAGACGGCGAAACGGGCGCTCGAGATCTGCGCCGCCGGGGCCCATAATCTCCTGATGATCGGCCCGCCCGGCGCCGGCAAGTCGATGCTGGCGCAGCGCCTGCCCGGGATCCTGCCCCCGCTCGATGCGCGCGAGGCGCTCGAGGTCAGCATGATCCACTCGGTCGCCGGCCTGCTGGAGGGCGGGCGGCTGTCGCGCCAGCGGCCGTTCCGCGACCCGCATCACTCCGCCTCGCTGGCGGCGATGGTGGGCGGCGGAATGCGCGCCAGACCTGGAGAAGTAAGTCTCGCGCATAACGGCGTGCTGTTTTTGGACGAGTTGCCGGAGTTCCAGCGCCCGACGCTGGAGGCGCTGCGCCAGCCGATCGAGACCGGGGCGGCGGTGGTGGCGCGGGCCAACGCCCATGTCACCTACCCGGCGCGCTTCCAGCTGGTCGCGGCGATGAACCCGTGCCGCTGCGGCCATCTCGACGACCCGTCGATCGCCTGCGCGCGGGCACCGCGCTGCGCCCAGGACTACCAGGCGCGGATCTCCGGCCCGCTGTTCGACCGCATCGACCTGCATGTCGAGGTGCCGGCGGTCAACCCCGCTGATCTCTCGCTGCCGCCGCCGGCCGAGGGCTCGGCCGAGGTCGCCGCCCGCGTCGCCGCCGCGCGCAAGGTGCAGGCCGACCGCTACGCCGGCCTACCCGAGGAGCGCCGCATCCGCAGCAACGCCCAGGCCGACGGCAAATTGCTGGAGGAGGTCGCCGCCCCGGACGCGCCGGGCCGCAAGCTCCTCGCCGAGGCCGCCGAATCCCTGCGCCTGACCGCCCGCGGCTACCACCGCGTCCTGCGCGTCGCCCGCACCCTCGCCGACCTCGACGGCGCCGCGGACGTGCGCCGCATCCACATCGCCGAGGCGCTGAGCTACCGGCGCGTGGCGCCGGGGCGGTGAGGCGGCGCCTTTAGCGGAATCGTAAGGGTTTTGCGGTATCGACGGCGCATCTTGTGCCGTTGCTGGAAGGAGAAGGCATGTCGCAGACGGATACGCAACCCGCGATGGCCGGCGGGCTGGTGCAGGAGGCGTCGCCGCTGCGGCGCCATGCTCGGCGGGTCGCGCTCATCATCAACCTCAAGGCCGTCGTCGTGTCCGGCCTTGCGGTCGCGTCGACCGCGCTGTCCGCCCGCTACGGGCTGCTCGCCGACTTTCCGCTGACCCTGATCGCCACGGCGATCATCTTCCCGATCGTGTTCTCGATCAGCGGCGCCTACAAGCGCCGCGAGACGGCGCTCTACCATTACGGCCAGATCAAGGCGCACGGGCGGGCGATCTACTTCGCCGCGCGCGACTGGCTGGCGGAGCCGGACCCCGACGCGCTGCCGCGGGCGAAGGAGACGCTGGGCCGCCTACTCGGCAACTGCCGGGCGCTGTTCGGCGGGCCGCTCGGCGGCACGGTCGAAAACGAGGCCGCCGTGTACCGCGACTTCTCGCAACTCTCCCTGTTCATCAAGGGGTTGCGCGAGCGGGGGCTGGCCTCTGGCGAGGTGTCGCGCTGCAACCAGTACCTGTCGAAGATGATGGCCTCGTTCGAGACGATGAAGCACATCTACCAGTACCGCACGCCGGTGACGCTGCGGGCCTACAGCAACATCTTCATCCTCGTGCTGCCGATCCTGTATGGCCCGTATTTCGCCTATCTGGCGACGGAGTATTCGCCGGGGCTGGAATATTTCATGCCGGTGCTGTTCAGCCTGATCTTCGTCGGCCTCGAGAACATCCAGTCGCATCTGGAAAACCCGTTCGACCAGGTCGGCGAGGACGACATCGCCATCAACGCCGAAAAATTCGTCGAGCGCCTGGAGCTGTAGCGAGCAGCACGGCGAGCCGGGGCCTGCGGCGTCCTTTAGCCTTGCAGAGCCGCATAAGCGCGTGCTGCGCACGATCGCGCACAGCCGCAAGGCCTGGGTCATCAGCGCCAATATGGGCAGTATGCTGCGCGATCTCGGGTTCCCGGGCACGCAGGAGGAGCTGGCGCACTACGTTGCCGGCACATCGCCGGCGACGCCGTTCTGGCGCCGCTGGTTCGGCTGACGCGGCCCGCCGCGTCGGCCCGGCGGTGCCCGCCGTCGCCCAGCCGCTTGCCTCACGAGAATTTCAGTTGCATTTCGTTGGTGCACACGCCATCTTGCCGCCACCGGTACCATGACGTCCTGGCGTATCCAACTAGACGCCCATTCGCGCTTAGCTATCTACCCCTCGACCAAATGAGACCACGAACCTGGCGACGCCGGGCGCTTTCGCGCGGCGTCGCGACTTAACTGCTAAACTTCTACGAAGGACAAGACTATGGCCAAAGGAACCGTCAAGTGGTTCAACGCAATCAAGGGCTACGGCTTCATCCAGCCGGCCGACGGCGGACGCGACGTGTTCGTCCACATCACCGCGGTCGAGCGTGCCGGGCTGCCCGGCCTCACCGAGGGCCAGATGGTCACCTACGAGGTGACCCCGGGCCGCGACGGGCGCAGCTCGGCCGAGAAGCTGGCCGCCGCCTGAGCGGCTTTCGGCGCGAACCGATGGCCGGCCTTGCGGGGCCGGCCATTTCGTTTACGGGGATTGCGGGCAAGATGCGATCCGGGCGGATCGATCTCCGGCGGTCACGATGGCGGCGGCCGCCGCCGGCACCACCAGAGTGCGGTCAGGCCAGCGAGTACGACGATCGCAGCGAGGGCGGCCAGCCACCAGCCGCGGTCGACCGTCAGCGTGACCGTTGCGATGAACTCGGCCTGCGGCTCCGGCAGGGTCTGCAGCGGTTGGGTCTGCGCCCGCATCGTCGCCCGGGCCTCCCGTCCCCCGGTTTGCGCGTGTGCGATCTTACCCGGCCCGCGCGGCGCCGGTAAGCCGGTTCGGCATGGCGTTGTAACCGCAGCAGCGCGCGTGTTGCCTGCTATCCTCGCATGCGGAACGGCCGCGGGCGCCGGCCATTGAATATACAGACAACAAACGGGAACCCCGCCATGACATACGGCACATCCGTCTGGAACGAGCTGGTCAGCCCCGACTCCCAGAAGAGCGGCGCCTTCTATACCGTGCTCGTCGGCTGGATGCTGCGCCACGCCGCCATGGGCGAGGCGGGCAGCTGCACCCTGTTCCAGAACGACCGCAAGGACGTCGGCGGGCTGATGCAGACGCTGCCGGGCGCGCCGGGGCAGGCGCACCGGAACGCCTGTCTCGCGGTCGACGACCTACGCGCGGTGCTGGCCGAAGTCGCGGAGCTCGGGGGTACGGTGCGCCGGGCGACCCGATGTTACGTAGCCGAATCCGGTGCGACCGCCACGAGCGCCATCGGCGGCAATGCGGTGCGGGGCTTGCGGATCAGGGGCAGTGCGGCAATCGGCAGTGCGACGTAGCACAGCGCACCGAGGATCAGCGTCGTGTCCAGGCCAAAGATAATGTTGGTTGCCAGTGCCACGGCGCTGCCGAGCACCCCCGCCGCGCCGTTGACGCCCCACAGCCACGGCGTCATGCGGCCGGACCGGGCCTCGCACAGCGCCATACCCGTCGGGAAGCCGAACCCGAGCAGGAAGCCGCCGGGCGCGGTCAGCAGCGCACATAACATCGCGCGGGAACCCATGGAAAGTTCGGCCAGGGTCGCGAACCAATCAAGCATCCACAGGCCCAGAAGCAGGAAGTAACTGGCAGTCACCGCCGCCCAAAGGCCGATCCTGGCGGCACTGACCAGAGTGACCCGGCTGCTTGCCAGACTTCCCAGTCCGGTAAACAGAATCAGGCTGAACAGGACGACGGCGAGGCCGAAGCTGGGGTGCCCGAGATACAGACCCATGGACTGAAGCATGCTTATTTCGATGAGCATGAACCCGAGGCCGATGAAAAAGAAATAGCCGCTTCCTGCCGCCAGGACGGGCGTCTCCACACGGCCAAGTGCTCGCCACAACGGCAGGAGGATGATCGCGGTAACGGCCACCAACGAGATCGCGATGACGGCCAGCAGGTTCATCGATGCCGCGGCGTGGCCGGCGATCGCACCGCGGCCGGAATGCGCGAGCCGCCACAATTCGACCGGTCGGTCAAGGGGCGCCTGGTTGAAAAAGAACGGTTGTGCGTCGGTCGGCGGAAACAGCTTCAGGAAATCACGACGTGTCGCGTCCAACAGCTGCCCACGGGTCGTCGCCGCCACAATCTCCCGTAAGGCCGGATTCTCGGAATTGCCCCGCGGTGACACCAGCACATTGAAGTCCAATCGTTCCGTCGCTGCATGCAGGGAATCGAGCTGGGCCCCCGTGAGCGGATCGCGGCTCACGACAAGCGTCGAAACGTTGCGATGTGCCCCGTGTGTGCCCGCCAGGAAGATATGTGCCGCCGGGGATATCACGTCGCGGTCCAGAAGCGTCGCCACGGCCAGGGCAAGAATCCGTCCGGTCTGCGCTGTTCCCTCGAAATCCAGCCATCGGCTCACCGTGAAGACGCCGCCGGTGGAAAGGTCGTCCAGGATAATGCGCCAGCCCTCGACCGTGTACAGCCCGTTTTCCGTGAGCGCAAAGGCACCAACGGTGGTCGCCGCCCAGGTGTCGACGAGGCTCATCTGGATGATGTCGAATGGCTCTGCGTTGCGGCTCATCCAGCTCCGCGCTTCGTCGTGAACCAGCGACACGTTCTGCAGCTTGTCGAATCCGGTGTAGCCACGCGCCTCCGGGTCGTTCCGAAGGAGATCCACCTGAATACCGTTGACGTCGATGGCAACCACCTCGGACACGCCGAAGTATTTCGCGGCCAGCACGTCGCGCCCACCGCCCAGGCCTATGATCGCGGCGCGTTTGAGGTTCGGCAGGCGGTACGCCAGCGTGGTGATGTCGTAGGACAGGTGCTCGAGGCTCGACAGGTCGCTGCCGTCAAACCGCACCTGGGGAGTTCCGGCATTGCCGTCGATGATCAGCTGGCGGTATGTGGACCGCAATGTCTCGGGCATCGTTGCGGACGGGCCCCAGTTGAACGGACGGAATCCTTTTCCTCCTGCAGGATCGTGATCCGCGAGATGCTGTTCCAGCGATCCAGTTCCAGGGCGGACTGGGGTGTCCACGTACCCTTTGGAAACATCGGGTAGATCAGTGGCGCGGGCAGGGCGCCATTCAGTACGCCGAGTCCCGCAAGCCCGACGGCCACCGCGCTCATCAAGGTCCACCGCACGCCGGAAACAGCGGCCGGACCGGTCTGCGCCGACTTCGCAAAACACAGGCCCGCGAGTGCCGGCGCCGCGGCGAGAACGAGCAGGGCCGACGGGGTGTCCAGCACCTTCATCAATGCCAGCGCCGATATGCAGCCGGCAGCCGCGCCAACGAGATCGTATCCGTAGACGGCGCTGACCTTGAACGAAGACCGCGTCAAGCATAGGGCGACTACGAATCCCGAGAAATAGAAGGGAACGCTTGTCAAGAACGCCACAATGGGCAGAAAAACGAGCGTGACCACGACCTTGGCGTCGACGATCGGGATGGTCAGCGCGGCGACCGCGGTTGCCGGGATAGCCAGTGCGAAAAAGAACGAGTAGCGCGACGCCAGCTGCGCAACGGTTGCCCGCTGCATCTCGGCGGCGTCGCGATAGACCTTCAGGGCGCCCAGGGTCATCCCGAACATCGCGATGCTGATGACGAGGAACGAGACGTGGTACCATGTCGTCACCGAGAATATCCGCGAGAGCAGCAGCTGAAGCATGAGCGTGCTTCCGCTGACCGAGAAGACTCCCGCGAAAAACCACCCGGGTTGCGTAACCAAAGGTGGAATCCTCTCTTGCCGATGCCGATGTCCGGCCCTTGCCGCCAATCGGGGAATGCGTTGCCAGGTGCCGATTCCTGTTGAATCGGGAGTTTGCAGGACAAGACGTTAACGCGGCGTTACCCAGGTGCCGACGCAGGCTGGGCGGGAATGCGGCGTACGCCACGCGTGTCCGACGCGATGCGCGAACGCGCGCCTGCGCTATTTGTCGATCGGCTTGATCATGCGGCCGAGGTCCTTGCCGGCGAACAAATGCATGTGGAAATGCATGACCTCCTGGTGCGCATCGGGCCCGCAATTTGAGAGGATCCGGTAGCCCGGCTCGACCGCGCCGAGCTCGCGTGCCACCGTGCCGACGGCGCGGAAGAAGCCGGCGATCTCCGCGTCCGGGGCGTTGGCCGCGAAATCGTCCGACGAGGTGTATTTGCCCTTCGGGATCACAAGGACGTGGACCGGCGCCTGCGGGTCGATGTCGTGGAAGGCCAGCGCCCACTCGTCCTCGTAGACCTTGCCGCACGGGATCTCGCCGCGCAGGATCTTCGCGAATACGTTCGAGTCGTCGTAAGCCATTGCCAGTCTCCCTCAGCCGCCGCGCGGGCGCTGACTTGCCCGGCCCGCGTTTCCGGCCGGGTCACGTTTCCCTATTTTTCCCGTGCCGCCCTTTCCGCGATGCCGGACGTGCCCGCGCGGGATTCGAGCGCCCCCCAGACGTCTTCCGGCGTTACGCCCCTGGCCGCCCAGAGCACCAGCAGGTGGTACAGGAGGTCGGCGCTCTCCGCGGCCAACGCCGCCTTGTCCGCGGTCAGTGCGGCGACGATCGTCTCAACGGATTCCTCGCCGAGCTTGCGCGCGACGGCCTCCGGCCCGCCGGCCAGCAGCTTCGCCGTCCACGACTCGGTCGGGTCGGCCCCCTTGCGCGACTCGATGACCGCGAACAGCCGGTCGAGGATGGTACCGTCAATCTCGCTCATGCCGCCTGCCTAGCAGAAACCCGTTCGGTGTGAAAGGCTAAGGCTCGAGCCGCACCGGCACGCCGGCCTTCGCCATGTGCGCCTTGGCCTCGCGGATCGAATAGGTGCCGAAATGGAAGATCGAGGCGGCCAGCACGGCGGCGGCGTGGCCGTCGCGCACCCCTTCGACGAGGTGGTCGAGGGTGCCGACCCCGCCCGAGGCGATGACCGGGACGGGCACCGCGTCGACGATGCGCCGCGTCAGCTCGATGTCGTAGCCCTGCTTCGTGCCGTCGCGGTCCATCGAGGTCAGCAGGATCTCGCCGGCGCCGGACGCCGCCATGCGTTTGGCCCATTCGACCGCGTCGATGCCGGTCGGCTCGCGCCCACCATGGGTGAAGACTTCCCAGGCGCCGGGTCCGGACTGGCGCGCGTCGATGGCGACGACGATGCATTGCGCGCCGAAGCGCTCGGCCGCCTCGGCCACGAATTCCGGGCGTCTGACGGCGGCGGTGTTGATCGACACCTTGTCGGCCCCGGCCAGCAGCAGCCTGCGGATGTCGTCGGTGGTGCGCACGCCGCCGCCGATGGTGAGCGGCATGAAGCACTGCTCGGCGGTGCGCGCGGCGACGTCGAGGTTGTCCGAGGAGGCGGTGATGTCGAGGAAGGTCAGCTCGTCGGCGCCGGCCGCATCGTAGACGCGCGCCTGCTCGACCGGGTCGCCCGCATCGACGAGGTTGACGAAGTTGACGCCCTTGACGACGCGCCCGTTCTTGACGTCGAGGCACGGGATGATACGCACCTTCAGCACAGCGACAGCGCCTCCGCAAGGTCGATCCGTCCGTCGTAGAGCGCGCGGCCGATGATGGCACCGGCGATGCTTCGCTCGGCGACGAGCGCACGGATGTCGTCGAGCGACGCGATTCCGCCCGAGGCGATCACCGGCACCGGCACGGCCCGCGCGAGGGCCGCTGTCGCGGCGATGTTCGCGCCCTCCAGCACGCCGTCGCGGTCGATGTCGGTGTAAATGATCGCGGCGACGCCGGCGTCGGCGAAGCGGTGCGCCAGCGCCGCGACTTCGATGTCGGTGTCCTCGGCCCACCCCTCGACCGCGACCCGGCCGCCGCGGGCGTCGATGCCGACCGCGACCTGTCCCGGCCACCTGGCGCAGGCGGCCACCACCAGGTCGGGATCCTTGACGGCGACGGTGCCGAGGATCACCCGCTTGACGCCGCGCGCGAGCCAGCCCTCGATGGTCGCGAGGTCGCGGATGCCGCCGCCGAGCTGCACCGGGATGTCGACGGCGTCGACGATCGCCTCGACCGCCGTTGCGTTCACCGGCCTGCCGGCGAACGCGCCGTCGAGGTCGACGATATGCAGCCAGGTGGCCCCGGATCTGCGAAAGCCGTGGGCCTGGCCCGCGGGATCGTCGCTGAATACCGTCGCCCGGTCCATGTCGCCGCGCACCAGCCGCACGCAGCGGCCGTCCTTGAGGTCGATCGCGGGATACAGGATCATGGCGAAGGCCGTCCCGTCGCCGCCGGCTCGGGAAAGTCGCCGACAAGGATCTTGTAGTAGTAGCGGCCGGGAACCCAGGTGCCGTCGGACAGGCGCGCATAGAGCGGGTGCGTGCCCCAGTGCACGTAGCCCATCGATTCGTACATGGCCATCGCCGCGGTCTGGGTCTCGCGCACATCGAGGTTGATCATCCCGAACCCCTCGGCCAGCGCGGTTTCCTCGACCGCCTCGGTGAGCATACGGGCGATCCCGTGGCCGCGCGCCCAGGGCGCGACGAAAGAGCTGCGCAGGTTGCAGGCGGCGGCCTGGGCCTCGTTGTTGCGGGTCGGCCGGAACAGCTGCGCCGAGCCGGCGATGACGCCATCGAGCCGCCCAACGAACAGCGTACGGCCGGGCACCAGCACCACGCCCTTCCAGTACGATTCCTGGATCTGCCGCGGCGGCGGGGTGAGCCAGCCGAAGCCGCCACCGGCGACGATCGCCGCCTCCGCGGCATCGCACAGCTCTTCGAGGTCGCGCCCGGACAGCTCGCCGACGATGGCGACGCTGGTTTCCACCGTATCGATCATGGCGCCCACCTCAGGAACGCGTCGATGAAGGCGAGGCCCGCCTTCTGGCTCTTTTCCGGGTGGAACTGGCTGCCGATCATGTTGTCGCGGCCGACCACCGCGGCCAGTGCGCCGCCGTAATCGGCGGTCGCCAGCTCGTGCTCCGGCTGTTCGCAGCGGAACCGGAAGCTGTGCACGAAGTACATGTGGGTGCCTGCTTTCTGCCCGTCGAGCACCGGGTGCGGCGTCAGGTCCTCCAGCTCGTTCCAGCCCATATGCGGCACCTTCAATGCCGGATCGGACGGTGTCAGCGGCACCACCTCGCCGGGGATCCAGCCGAGGCCGGGATGGCTGCCGTGCTCCAGGCCGCGCGTCGCCATCAGCTGCATGCCGACGCAGATGCCGAGGAACGGCCTGCCGCCGCTCAATACCGCCTCTTCCAGCGCCTCGACCATGCCGGTGAGCGCATTGAGCCCGCGCCAGCAGTCGCCGAAGGCGCCGACGCCGGGCAGCACGATGCGGTCGGCAGCCGCCACCTCTCCGGGGTCCGAGGTGACGGTGACCGGCGCGCCGGCCATGCGCTCGAAGGCCTTGGCCGCGGAGTGCAGGTTGCCCGAGCCGTAATCGACGATGGCGACGGTCATGCCGAGCCGCCGCCGAGCACGCCCTTGGTCGACGGCACGGCGTCCGCCGCGCGCGGGTCGACCGCAACCGCTTCGCGCAGCGCGCGCGCCAGCCCCTTGAAGCAGGATTCGGCGATATGGTGGTTGTTCTCGCCGTACAGGTTCTCGACATGCAGGGTGAGCCCGGCGTTCTGGGCGAAGGCGCCGAACCACTCGCGGAACAGCTCGGTGTCGAAATCGCCCAGCTTGGGGCGCGTGAACGCAACTTTCCAGACCAGCCACGGCCGGTTCGAGCAGTCCAGCGCCACCCGCGTCAACGTCTCGTCCATCGGGATCAGCGCATGTCCGTAACGGGTGATCCCCTTGCGGTCGCCGAGCGCCTTGGCCACCGCCTGGCCGATCGCGATGCCGGTATCCTCGGTGGTGTGGTGGAAATCGATGTGCAGGTCGCCCTTGGCCCGCACCGACAGGTCGATCAGGCCATGCCGCGCCAGCTGCTCGAGCATGTGGTCGAGGAAGCCGATCCCGGTCGCCACGTCGGCGCGCCCGGTGCCGTCGAGGTCGACGGTGACCGCGATCTCGGTCTCGCGCGTGTTGCGCTCAATGCTTGCCTGCCGCATCGGTTTCTCCACGTCCCGGAAATCGGCGCCCTTTTAGCAGCATGGGGGCGCAAAGGCCAGCACCGGCGTGCGGCCCTTGATTGCTGGCGCGGAAACGCCACATGGGTTAGGTTCGCGCGGCCCGCAGGGGCCCTCACCTGAAACGACAGTACGGATCCCGCCCATGTCCGATCACGAAAACTGGCACGGCACCACGATCCTCTCGGTGCGCCGGGGCGACTCCGTGGTGGTCGCCGGCGACGGCCAGGTCAGCATGGGCCAGACCGTCATCAAGTCGAACGCCCGCAAGGTGCGGCGACTCGGCGACGGCGGCGTGATCGTCGGCTTCGCCGGGGCGACGGCCGACGCCTTCACCCTGTTCGAGCGGCTCGAAGCCAAGCTGGAGCAGCATCCGGGGCAGCTGACGAGGGCCTGTGTCGAGCTCGCCAAGGACTGGCGCACCGACCGCTACCTGCGACGCCTCGAGGCGATGATGGCGGTGGCCGACAAGAAGGTCTCGCTGATCGTCTCCGGCACCGGCGACGTCCTCGAGCCCGAGGGCGGGCTGATCGGCATCGGCTCCGGCGGCGCGTACGCGCTGGCCGCGGCACGTGCGCTGGCCGAGGTGGACGGGCTGTCGGCCGAGGAGGTGGCCCGCCGCGCCATGGCGATCGCCGCCGGCATCTGCGTCTACACCAACGACTCCATCACCATCGAGACATTATGACATCGTTCAGCCCCCGCGAGATCGTCTCCGAGCTCGACCGCTACATCGTCGGCCAGAAGGACGCCAAGCGCGCCGTCGCCATCGCCCTGCGCAACCGCTGGCGGCGCCTGCAGCTTCCCGAGGAGATGCGCGAGGAGGTGCTGCCCAAGAACATCCTGATGATCGGGCCGACCGGCGTCGGCAAGACCGAGATCGCCCGGCGGCTCGCGCGGCTGGCGCAGGCGCCGTTCATCAAGGTCGAGGCGACCAAGTTCACCGAGGTCGGCTATGTCGGGCGCGACGTCGAGCAGATCGTCCGCGACCTCGCCGAGGTCTCAATCCACATGACCCGCGAGCAGCAGCGCAAGCAGGTGCTGGCCAAGGCCGAGCTGGCCGCGGAGGAGCGCGTGCTCGACGCGCTCGTCGGCGAAAGCGCGAGCGACGCCACCCGCCAGTCGTTCCGCATCAAGCTGCGCCAGGGCGAGCTCGACGACAAGGAGGTCGAGATCCAGGTCCAGGACACCGGCATGGCCGGCATGCCGACCTTCGAGATCCCAGGCATGCCCGGCGCCCAGATGGGCATGATCAACCTGAACGAGATCATGGGCAAGATGATGGGCGGCCGCACCAAGCCGCGGCGCATGACCGTCGCCGAATCCTACGAGGTGCTGATCGCCGAGGAGAGCGACAAGCTCTTGGACGACGAGACGGTGGTGAAGACGGCGCTGGAGACGGTCGAGGAGAACGGCATCGTGTTCCTCGACGAGATCGACAAGATCACCGCGCGTTCGGAGCGCACCGGCGCCGACGTCTCCCGCGAGGGCGTGCAGCGCGACCTCTTGCCGCTGATCGAGGGCACCACGGTCGCGACCAAGCACGGGCCGGTCAAGACCGACCATATCCTGTTCATCGCCTCCGGCGCGTTCCACCTCGCCAAGCCCGCGGACCTTCTGCCGGAGCTGCAGGGCCGCTTGCCGATTCGCGTGGAATTACGGGCGCTTACCCGGGACGACTTCGTGCGGATTCTGAAAGAGCCGGAGAACAGCCTGATCCGCCAGTACGTGGCCCTGCTCGGCGCCGAGGACGTAACCCTCGACTTCACCGAGGACGCGATCGAGGAGATCGCCAGCCTCTCGGCCGAGATCAACAGCCGGGTCGAGAACATCGGCGCGCGGCGCCTGCACACGGTGATGGAGCGGCTTCTCGAGGAGATCTCCTTCACCGCCACCGACCGCGGCGGCGAGACGATCCGGATCGACGCCGATTACGTGCGCGACCAGGTCGAGGACCTGGCCAAGGAATCCGACCTCAGCAAGTTCATCCTATAGCGGCGGACGGCCTTCGCCGGATCGCGGAATCCCGTTTCGGAAGACCTGTTTTTGCGCGGGTTTTCGGGGACGCCAGATTGCGCGCCCTGCCGCCGCCGCGAGCCATTGCAAAAGGGCACGGTTGCGGATGCCGCGCGGTCTCGCAAAAAACTATCGCTTTTCGTGTATATATTTGTATGATTGCTCGCATAGGAGGTTTATCTGTGGGAGGCAGTCATGTGGAGTCGTTCGTTTGCTTTGTTTTGTGCGATATTCGTGGCGGCGGGCCCGGGGATGGCGAATGCCGCGGAGCCGGAGCTGACGCCGCGGTCGGTGCTGAACGGCACGGCGGTGATCCTTGTGCCGAGGGGCTTCGAACTGATGAGCGATGAGATGGCACGGCTCAAATACCCGTCCGAGCGGCGGTCGCCGATCGTCTTTACCAACGATGACGGGACGGTCAACGTCACCGTCAAGCCGACCAAGCACAGAATGACAGAGGCCACCGTCGATTCGGCCCGGATCTCCCTGGTGCGCGGGTTCGAGCGCTTCTATCCCTCGCAATCCATACACAGCGGGCTGGCCGAGGTGGATGGCAGACTGGTCTTCCTCATCGACATGCGCACCCCGGCGCTCGACACGGAAATCCGCAACCTGGTTGCCGGCGCGCCGGTCGAGAACCGCCTCGTCATGTTCTCGTTCAACGTCACGCGCGAGCTGGAGGCGGAGTGGATCGACACCGGCAAGCGCATCCTGACCTCGATCAGGTTCGCGGACTGACCTCATGTCGCCGCATGGCCGGCCCACGCTAGGAAAGGTGGTGCAGAAGTCGGGCGTTACCCCCGGGCCGAGAGCGCGACGGTCCAGGCGAGTGCGAAGACGACGATCGCGGCGGCCCCCAGGGCGTGCCTGTGCCACGGCGCGGGCAAGGCGCGCTCCTCCAGCAGCGCGAACAGGAGGCCGAACAGGCCACCCGCTCCGAAGCCCATGATGTGGGCGAGGAAGTCGGTGCGCTCGCCGCTCATGCCGAGGAAGGCGAGCAGGGCGACGCCGCCGCCGAGCGGCACCCAGCGGTTGATGCGGCTGCGCCGCCGCTGCCAGGCGTGGGCGGCGAGGATGCCGATCGCCGCGAACACCGCCGTCGACGCGCCGACCGAGGCGTGCTCCGCGGCCCGCACGAGGGCGTTCAGCGCGTTGCCGAACGCGCCCGCGAACAGCATGCCGGACAGCGCCGGCCCCCAGCCCAGCGTCGCGCCGAGCAGGAACCCGAAGAGGAGGCCGAACACGAGGTTTCCGGCGAGGTGGAGCGTGTCGGCGTGGAGCGCGAGGGCGGTGACGATGCGCCACCACTCGCCGGCGCGGATGAGGCCCGCCTGGCTCATGCCCGCGTGCAGCCAGTCGAGGCCGAGGGCGTGGTTGCGCTGCAGCGTGTCGAGAACCAGGATGGCGACGCCGTAGAGGCAGGCCGCGACCAGCCCGTCATGGACGCGCAACGGCGTCTCGGCGCGCGGCGGCGGAGGCCCGCGCTCCGTCCCGTACAGCCGCAGCTGCTCGCGCGCCGCCGCCGCGTCGCGCGCATGGACCGCGAGGACGAACCTCCCGTCCCGCGGCAGCACCTCGCAGGGAATCCCGACGGCGTCGAGCACCAGGGCGAACTCGAGGCAACGCCGCTTCGACTGCGCGCCGTAGAGCGGGACGATGTCGGGCGCGGGGTCGTCCATCAGTCCTCGGACGCCTCAGCGCGCGGACCCGGCCGCCGGGCCGGAGGTCGTCGCAATGAATCGGTGCCGCCGCATGCTCGCCTTGTTTCGTCCGAAGGATCGCTGGCCGGGCGCAGGTTAGCACAACCTCGCCGGACAGCGGCACGTCCGAAGCGCAGCGCCGGGCCCCGCGGCGAGATGCATCGATATGCCGCTGAAACCCGCGGAAAACGCTTACGCATGGGCTCGTTCCGCATGCAAGCCCGGGGCAGGGCCGGTCGCGGGCGTTTTCGCTCGAAGACAGATCGTGCAATCCGTATCATCGTCCGGGCGGTAAACAGGGGGACGTGATCAGCGCGGACATGGCGGGAGACGGGGCAGAGACCGAGGCCGACGGGACCGGCGCGACCGTATCCGCGGTGGCGACCGGAAACGCGGCCGCAGACGCGAGCGGTGCACGAGGCCGTCGGCTGCTGCTGGCGTTCTCGCTCGGCCATATGGCCAACGACTGGGCGCCGAGCGCGATCTGGATCATCGCCCCGGCGATGGCGGCGTCGATGGGGCTGACGCCGGCCGAGGTCGGGCTGCTGATCACGTTGATCAGCCTCGGCGGCGCCCTCGGCTACGTGCCGGCCGGGATCCTCGCCGACCGCGTCGCCGATCGCGGGCGCCTGCTTCTGGCGACCTTCTGGTGGGTTGCCATCGGCTATGTCGTCGCCGCGCTGGCGCCCGGATTCTGGTCGGTGGCGCTGCTGCTCGCTATCGCCGGGCTGGGCGACGCCGCCTGGCACCCGATGGCCACCGGGGTGCTGGCGCAGGCGATGCCGGAGCGGCGCGCCCATGCGCTCGGCATCCATGCCATGACCGGCACCTTCGCCGAGGTGCTGGCGCCGCTCGCCGCCGGGTTTCTTCTCGCCTGGGTCGACTGGCGGGCGGCGCTGCAGGTCTCCGTCCTGCCGGCGATCCTCATGGGGCTCGTGTTCCTGCGCGTCGCGCGGCACGTCCCGGCCTCGCCGCGACCGGCCATCACCGGCGCCGACCTGCGGTCGCTCTGGGACAGCTGGCGCGGGCGGCGTGGCCTTGCCCTGATCGCCGTGGTCAGCGTCTACAACATGGCGCTGCTGGCGGTCCTCGCGATGGCGCCGCTGTTCCTGCAGCGGGTGCACGGGCTGTCGCCGGCCGAAACCGGGGTCGCGTTCTCGGCCATGGTGCTGTCCGGGGCGCTGGCGCAGCCGCTGCTCGGCCGCCTGTCGGACCGCATCGGGCGGCGGCCGGTGGTCGTCGCCGGCGCCGCCGCCGGGGCGCTGGCCTGCGCCGGGGCCGCCTGGGGCGGCTCCGGCCTCGCGGTCATCGTCTGGCTCATCGCCGCGGTTGCCGCGTTCTACGGCATCCGCTCGGCGGTGCTCGCCGCCACTGTGGAGTTCGGCCGGACGCACGAGGCGACGACCCTGGGCCTCGCCTTCATGCTGCTCGACGGCGTCGGAGCGCTGGGCGCCGCCATGGCCGGCGTGGTCGGCAACGCCGGCCTGCACTACCCGTTCCTGCTGGCCGCCGGCCTCGCCCTCGCGGTGGCCGCCGCGGCCGTGCCGGTGCTGCGGCAATCCGGGGCGGCTGCGGGGTAGTACATCATCCACTTACGTGGAATCGGCACCGGCCCGCTGCCCCACCCGGCCACCCAACGGTATCGTACGCTGTGGGTGGCCGGGTGGGGGAGCGGGCTGGAGCGATGTAAAGCGCTAGACCCGCCGGTCAGTCCTTCAGCGTCTCCAGCAGCGCCCTGACCTTGGCGCGCGGAAGTTTGCGGATGCGCTGGGCGAGCTCGTTGGCGAGCTCGGTCGCCTCCGGCACGAGACCCGAGGTATCGACGGTGACGCGCGGGTGCGACAGGCGGGCAAGGCGCTGCAGCTCGTCCGCCTCGTCCCAGACGATGTTGAAGTACTGGCAGATCTGGTGCACCCGGGTGCGGCTCGGCCGGCCGCGGCGGCCGTGCTCGAGGGCCGAGAGATAGGCCGGCGAGACGTCGAGCGCCGCCGCCATCTGCTGCAGGGTGACGCCGCGGGCGGCGCGCAGTTCGCGGATGCGGCGGCCGAACGGGGTCATGCCGCCGGCCCCGGGGCCGGACGCCTGCGGCGCAGCAGCACGTAGAGCGCACCCTCGCCGCCGTCGTCGCGCCGGGCGTGGCTGAAGGCAAGAACCCGCTGGCGGAGGGGGTCTTCGTTGAGCCAGCGCGGCACCGCCGTCCTGAGGACGCCGCCGCCTTCGCGGAGCGTGCCCTTGCCTGTGACGACGCGCACGCATCGGCGGCCCGCGTCCGCCTGGCCGATGATGAAGGACTGGAGCGCGCGATGCGCCGCCTCCTGGGTGTGGCCGTGCAGGTCGATCTCGGCCTCGACGGCGATCTGGCCGCGGCGCAGACGATCGACGGTGCGTCGGTCGACGCCGGCGGCGCGGCCGTGGCTGAGTTTCGGCGGATCTGGCGCCATGGCGCCAGCACGGGATCCCGTGCCGACCTGTCGTTTCCTCACTATCGGTTTGTCTTTTCGAGGTTTGTTCCCAGACTCAGATGGCGTCTCCGGCGCCGCCCGGCGGCTCTCCGGGTTGGCCGGGAGGCGCTTGACGTCCCTGGTGACGGCCTGCCACAGCGCCGACTCATCGCGGCTCGGGCGGCGGCGCTTGTCAGCCATCGCCCGGCTCCCCAACCGTATCGCCCTCGACCAGCACGACGTGCAGCCAGCGCGGGCCGTGTGCGCCGAGCTGCAGCGTCTGCTCGATATCGGCGCTGCGCGACGGACCGGTGATGAAGTTGACGCTTCGCGGCATGCGGCCCGTCGCCCGCAGCCGGTCCCAGCCGTCCTCGTAACAGCCGACCATGTCGGCGGCGCGCACCACCACGATATGGGCATCCGGCAAAAAGTTCAGCGTGGTCGGCGATTCCGGGCCAGACAGCAGCATCAGCGTCCCGGTTTCGGCGATCGCGGCGAAGGCGCCGGTCACCGCTACCACGTCGGATCCCTCGCCGCGGCCGCGTGCGATCTCCAGCACCGGCGTTTCGTCCCACGGATAGGCGTCGAGGGCCGGGTCCGGCGCCATGCACAGCCGTGTCGGCAGGTTTTCGCCGCGCAGATAGGCGGCAACCGCTTCGGGCACCGCGCCGGCACCGTCCACGCGCGCGACGGTCGCGGCGACCGCGGTGGCCTGCTCGACGAACAGCTCGACGAGTCCGTTGGCATCGCGTTGCCCGCGGGCCGGAATCGTGTTGCGGGAATGGCTCGCCATCCGCCGGCGCACCGCGGCGGCCGCTTCGGCGGCATTGGCGCTGCGGCCGGTGGCCTGGCGCAGCGCTGCAAGCACCGTCTCGCGCGAGCCCCCGGTCATCGCGGCGGCTCCCGGCGGCCGCCGGCACCGTCCCACAGCGCCTGGAAGGTTCGCCCCCGGGGTGCCGGCAGGTCGCGCTGCGCGGTCCACCCGCCGGCCAGCGGAAGGCGGCGGAAGGCCCCCCGGCGGCGCCCGAGCAACCCCAGCACACCCACCGGCAGGGCGGTCGCCAGCCGGTACAGGCGCGGCCGCTTGGCAAGGAATGCCCAGATTTTCAGGCCCCAGCGCTGCGCTGCCGGTGGAATTCCCTGCCGGAACTCGCGCTCGCGCAGGTGCCGCATCAATCCCGGCAGGGGGATGCGCATCGGGCACACCGATTCGCAGCGCCCGCAGAAGGTCGAGGCGCTCGGCAGGTGGTGCGCCTCCGCGATGCCGATCAACGAGGGGCTGAGCACGGCCCCGATCGGTCCCGGATAGACCCAGCCATAGGCGTGGCCGCCGATCACCCCGAAGACCGGGCAGTGGTTCATGCAAGCGCCGCAACGGATGCAGCGCAGCACCTCCTGCAGCTCGGTGCCGACCAGCGCGCTGCGCCCGTTGTCGAGCAGCACGACGTGGAACTCGTGCGGCCCGTCGTGGTCCTCGCCGCGCCGCGGGCCGGTCGCGAAGGTGGTGTACGAAGTGAACTCCTGTCCGGTCGCCGAGCGCGCCAGCACGCGCAGGATGGTCGACGCGTCCTCCAGGGTTGGTACGACCTTCTCGAGGCTCGCCAGCACGATGTGGACGCGCGGCAGGGTCTGCGTGAGGTCGGCGTTGCCCTCATTGGTGACGATCACGGTGGCGCCGGTCTCGGCGATCAGGAAATTGGCGCCGGTGATGCCGACGTCGGCGGCAAGGAAGCGGTCGCGCAGCACGGCCCGCGCCTCCTCGAGAAGCTGGCGCGGCTGGTCCAGCGGCCGGGCCGGGTCGAGCGCCGTATGGTGCTTGTGGAAGGTCTCGGCGACCTCGGACTTGGGCACGTGGAAGGCGGGCGCGATGATATGGCTCGGCGCTTCGTGCCGCAGCTGGATGATGTATTCGCCGAGATCGGTCTCGACCGGCTCGATGCCGTTGACCTCGAGGAAGGCATTGAGGCCGATTTCCTCGGAGATCATCGACTTCCCCTTGGTCACAGTGGCCGCTCCGGCGGCGCGGCAGATGGCGAGCACGGCCTGGCGCGCCTCGGCCGCGTCGCGCGCCCAGTGGACATGCCCGCCGCGCTCGCTCACCCGTTGTTCGAAGGCCTCGAGATAGAGATCCAGGTGGGCCAGGACGTGGTTCTTGATGTCGCGCGCCTCGTCACGCAGCGTTTCGAACTCGGGCAGGCGCGCCGCCGCCTCGCGGCGGCGCACCCGGAACCCAACCTTGGCGGAGGCGAGGCCCCGCTGCAGCGTTGCGTCCGCCAGCGCCGCCCTGACGTTGTCGGGGAAGCGGTGGCTGGTGGGGGCGTCGGCACTCACGAATCGCCCTCGCCGATCGGCGGCGCGTCGCCGGCGGCGCCGGCCAGCACTTCCGCGACATGGCGCACCCGGATCGCGGCACCTTTGCGCTTCAGCTTGCCGGCCATGTTCATCAGGCATCCGAGGTCGCCTGCGAGCAACGTGTCGGCGCCGGTCGCCACGATATCGTCTGCCTTGTCGGAGACCATACGGCCGGAGATTTCCGGGTACTTGACGGCGAACAGGCCGCCGAACCCGCAGCACTCTTCGGGCGCACCGAGCTCCCTGACCTCGAGGCCGGCCACGCTGCGCAGCAGCTTGCGTGGCTGATCGCGCACGCCGAGCTCGCGCAGTCCGGAACACGAATCATGGTAGGCGGCCACGCCGTCATAGCTGGCATCGACGGATCGGACGCCGCGCACGTCGGTCAGGAATTGGGTCAGCTCCCATGTCTTTTCGGCAATGGCGGTGGCACGCCTCGACTGGTCAGGGTCGTTCTGCAGGAGGGCCGGCCAGTGATGCCGGATCATTGCACCGCACGACCCCGAGGGCACGACGACGTAGTCGAATGGCTCGAGAACCGGCAGCGTTTGCCGCACGATGTCCGCGGCATCCGCGCGATCCCCTGAATTGTAGGCCGGCTGGCCGCAGCACGTCTGGCTGCGCGGCACCGTCACCGTGCAGCCGGCGTCCTCCAGCAGCTTGACCGCGGCGAAACCGACCGCCGGGCGGAACAGGTCCACGAGGCAGGTGACGAACAGGGCCACGTTCGGGGGCGAATCGGTCATGCAGGTCCATCCCGGTCGGTCTCGCGCCCAAGATGGCGGCTGGCGGGGGGAAAGGCAACAGCGGCGATGTCAGCTGGCGGCGAGGCGGTTGGCGAGTCGACGCGGCAGCAGCAGGTAGTAGCGACCACGGTGCTTCATGCGCCCCGCAAATTCGAGGGCCGCATTGCCGGTGCCCCAGAAGAAGTCACCGCGCACCGGGCCCTTGATCGCCGCGCCGGTGTCCTGGGCAACGACCAGGCGCCGCAGCGGCTTCTCGGTGGGCCCGGGCTGCCGGGTGTCGAGCCACAGCGGCAGACCGAGCGGCACGTACCGCGGATCGACGGCAAGGCTGCGCCCGGCGGTCAACACCACGCCCTGGGCCCCGATCGGCCCGTCGCCGTTGATCTCTTCGAAGAAGATGTAGCGCCGGTTGACCGCGAGCAGGTCGGCAGCCTTGTCGGGATTGCGTTCCATCCAGCTGCGGATGCCCTGCCACGACGCCTCATGGGCGTCGAGCTCGCCGCGACGGATCAGTTCGCGGCCGATCGATTGGTAGGCATGGCCGTTGTTGCCGGCGTAGCCGATGCGGATCGTCCGGCCGTCGGGCAGCCACACGCGCCCGGACCCCTGGACATGCAGCATGAAGGCATCAAGCGGGTCGTCGAGCCACAGCAGTTCCAGCCCGCGCCCCCGCAGCGCACCGTCCTGGATCGCGCGCCGCGGATAATACGGCTTGAGCCGCCCGCCTTCAACGCGCCCGATGAGCGACCGGCCAGCCAGTTCCGGGTCGAATTCGCCGAGATCGACCGCGACCTGGTCGCCCGGTCTGCGGTACACCGGCACATCGTAGGCGGCATCCTGCGCGCGCGAGCCGCGCAGTTCGATCTCGTAGTAACCGGTGAACAGTCCCTCGGCGGTATCGTTGTTGGCCACGAGATAGGGGCGGAACCAGGCTTCGAAAAACCGACGCGCCGCTGCGTCATTACCGGCCGGCAACGCCGCCGCGGCCGTGCACGCGGGCAGGACGTCCGCGACCGCGCCGCCCGGCATGTTCGGGCCGAGCGGTCGGTCGACGGGACCCGCCTGAAATCGCTCGCAGGACCGCAGGAATGCCTGCGCTGCCTCGGCCTGGCGATCGTCATTCCAGCCGTCCAGGTCCGTATAGCTCGCGGGGGTCAGGATGGCCCGATCGGGCGGGGCAACGGACGGCGGCTCCTCGGGCTCGGGCTCGCAGGAAATGGCCCCCAGGGCGCCGAGTAGGGCGAGCAGTCGGCCGGTGTCGCGCCAAAAAGAACGCCCGACTGCAGGGCTGTCGGGTTCGAATGACCGGTCGCAGCGGGTCATGCTGCCGTCAGTTCGAGCCGCCCGTTGCGATCAGCACCCAGTTGGGATCCGACGATCGCGTGTCACGACCGAACGTCCAGATATCAGTGACCTGCACGACGTTGTTGGGATCGCCTTCCACGACCTCGCCGCTCGCATCCCGCGTGGCGTTGACCTGGCCGGTTACGAATTTGACGGTAACCACGGCGTTGCGGCCCTGCATTTCGGCACTAATGATTTCGGCCTCTTCGATTCCGACCAGTGTGGTCTCGAGGGTGTGGCCGGCCTTCTCGCGTTCCCGGATCGCCGCGGCGAAATTCTCGTACACCGGCCCATCGAGCAAGGATTTCAATACCTTGCCGTCGCCCTTGGCGAAGGCTTCGACGATCATCTCGAAGGCGCTGCGTGCGCCCTTGATGAATTCCCGCTCACGGAACGACCGGTCGACCGCCTTGATCTGTGCCAACCCGGCTTCCAGCGCATCGATCGGGTCGCTGTTTTCGGCCGTCGGCTCGTTGCGCCCGCGCATAGCGATCACGTTGTCGCCCTTGGACTCGCTCTTCTCCGACGACAGGCCGAACGGGTCGGTTCGGTGGTTCTGGTCGTCATGCCGCCGCCCGAGTACCGAACCGAGCCGGTAGATCAGGAACAACGCCAGAATGGCGAAGAGTATGATGTCGAAGAACTGGAAGCCGCCGCCCATAAACGAATACTCTCTCAAGAATCTGTGGCCGAATGGTGGCCGCCCCGGACTGGCACGGGTTGTACGCGGATGCCGCCGACCCTACATGCCTAGGCTACCACATCTTTCGACCGGCAGGTTTAGCCCTCTTGCGACAGGCCTGGGCGCAGGCGGGCTATAACTGCTTATACCCTAGATAGGTTCTGGTTAAGAAAAGAACAAGCGTGCCACTTTTCCTGATACTGATTTTCGTCGGCGTGCCGATCCTCGAAATCGCCGTTTTCATCAAGGCGGGTGATGTGATCGGCCTGTGGCCGACGCTGACCGCCGTCGTTGTTACCGCGGTGGTGGGCGCCACGCTGCTGCGCGCACAGGGGCTTGCCGTGATCGATCGCGCGCGCAGCCAGCTCGATCAGGGAGAGATTCCGATTGCCGAGGTGCTGACCGGTGTCTGCCTGCTGGTTGGCGGGGCATTGCTGCTGACGCCGGGGTTCATCACCGACAGCGTGGGTTTCTTGCTGCTCATACCCCCCGTGCGCCAGGTTTTGGGCCGGTGGGCCCTGTCCGCCCTGCTGCGAAGTCGCAGCACGCGCGTGTGGGTCAACGGCGAGGAGATCGTCGATCCGCGCCGCCGCCCGGGGATGGCGTCGGACGATGTCATCGACGTCGAATATACGGAGATTTCGGAGCCGGCCGACGACACGGCTCCGGACAAGCGTCGGCCGGACTGATCCGGCGTTCAAGGTTGTGTCCCGCGGCCAACCGTGCTAGCGACGCCCGGTCCAGGCACTTCACGGAGCGATCCATGACCAACGAGACTGCGGCCGGCGCCGGCGATACGGCGCCACGCTTCAATATTGTCCACCAGTATATCAAGGACTTGTCATTCGAGGTGCCGGGTGCGCCACAGGTATTCGCGGAAGGTACGGTGCCCGATGTGGCCGTCAACGTCGATGTCGCGGTCAACGCCGTGGGCGAGCCGAAATACGAGGTCGCCCTTCGCGTCGATGCGCGCGGCACCGTGGCGGGCAAGTCCCTGTTCATCGTCGAGCTGGTCTACGCCGGGTTGATCGAGGCATCCGGCCTGCAGCGGGACCAGCTGCAGCCTGCCCTGCTGATCGAGGGGCCGCGGCTGCTGTTTCCCTTTGCCCGCAATATCGTTGCCGGGCTCACCCGCGACGGCGGGTTGCCACCGCTGATGATCAGCCCGATCGACTTTGTTGCACTGTACCGAAACCGGGTTGCGAAACAGCAGGAAAAGCAAACGGGCGATGGCAACGGAGACGGCGCCTAGACGTTCCACACAGGGTCGGTGAGCTCTTTCAAAAACGCGGCGTGGGCGGCGCGTTCGGCCTTGGTGGCGGCGTGTGGCCGCGGTGCCCGGGCCGGCTGCTCTGCCGTGGAGCGGTGCGCTGGCCCCGCTGTCTCGCCCGATACGAGGGCCAGGCCGTGCTGACGACCGCCAATCAGCTCAAGATATACGTCCGCCAGGAGTTCCGCGTCGAGCAGCGCGCCGTGCTTGGTGCGCGCCGAGTTGTCGATGCCGAAGCGCCGGCACAGGGCATCCAGGCTGGCTTGGGCGCCCGGAAATTTCGCGCGCGCCATCTGTACGGTGTCGACGGTCCGGCTTGGCGGAATAGGCGGCAGGCCAAGCATCTCTAGTTCTGCGTTGACGAACCCCAGATCGAACGCGGCATTGTGTATGACGAGCTTCGATTCGCCGAGGAATTCCAGGAAGTCGCTTGCGACCTCGGCAAAGACGGGGTGCTCGGCCAGGAAGGCCTCGCTCAGGCCGTGCACTTGGAACGCACCGTCCGGCATATCGCGTTCGGGATTGATGTAGCTGTGCCACACGGCTCCCGTCGGCACATAGTTGTGCAGTTCGATGCAGCCGATTTCGACGATTCTGTGTCCTTCGGACGGGTTGAAGCCCGTCGTTTCGGTGTCGAGAACGATTTCACGCATAGGGATTCCGCCTCTTTGCAGGTCCGGCGCCACGATCGCGCCGGTGCACGCCGCCTCGCAGCAGTCTGACGATGCGAAGGAGCTGGCGCAAGGTCTCGCGGCGTGACAGGCCGGTATGCACGATGAAGTCCGCGCGCCGGCGTTTCTCGCGGTCCGGCATCTGGCGGGCCAGGATATTGGCGAGTCGCTGCGGCGTCATGCCTGTCCGCCGCAGGACGCGTTGCGCCTGCAGGAAGGCCGGTGCGCTGACCAGGACTGTTGCGTCGCAGTCGCGATCGCGGCCAGCTTCGAAGAGAAGCGGGATGTCGAGAACGGCCATCGGCACGCGGCGCCGCCCGCAGCAGTGCAGGAATTCGTCCGAATCCTGCCGCACGAGCGGGTGAACGATGGCTTCGAGGCGCTGCAGCGCGGCGCTTTCGCGGAACACCCGTCGGCCGAGTGCATCGCGGTTGACGGTGCCGTCACGGACGCTGTCGGGAAACGCCTTCGCAACCGCGGCGACGGCCGCGCCACCTTTGCTGAACAGCCGGTGGACCGCCGCGTCGGCGTCATGCACGGGCAGGCCCATGCGGCGCAACATGGCGGCTGCCGTGGTTTTTCCCATTGCGATCGAGCCGGTCAGACCGATGACGACCATGGCTGCGGCTCAGCCCTTCAGGTCGGCGAGAATGAACCGGCGAAGGTCGTCGTCGACCTGCGGCCGGATTCCGAACCATGCCTCGAAACCCGGCTGCGCCTGATAAAGCAGCATGCCGAGTCCGTCGACCACCGGATTCCCGCGGGCCCGTGCCCCCGCCAAAAGCGGCGTCTCCAGCGGCACATAGACAGCGTCGCATACGACCGCCGAGACCGGCAGCGCTGACAGATCGATCTCGAGGGGGGGCTGCCCCGCCATGCCGAGCGACGTCGCATTGATCAGCAGCGAGGCATCGTCCAGAGCCTCGTGCCGGCGGTCCCAATCGACCGCTTCGGCCGCGGCACCGAGTTCCTCAGACAGGATTTCGGCCCGCAGCCGGGTCCGGTTGGCGATGCGGATCGATGCCGCCCCGGCGTCGAGCAGCGCGAACGACGCCGCCCGCGCGGCGCCGCCCGCGCCAAGCACCACCACCGGCTGGTGGCCCGATCGCCATGGACTGTTGCGCCGCAGGCTTTCGGTGATCCCGTAGGTATCGGTGTTGCTGCCGATGAGCCGCCCGTCCTCGCCGACCACGATCGTGTTCACCGCGCCGATGCGGCGGGCCAGCGGGTCGAGTTCGTCGCAGACAGCAAGAGCGCTCTCCTTGTGCGGGACCGTAAGGTTGCAGCCGCGAAACCCGAGCACCGGCAGGGCACGCAGGGCGGTCTCGATGCGGCCCGGCGCAACAGGGAGCGGCACGTACACACCGTCGATGTGATGGCGGTCGAGCCAATAGCCGTGGAGCCGCGGCGACCGCGAGTGCGATACCGGCCATCCCATCAACCCGGCAAGTCGGGCCCTGCCCGTCAAAATCATTGTCCGATCACCCCGTGACCGCGCAGGAAATCGAGCAAGGGTAGCAGCGGCAACCCGACAATTGTGAAATGATCTCCCTCGACGCTGCTGAACAGCTGCGCGCCAAGCCCTTCGAGCTGATACGCACCGACCGAGTCGCAGGCGGTCCCGCCAACCTTGCTGAGGTAAGAATTGAGAAATTCATCGCTGAAATCCCGCATGGTAAGCCGGGCATGGGCGACGTGATGCCACAGGACCAGCCCGTCGCGTACCACGCAGACCGCTGTGACAAGTTCGTGGGTTCGTCCCCGCAGCTGGCGAAGCGTTTCGCGCGCCTGTGCTTGGTCCGCCGGCTTGTCGAACCAGGTGCCGCCACAGTCCAGCATCTGGTCGGCGCCGATGACCAGCGCTGCGGGCTTGCGGCCGCTGATCTGCTGTGCTTTGAAGGTAGCAAGTGCCTCCGCGGTCTCCGCAGCGTCTGCGTGCTGTGCTTGCATCGCGGACTTTATCGCGCTCTCATCGACGCGTGGCGCATCCACAACGATGGGCACGCCCGCTGCCGTCAGCATCGCGGCACGGAACCGACTGCCGGAGGCGAGAACGACGTCCGGCTTCGCCGCATCACTCTTCACCGGCCTCGGTTCCCCGACGTTCGTAAAGCTGCAGGATTGCTGCCGCCGATTCTTCGATGGACCGCCGTGTCACGTCGATCACCGGCCAGTTGTGGCGGTTGAACAGCTTGCGGGCCGCCATGACCTCGTCCCGCACGGCGCTTGGGTCAACGTAGTCGGTATCCGGATCCTGCGCCAACATCTGCAGGCGGTTGCGCCGCACTTGGACGAGCCGGGCCGGATCCTTGGTAAGCCCGATCACGAAGGGTTCGCCCGGACGGTTGCGGAGGTGGGTGAGCTCTTCCGGCACCGGGACGCCCGGCACGAAGGGTATGTTGGCGGCCTTGATTCCGCGGTTCGCCAGATAGATGCAAGTCGGGGTCTTCGATGTCCGCGATACGCCGACGAGGATGATCTCGGCCTCGTTGAGCGACTGGGCCGACTGGCCATCGTCGTGATGCAGTGCGAAGGTCATCGCATCAATGCGGCTAAAGTATTCGGCATCCATGATGTGCTGACGCCCGGGCAGGCCGCGCGACTTGACACCAAGAAAGTTGCCCAATGATGCAATGACCGGATCGAGCACAGCGATACATGGCACCTGAAGGCGCCGGCACCCGTCCAGCAACTCATTGCGAAGTTCGGCATTGACAATGGTAAACATCACCACGCCGGGGTTCTTCTCAAGCTGAGCCAACAGCCTTTCTATCTGACTGTGCGTGCGGATCAGCGACCAGTTGTGTTCGACCGGCTCGACCCCCTCGAACTGCACGAGACAGGCCCGCGCAACGCTGTGCACCGTCTCGCCCGTCGCATCGGACACCAGATGGAGATGGAATTTCATATTGGCGGACTGTCCCATGGCTCGCTGTAGCGGGTCTGTATCAAATGTGGAAAACATTGCCGTAACGACACCGTCTTCGAATCGGTTCACCCATACTCGGCAATTGCGCCATACTTCTCCACCTGTCGATGGCTGTGTTCATCATCTCGGAATACCACGACCAACTCCAACGCAGCCTCGCTTATCCCCGTTATCACATCGCGACGCCTGGCAACGCAAGCCAACACGCGGCGTCAATTATCCCGGTTTCCCCCACAGGACTCCAGCCCGGCCGGATGGCCGTGTGGAATATCCGTGGATTTCTATAATCCCCATGACTCTGGCGATAACAACCATCACAACACTTTTCATTCTATATTAAAGGATAGTATTGAAAGAGCGCACACCCGATCCTTCCATAAAAGTGAGCGTGCTGTCACGGTGCCCACATCCCGTCAAAAACCCTTGCTTTCTGCCCTGAGGGGCGAGGCTGTCACACCACCACCCGTATGGTTGATGCGGCAGGCCGGACGCTACCTTCCGGAATACCGCGAAGTCCGTGCCCGAGTCGGCGGCTTTCTCGAGCTATGTTATACGCCAGAGTTGGCCGTCGAGGTCACCCTGCAGCCGATCCGTCGGTACGGATTCGACGCCGCCATTCTGTTCTCCGATATCCTGGTCGTGCCGGATGCACTCGGCCAGCCGGTGCGCTTCGAGGAGGGGGAGGGGCCCAAGCTCGATCCGATCCGCAACGGAGCTGGGCTGGCGCGCTTGGATAACGAGGCGATACACGAGCGGCTGGCGCCGGTCTACGAAACCGTGCGGCAACTCTCTCGCGCCCTGCCGGAGCGGGTGACCCTGATCGGGTTTGCCGGTGCACCCTGGACGGTCGCGACCTATATGGTGGAAGGGGGAAGCAGTCGCGACTTTGCGGCGACACGGGCGTGGAGCCTCGTCGATCCGGACGGATTCGGCAGATTAATCGACATCGTAACCACGGCCACCGCCGAATATCTGTGTCGGCAGATCGAAGCCGGCGCGGAGGTGGTGCAGCTGTTCGACAGCTGGGCTGGCGTGCTTCCGGACGACGCCTTCCGGCGCTGGGTTATAGAGCCCAACGCACATGTCGTGGCGGTGGTCAAACAGCTCTACCCCGATGTTCCCGTGATCGGGTTTCCGCGCGGCGCGGGAGTCCTTTACGAAGCGTATATCGAGCAGACGGGTGTCGACGCGGTCAGTCTCGATACCACAGTGCCACTGTCGTGGGCGGCTCAGCATCTGCAGCCGAAGGCGACGCTGCAGGGCAATCTCGATCCGCTGGTGTTGCTCGCCGGCGGCACGGCGCTGGACCAGCGGGCCCGCGAGATCGTGGCCATGCTCGGCAGCGGGCCGTTCATCTTCAATCTCGGGCACGGCATTATCAAGGAAACGCCGCCAGAGCACGTTACGCAACTGCTTGAGATCATTCGCGGAAGTGGCAACTGAGGCAGACCATGAACGAACGCGGAAAGAAGATCGCTGTCGTTTTGTTCAACCTAGGCGGGCCAGACAGTCCCGCAGCGGTGCGTCCGTTCCTGTTCAACCTGTTTAACGACAAGGCGATCATCCCGGCGCCGACCCCGGTCCGGTGGTTGCTGGCGCAATACATTTCGCGCCGCAGGGCCCCGCTGGCCCGGGCAAATTACGCACTGATGGGCGGGTCGTCGCCGCTTTTGCCGAATACGAAGCGTCAGGCCAAAGCGCTGGAAGCGGCATTGGCCGATAACGGGCAGGTGTCCTGCTTCATCGCGATGCGCTACTGGCATCCGTTCGCGGACGAGACGGCGCACGACGTCAAGGCGTTCGCGCCGGACTACGTGGTCCTGTTGCCGCTCTATCCCCAGTATTCGGCGACCACGAGCGGCTCTTCCATAGCGGACTGGATCGGTGCGGCGCGTGCGGCCGACCTCGACGTGCCGACCCGAACCGTGTGCTGTTATCCGGACCTGCCCGGATTCGTGGACGTCATGGCGGATCTAACGGCAGAGGCCTGGAAACGGGCTGCCGAGGCGGGCGCACCGCGAATCCTGTTTTCGGCGCATGGCCTCCCTGAACGCAATATTGCCGCGGGCGATCCCTACCAGTGGCAGGTCGAACGCTCAGCCGGTGCCATTGCTGCTGCGGTCAGGCTTCGCCTCGGCCAGGAACCAGACTGGCGTATCACCTATCAAAGCCGCGTCGGCAGACTGGTCTGGATCGGCCCGTACACGGAGACAGAGGTAGAGGCGGCCGCAACGGAGGGCCGGCCGCTGGTCGTTGTTCCGCTGGTTTTCGTCTCCGAGCATGTCGAAACCCTGGTTGAACTCGACGTCGAATATCGTGATCTCGCCAACCGCAACGGTGCACCGGCCTATGAGCGGGTGCGGACAGTCAACGAGGATGACGCCTTCATCAACGGATTGGCCACGATGGTGCGCGCTGCTGCAGGGCCCGGGCCCGCTATCGAGTGCAGTACTGGTGGGCGCCTGTGCCCGGCCGAATGGGCGCGCTGCCCCTGTCCCGCGCGAACGGGACGGGACGGCGGCTGAGGAGCAATTGTGTGCTGGCATGGCGCGGTGTCTGCGGTCCGCCCCGGAATTATTGACCCGTGCGCCCTTGTTGCCAGCGCCTGCGGATCCCATATCATGATGGCGCCATGGCGCCACGAACAGATGCACGGCTGGATCGCCGCCACGGGATCCGACGCGTCGAAAACAAGAACACTGTTCATCCAAAAACCGCCCTTTCAACCTAAGGAATTGTTAACGCTTTTCGAAGTAGGCTGACTCGATACAACCGGTTGGTCATTGACAGCATTTTTGCTTTTGTGTACGGCATGGGCGCCGCCGGTTCGGGGCGTATGCTTCAACCGTCCCAACCCTGCCTTCCGGATTTACTGATCGCCGAATCACGCCCCGACGTGGCTGAACAGGGCCGACGCACGCGCCGTCAGCTACCGGCAATCCCCACCCAGAGCACGACATGAACCTCCAGGAACTGAAGCAGAAATCCCCCGCAGAGCTTCTCGCCTACGCCGAGGAGCTGGAAATCGAGAACGCAAGTACCCTGCGCAAGCAGGACATGATGTTTGCGATCCTCAAGCAGCTGGCCTCGAACGACGTTGCCATCTACGGCGACGGCGTGCTCGAGGTGCTACAGGATGGCTTCGGGTTCCTGCGAGCGCCTGAGGCCAATTATTTGCCGGGACCCGACGATATCTATGTCAGCCCCAGCCAGGTGCGGCGCTTCGGGCTGCGCACGGGGGACACGGTCGAGGGCCAGATTCGGGCGCCGAAGGACGGTGAACGCTACTTCGCGCTGCTGAAGATCAACAAGATCAATTTCGACGAGCCCGAGGCGGTGCGTCACCGCATCAATTTCGACAACCTGACACCACTCTATCCCGACGAAAAGCTGACGCTGGAGATCGCGGAAGAAAAGACCAAGGATTTTTCGGCCCGGGTGATCGATCTCGTGGCGCCCCAGGGCAAGGGCCAGCGCGGCTTGATCGTCTCGCCGCCGCGCACCGGCAAGACGATGATGATGCAGTCGATCGCCCATTCGATCACCGCCAACCATCCGGAAGTCTACCTGATCGTGCTGCTGATCGACGAGCGGCCGGAGGAGGTCACCGACATGGACCGCTCGGTGGATGGCGAGGTCGTGAGCTCGACGTTCGACGAGCCCGCGGCGCGCCATGTGCAGGTCGCCGAGATGGTGATCGAGAAGGCCAAGCGCCTGGTC
>CAYFYY010000035.1:0-40093 GCA_964347475.1 uncultured Flavobacteriales bacterium
CGTCTTGTGACAAGGCTTGCGGCAACATCGACGCCATGCCGTAACACATGAACCACTCGTGCATCCGGGAAAACCATGAGCCAGACCGGCAAGGTGAAGCTGTTTCTTGGATCTTTCCAGCCCCACCTAACATCGATTCCGGTTGATCTCTCCAAAAACGGTTTCCTTGTCTGTTTGAAGTACTCCAACGGTGCGCGGTGTTGAATTTGATGCGCTGCAATGGCGTGAAGGATTTCCATTGATTCCTGATTTTTCAGGAATGGAATAACGGGAGCTGGATTGGCCCAGGTGGCTCCCGCAAGGCTCAAGATACGCTCATTCTGCTCTATGAAGAAAACGGCCTCTCGGTTTGGATCAAGTGGCCAGCCAATATACAGCCCCAGTGCATCAAGGATTTCCATTACGAGGCTGGTACCCGACCGATGCATGCCAATAACGATGATTGGCGGGAACTTTGTATGGAGCATGAAAGGAGGTATCCGGCTGGCTCGCAGATTCAACCGTGGTTGGCTTCCAGCTGGCTGCCCTTCACCGCAGACGTCGCTCTACCGGGCCGGGTGACGCCTCGCGACCCCGCGGCCCCCGCCCCCCGCTGGCCCCCGCCCCCCCGCCATGCTATATCGGCGGCGCAACCATGCGGGATGGGGCGATTTGACCGAAACACACAAACGCAAGACGCCGCTGGACAGCTCCTCGTGGCGCCTGCTGCGGCGCATCTGGCGCGATTATCTGAGCCGCCATGTCGGCAAGCTCGCGGTCGCCGTGGTCTGCATGGTGATCGTCGCGGCGATGACCGGCGCCCAGGCGCATCTCGTCAAGCCGGCGCTCGACCGGCTGCTGATCGACCGCGACGAGACGGTGCTGTGGCTGCTGCCGCTCGCCTTCATCGCGGTCATCCTGGCCAAATCCGCGGCCACCTACGGCCAGGCGCTGCTCATGGAGAGCGTCGTCCTGCGGATCATCGAGCGGATCCGCAGCCAGATGTTCGGCCGGCTGATCGGCGCCGATCTGAGCTTCATCGACAAGAACGCCACCGGCAAGCTGATCTCGCGGTTCCTCAACGACGTCGGCGTGATGCGGCTGACCCTGACGGACCCGTTCACCGGCCTGATCAAGGACAGCCTGACGGCCGTCGCCCTCATTGGCGTGATGTTCTACAACAACTGGCGGCTCGGCCTGATCACCTTCATCGTCTTCCCGGTCAGCGCCCTTCTCGTCGTCCAGATCGGCCGCAAGATGCGCCGGGCCTCGCACAGCGTCCAGGCCGAGACCGCCGAGCTGACGGGGTTGCTGGACGACGTCTTCAAGGGCGTCCGCCAGGTCAAGGCCTACGGCATGGAGGCCTACGAGCAGGACCGGGCCGACCGCATGTTCGAGTCGATCTACGCCCTCCTGTTCAAGACCACGAAGATCGGCGCGCGGGCGGCGCCGCTGCTCGAGTCCCTGGGCGGGTTCGTGTTCGCAGGAATCCTCGCCTTCGGCGGCTGGCAGGTGCTGCAGGGGCAGGCGACGGTCGGCAATTTCATGGCCTTCTTCGTCGCCATGCTGCTGGCCTACCAGCCGATGCGCCGCATCGCCGGCCTCAACGCGCGGATGCAGATGGGGCTGGCCGCCGCCGAGCGCGTGTTCGAGATCGTCGACTACCGGCCCGGGATTGCCGAGCGGCCGAACGCGAAGCCCCTGAAGTCGGGCGATCACGGGGTGCGGCTGGAGGCCGTCGATTTCTCCTACGGCGACGACATCCCCGCCCTGCACCAGGTGACCATGGAGGCGCCGGCGGGCAGCATGACCGCGCTGGTCGGGCCGTCCGGCGCCGGCAAGAGCACGGTGCTGAACCTCATTCCCCGGTTCTACGACGTCAACGGCGGTGCCGTCCTGGTCGGCGGCCAGGACGTGCGCGACGTGACGCTCGAATCGCTGCGCGGCGCGATCGCCCTGGTGACGCAGGAAACCGGGCTGTTCAACGACACCGTCCGCAACAACATCGCCTACGGGCGCCCCGGGGCGAGCGACGACGACATCCGCGCGGCGGCACGGAATGCCGCGGCGGAGGCGTTCATCGACCAGCTGCCCGACGGTTACGACACGCTCGTCGGCGAGCGCGGCGTGTTCCTGTCCGGCGGTCAGCGCCAGCGCATCTCGATCGCCCGGGCGATGCTGAAGAACGCGCCGATTCTGCTGCTCGACGAGGCGACCTCGGCGCTCGACACGGAATCCGAGCAGCAGGTGCAGGCGGCGCTGGAGCGCCTGATGGAGGGCCGCACCACCATCGTCATCGCGCACCGGCTGTCGACCGTCGTCGGCGCGGACATGATCTACGTGTTCGACCGCGGGCGGATCGTCGAGAGCGGCCGCCATGCCCAGCTCGCCGGCGACGGCGGCCTGTACGCACGGCTGAGCAAGCTGCAGTTCCGCGAGGGCGCGGTCGCGGAATCGGGCGAATAACCGGGACGGCCGTCCGCTTGGCCATTCCGCTCGGCGGCCGGCTGCGCCTATACTGGGCCGCCCAATCGTGAGGCCCGCCATGCTGTTCGCCAAGCCGCCGCCCGACCCCGGCCCGTTGCGCACGGCCGTGCGCGCCGCCATCCGCATGGACGAGGCGCGCTGCGTCGAGGAGCGCCTGGCCGAGGCGGCGATGCCGCCCGAGGCGCGCGACCGCATCGCCGCGACCGCGAGGGGCCTGGTGGACGTGCTGCGCCGCCGCCATCGCGGGACTGGGGGACTCGACGCCTTCATGGCCGAGTACCAGCTGTCGAGCGACGAGGGCATCGTGCTGATGTGCCTGGCCGAGGCCCTGCTGCGCATCCCCGATGCGGACACCGCGGACAAGCTGATCAAGGACAAGATCGGCGGCGCCAACTGGGAGCGCCATCTCGGCAGTTCCGAATCGCTGTTCGTCAACGCCTCCACCTTCGCGCTGATGCTGACCGGCCGCGTCGTCAATCTCGACAGCGAGCAGGCGGCCAGGGATTTCGCCGGCACGCTGGGGCGGCTGCTCGCCCGCAGCGGCGAGCCGGTGATCCGCCAGGCGGTCACCCAGGGGATGCGCATCCTCGGCCGGCAGTTCGTCATGGGCCGGACCATCGCCGAGGCGCTCGACCGCGCGAAGGAGGCGGAGAAGCGGGGATACCGCTACTCCTACGACATGCTCGGCGAGGCCGCGCGCACCATGGACGATGCCGACCGCTACTTCGAGGCCTATGTCCGGGCCATCGAGGCGATCGGCAAGAAGGCCGGCGGGCGCGGCCCGGTCGCCGCGCCGGGTATCTCGGTCAAGCTCTCGGCGCTGCACCCGCGCTACGAGTTCGCACAGAAAGGCCGGGTGATGGCGGAGCTGGTGCCGCGGCTCAACGAGCTCGCCGCTCTCGCCAGAGCCGCCGATATCGGGTTCTGCGTCGACGCCGAGGAGGCCGACCGGCTGGACCTCTCGCTCGACGTCATCGAGGCGGTCTCGGCCGACCCGGCGCTGGCCGGCTGGTCCGGCTTCGGGCTCGCCGTCCAGGCCTACCAGAAGCGCGGGCTGCCGCTGATCGACTGGCTCGCCGACATGGCGCGGCGGCACGGGCGGCGGCTGATGGTCCGCCTCGTCAAGGGCGCCTACTGGGACAGCGAGATCAAATGGACGCAGGAACTGGGCCTGCCCGGCTATCCTGTGTTCACCCGCAAGGCCTCGACGGACGTCTCCTACATCGCCTGCGCCAAGCGGCTGTTCGCCAATGCCGACGCGTTCTACCCGCAGTTCGCCACCCACAACGCCCACACCCTGGCCACCGTGCTCGAGCTGGCGGGCGGCTCGAAGGATTTCGAGTTCCAGCGCCTGCATGGCATGGGCGCGGACCTCTACGACCAGGTGGTCGGCAAGGGCGGCATGGGCCTTGACTGCCGCATCTACGCCCCGGTCGGCAGCCACGCGGACCTGCTGGCCTATCTGGTGCGGCGGCTGCTGGAGAACGGCGCCAACACCTCGTTCGTCAACCGCATCGTCGACGCCGAGACCGAGATCGACTCCCTGATCGCCGATCCGGCGGAGGCGGTGGGACAGCTCGAGCAGAAGGCCCATCCGGCGATCCCCCTGCCGGCCAAGCTTTACGGCGAGTCGCGGCGCAATTCCGCCGGCGTCGACCTCAACGATCCGGCGGTGCTGGGCCCGCTGGCAAAGGTCATGTCGACGGCCGCTTCCGGGGACTGGCGCGCCGGACCGATCGTCGGCGGCGAGTTGCGGATGGGCGGCGCCGGGCCGGCAACGGACCCCGCCGACCGGCGGCGCATCATCGGCGAGGTCGCCGAGGCGGCCGGCGCGGATGTCGAGGCGGCGCTGTCGGGTGCGCTCGCCGCGCAGCCGGACTGGGACCGGGCGCCGGCGGCGGGCCGCGCCGAGATCCTGGAGCGCGCCGCGGATCTGTATGAGGCCCACATGGCCGAATTGATGGCCATCGCGGTCCGCGAGGCCGGCAAGACCGCCAACGACGCCGTCGCCGAGGTGCGCGAGGCGGTCGACTTCCTGCGCTATTACGCCCTTCGCGCGCGCGCGGATTTCGCGGGGCCCATCCAGCTTCCCGGCCCGACGGGCGAACGCAACGAGATCTCGCTCCACGGGCGCGGCGCCTTCGCCTGCATCAGCCCGTGGAACTTCCCGCTGGCGATCTTCACCGGCCAGGTGGCGGCCGCGCTCGCCGCCGGCAACACGGTGCTCGCCAAGCCCGCCGAGCAGACGCCGATCATGGCCGCGCGTGGCGTGCAACTGCTGCACGAGGCCGGGGTGCCGGGGAACGTGTTGCACCTCCTGCCCGGTGACGGCGCGAAAGTCGGCGGCGCGCTTGTGGGCGACCCGCGGATCGCCGGCGTCGCCTTCACCGGGGGCACCGACACCGCGCGGCTCATCAACCGCACGCTCGCCGAGCGCGACGGGCCGATCGTGCCGCTGATCGCCGAGACCGGCGGCCAGAACGCGATGATCGTCGACTCGTCGGCACTGCCCGAGCAGGTGGTGCGCGACGTGCTGGCCTCCGCCTTCCGCAGCGCCGGGCAGCGTTGCTCGGCGCTGCGCGTGCTGTTCGTTCAGGACGACGCGGCCGAGCGCACGATCGAGATGCTCGTCGGCGCCATGCGCGAGCTCAAGGTCGGCGACCCGGCGCTGCTGTCGACCGATGTCGGCCCGGTGATCGACGAGGAAGCCCGGGCCATGCTGCAGGCCCATGCGGACCGCATGGCGCGGGAGGCCAAGCTGCTCTGCGAGGTGCCGCTCGGTGCCGACTGCGGCAATGGCTGCTTCTTCGCGCCGCGCGCCTACGAGATCGAAAGCATTGCGATGCTGGAGCGCGAGGTGTTCGGGCCGATCCTGCATGTGGTGCGTTACGACGACGCCCGGCTCGACCGGGTGGTCGACGACATCAACGCCACCGGGTACGGGCTGACCCTGGGTGTGCACAGCCGGGTCGACTCGACGGTGCGCCGCATCGTCTCGGCGCTTCGCGTCGGCAACGCCTACGTCAACCGCAACCAGATCGGTGCCGTGGTCGGGGTGCAGCCGTTCGGCGGCGAGGGGCTGTCCGGCACCGGCCCGAAGGCCGGCGGCCCGCGCTATCTGCACCGCTTCGCCACCGAGCGGGTGGTCAGCACCGACACCACCGCCTCCGGCGGCAACGCCTCGCTGATGTCGCTGGAGGAGTAGTTCCGCCCACTCGGCGCCGGCCGGCGGGATGGCGATGGGACGGGGCGGCGGATTATCAATCCGGCGCCCGTGGCGCCGGGCGGCCCAGATGGGTACTTGACAGGGGCCGGGCAATCTCGCGGCTGTCCCGGCTCACTTGGGGGGAGGCGCGACCGTGACCGTGTTCATCGAGCTGCTGCTGCTGCTGTTCCTCGCCCGGATCCTCGGCGAGGCCGCCGAGCGGCTCGGGCAGCCGGCCTCGGTCGGCGAGATCGGCGCCGGCATCGCGCTGGCCGCCGCGGCCGTGGGGTTCGGCGCGCAGATCCCGTTCCTCGCGCAGCTGGCGCACAGCGAGGTGCTGTATTACGTCGCCCATGCCGGGATCTTCTTCCTCGTGCTGCTCGCCGGCATCGAGCTGGAGCCGCGCGAGCTCGCCGAGCGCCAGGCCGGGTCGCTGGCGGTCGCGGTCGGCGGCGTCGTGCTGCCGCTGGCCGGCGGCTTTGCGCTCGCCTGGGTCTTCCTGCCCGACAGCGACCACAAGCCGGTGCTGTGCCTGCTGGTCGGCACCGCCCTGTCGATCTCGTCGATCGCCGCGACGGTGAAGATCTTCGAGGATCTGGGCGTCCTGCACACCTGGTACGGCCGCATGGTGGTCTCGGCGTCGCTGATCGATGACGTCATCGGCCTGATCCTGCTCGCCGTTGTGCTCGGCATGATCGAGACCGGCACCGTGCCCGGCCTCCTCGATCTCGGCTGGCTGGTCGGCCGCGTCGCCGTGTTCTTCGCGGTCACCGTGGCGCTCGGCGCGCACGTCTATCCGCGGGTCAGCCGTCGGCTGCGCGCCATGCAGGCGGCCTCGTTCGAATTCAGCGTGCTGTGCGGCGTCGGCCTCACCTACGGGCTGCTGGCGGAGGCGCTGGGGCTGCACTGGATCCTCGGGGCGTTCATGGCCGGCCTGTATTTCGAGCGCAGCCGGGTCGGGCCGCTCGCCTACAACGAGATGCGGCTGGTCTTCGGCGCCGTCGCCAGCGGCTTTCTCGGTCCCCTGTTCTTCGCCTCGATCGGGCTGCGCGTCGAGCTCGACGCCGTCGTGCACGCGCCCCTTTTCCTGGTCCTGCTGATCGCCGTCGCCCTGCTCGGCAAGCTGATCGGCGCCGGCCTGCCCGCCTTCCTCATCCAGCGCGATGGCCCCGGCGCGATGGCGGTCGGCGCCGGGATGAGCGCGCGCGGCGCCGTCGAGCTCGTGGTCCTCAGCATCGCCGCCGAGGCGGGGCTGTTCGCGCGGGTCGACCGCGGCGACACCGTGACAACGAGCCTGTTCTCGGCGCTGATCCTGATGGGCGTGATCACCACCCTGCTGACGCCGATCATGCTGCGCGCCATCCTGCCGCGTGACCCGCCGCGCCCGCGCCGCGATTGACTTCCGCCGGGACCGGCGTCAGAAGGAATGCGGCGCCGGCACCGGAATCGCCGGGGAGGCGCGCCAAGCCGTTGCAACACGGAGAGGGTAATCCGCCATGTCGACCGATCTTTCGATGCTCGCCTGGACCAGCGCCCTGACGGCACTGCTCTGGCTTCCCTACATCCTTGCCCGGATCGCCAAGTACGGGGTGGTCGAGGCGCTCACCTACCGCGCCGACAGCCAGCCCGTGCCGGCCTGGGCCGACCGCGCCAAGAAGGCCCATTACAACGCGGTCGAGAACCTCGTGGTCTTTGCTGCGCTGGTGCTGGTGGCGCATCTGACCTACTCGGCCAATGCCGCCACCGCCGCCGCCGCGGTGACCTATTTCGTGGCCCGGCTGGTCCACTATCCGGTCTATGTCGCCAACATTCCCTTCATGCGGACGTTGAGCTTCGCCGTGGCCTGGCTTGCGTTGATCTGCATCTTCTATCAGATCGTCACCTGAGCGGAATTCGACGACCCAATCCTACGCCGTCGCCGGGCACGCCGGGCCGGGTGAACCGGTGTGGCAACAAACCGCTGGCATCCATGATACGGAATGTTATAACATAACATTTCTGTTGGGACGTGCGGGGACCGGTGGCAATGGTGCGGCGTGATACCGCGAATGTGCTGGACATGGGCGCGGGCCGCCGGCTGGCCGTGGCTGCGGCATTGACGGTGGTGATTTGGGCCTGCGTGCTGTGGGCCGTCTGACCGGCCGGGCCGGGAGCCTCTGGCCGGGGCAACCGTCGCCGTAAGATCTGAATTCGGGCATAACGTGGCGCGATCCATTGAAATCGACGGGTTGACAGTCGCCTACGACGGGGCGGATGTGCTGCACGGCGTCACGGGCCGCTTCCCCGCGGGGATGCTGTGCGCCGTCGTCGGCCCCAACGGCAGCGGCAAGACCACGCTCCTGAAGACGATTGCCGGCCTGCTGAAACCCAAGACGGGGCGCGTGCGGCTGGCCGGCGCCGGCGCGGGCGGCATCGCCTACCTGCCGCAACGCGCCGGTTTCGACCGGACCTTTCCGATTTCGGTGCGCGACGTCGCGGCGATGGGCCTGTGGCCGCGCAGCGGCGGGTTCCGGCGCATCACCCGGGCGCAGCGCGACGAGGTCGCGACGGCGCTCGCCGCGGTCGGCCTTGCCGCGGTGGCGGACAAGCCGATCGGCACCTTGTCGGGCGGCCAGACCCGGCGGGCGCTGTTCGCGCGGACGATGCTGCAGGACGCGGCGGCGATCCTGCTCGACGAACCGCTGGCCAATGTCGACACCGACACCACAGCCCACCTCCTCGGCTTGATGGAACGCTGGCGCGACGAGGGCCGTATCGTCGTCGCGGTGCTGCACGATCTCGACCTGGCGCAGCGGCATTTCGGCTGGACGATGCTGCTGGCGCACGAATCGGTGGCGTGCGGCCCGACGGCGCAGGTGCTGACCCCCGACAATTTGAGCGAGGCGCGGCATCTGTGCGAGCGTTGCGCCGCCGACCGCAATTTCTGGGCCGCGGCCTGATGCGCCCGGGAGACGCTGCATGAGCTACGATGTCTTGTTGGCGCCGTTCGCCGATTTCATTTTCATGAAGCGGGCGCTGGCGGCCTGCGTTGCCCTGGCGCTGGGTGGCGGCCCGGTCGGCGTGCTGCTGGTGCTGCGGCGCATGAGCCTGATGGGGGACGCGCTGGCGCATTCGGTGCTGCCGGGTGCCGCCGTCGGCTTCGTCGTCGGCGGGCTGTCGCTGCCCGCCCTGGCGCTCGGCGGCGTTGTCGCGGGGCTCGCGGTGGCGGTGCTTGCGGGCCTGGCCTCCCGTGCGACCGGCCTGATGGAGGATGCGAGCCTTGCCGGTTTCTTCCTCATCGCCCTGGCTGCGGGTGTGCTGATTGTCTCGCTCGCCGGCAACAGCGTCGACCTGACCCACGTGCTGTTCGGCAACGTCCTCGCGGTGGACACCCCGTCGCTGCTTGTCGTCGCCGGCATCGCCAGCGTCACCATGGTGGCGATGGCGCTGTTCTGGCGACCGCTGATCGCCGAGAGCTTCGACCCGGAATTCATGGAACAGGTCGGCGGCGGCGGGGGCTGGCACATGCTGTTCCTGGCGCTGGTCGTCCTCAACCTCGTGGCCGGGTTCCAGGCGCTTGGCACACTGATGGCACTCGGCCTGATGGTCCTGCCGGCGGTGGCGGCGCGGCTGTGGGCGCACAACGTCTGGCGCATGGTGGTCACGGCGGTGGCGATCGCGCTGGCGTCGGGCTACGGCGGACTGCTCATCTCATGGCACGCCGGCGTGCCGTCCGGCCCCGCGATCGTGCTGGTCGCCGGGGCCGCCTATGGCGTTTCCTTGTTCGCGGGGCCGCAGGGCGGCGTCCTGCGGCGCAGACAACCGGTGCATCATCGACATGGATAGACGACGCATTCTTCCCTTCGTTTCGCTTTTCCTCATCGCATTCTCACTTGCCACCCCGGCCCGGGCGGAGGAGCGCCTCAGGCTTGTTGCCAGCTTTTCGGTCATCGCCGATATCGCGCTTCAGGTCGGCGGCGAGCATGTCACCGTCACCAGCCTGGTCCCGCCGGAGACCGATCCGCACGCCTGGCACCCCCGGCCGCGCGACATGCGGCAGCTCGCCGACGCCGATCTCGTCATCGTCAACGGGCTGGGACTCGAAGGCTGGCTCGACCGGGCCATCGCGGCGTCCGGGTACCGCGGCCCGCTGGTGGTGGCGAGCCGTGACGTCACGCCGATCGCCGACCCTTCGGGCGGGCCCGACCCGCACGCCTGGCACAGTCTTGTCAACGCACGGCTCTATGCCCGCGTCATCGCCGAAGCCCTGGCCGCGGCGGCACCGCGCCACGCCGGGACCTTCCAGGACAACCTGTCGGCGTTCGAGGGCAGGCTGTCGGTATTGCAGGAGTTGATGGACAACGTGCTGCCGCTCATCCCTCGCGAGGCCCGCGTGGTGGTAGCCACCCACGACGCCTTCGCGTACCTCGCGCAGGACTACGGTTTTCGGATCCTCTCGCCAACGGGGCCGGACAGCGCGTCGCAGCCCTCGGCCCGGCGCATCGCCGGCCTGGTCGGCGAGATCCACGCTGCTGCGGTCAAGGCGGTATTCGTCGAAAGCGGCACCGACCAGCGGCTGGCGCGGATGATTGCGGAAGAGGCGGGAGTCGGGCTCGGCGGCGAGCTCTATCCGGGCAGCCTGTCGCGACCGGGCGGGCCGGCGCCCGATTACGTCTCTATGTGGGAGCACAACGTCCTGTTGATGCTGCATTCGATGAACTGGTAGAGGAGGCTCCGGTCGCCCCGCGGGTGCCTGCGACAATTTGTCCGCCGCCGTAACATTCTGATATTCCGTAACATTTCCTGACGCAACCGGCGGTCTTGCGTTTTTCTGTTGCAATTGAGAATTATTCGCAACTAACATCGCGCCACAGTCTTGGAAAAAACGCGCCCGGGCCGTCGCAGCCAATCCGTGACGGCCCGGCCAATGCCAACGGGAACACAATAACGGGAACCACGATGACGACGTTCAAGAAATCCGGATATCTGGCGGTCGCCGCGATCACCGCCATCACCACCTTCGCCGGCGCGGCGCTGGCCGACGGGGGCGAAGTGAACCTCTACTCCTATCGCCAGGAGTTCCTGATCCGCCCGCTGCTCGATGCTTTCACCAAGGACAGCGGCATCAAGGTCAACGTCCAGTATGTCAAGGGCGGCATCCTCAAGCGCATGCAGGCGGAAGGCGAGGACAGCGCCGTCGACGCCGTGCTGACGGCCGACATCGCCACGCTGCGCCAGCATGTCGAGGCGGACACCTTCCAGCCGGTCGCCTCGGACGTGTTGGCCGCCAACATCCCGGCGCAGTACCGGCACCCGGACGGCAAATGGTTCGGGCTGACGGTGCGGGCCCGGGTCATCGTCCACTCGAAGGACCGCGTGAAGGCGGGCGAGATCACCCGTTACGAGGACCTCGCCGACCCGAAATGGAAAGGGCGCATCTGCACCCGCTCGTCGGGCCATGTCTACATGAAGTCGTTGCTCGCCTCGATCATCGCGGCGAAGGACGAGGAAGCGGCGCAGGCTTGGGCCAACGGCGTCAAGGAAAACCTCGCGCGCAAGCCGCAGGGCAACGACCGCGCCCAGGTCAAGGCGATCTGGCAGGGCGAATGCGACATCTCGCTGATCAACACCTACTATATCGGCGCGATGAAGCATAACGAGGCCGAGCCCGAGCAGAAGGAGTGGGCCAAGTCGATCAACGTCGTCTTCCCGAACCAGGGGGATCGCGGCACGCACGTCAACATCTCGGGCGCCGGCGTCGCCAAATATGCCAAGAACCGCGACAACGCCGTGCGCCTGATCGAGTATCTCAGCTCCGAGAAGGCGCAGTCCTACTACGCCGGCAGCAACTACGAATACCCGGTCAAGCCGGGCGTGGCCTGGGATCCCGAGGTCGCCTCGTGGGGCAAGTTCAAGGCCGACGATACCGATCTGTGGCGGATCGCCGAGCTCGTGCCGACGGCGATCAAGATCTACGACCGCGCCGGCTACCGGTAAGGACCGTATCGCGAATGCCGGCACCGCTCATTGTCCCGGCTGTGCCGGGATCCCACCCCCTCCCCGACCCCTCCCCCGCCCCGGCGGGCGAGGGGTTCTCTTGGGCGATCGGCAAGAAAAGCCCCTCTCCCTTGAGAGGGGGAGGGGTCGGGGAGGGGGGCGACGCCCGGTCTTCCGCCGGTTCGAAGACTTCTTTCACCACAGCGGGACCCGCCTGACCAATGGCGGTGCTCGAGGAAACCCAACAGCCGGTGGGACCGGATTGGCGGGGACGGCGCTGGCGCCGCCCCCGTCTCGACGCCTGGACGGCGGGCGCCGTCCTTCTTGCGCTGGTCGTCGCCAGCCCGGTCGTCGCGGTCTTCGCCATGGCGCTGGCGCCGGACGACGGCGTCTGGACGCACCTCGTCTCGACGGTCCTGCCCGCATACCTCTACAACACCCTGCGGCTGTTCTTTGGCGTTGCCATCGGCGTGCTGGTGGCCGGCGTCGGCCCGGCCTGGCTGGTCTCGATGTGCCGCTTCCCCGGCCGCAGCGTCTTCGAATGGGCGCTGCTGCTGCCCCTGGCGGTGCCGGCTTACGTCATCGCCTTCGTCTATACCGACCTGCTCGAATATGCCGGACCGGTGCAGGTGCTGCTGCGCGACCTGTTCGGCTGGACCAGCGCGCGCGACTACTGGTTCCCCGACATCCGCTCGCTGGACGGGGCGATCGCGATGATGTCGCTGGTCTTCTACCCCTACGTCTATCTGCTGACCCGCGCCGCCTTCGTCTCGCAGTCGGTGTGCCTCCTCGAGGCCAGCCGCATCCTCGGCCGCGGGCCGTGGGAGAGCTTCTTCACCGTCGCCCTGCCGCTGGCCCGCCCGGCCATCGTCGCCGGCCTGTCGCTGGCGCTGATGGAAACGCTCGCCGATTTCGGCACCGTCCAGTATTTCGCGGTCGACACGTTCACCACCGGCATCTACCGCGTCTGGCTCGACGTCAACGAGCCGGCGGCGGCGCAGATGGCGGCGACGCTGTTCGTCCTGGTGCTGGCGCTGATCTGGATCGAGCGCCGCTCGCGCCGCCACCAGCGCTACCACCAGACGACGACCCGCTACCGCGAATTGCCCGGTTACCGCCTCGCCGGCTGGGCGAAATGGGCCGCCGTCGCGGCCTGCGCGCTGCCGATCGCGCTCGGCTTCGGGATCCCGGCGCTGGTGCTCGGCGACCATGCCCTCGGCAACCTCGCGCGCGGGCTCGACGCGCGCTTCCTCACCGATCTTTGGAACAGCCTGATGCTCGCCGGGCTCGCCGCCTTCGCCTGCATCGCCGCGGCCGTGTTCCTCGCCTACGGGGTGCGGCTCAACGGCGGCCGCCTGCTCGCCGGGCTCACCCGGTTCGCCAGCATCGGCTACGCGATCCCCGGCTCGGTCCTCGCCGTCGGCGCGGTGCCGCCGCTGGCCGGCCTCGACCATGCCATCGACGCGGCCATGGAAGCGGTGTTCGGCATCTCCACCGGCCTCATCTTCAGCGGCACCGTGGCGGCGCTGATCTTCGCCTATGTCGTGCGCTTCATGGCGCTGGCCAACGGCGCCGTCGATTCGGCGCTGACCCGGGTTACCCCCAGCATGGACGGGGCCGCCCGCACCCTCGGCGCGGGGCCCGCCGGCACGCTGTGGCGCGTCCACCTGCCGCTGATCCGCGGCGGCGTGCTGGCCGGCGCGACCCTGGTCTTCGTCGAGGTCCTCAAGGAGCTGCCCGCGACCATCCTCCTGCGCCCGTTCAACTTCCAGACCCTGGCGACCCGCGCCTACGAATACGCCAGCGACGAGCGCATCGCCGAGGCCGCGCTGCCGGCGCTGACCATCGTGCTCGCCGGGATCGTGCCGGTGATCATCCTGTCCCGCGCGATCCGCCGCTCGCGGCCGGGCCACCGGGAGGCGGGCTGAGCAATGTCCGGTCAGGTGAAATTGGCGAAGGCCATCGGCGCGACCTCATGCTTCGAGACGCGGCTTCGCCGCTCCTCAGCATGAGGCTCCAACGCCTGTGCCCTCACATGCTGAGGAGGTTGCGAAGCAACCGTCTCGAAGCATGAGGTCGCTCGGTAGTCGCGCCCAACATACTTTATGCGCCTTCGGTCGGAGGGCCGCTGCAGCCGTCACCCACTTGAGGCGTACGAGGTTGGCCGCCGGCGGAACGTCCATCCGCAACGCGCCGTTGGCGCCGGCCGGCGCATGACGGTAAGCTGCGCCGCCCGCAGCTGCTGCCGGATCGACTGACATGACGCTGTTCCCCGGCCTCACCCTGGCGCTGGGATTTGCCACGCTCGCCATTCCCGTCGCCCTGCTCGCCTGGCTCGCGGCCGCGCGGCCGCGCGGCGTTATCGACGCGGCGGCCCGGATCGGCCTCGTCGGCGGTATCACCGTGTTCCTCGCCCTCTCGGGGCCGTGGTCGTATCTCAGCCACTGGCTGCGGCCGCTGCTGCTCGTCGCCCTCGCGGTCGCGGCGTGGCGCTGCCTGCGCGCGCCGTACCGGCGCCGGGTCCGCCCCGTCGCGCTCGCCTTGACGGTGCTGGCCGGCGTCGCGGCGCTGGGGCTGACGGCGGCCTTCGTGCTCGCCGGCCTGCCGCCCGCGCCGCCGCGGCCGCTCGCCTTCCCCCTGCCGGCCGGCGCCTATGCCGCCCTGCAGGCGGGCGCCGGGCGCCTCGCCAACCCGTTCCACGAAGCGGCACCGGGCGGCGCCCTTGCGATCGACCTGGTGGCGCTGACGCCGCTCGGAAACCGCGCCTCCGCGCTGTGGCCGGAGCGGCTCGAGCAGTATGCGATCTACGACCGGCCAGTCCTCAGCCCGTGCGCCGGGACGGTCGCCGTCGCCGCCGACGGCCGGCCCGACCTCGCGCCCGGCCGCGTCGACCGCGCCCGTCCCGCCGGCAACCACGTGATCCTGCGCTGCGCACCGGACGACCTTCGGGTCGTGCTCGCCCATCTGCGCAACGGCAGCATCCGCGTTGCGGCCGGCGATGCGGTCCAGGTCGGCCAGAAGCTGGCCCGGGTCGGCAATTCCGGCAACACGGCGGAGCCGCACCTGCACGTCCAGGCCTGGCGCGGCGCCGACGATCCCGCCGACGGCACGCCGGTGCCGGTCGCCTTCGATGGCCGCTTCCTGACCGCGAACAGCCTCGTGTTCCGGTGACGCGGCGGCCGGCGGGCAGGTAACGAGACGGGCTGTCGCCGTCGCCGGCACCACTTTACGTTGCACGGTCTTGACCCACATCAATGCCGCGACCGCTCTCCCCGTGCCAGCTTTGCGGGACAGGTCCCGGCTGAAGCAGGGCCGACCGCCAGGAGCCCCATGCCGACCGTCAAGGACACGCCGCCGCGCCGATCGCGACGCCGGCGCCCCGCCGTTCCGGCGGACCGGCCGTTCTCGCTCGACGCTTTTTCCGTGCGCGCCGGCACCGCCTTCATCCCGCTGGTCGCGCGCGCCCGCGCCCGCGTCCAGTTCCCGGAGCTCGACTTCGCCGACGAGGCGGCGGAGGACATCGCCGCGGCGCTCGGCGTGCCGGCCGACCTGTTCGGTACCGATCCGGGCTGGATGCGAGGCATCGTCTGCCGCGCCAGATGGTTCGATGCGCGCTGCCGCGACTTCTTCGCGGCCCATCCGGACGGGCTCGGCATCGCGCTCGGCGCCGGGTTCGATACAAGATTCCGGCGACTCGCCGGCGCGGCGCGGCGCTGGGTCGATCTCGACCTGCCGGAGGTGATCGCGGTCAAGCGCCAGTTCGTTGCGCCGACCGGGCGCTACCGCATGCTGGACTGCGACGTCACCGACCTCGCCTGGATCGACCGCACCGGCTGGCGGCCCGGCACGCCGGCGGTGCTGACCGCCGAGGGGATCCTCATGTACCTTGCGCCCGCGGAGGTGCGGGAGCTGTTCCGCGGCATCGCCGCGCGTTTCGGCGAAGGCGGCGCCCCGGTCGCCGTGCTGTTCGACTACGCCTCGCCCGTCGCCGCCTTCAACAGCTGGCTGCACCCGGCGCTGCAGCACACCGAGGCGCGCTTCCGCTCGGGGCTTTCCGGCGCCGAGGCGCTCCGCCGCATCGATATGCGCTTTCGCGTCGTCGAGGACCGCGACGTCGCCCGAGAATGCGGCCCCGCCGCCGCCGTCGCCGCCGCCATGCACGAGCTGATGACTTTGGGCGGCCACCTGCACGGGTTGGCGCATGTGGAGCTGGCGGCGGGGTGAGCGGGCCTCTACCGACGTTTCGCATGCCTGGTCACACCGGCGCGCACCGAGTCGATTCTGTGGCCGGACGCGGCGTCGAACACATGGGTCAGCGACGCGTCAACCGAAAAGCGCATCGTGCCCCGCAATTCGCTCTCACGGTGGACGCCGGCCAAGCTTGCGACCAGCTCGCTTTCCGTGCCGCTCAGCATGCCATGGACGAGCGTGTTCGAGCCGAGCGGCTCGCTCATGGTGGTATCGAGGGCGATCCCGCCCTCCGGATCCGGCGTGAGATGCTCGGGGCGGATGCCGACGACAACCGGCCCTGTCGCGTCGACCGCGGCCGCGATGACCGCGCCGTTCTCGAGCGTCACGTTCGCGCCCCCAGCCGTCCCCCGCAGCACGTTCATGGACGGGCTGCCAATGAACTGGGCGGCGAACAGCGAGGCCGGTTGCTCATAGACTTTGAGCGGAGCACCGATCTGTTCGACGTTGCCGGCGTTCATCACCACCATCCGGTCGGCGAGGGTCATCGCCTCCACCTGGTCGTGGGTGACGTAGAGCGACGTGACCCCGAGTTTGCGCTGCAGAGCCTTGATCTCGAGGCGCATCTGCACGCGAAGCTTGGCGTCGAGATTTGACAGGGGCTCGTCAAAGAGGAACACGTCGGGCTCGCGGACGATCGCGCGGCCCATCGCCACGCGCTGGCGCTGACCGCCCGACAGCTCGCGCGGCTTGCGGGTGAGGAACGTCTCGAGCTGCAGAAGCTTCGCCACGTTCGCCACGCGCTCGGCGATCTCCGCCTTCGGCGTTCCCGCGATGCGGAGCCCGTAGCCCATGTTGTCGAAGACGCTCATATGCGGATAGAGCGCGTAGTTCTGGAACACCATGGCAATGTTGCGGTCCATGGGTTCCTTCTCGTTCACCCGCTCGTCGCCGATCCGGAGCTCGCCCGTGGTCACCGTCTCGAGGCCCGCCACCATGCGCAGCAGCGTCGACTTGCCGCATCCGGACGGGCCGACGATGACGATGAATTCGCCGTCGGCGACGTCGATGTCCACGCCGTGGATGACCTCGGTGGGCCCGAAACTCTTGCGGATGTTCGTGAGTGTGACCGTGGCCATGGGTTATTTCTCGGTGTCCACCAGCCCCCGGATGAAGAGCTTTTGCATGAAGATCACTACAAGCACCGGCGGCAGCATCGCAAGCAGCGAGGTCGCCATGATGACCGGCCAGTTCGCGACGTCATCGCCGGAGGGGAACATCTGCTTGATGCCCATGACGATGGTGTTCATCGACGGATCGGTGGTGATCAGGAGGGGCCAGAGGTACTGGTTCCAGCCGTAGATGAAAAGGATAACGAAAAGCGCGGCGATGTTCGTCCGGCTCATCGGCAGGAGGATGTCCCAGAAGAATCGCATCGGCCGCGCCCCGTCGACCCGCGCCGCCTCTGCCAGCTCGTCGGGCACGGTCATGAAGAACTGGCGGAACAGGAATGTCGCCGTGGCCGAGGCGATCAGCGGGAAGATCAGGCCCGAATAGCTGTTCAGCATGCCGAAACCCGCCACCACCTCGTAGGTCGGAACGATCCGCACCTCGACCGGAAGCATCAGCGTCAGGAATATCAGCCAGAAGAACAGCCGCCGCCCCGGAAAGCGGAAATAGACGATGGCGAAGGCCGACAGCAGCGAGATCGCGATCTTCCCGAACGCGATTCCAAGCGCCATCGCCGCCGAGTTCGCGAGCATTCGCGCCACCGGCGTGTTGACGCCCGAGACCAGGGCGTCGCGGTAGTTCTTGAAGAACTGGTCGCCGGGGAGCAATGGCATCGGCGGCCGCACGATCTCGGGCTGGGTGACGGTCGAGGCCACGAACGCAAGCCAGATCGGGAAGAAGATGATCAGCACGCCGAGAATCAGGCCCGCGTGGGTCAGCCAGAGCCCGGCGCCGCGCTTTTCCACCATCCCCGACATCAGTAATGTACCTTGCGCTCGACGTATTTGAACTGGATGATCGTCAGCATCCCGACGACGATCAGCAGGATGACGGACTGCGCGGCCGACGATCCCAGATCCTGCCCGACGAAGCCGTCGGCGTAGACCTTGTAGACGAGGATCGTCGTCGCTTGCTGCGGGCCGCCCGAGGTGATGGTGTGGATGACGCCGAAGGTCTCGAAGAAGGCATAGACGATATTGACCACGAGCAGGAAGAAGGTGGTTGGCGAGAGCAGCGGAAAGACGATGGTGCGAAAGCGGGTCCAGAACCGCGCGCCGTCGATCGCCGCCGCCTCGATCACCGAGCGCGGGATCGACTGCAGCCCGGCGAGGAAGAACAGGAAATTGTAGCTGATCCGCCCCCAGGCTGACGCCACCACGACGAGGCCCATCGCCTCGCCCTCGTTCAGCACGTGGTTCCAGTCGTAACCCAGCAAGCCGAGATACCAGGAGACGACCCCGACCCTCGTGTTGAACATGAACAGCCACAGCACGCCGGCCACGGCGGGGGCGACGGCGTAGGGCCAGATCAGCAGGGTGCGGTAGGTGCCGGATCCCTTGATCAGGCGGTCGGCCAGCACCGCAAGGTAGAGCGCCGCGCCCATCGAGACCAGGGTGACGAGACCCGAAAACAGCGCCGTCGTCGCGAAACTCGCCCGGTAGTACGGGTCGCCCAGCAGGAACTCGAAATTGCCGAGCCCGACGAACTGCGACCTGAGCCCGAACGGGTCCGGAATGAACGCCGACTGCCAGACGGCCTGGCCGGCGGGGTAGAAAAAGAAGATCGCGGTCACGGCCAGCTGCGGCGCAACCAGCAGCAGCGGCAGCAGCCAGCCTTTGAAAGTGACGGCCTTTTCCATGCGGTGCGGCGCCCGGGGGCGGTGCGCCCCCGGGCGGCCTTCAGGTCAGCGGTTCGCCTGCTCGAACCGGCGCAGCAACGCGTTGCCGCGCCGCACGGCGGTGTCGAGCGCCGCCTGCGCGGGTTTGTCTCCCGACCACACGGCCTCGAGTTCCTCGTCGATGATGGCGCGAATCTGGTCGAACGAGCCGAGCCGCAGCCCCTTGGAATTGGCCGTCGGCGCCTTGGCGGTCATTTGCATGCCGGCGATCTCGGTGCCGGGATTGGCCGCGTAGAACCCCTGCGCCTTGGTCTGCGCGGCGGCCGCGAGGGTGATCGGCAGGTAGCCGGTGTTCTGATGCCACTTGGCCTGGACGTCCGTTGACGAAAGGAAGTTCAGGAACGCCGCCACGCCCTTGTACTCCTCGGCGTCATGGCCCGACAGCGTCCACAGCGAGGCACCGCCGATGATCGTGTTCTGCGGCGCACCCGCGACCCCCTCCCAGTAGGGCAGCGGCCGGATCTCGAAGGCGAACTTCGCCTCGGCCTTGACGCCGGCATAGCCGGCCGAGGACTCGGTGAACAACGCACACTCGCCGGCACGGAAGTTCGCACCGCCCTCGTTGCGGCGCCCGGCGTAAATGAACTTGCCGTCCCTGGCCCAGTCGCCCATCGTCTGGATGTGCCTGACCTGCACCGGGCCGTTGAACGCGAGTTCCGTGTCGAGCCCGGCGAAGCCGTTCTCGTTCGTGGCGAACGGGACGTTGTGATAGGCGGAAAAGTTCTCCAGATGCACCCAGCTCTGCCACGCCGTGGTCAGCGGGCACGCGTGCCCCGCCGCCTTCAGCGCATCGAGCGCCGCGCCCACCTTCTGCCACGTCGAGAGGTCCATATCGGGGTCGAGCCCGGCGCCGCTGAAGGCGTCCCGGTTGACGTACAGCACCGGCGTGGACGAGTTGTAGGGGAGCGAGAGCATGCGGCCGTCGGTCGTGGTGTAGTATCCCTTGACCGGGCCGAGATAGGCGTCGGGGTCGAATGTCGCGCCAGCCTCGGCCATGACCTCGTAGACCGGTTTGATGGCCCCCTTGGCCGCCATCATCGTCGCCGTGCCGACCTCGAAGACCATCAGGATGTGCGGCTGCTCGCCGGCGCGGAAGGCGGCGATCCCGGCGTTGAGAGTCTCCGAGTAATTGCCCTTGTGCGTCGCCACCACGACGTAGTCGCTCTGGCTGGCGTTGAACTGCGCGACCTGTTCGGCCAGAAGGTCGCCGAGGCGGCCGGTGAACGCATGCCACCACTGGATCTCGGTCGCCGCCATGACGGACGTTGAGGCCATCGCGAGCGCCGCGGCCAGGGCCGCGCCAGTACTGAGTCTTCTCATCGGAATTCCTCCCCGTAAAATCGTTGGAGTGCAGGTGCGGATCGCGGCTCCAGTGATCGTCCGTGATCCCAGCCGGCGTTTCGACAGTGAAGCATAATCAGCCAGCCCAGACAAACGGTTGCGCGGCCGAGACCGCGCATCGATCGCGGATGACCCCCGGGCTTGCGGCGGGGAAATCGCAAACCGCGATCGCCGTGGCAGGTCAGGCGGGGTGCCGGATACTCAAGGGCCGCGCGTCTCGACAGCGCCGTGCCCGGCACGAGCCGGCGGCAGGGCGAGGCGGTGGATCTTCGATCCGGCGCGTGGCGGCGAGAGGCTTCAGTCACACGAATCTATTCCCTCCCCCACAAGGGCGGAGGGGAATGATTTTTCGAGCGTGGTCACGGCCAATTATACGTATCTTCCCCGTCTGCCGGGAGAGGGCAAGGTGGGGGAAAAGAGGGCGTCGCCCACCCCCTCCCAACCCTCCCCCGCCCGGGCGGGAGAGGGCCAAGTGTTTCGGGCTGGCTCGTGATAGCCCCTCTCCCGCTTGCGGGGGAGGGGTTGGGGAGGGGGTCAGGCGGCCTCGTCCCTACGGGCCTTGAACCGGTCCTCGGCGATGCGGTCGGCGGCGACTTCGGGGGCGACGCCGTCCTTACGGGCGCGGGTGAAGATCTCGCTCAGGGTGTCGCCGATGCCGAGCACGTGCGCGGTCGCGGCCTCGGCGTCGAACTTCGGCGCCTCGTGGCTCACCCAGATGATGCCGCCGGCGTTGATCGCGTAGTCCGGCGCGTACAGCACGTTGCGTTTCCAAAGCAGGCGGCCGTGCCGCGGCTCGGCGAGCTGGTTGTTGGCCGAGCCGGCGATCACCGGGGCGCGGATCTCGCCGATCGTCGCATCGTTGACGACGGCGCCCAGCGCGCAAGGCGCGAACACGTCCACGTGTTGCGCGTGGATCGCCTCCGGCGGGACCGCCGTCGCGCCGAGCTCGCGCACCGCCTTCTTGACCGCGACCTCGTTGATGTCGCTCACGATGAGCGCGGCGCCCGCTTCGTGCAGCCGCTCGGCCAGCGCATAGCCGACATTGCCGAGCCCCTGAACGGCCACCTTCAGGCCCTTCATGCGGACCCGGCCGAGGCGCTCGGCGATGCAGGTCTGGATGCCGGTGAAGACGCCGAGCGCGGTCGCCGGCGACGGGTCGCCCGCGCCGCCTTCGGCGATGCCGGCGACGTGGCGCGTGGCGCGGCGCACGATCTCGAGGTCGGCCGGCCGCGTGCCGACGTCCTCGGCGGTCACGTAGCGGCCGCCCAGGGTATCGACGAAGCGGCCGTAGGCGAGCCACAGCGCCTCGGACTTGTCGCGGGCCGGATCGCCGATGATCACCGCCTTGCCGCCGCCGCAGGCAAGGCCGGCCAGGGCCGACTTGTAGGTCATGCCGCGCGACAGGCGCAGCGCGTCGACGAGCGCGTCCTCCTCCGTATCGTAGCGCCACATGCGGCAGCCGCCGAGCGCCGGGCCGCGCACCGTGTTGTGGATGGCGATGATCGCCTTGAGGCCAGAGGCCGCGTCGCGGCAGAACACGATTTGCTGGTGGTCGTCGAAATCCTTCATCGAAAAGACGGGCATGTTTCCTCGCAATCGCCCGCCCTCTGCCGCGGGCGCAACCTGATCGATTTTCCGTCTCAGATATAGGCCCGAAATGCCTTAACGAGAGGTAACGAAACCGCCACCTCGTGCAAAAAGACCGTTTGTTGCAAAGGGATTTGCGGGGCGGCAATTTTGCGCCGCCTCGCCCCTCTCGCGCGCAATTTCCGGACCGGAAGCGGGACAGGAAATTTGCCGCCTCCGGGCCGCGAGTCGCGAGCGGTGACTTGGCGCGGGTGCGCGGCGGTCGGGGCGGGCCGCACGACCGCGCCGCGCCGATACCGCAGGCGGCCGCGGGGATATCGGCGGCGCACGGCACGGGCGCGTGTTCCGGCCCGAACAGGGGCGCCGCAAACCCGCTGAAAACCCTAGCGCATGGGGTCGTTCCGCGTAACGCACGGGAGCCGGCCATGCGGCCGCTTGACAGACCGCCCCGCCGCCGGGGACGCTGGGGCCATGCCGGCGCGCCCCATCATCATCGACTGCGACCCCGGCCAGGACGACGCCGTGGCGCTGCTGCTCGCGCTGGCCTCGCCCGCGGAGCTCGAGGTCCGCGGCATCACCTGCGTGGCCGGCAACGTGCCGCTGCCGCGCACCCAGGCCAACGCGCGGCGCATCGTCGAGCTGTCCGGCCGCACCGAGGTGCCCGTGTTCGCGGGCTGCGCGCGGCCGCTGCTGCGCCCGCTCGTCACGGCCGAGCACGTGCACGGCAAGACCGGGCTCGACGGCTGCGACCTGCCGGCCCCGGCGCTGGCGCTCGACGCGCGGCACGCCGTCGACTTCATCGTCGCGGAATGCCTGGAGGCGGGGCGGGACGGCATCACCCTGTGCCCGACCGGGCCGCTGACCAACATCGCCCAGGCCATCGTCAAGGCGCCGGAGATCCTGCCCAACATCGCCGCGATCGTGCTCATGGGCGGCGCCGCGATGACCCCCGGCAACACCACGCCGTCGGCCGAGTTCAACATCTACGTCGACCCGCACGCGGCCCACGTCGTGTTCGAATGCGGCCGGCCGGTCGTCATGCACCCGCTGGACGTGACCCACAAGGCGATCACCACGCCCGAGCGGCTCGACGCGATCCGCGCCATCGGCACCCCGGTGTCGGCTGCCGTCGCCGGCATGCTCGCGTTCTACGACCGCTTCGACATGGACCGCTACGGCATGCCCGGCGGGCCGTTGCACGATCCCTGCGTGATCGCCTACCTCCTCAAGCCGGACCTGTTCGCCGGCCGGCGCGCGCGGGTGCGCATCGAGACAAGCTCGGAGCTGACGATGGGCCGCACCGTCGTCGACTGGTGGGGCATCGAAGGCGAGGCGCCGAACGCGCTGGTGCTGAACGAGATCGACGCCGACGGCTTCTATGCCCTGCTTACCGAGCGGCTGGCGCGGCTGTAGGGGGAGACAGGCCGCCGCACGGCGGTCACGCCTCGCCGCGCCTCGCCGCTTCCTGCGCGCGCAGCTCGCCGCGCATGATCTTGCCGGTGGAGGTGAGGGGCAGGGCGGATACGAACTCGACCTCGCGCGGGTATTCGTGGGCGGCGAGACGGGTCCTGACGAACTCCTGGATCTCGCGCGCCAGGGCCGGCGTGCCCTCGTAGCCGGGCCGCAGCACGACGAAGGCCTTGATGCTCTCGGTGCGCAGCGGGTCGGGCACGCCGATCGCAGCGGCCATGGCGACCGACATGTGCCGGGCGAGGCAGTCCTCGACCTCGCCCGGCCCGACCCGGTAGCCGCCGGTGGTGATCACGTCGTCGTCGCGTCCGACATAGCGGAAATAGCCATCCGCATCGCGGATGCCCCGGTCGCCCGTGAGCAGCCAGTTGCCGGCGAACTTGCGTGCCGTCGCCTCCGGGTCGCTCCAGTAGCCGAGGAACATGACCGGGTCCGGGCGGCGGACTGCGATGTTTCCTTCGACGCCGTCGGCCAGCTCGTTGCCGGCGTCGTCGACGATGCCGACGCGGTGGCCGGGAATGGCACGCCCCATCGAGCCGGGGCGCACCTCCATGATGCCGGCGCAGTTGCCGACCACGAGGTTGCATTCCGTCTGGCCATAGAATTCATTGATGGTCAGCCCGAAGGTCTCCCGGCCCCACGCCAGCAGCTCCGCGCCGAGCGTCTCGCCGCCGGAGCCGATCGAGCGCAGATGGCAGCCTTCGGACAGCGGCGTCGGGCCGATCTGGCGCAGCATCTTGAGCGCCGTCGGCGGCATGAAGACGTTGCGCACCCGATGCTGCGCCATCAGGCGCATGGCGTCCTCGGGGTCGAATTTCTGCGCCCGGTACGCCAGCACCGGCACGCCGTGGTGGAGGGCCGGCAGCAACACGTCGATCAGGCCACCGATCCAGGCCCAGTCGGCCGGGGTCCAGAACAGATCGCCCTTCTGGGGAAAGAACTCGTGCGGGAATTCGACCCCTGGTAGGTGCCCCAGCAACGTTCGGTGCGCGTGCAACGCGCCCTTCGGCGGGCCGGTCGTCCCCGAGGTGAAGATGATCAATGCCGGATCGTCGGCCCGCGTCGGGGTCGGCTGGAAGCTGTCGAAGGCGCGAGCCAGCAGGCTGTGGAAATCCTCGGCGCCGTCGCCGCGACCGTCGGTCGAGAGCACGAGCTTGAGGTCGGGCAGGCGGTCGCGGATGGCTGCGATCTTGCCGAGCCCGTTGGCGTCGGCGACTAGCGCGCGCACGCCTGCCGCCTTGAGCCGGTACTCCAGCGCGTCCGCTCCGAACAGGGTGAACAGCGGCACCGCGATCATGCCGGCCTTGTAGACCGCGATATGCGCGACCGCCGTCTCCGGCGCCTGGGGCAGCAGGATGCCGACCCGATCGCCCCGCCTCATGCCGCGGGCCACGAGCACGTTGGCAAGCTTGTTCGAGAGTTTCTTGAGCTGGCCGAAACTGTATTCGGTCAGCCGTCCCTCCGCATCGCGGCAGATCAGCGCGCGGGCATTCCCCGCCTGACGGTCGCATACATCGACGCCGATATTGTACGAGGCGGGAACGTTCCAGCGGAACGCGGTGACCGCCTCGGCGTAGCTGCGCGCCCGTTTCAGCATGGACCCGGCGGGCCGGTCCGCGCGCGCACCGGCTCCGGTGGCAAGATCGCAAAGCCCCGATACGCACCCATCCGGCGTTGCCCCCGCTGGCCGCCCCGTTCCGATGCACTCTAGCCCCGTTCGGTGGATGATGCCAGACGACCGAAACGCTGCTAAACCAGTATCCTCGAGTGGAGAACGACGGGAGAGAGACGGCACCATGTTCCAGGCGGATCTGTTGGCAGGAAAACGCATTCTGGTGACCGGCGGCGGGACCGGCCTCGGCCTTTCGATGGCGCGCCGGTTCCGCGAACTCGGGGCGGTCCCGGTGATCTGCGGCCGCCGCCCGGAGGTGCTCAAGGAGGCGTCTGCCGTGCTCGGCGGCGCCGAGAGCCATGTCTGCGACATCCGCGATGCGGAGGCGGTCGGTGCCATGCTCGACAAGATCTGGCGCGTTGCTCCGCTGGACGGCCTGGTCAACAACGCCGCCGGGAATTTCATCGCGCGGACCGAGACCCTGTCGCCGCGCGCGGTGGATGCTGTGCTCGGCATCGTCCTGCACGGGACCGCGTATGTGACCGTCGGCTGCGGGCGCCGGTGGCTCGAGTCCGGGCACAGGGCAACCGTGCTGTCGATCGTGACGACCTACGCGTGGACGGGCTCCGCCTATGTCGTTCCGTCGGCCATGGCCAAGGCCGGAGTGCTGGCACTGACGCGCAGCCTCGCCGTCGAGTGGGGCGGCCGCGGCGTCCGCCTGAACGCCATCGCGCCGGGCCCGTTCCCGACGCCCGGTGCGTGGGAGCGCCTGGTCCCCAAGCCGGAGCTGGCCGCCATGATCGAGAAACGCAACCCGCTCGGCCGTCCCGGCGAGCATATCGAGTTGGCCAATTTGGCCAGCTACCTGATGTCGGACGCGTCCGGATTCGTGAATGGCGAGGTCGTGACCATCGACGGCGGCGAATGGCTGAAGGGCGCCGGCGAGTTCAATTTCATCGGCGACATGATGAGCGACGCCGACTGGGAGTCGTTGCGCCGGGGAAAGAAGACAACCTGAAGACGCTTCATTCGATCAGCGAGACCTTGCGCCCTCTGTTGTCCTTGCCCTCGCCGACCACATAGGTGCTGCCTCCGACGTCCTTCATCGTCAGGGTGCCGCTGGCGTTGAGGTCATTGGCGCAGGTAAGAAGCCATCGCATGAAGAGCCTGTCACTCTCCCGCTTGTCGTAGTTCACGACTCCCTCGCATTGGCGCCCGGCGCCGGCACCCAAGGTAATGACACCATTCTCTTGCCCCTCCGGGATCCGGATCCGGCCGCCGAAGATGTCGACCCCCGACGAATCGTTGGCCCAGATCACCTGAATCGGAATCGAAATCGAGCCGGTCCTGTTCGTTGATGCTGTCGACGCGGTCCAGCCCGCCGGTGGTTCGATCGCACCATATGTGCGGTGACCGATCAGCCTGACGATGGATTCGGATTCAGCGGTAGAGGGCATCGTGCCCTTGCCCTTACAATAGAATCCGCTCAGCACGCGCGTTCCCACGCCGGTCCCCTCACGCGGACCGAAGGTCTGGAGCCAGGCGACGCACGCGATGCCATCGGCGGTGGCGGCGGCATACTCGATGCGACCGATGGCGTTGGCGGTGTCACCGCTCGCGCCGATCTCCAGCGCCTTGCCCCGGAACCAGTCCCACTGTTCGAGACCTTCCTTGACCGGCTGGACACGCGTGAAATGCCGCGTCGGCGGTGTTTCCGCAAGATACATCCGGGCAAACGGAAACTCACCGGATACCGGTCCGTATGACGCTATGGTCCGGCGAACGAAGTGGTTGTCCTTTCCCGTAAGGAACAACCGGTAACCGCCCGCGAGGCCGGGCCCATAGAACTGCAGCTTGCTCTCCTCCTCGCTGACCTCGAGATACTCCGGCCCGATGTCGCCGCTGGTGCAGGCCCCGGCAAGCGCGAAAACGGCCAGTACCAGAATCCTCCTTGCATGCCGTATCATTACCTCCCCCGTTATCACGTGTCTGGATTGTCGATTATTCAACCATATGCCGGGCCAGCATGACACCCCGTCCTGGAATAGTCGCGACAATCGGATTTCCGGGGCCATGTGCCTCATCGCGGCGCATCAGTCGATCAGGGCAAGGTCCCGGCCCTCGCTGTCCTCGCCCTCGCCGATGACGTATTCGTCCCATTGCCGGTATCGCAGGGAGCCCTTTGCCGTCAGCCCGTCGCTGCAGGCCAGCGACCATTTCATCACCGTTCGACCTTCGCGGACTCCGGCCGGGACCAGCGGCCCGCTGCACTTGCGGCCGCCACGCGGCCCGACGTGAATGGTACCGTGCTGGCCATCCCTGGGGACCCGAATGATGCCGCGGAAATGGTCCAGGCCAGACGAAGCGTTCTTCCACATGACTGCGATCGACAGTGTTCCCGCGTCGCTCCAGCCGATCGGCGGCTCGATCGGGCCATATTCGCGGTGACCGATCTGTTTGACGATCGACTCCGCCTCGACGGCGGTGATCATCGGACCCACACCACGGCAATAATAGCCGCTGATGAGCCGGGTTCCGGCACCCCCATCCTCCCGGAGTCCCATTGGCTGGCGCCAGATCACGCAGGCAACGCCGTCGGCGCGTGCGGTGGCATATCCGATGCGGCCCATGGCGTTGGATGTCGTTCCCGAGGCGCCAGTTTCGATGCTTCGGCCCCTGAACAGGCCCCAGTGCCCGATCGTCGCTGCCGCGGCGAAATCGTATTTGATCTGGCGACCGGCCGGCATCTCGGCATAACGAATTCGGGCCAACGGATAACTGCCGGTCTGCGGTCCGTAATTGGCGACCGTCCGACGCACGAACCTGCGGTCAGTGCCGGCAATGAACTGCCGATATCCCCCCGCCAAACCGGCTCCATAGAACAGCAGCCCGCTCTGCTCCTCACTGACGCTGACGTAATCCGCTCCGATATCGCCGGCTGTGCAGGCACCGGCGAACGCGAACAGCGCCACGGCCAGCCACGGTTTTGCTCCCTGTTTCAATTGTCTCCCCGTTTCTTGAATTTAGGCGCATAGCTCAGCCATCGTTCAGAAGTTCATGAATGATGATACGCACTTTTGGCATCGCGTCCTCTCGGGAAATTCCCGTCTCGAGGCGCCGGTCGTAAAGAGTCTGCATCAGATAGTGATCCCAGCGCGTCAGTTCGGTCTCGCCATGCATGTAACTGATGGCGGATCGCACGCGATGGGTATGACCGCGCCAGCCGAAGGCGTGCAGTAGCTCGTGCACGAGGCATTCAGTCCGCCATTTGTTCTCGTCGATGCGCGCTACAAACACCTCGGCCATTTCCAGCCGATTGTCGCGACCGCTACGTGAATGTGCGTAACACGCGGCTCGCTGGTTGTTGTTGATCACGAAATCCTTCTTGTCGCTGAAAAAGACGCGGAGTTGGGCCGAGGCGTCACCGGGCGTCGCATGAACGATGTCCAGATCCGTCAACTCGCCGAACTGGTCCAGCGTCTTCTTTACGAATTCGATATTTTCCGGTGTTGCCGCTTCCATGACGCTGATCGCCACCGAAGAGTGCCACTTCGACAGACGTAATTCGTTGTTGCCTGTTTCGGAGCTGTTATGCGCGAGACCACGATCGCCGAACATGGTTTCGCCAAAGGCCGCAACCAGCCTGTCCTCAACAAGTTGCGGAGACTGGCACGCGCTGACGATGGCGCCCGCAAAAAGGATCAAAATGTACTTAAAATCCAACATGTAAACCGAATTTACACGATTTGGGCGGCATGCTGTCAGGAAATTTCGCTGTCGCACTGACGCGACGGAACTGAATGGGTCTGGCTTAATGTTGAACGCCGCGGAATACCAAACCGATGGCCGGCGCACGCACTGCGTCGTCGTTGGAAACGAAAAGGGGGGGTCCGGCAAGTCAACGACCGTAATCAATCTGATCTTCGGCCTGATGGACAGCGGTCATTCGGTAACCTGTGTCGATCTTGATTTCCGGCAGCGGACCCTGAACAGGTTCCTCGAATGTCGCACGGCCTATTGCGAAGCCAAGGGTCTGGAGCTGCCGATGCCGGAGTTCAGACGATTCTCGCCAAGCGCGCTCGGCTCGGTTGCGTCTGCACGCGGTGCCGAACTGTCCCGCTTCGACGGTTTCATGAAGGGGCTGCAATCGAGTTCCGATTTCATCGTCATCGATACACCGGGCAACGATACGATATTGGGCGCGCACGCGCACAGCCATGCCGATGTTCTGATCACACCGGTGAACGACAGCTTTATCGACCTCGATGTCATCGCCAAGATCTCGCCGCTGGAATACAATGTCGTAGGTCCGGGGCACTATACCGAGTCGGTATGGCAGCAACGCGAAATCAAACTGAACCGCGATAAACGATCGACCGAGTGGCTTGTCCTCCGCAACCGTCTCAGCGCGCTTGAATCAAACAACAAGCGGGCCATGGATACCGTCATGCAGGAGCTGGTTGAGCGGTTCGGGTTCAGGGCGCTACCCGGTTTCGGCGAACGTGTGATCTTTCGCGAGCTGTTCCTGAAGGGCCTGACTCTGTTCGATGTCGACGCGGCAGACGGCGACAGCCGCCGCAGAATGTCGCATGTGGCGGCGCGGCACGAAGTTCGCAACCTGCTTCGGGCCGTGCACGAATCTCTTGACCTCCCCATTCGCAGCCACGTCGCGGCCTGACGGCGATTGCAGTTGATCCGGTTGGAATCGCTCCCAAGATAAAGTACATCGACAGGACCGCTACTCCTCCTGATCGTGCTGAAGCCTGAAGGGCCGATCGTGGCGAAGCTACCGACACAGTCCAGCCGTGGCGATGTGGACGACTTTCTGAAGAAAGTCGCGGACCTGCCGGCGCGCAACGTGGCGGGGGAACGTGGCCGCCTGATCTTCGCGATGGACGCGACCATGAGCCGTGAGCCAACCTGGGATTTCGCCTGCGGAATTCAGGCCGAGATGTTCAAGGAAACGGCCGCGCTCGGCGGGCTCGACGTGCAGCTCGTCTATTACCGGGGATTTGGCGAATGCCGCGCCAGCCACTGGGTCAGCGATCCCAACGGCCTCTTGCGCCTGATGACGAGCGTGACCTGCCGCGCCGGGCATACCCAAGTCGGCAAGGTCCTGGCGCATGCCGAGCGCGAAACGCGCAAGCGCAAGGTGAATGCGCTGGTTTTCGTGGGCGATGCCCTGGAGGAAGATATCGATCCGCTTGGCCAGAAAGCCGGCGAGCTCGGCCTGCTCGGCGTTCCCGTCTTCATGTTTCAGGAAGGCGACGCGGCTGATGTACGTGCGGCGTTCCAGGAAATTGCGCGACTGTCCGGCGGTGCGTACTGTCCCTTCGATGCGGGGAGTGCACAGCAACTCCGTGAGCTCCTGTCTGCCGTTGCGGTATACGCTGCAGGCGGAAAACGCGCGCTGATCGAGTTCGGGCAAAGGCAGGGCGGCAAGGCCGTGCCGCTTCTGACTGGTCAGATCCGCGGGAGGGAGTAATGGCTCTCCAGTGGCTGCTGATCGTAGCGGGCCTGGTATTCCTTGCCATACTTGCCGTCAATCATTACGTCCGCGCGAGCCCCGCAGCCTTGGCCCGCGGCTTGCGCAATCTTGCGGTCGCGGTGGTTGTCATGGTCGGTTTGCTGTTGGTTGTGAGCGGCCGGCTGCCCTGGCAATCCCTTGCGGCCTTGTTGTTCCTGCCGGTTGCGAATTATCTGTTCAGTCGCCGCGGGGGCGGCGCGGGCTGGCAGCGGCCGGAGGCCGGGCAGAGTTCCGAGGTTGCCACGAAATTCCTGCGGATGACCCTGGACCACGATTCCGGAGAACTGGACGGAACGGTCGTGACAGGCACTTTTGCGGGGCGAACACTGTCCTCGATGTCGCTCGACGAATTGCGTGCGCTCGCCGCTGACGTGTCTTCGGATACGGACTCCCTCAATGTCCTGGCCGCGTACCTGGACCGCACGCACGGTGCTGCGTGGCGCGAATCGATGGACGGCGCCGGCGGCAAACCGGGGTCGGCGCCGAGCGGCGCAATGACACAGGAAGAGGCATACAAGGTCCTCGGCCTGTCGCCCGGCGCGAACGAAGAACAGATCCGGGCGGCACACCGAAAGCTGATGAAACTGTCCCATCCGGACCACGGAGGGTCCGATTATCTGGCGTCGAAGATCAACGAGGCCAAAGATCTGTTGTTGGGCAATTGAGGGGGCACGGCGATGAGTATCGCTACGCTGTTCGTGGGGCGCGGCACGATCCTTCTCGAAATCGAAACGCCCGATCGCCGGGGGGAGATAACGCTGCTCTGGGTGCTTGCCGGGCTCGGTGCACTGTATCTCGGATATGCGCTCGTCCGTGTTCTGACGGCTGGCCCGGATTGGCAGCGGTTGCGCCGCCTGCGCGACTTGGCAATCGGATCCGGCCTGATCGGGCTGCCATTCGCCGTCATGGCCGGCCTGGCACCCTGGGTGGCTGCCGTGGCGGTCTGGATCCTGCCGGCGATCGCCATTCTGCTCGATCACCGGTTCTTCGTGCCGCGTGCCGCGACATTGCGGGACCACGACGGTCCGCTGCTGCGTACGCAGTTTCTGCACGTCATTCTTGATCCGGATGCCACGATGATGGACGGCGATATCATTCGTGGAAAATTCAAGGGTCGCCAATTGTCCGAGCTCTCGTTGGGCCAGCTGGAGGCTGTCATGCAAGAGGCCGCATCCGACCCGGATTCTGTTGCCATCCTGCGCAGAGTTCTCCTGCAGTCGGATGCAGCCCGTGACCAAGCCGAAGAACGCGGCGATTACCGAGCAAAACGGCGACACCGCAACACCGACGGGGCGAGCGGACCGCGACAGCGCGCGCGCGCGATGGAGGTGGCGGAAGCCTGCAGGGTTCTCGGTGTTTCGCCTGACGTGGACAAGGCGGAAATCCTCGCCGCGCACAGGCGGCTCATTAAACTGGTCCATCCGGACAAGGGCGGTTCGGATTACTTCGCCGCCAAACTTAACGAAGCTCGAGATGTTCTCCTCGATTGCTAGGCGCACGCGAGGCGACGTCCTGCCGCACCGCTTGCATAGGATTGGCCAGCATGGCAGATAGGCGTGCGTCCATTTGACCGGGTATTCCGGATAGGCAATGTCGCATGGCAAAGAGGGTTCGCAAGGCAGTGTTTCCGGTCGGTGGTCTTGGGACCCGATTCCTTCCGGCGACCAAGGCGATGCCGAAGGAAATGCTGCCTGTGGTCGACAAGCCACTTATCCAGTATGCGGTCGAAGAGGCGGCCGCTGCGGGTATCGAGCATTTCATCTTTGTGACCGGCCGTGCAAAGCAGGCCATCGAAGATCACTTTGACATCTCCTTCGAGCTGGAAAACACGCTCAGGGAGCGCGGCGCAAATGAACGCCTTGCCGAAGTCGAAGCGGCGCGTCCTGGCCCGGGACGCGTCGCCTACACCCGGCAGGGCGAGCCGCGCGGTCTCGGGCACGCTGTCTGGTGCGCGCGCGATCTTGTCGGCGACGAGCCGTTCGCCGTGCTGCTCGCCGACGACCTGGTGCTCGCCGACACGCCCTGCCTAAAGCAACTGATCGATATTCATGAGAAGACACGCGGGAATGTGGTTGCGGTCACCGATGTTCCGCGTGACCAGACCGAGCGCTACGGCATCCTGGACGTAAAGAATAATGATCGCCGCCTCGCCGAGGTACGGGGACTGGTCGAAAAGCCCCGCCCGGGGCGTGCGCCATCGACGCTTGCCGTGATCGGACGTTACATCCTGCTGCCGGAGGTTTTCGCCCATCTCGAGCGCGCGTCGGTGGGCACCGGCGGTGAGATACAGCTGACCGACTCGCTGGCGCGCATGGTCGGCTCCACGCCGTTTCATGGTCTTCGGTTCGAGGGCCGGCGGTTCGATTGCGGCGACAAGCTGGGATTCTTTGAGGCAAATATCGCGTTCGCGTTGCAGCGTGCCGACCTCGCCGACGGGGTGCGGCGCATTCTCGCTGATTACGCCAGTGAAAAGCGGCCGGACGCGACGCGGAATTAAGGATACGATTCGATGCGGATTACCATGATCGGCGCGGGCTATGTGGGCCTCGTATCCGGCGCCTGTTTTTCAGAGTTTGGCATCGACGTGACCTGCGTCGATAAGGATGCGGACAGGATCGCAAAGCTGAACGCTGGCAAGATTCCCATATTCGAGCCTGGACTGGAACAACTTGTCGAAAACAACGTGAGTGCGGACCGCCTCTCATTCACGACCGATCTTCCGGCGTCCGTCGCGACTGCCGATGCCGTGTTCATCGCCGTCGGAACTCCGAGCCGGCGTGGCGACGGCCATGCGGATCTGTCCTATGTTTACGGGGTTGCGGAAGAAATCGCCGATGCGCTCGATGGTTATACGGTGGTCGTCACGAAATCCACCGTTCCGGTTGGCACCGGGCGCACGGTGTCACGCATCATCGGGGAAAGGCGGCCGGGCGCCAATTTCGATGTCGTCTCGAACCCGGAATTCCTGAGGCAGGGCGCTGCAATCGGCGATTTCATGCGGCCCGACAGGGTCGTCATCGGTGCCGACAGCGAACGGGCGCGTGACGTCATGCGCAGACTGTACCGCCCACTGTACCTGATCGAAACGCCGATCCTGTTCACGTCACTGGAAACGGCGGAGCTTACCAAGTACGCCGCCAACAGCTTTCTTGCCACCAAGATAACGTTCATCAATGAGATCGCCGACTTGTGTGAAAAAGTCGGCGCAGACGTACAGGATGTAGCGCGGGGCATCGGCCTGGATGGCCGGATCGGCTCCAAGTTCCTTCATGCCGGGCCCGGATACGGTGGGTCGTGCTTCCCGAAAGACACGATGGCGCTAGTCCGTACCGGTGAGGAATGCGGCACGGCGCTGCGCATAGTCGCAACGGTCGCGGAGATCAACGACAAACGAAAGAGGGCGATGGCGACGCGTGTAATTGAAGCGTGCGGCGGATCCTTGGAGCACAAGACCATTGCGGTGCTCGGCCTGACGTTCAAACCGAATACAGACGACATGCGCGAAGCGCCCAGCCTGGATATCGTGCCGGCCTTGCAGACCGCCGGCGCGGCCGTGCGTGCCTACGACCCCGAGGGAATGGCGGAAGCGGAGCCCCTGCTGCCCGACGTCGTTTGGTGCCGCGACGCCTACGCGACAGTCGAAAACGCGGACGCCGTCGTAATCATCACCGAATGGAATGAGTTCCGGTTGCTCGATCTGGCGCGCGTCAAAGCGCTGATGAGGCAGCCGCTCATGATCGACCTGCGGAACATTTACAGGCCTGTTGAAATGGCCGAGGCCGGGTTTCGCTACATGTCAGTCGGCCGGCCCGTCGTAGGAGGGAACTGAACGTGGCGCGCGGCGGACACCGCTTCGATGCGACGATTCTGAGGGAATACGATATACGGGGAGTCGTCGGAGAGAATCTGACAACAGCGGACGCGGCGGCGGTCGGTCGGACGCTGGCCACCCTCGTCGCCCGCAACGGTGGCGGCTCTGTGGCCGTCGCTTATGACGGGAGGATGAGCTCGCCGGAACTTGAGGCGGCGCTGGTCGACGGGATAACGGCAACCGGCCTGATTGCGCGTCGGATCGGGCGGGGCCCGACCCCTGCGCTTTATTTCGCGACCAAAGTGCTGGATGTCGATGCGGGCATTATGGTGACAGGTTCCCACAATCCGCCGGGCCATAACGGCTTCAAGATGACGCTCAACGGGCAGCCGTTCTGGGGCGCGGATATCCAGCGCCTCGGCGAAGCCGCCGCGCGCGGCGACTGGATCGACGGGTCCGGCCGCGCCGAGGACGTCGACATAATTCCGGATTACGTCGCACGGCTGCGCACCGGCTATACGGCAGACCGCCAACTGTGTGTTGTCTGGGACCCAGGCAATGGGGCGGCCGGCGACGTCGTCGTCAATCTGGTATCGCAGTTACCGGGTCGGCACGTCCTGCTCAACGAGGCGATCGACGGGACCTTTCCCGCACATCATCCGGACCCGACTGTGGAGGCAAATCTCGTCCAGCTGATAGAGGCCGTACGCGAACATCGTGCCGACGCTGGTGTCGCCTTTGATGGCGACGGCGACAGGATCGGCGTGATCGATGGACAGGGGCGAATCCTGTGGGGCGACCAGATACTGGCGCTGCTGGCACGGGATGTGCTGGCGCGACATCCAGGGGCGCCGATCCTGGCGGATGTCAAGGCCAGCAAAATGCTCTTCGACGAGATCGCACGGCTTGGCGGCAAGCCGGTCATGTGCCCGACCGGGCACTCCATCATCAAGGCACGCATGGCGGAGCTCGCGGCGCCGCTTGCCGGAGAGATGAGCGGCCATATCTTCATCGCGGACAACTATTTCGGATACGATGACGGGATCTATACGGCGGTGCGGGTGCTCGATCTGATCGCCGCGTCCGGCGTTCCGTTGGCGGTTCTGCGCGACAGTCTTCCTGCCATGGTCAATACGCCGGAGATCCGCATCGACGTTGACGAAGCGCGCAAGTTTCTGATCGTTGCCGAGGTCAAGGGGCGACTGGTGGCCGACGCAAAGAAATCGGTGGACGACACCGACGGTGTACGGGTTACGACGACAGACGGCTGGTGGCTGCTTCGCGCATCGAACACGCAGAGTGCGCTCGTCGTCCGGTGTGAGGCGGGCGACGACGACGCGTTGTCCCGGCTGAAGTCGGAAATCTCGGAACAGCTGTCGCTTTCGGGTGTCACGCCGCCCGCCTTTTGAGGGAACGGGCTGCACTCCTGGCGACGAACGCGCTAGCGGACCAGGCTGGCGCTACGGAACTCACCGGTGTCAGCTATGGCAAGGCAGGGGATGCCATGCCGGGTCAGCTGCTGGCACGAGAAATGTGCCTCGCTCTCGGACAGTCCGGTTAGGCGGGCGCGAAACATGCGCTGACCACCGCGGATAACCTGCGTCACCAGGACACGGGCGTGTCCAAGCAGTGACGGGAATCTCTCCGCAGCGTGCGTCGCCGCTTCCATGGCTGGCGGCGCGCTGTGATAGGCGCCGACCTGGATTGCCCATGCGCCATCGAGACCGGAATGGGCCTCCTCGTCGACCATGTCATCTTCCGACATCTGGCCGGCCGCATCCGCTTGCGGCTCTGGCGCCCTTACGCTGCGCAGCACGACGTCGAACGCGGACGCGCCCGACGGGTCCGTCACGTATGGCAATGCCGACGTTTCCGGTTGCGGATCCTCATCTTCCGACACTTGGAACCCGTAATCGAGCATTGTGGCCATCATCCATTCGCGCCGCTCGACACTCTTGCCGCCAAGAACCACTCCAATGAGCCGACGCCCATTGCGGACCGCGGAGGCCACGAGATTGAATCCCGCTTGCCGGATGTATCCGGTCTTGACGCCGTCAATGCCCGCATAGGATGCCAGCATCGTGTTGTGGTTGCGAAATTCACGGCCATGCCAGACGAACGTCTCGGTGGAAAACAGCTGGTACTGGCTCGGGAAATCCCGAATCAAGGCGCGGGCGAGCCGCGCCATGTCGCGTGCGGTCGTCGTCTGTTCGGGGTGATGCAGGCCCGAGGCATTGCGGAACACCGTCCCCGTCATCCCCAGCGAACGCGCACGCTCCGTCATGCGTCGGGCAAACTCGGCTTCGGATCCGGTCAGGGCCTCGGCAAGAACCACCGAAGCGTCGTTGGCCGATTTCGTGACCAAAGCGAGGACAGCGTCCTCCACCCGAATTGTCCTGCCGCGGCGCAGCCCGAGACGCGAGGGCCTCTGGTGCGCGGCCTGTCGCGAAACATTCAGTCGCTGGCCCGCCTTCAGGCGGCCATCGCGCAGGGCCTCGAACACCAGGTAAAGGGTCATCATCTTGGTCAGCGAAGCCGGCGGGTGCAGCGCGTCGGCTCGATACGCATAGTGAACCGTTCCGGTGTCCGCATCGATGACAAGCGCCGCGGACTCGGCCAGCGCGGGTCGCGAGGCGGCGAAGGCGAAGGCGTGGACCAGCAGTATGATGGCGAGCTTTACGTGCTGGCGGCGGAAGGTGCTAGGCGTGCCGGTTCGGCAGTTCCTGACGTCCAGAAATGGCCCGCTTTTCATTGTTTTCCAAGGTTGTTGTGTGTCCCCGACGCAATGATCAACAGAACTGGTTAACAAATTGTTGCCACAATTGCAACCTTTCCGGGCAGCGCGACCGGCTGACCGATCCGGCACAAAAAACCGCCCCTGCGAGGGGCGGTATCTGGTGGCAGACGCGTGGTACCGGTCTACTTGATCTTGGCTTCCTTGAAGGTCACGTGCTTGCGAGCCACCGGATCGTATTTCCGAAACTGCAGCTTTTCGGTCTGGGTGCGCGGATTCTTCTTGGTGACGTAGTAAAACCCGGTCCCGGCGGAACTCACCAGTCGGATCAGTACAGTATTCGGCTTTGCCATGGCGGCCAATCCCAGTCGCAAGGTTCCGCTCCGGCTAAGACCGAAGCAACGTGTCGGGGAAGATACAGTCGCCGTCCCCTATGTCAAGTCCGCAGTCATGCGATGGTCGATCGGGTTCGGCTGGATTCGGCCGTCATTAACCATTTATTTGCAGAGTTAAGGGAGATTATGGAGCGTCCCGGGATTCGCAGGAAATCCCGCGTACAACGAAGCCGCCAGGAATGTGCAAGAGTGACCAAGATGCGACATCCTAGAACGATCATTCTGCCGATTGCGGCCGCTCTTGCTGTTTACAGTGCGCCGATCACGGCATTCGCCCAGGAATATTACTTGGACCTGCATATCGGCTACAACGTGGTCGACAATGGCGACCTTGAATACGGCCCCGACATTCCAACCTCGTACGAACACCGTCCCGCCTTTGGCGGTTCCTTTGGCTATATGGCGCAGAACGGATTGCGGCTCGAGGGCGAACTGACCTGGCGCGGCAACGACATCGACAAGATCGCGGGCGCAAACGATGGCGGGCGTCTGACCAGCCTGAGCCTGATGATCAATGCGCTTTACGAGCTGGAGATCGGGAACGAGGGCCTGTATGGGTTGGGCCCGACGACCCCGCTACGGCCGTATATCGGGATCGGTGGCGGCGGCGCCCGCTACACGATCGAAGCCATCCCCGACCTCGCCGCCGCGCCGGCGATCGACGATCAGACCTACGCCCTTGCCTATCAGGGCATTGTCGGATTTGGCGTTAACATTTCCGAGAACGCGACGCTGACATTTGATTACCGGTATCTGGTCTCTGAAAATATCAAATTCGCCGACGCATCGGCCACGTCGTTTGAGATCGATACCGTCCAGTCGACATTCACGCTCGGTTTGCGCACTGTCTTTTGAGGCGCTCCACCACCGTGGCTTCTGTTATTCGCTGACGACGCTGTTATACTGGTTCGAGACGGGCTCGGCCGACGGTTCCGGCGGACATCAGCGACGGATTTCACGGGAGTATGGGTATGCGCAAGGTTCTTGGTGCGCTCGCGGCTGTTGCGGTTCTTTCTATTGCCGCTGAAGCGAACGCGGAAGCATGGTATGTGGGCGGATACGGCGGACTTAATTATACGCATGACGGCAACGTCAACGCGGCTGGGGTCGACGCGAGCTACGACCTTGGCCTTGCTCTTGGTGCATATGCCGGGTTCTTTGTGCAGGACAACGCCCGCCTGGAAGCCGATCTGTCCTACCGGGCGAATGATCTCGATTCGCGGGGCGGCGTCGCCATCGCCGGTGAGGCGGAAACGACCGCGTTGCTGGTAAATGCATTGTTCGACATCTCACTGGAGTCCGCTGTTCAGCCCCATATTGGAGCGGGCATCGGCATCGCCGAAGTGGATTACCGGATCGGCAACGGGCAGTTCGACGACACGGTGCTGGCGTTTCAACTGATCGTCGGCGCCGACATCGAAATCGTGCCGGCGACGAACCTGACTTTGGATTATCGGCTGTTTGTGACGGAGGATCTCAACGTCGGGGGCGGCGTCGGGTTCGGATCGGTCGAATATATCAACAGCGCGTTCCTGGTGGGTCTCAGAAGATCGTTCTAGAGAGGCCACCGAAGCGGGCGACGGCGCGCCGGAGCGGCAAACCCGCGCCGGCAGCCGATCCGGCTGGAGCAGACTGTTGAACGCGCCGCAGGTGTTCGACACGGTAGTGCGATGTCGTTTTCTGGTATCTGGGAATTTTGAATGGCGCTGCCCCGACATGTCAGAATGGTCGAGGTCGGTCCCCGCGACGGCTTGCAGAACGAGCCCGGGGCGGTGACCACCGCGCAGAAGGTCGAGCTCATCGAGCGACTTGCCGATGCCGGGCTGAAAGTCATCGAGTCCGGCAGTTTCGTATCGCCGAAATGGGTGCCGAAGATGGCGGATACCGCCGCGGTTCTCGCCGGAATAAAGCGGCGGCCGGGTGTTCATTACCCGGTGCTGGTTCCCAACATGAAAGGCCTGGAGGGAGCGCTGGCGTCCGACATCACCGAAATCGCCGTGTTCGCGGCTGCGTCGGAAACGTTTTCACAGAAGAACATAAATTGCTCAATCTCGGAGAGCCTCGACCGGTTCGCTCCGGTCTGTGCATCCGCATTGGCACACGGGGTGCGGGTCCGCGGCTACATCTCCTGCGTTCTGGGCTGCCCGTACGAAGGCGCCGTCGAAATATCCGTCGTAGCTGATGTCGCCCAGCGTCTGGTGGACCTCGGCTGCTACGAAGTCTCGCTGGGCGATACCATCGGCGTCGGTACGCCGCTGTTGGCGCAGAATATGGTGGATGCAGTCGCAACGGCGGTGCCGCGGGACAAGATTGCGGTCCATTTCCATGACACCTACGGCCAGGCGCTGGCCAACATCCTGGCGTGCCTCGAACGCGGTGTTTGCGTCATCGATTCCTCGGTGGCGGGGCTGGGCGGCTGTCCCTATGCCAAGGGGGCAACCGGAAACGTCGCTTCGGAAGACGTCCTCTACATGCTCGACGGGATGGGTCTCGACACCGGTGTCGAACTGTCGGCGCTGGTTTCAGCCGGACGCTATATCAGCGAGATCTTGGGTCGCCCGGCCGCCTCCCGGGTTGCTCGCGCACTTGCCGCCAGGGAAACAGCGGCGTGAATCGACCGAGTCGGTTGACGCGATTCACGCGATTGGGCAGGCTTCAACAGTGATTCGCGAAAGGATCGTGCGGGGACGACGGGCGCGATGCTGGTCAAGATGGAGGGGCTCGATGTCGTCGTGGCCGACGACAGCGAGCAGATGCGTGCATATCACCGATCCGTACTCGAGATGATCGGAGCCGTCCGCATCCGCGAAGCGTGCGACGGTGAAGAGGCGTTCGCAGCAATCTGCAGCGAAGTTCCAGACCTGCTGATCACG
>CAYFYY010000035.1:40103-41588 GCA_964347475.1 uncultured Flavobacteriales bacterium
GGCATTGAAAGCATCCAGGACCTGGCGATGAAGGAAATTCCAGACCTGCTGATCACGGATTACGGAATGGCGCCGGACGACGGAGTCGATCTGACGCTGGCTGTGCGCGACGAGTCGCGCAGTCCCAATCCGTATCTGCCGGTGATCATGGTGACGGCCTATACCGACAAGCGTCATATGGGGAAGGCGCGCGATGCCGGTGTGAGCGGGCTGCTTCACAAACCGGTCACGCCACTGGCACTCTCGCGCAGCATCGCCAACGTGATAGACGATGCGCGCCCGTTCATCCGGACCCGAGCCTATTTCGGCCCGGATCGGCGCACCCGAACGGCCGTGGAGATCCGCAACGAACGCCGCGCGCCCCCGTCTGGCGGCAGGTCATGACCGATCCGCGCAGGCCGGCCACGCTCAATCTTGTCAAGCTCGCCGTCGGGATCGAGACCCCCGAGCACTTGGCACAGGTGCAGAAACGGCGCCTCCGAGAGGTCGGCGCCGCGGGCGGCAGTCTGTGCCATGTGACGCGGAATGTGCCGCGGCGCAGCGCAGAGCTGCTCGCCGGCGGCTCCATTTACTGGGTCATCAAAGGGCGTATACGGGTGCGCCAACGTCTCGTCGGCATCGAAGCGGACACCGACCGCGAAGGGCGTCGGCGCTGCCGGCTCGTCCTCGACCCTCAGCTGGTCGCCGTGGAGGCTTGGCGCTGCCGGGCGTTTCAAGGCTGGCGCTACCTGCTGCCCGAAAACACGCCGCCCGATATCGGATTCGCGGAGGCAGATGCCGCGCTTCCGCAAGGTCTGGCGGAAGAATTGCGTGAACTGGGGCTGCTCTGACGGGCAGATGTATTGAAATCCGGGAGAAAAACCCCAGATATGGGATGTTCGCCGCCGTGCCGCACGGCAATGCGAATTTCCTCAATTTGGTGCTGGACAAACGCCACGGACGGTCATATATGTGTGTCCGCCGGTTGGGACGGACGCCGTCGGCAAGCGACGGGTAGCGACGTCCGGCAGAGCGTGGTGCGAAACGCCGCGCTATGATGTGTCGGGCACAGCGGTCGGCCACTGGCTCGGTAAGAATATAGAACCCGTTTTCGGGGCTTCGGCCCGGGAGTCGGGTTGGCGATGGGGGGTCGGGAGAGCCCGACTTTGTTGTCGCTGCGTTTTTTGACATTGTGTTTTATGAGAAGGGATACGCGGGCGGCGGTCTGTGTCGTCGGTTCCCAATGCGCGGCATCGTATGATGCCGGGCGGGGGGAGCCGATGGAGTCCGAAACCTCAAGGTCCTGTTGCCCGATATCCTTTACTTACATGTGCCAACCGCACGGTCGTGCGACAGCACGGCGGTGCGTGCCATGTGATTTTGGGTGACGGGATCCTGTCATTCGTGTCCGAGCCTTCGGGGTCGGGTGCGAAGCAGCAACTTGAGAGTTTGATCCTGGCTCAGAACGAACGCTGGCGGCATGCCTAACACATGCAAGTCGAACGG